>NZ_NBZV01000005.1 GCF_002379095.1 Polaromonas sp. AER18D-145
GGTCGTAACCCTTGGCTTCGCCGCCGAACTTGGCTGCAAGCACGGTCGTGATCGCTGCCGTCAGGGTGGTCTTGCCATGGTCAACGTGTCCAATCGTGCCTACGTTGACGTGCGGCTTGGTCCGCTCAAATTTGCCTTTTGCCATTTTTCGACTCCAAATACCTTAAGGATTTACTTACGAAATTTGTCACACCTCAGCCATCACACCAGCCATGCCGGCACGCCACGCCGGCCATGCACCCATGAAATGGTGCCCATTCCGGGAATCGGACCCGGGACCTCTCCCTTACCAAGGGAGTGCTCTGCCACTGAGCCAAATGGGCCAAATTCAAAAACTCTGCCTACCTGCCAAATACAAAACCAGCGCTTGTTGTGATGGAGCGGGAGACGGGAATCGAACCCGCGTCATTAGCTTGGAAGGCTAGGGTTCTACCATTGAACTACTCCCGCATCGACCGCCTTTTCACCTCAAGACAACCCCGAAACACGGCATACCAACCATCCAGGCCAAGCCTGCCTATCAAAATTATCGCTGGTGGAGAGGGCTGGATTCGAACCAGCGTACTCGTTAGAGGGCAGATTTACAGTCTGCTGCCATTAACCACTCGGCCACCTCTCCTTTGGCGAACCTCAGATTATGCCATGGAAATTTGACATCCGGCAATCCTGAACAACAAGTGCTTACCACCTCACCGGCCGGCGGCCATGGCTGCGCAAAAAGTCGTTGGCGGCGCTGAAATGCCCGCAGCCAATGAAGGGTTTGGGGGGGCGCAGCGCCGACAGGGGCGAGGGGTGATTGGCCGCCAGCACCAGGTGCCGGGCAGGAATCAGCGCCTGTTTGGTCTGCGCATGGGCGCCCCAGAGCATGAACACCACCGGCTCGGGTTTGGCCGCCACCGCGGCGATCAGCTGGTCGGTCAGCACTTCCCAGCCCTGTTTGGCATGGCTGGCGGCCTGCCCTTCTTCCACCGTCAGGCTGGTATTGAGCAGCAACACGCCCTGGCTGGCCCAGCGTTCCAGCGAACCGCCGCTGTGCGCTTCCGGCGTCACCGCCGGGTCGCGCGCCAGCTCCTTGAACATGTTGCGCAGGCTGGGCGGGGGTTTCACGCCGTCGGGGACCGAAAAAGCCAGCCCCTGCGCCTGCCCCGGGCCATGGTAGGGGTCCTGGCCCAGGATCACGACCTCGACATCGGCCAGCGAGGTCAGCGCCAGGGCCCGGAAGGGCTGTGGCGGGTAGATGATGGCCCCTTGCGCGAGCCGCTGTTCGATGAACGCCCCCAGTTGCTGGCCGGTTTGGCTGGCCAGGAAATGACCGACTTCCGGCGCCCAATCGGCCGCCAGTGGCCAGTCGGCCGGATTCCAGCGCGTGAGGTGCCGGCCGTGGCCGCCGCCCTCCGGCAGCGGCTTGGGCCGAGTTTCAAAGGCCAGATCGGCCTGCAGTCCTTGTGGCATGGGCGTGCGCGGCTATTTAATCAGTAGCATCCGGAAACAGGCCCGCCAGCGCGACACCGGGGTCTTCGGCCCGCATGAAGGCCTCGCCGACCAGGAAAGCGTTGACTTTGGCCTCGCGCAGGCGCGCCACGTCGGCGGGGGTCGAAATCCCCGACTCGGTGACCAGCAGGCGGTCGGCCGGCACGTCCTTGAGCAGGCCCAGCGTGGTGTCCAGCGACACCTCGAAGGTCTGCAGGTTGCGGTTGTTGATGCCCAGCAGCGGCGTCTTGAGCTGGAGCGCGCGCTCCAGCTCGGCGCGATCGTGCACCTCCACCAGCACCGCCATGTCCAGCGACAGGGCCAACGCCTCCAGCGCCTTCATCTGCGCGTCGTCCAGGCAGGCGGCAATCAAGAGGATGCAGTCGGCACCCATGACGCGCGATTCGTAGACCTGGTAGGGGTCGACGATGAAGTCCTTGCGCAGCACCGGCAGGCTGCAGGACGCACGTGCCTGCTTCAGGTAGTCGATGCTGCCCTGGAAAAAATCCTTGTCTGTGAGCACCGACAAACATGCGGCGCCATGCTCCGCATAACTTTGGGCAATGTCCGCCGGAATGAAGTCGGCGCGCAACACCCCCTTGGAGGGACTGGCCTTCTTGATTTCTGCAATCACGGCGGGCTTGCCGGCGCTGATTTTGGCGCGCAGGGCGCCGACAAAATCACGCGTCAGCACGCGCGACTCGGCGTCAAAACGCATCGCGGCCAGGGGTTTGCGCTTGAGCGCCGCGGCGACTTCTTCGCGTTTGACGGCCACAATCTTGTTCAGGATATCGGACATGGTTCAGGTCGCCAGGGCTTGGGAAGTGGAAACAAGCTGCTCAAGCTTGCCTTTGGCGGCGCCGGAGGTGATGGCCTTGCGGGCCAGCGCGATGCCGGCCAGCATGGATTCGGCCACATTGGCCGCATACAGGGCGGCGCCGGCGTTGAGGATGACGATGTCGCGCGCCGCGCCGGGCTCGTCGTCGAGCACGCTCCTGAGCATGGCCATGGACTGCTCGGGCGTTTCCACGCGCAGGGTGCGGTTGCTGGCCATGGCCAGGCCGAAGTCCTCGGGATGGATTTCGTACTCGGTGATTTCGCCGCCCTTGAGCTCGCCGACCACGGTGGCCGCCCCCAGTGACACCTCGTCCATGCCGTCCTTGCCGTAGACCACCAGCGCATGTTCGGCGCCCAGGCGCTGCAACGCGCGTATCTGGATGCCGACCAGGTCGGGGTGGAACACGCCCATCAGGATGTTGGGCGCATCGGCCGGGTTCGTCAGCGGCCCGAGGATGTTGAAGATGGTGCGCACGCCGAGTTCCTTGCGCACCGGGGCGACGTTTTTCATCGCCGGATGGTGGTTGGGCGCAAACATGAAACCAACGCCAACCTGCGCGATGCATTTGGCAATCGCGTCAGGGGGCAGGTTGATGTTGATGCCCAGGGCTTCGAGCACGTCGGCGCTGCCGGACTTGCTGCTGACGCTGCGCCCACCATGTTTGCTGACCTTGGCGCCGGCCGCCGCGGCCACAAACATCGAGCAGGTCGAGATGTTGAAGGTGTGCGAGCCGTCGCCGCCGGTGCCGACGATGTCGACCAGGTGTGTCTTGTCGGCCACATGGACCTTGGTGGAAAACTCGCGCATCACCTGAGCCGCCGCGGTGATCTCGCCAATGGTTTCCTTCTTCACGCGCAGACCGGTGATCAGCGCCGCCATCAGCACCGGCGACATCTCTCCGCTCATGATCAGCCGCATGATGTGCAGCATCTCGTCGTGGAAAATCTCGCGGTGTTCGATGGTGCGCTGAACGGCTTCCTGCGGGGTGATTTTGTGGGTGTGGGGCATGACGTGTCTCGTTTCTGTGTTCTTGACTGAAGAATATCTGGATCAGTTCGCCGGCTGGTCGGCAAGGGCCAGCTTGATGCCAAATCCGATGAACATCACGCCGGCGGCGCGGTCCAGCCAGTGCATGCCGCGCTGCACCGCATCGCGCCTGGCCATCCACGCGGCAACCAGCGCCCAACCCACGTTGACAGGGATGGCGTTGAGATTGAACAGCACGCCCAGCATCGCAAAAGCCAGCGCCGGGCTGGCGGCGTCAGGCGCGATGAACTGCGGCACAAACGCGAGGAAAAAGATCGCCACCTTGGGATTGAGCACATTGGTCCAGAAACCACCGATGAACACCGCCTTCAGCGGGCGTTGCGGTTCGCTGGCGGCCGCGGCCATCAGGTCGGTGGCGGCTTGCGGGCGCCTGGAAAACAGGATTTTGATGCCTGTCCACAGCAGGTAGGCAGCGCCCATCCATTTGAGTACCGTGAAGGCCGTGGCCGAGGCGGCCAGCAGTGCGCTGACGCCGACCGCGGCCGCGAAGATGTGGACGAAACAACCGGCCGTGATGCCCAGGCCCGCAACAATGCCGGCGCGCGCGCCCGAGCGCAGGGAGTTTGTCACGATGTACAGCACATCAGGGCCCGGCGTCAGGTTGAGCAGCCAGCCGGCCGCGATGAAAAGCAACAAGTGTTGAACATCGGGCATGGCTCACGTCCTTGCGTTGAAAAATTGGCGAATCGCCGCCACAGCACGATCCACACCGGCGGTGTCCACGTCCAGGTGGGTGACAAACCGGAGGCGGTAAAGGCCGGTGGCCTGGACACCCTGCCCCGCCAGGTGCTTGAGCAAGGCCGCAGACTGTTCTCTGGCCGCCCCCGTCAAATCCACAAACACCATGTTGGTCTGCGGCACCTCCACCTGCAGGTCTTCAATACCCGCCAGCCCGTCGGCCAGATGTTGGGCCAGCGCATGGTCCTGGGCCAGCCGCCCCACATGGTGGTCCAGCGCATGCGAGGCCGCGGCCGCCAGCATGCCGGCCTGGCGCATGCCGCCGCCCGCCATCTTGCGGATGCGATGCGCCCGGGCGATGAATTCGCGCGAGCCGCACAAGGCGGACCCCACCGGGGCACCCAGGCCTTTGCTGAAACACACCGAAACGCTGTCAAAACATTGCGCAATGCGCCGCGCCTCGGCCAGCGGGTTGCTGCCCGTTTGGGCGGCCTGCGCAACGGCGGCATTGAACAGCCGTGCACCGTCCAGGTGGCGGCTGAGTCCGTGTCTTTGCGCCAGGGCGGTCGCCTGCTGCACATACTCGAAAGGCAGCAGCTTGCCGCCCAGCGTGTTCTCCAGCGCCAACAGCCGGGTGCGCGCAAAGTGCGCGTCATCGGGCTTGATGGCCGCCTCGACGTCCGCCAGGGCCAAGGTGCCGTCGGGCTGGTGATTCAGCGGCTGCGGCTGCACGCTGCCAAACACCGCTGCACCGCCGCCTTCCCAGCGATAGCAGTGTGCCATCTGCCCCACGATGTATTCGTCGCCACGCTGGCAGTGGGCCAGGATGGCGCACAGGTTGCTCTGGGTGCCGGTGGGCACAAACAGCGCCGCCTCGAAGCCCAGCATCGCCGCGATCTTGTCCTGCAGCGCGTTCACACTCGGGTCGTCGCCGAACACGTCGTCACCCAGCGGCGCAGAGGCCATCGCGGCACGCATGCCTTCGGTGGGCTGCGTCACGGTGTCGCTTCTCAGGTCAACTTTTGTCGTCATTTATGCCACCAGCCCTTATGGAATATGCACAAGCAGCTACGCTTTTAATAGCAAACAGAGCCAAGACTAGGCGCGCTGCTCAAGGAAGTTTTTCAGCATCGCGTGGCCGTGTTCGGTCAGTATCGATTCAGGGTGAAACTGCACGCCCTGGATCGCGAGTTCCTTGTGGCGCACGCCCATGATCTCGCCGTCGTCGGTCCAGGCGGTGATGGCCAGCACCTCGGGGCAGGACGCCTTGTCGATCGCCAGCGAGTGGTAGCGGTTGACGGTGAACTGCTTGGGCAAACCGGCAAACACGCCTTGCTGCGTGGTGCTGATCACACTGGTCTTGCCGTGCATCAGCTGCTGCGCACGCACGATCTTGCCGCCAAAGGCCGCGCCCACCGCCTGGTGGCCCAGGCAGACGCCCAGGATCGGCAGCTTGCCGGCGAAATGCTGAATGGCCGCCACCGAAATACCGGCTTCCGCCGGTGAACACGGGCCGGGTGAAATCACCAGCCGGTCCGGCGCGCGTGCGGCAATGCCTTCGACGGTGATTTCATCGTTGCGGAAGACCTCGACCTCGGCACCGAGCTCGCCGAAATACTGGACGATGTTGTAGGTGAAGGAGTCGTAGTTGTCGATCATCAGTAATTTCATGATCCGCTCCTTATTCCAGGCCTTCTTCGACCAGCTCGGAAGCGCGCAGCAAGGCGCGCGCCTTGGCCTCGGTCTCTTTCCATTCGAGCTCGGCCACCGAATCGGCCACCACGCCGGCTGCCGCCTGCACATACAGCATCTGGTCCTTGATGACGCCGGTGCGAATCGCTATCGCCACGTCCATGTCGCCGGCATAGCTGAGGTAGCCGCAGGCGCCGCCGTACAGGCCGCGTTTGGTCGGCTCCAACTGGTCGATCAGTTCCATCGCATGCACCTTGGGCGCGCCGGTCAGCGTGCCGGCCGGGAAAGTCGCCTTGAGCACGTCCATGCTGGTCATGCCGTCGAGCAACACGCCCTCGACATTGCTGACGATGTGCATGACATGGCTGTAACGCTCCACCGAAAACGCCTCGGTCACCTTGACCGTGCCGGTTTTGGCGATGCGGCCGATGTCGTTGCGCGCCAGGTCGATCAGCATCACGTGTTCGGCACGCTCTTTCGGGTCGTTGATCAGTTCCTGCTCGACGGCCTTGTCGGCCTCGGGCGACGAAGCGCGCGGGCGCGTGCCGGCCAGCGGGCGGATGGTGATCTTTTGACCTTCTTCCGTTTTCTCCTGGCGCACCAGGATTTCCGGCGAGGCCCCGACCACATGAAAATCCCCGAAGTGGTAGTAATACATGTAGGGGCTGGGGTTGAGCGAACGCAGCGCGCGGTACAGCGACAGCGGCGACTCGGTGTAGCGCTTCTTGATGCGCTGGCCGACCTGCACCTGCATGAAGTCGCCCGCCTCGATCAGCCGCTTGGCGCGTTCGACAGCCGCCAGGTAGTCGGCTTTCGCAAAGTCACGTTCGGCCGGATAGCCTTGGGTCGGCTTGACCACGGGCGCGCTGACCGAGTACTTGAGCTGCTCCTTCAGTTCCCGCACGCGCTTCTTGGCGTTCGCATAGGCTTCCGGCAGGGCCGGGTCGGCGTAAACGATCAGGTAGAGCTTGCCCGACAGGTTGTCGATCACCGCCAGTTCTTCACATTGCAGCAGCAGGATATCGGGACAGCCCAGCGTATCAGGCGGACAGGAGGCTTCGAGTTTTTTCTCGATGTAGCGCACCGTGTCGTAGCCGAAATAACCAGCCAGACCACCGCAAAAACGCGGCAGGCCGGGCCGCAGCGCGACCTTGAAACGCTTCTGGTAGTCGCTGATGAAATCAAGCGGGTTGGCCTTGGAGGTTTCGATGACCTGGTCGTCGCGCACGACCTCCGTCAGCACGTCGGCGCCAAAACCGCTGGCGCGCACCAGGGTGCGGGCCGGCAGGCCGATGAAGCTGTAGCGGCCAAAACGCTCACCGCCGACGACCGATTCGAGCAGAAAGCTGAATTTTCCGCCGTCCCTCGAATGCGCCAGCTTGAGGTACAGGGAGAGCGGGGTTTCGAGGTCGGCAAACGCCTCCGCCATCAGCGGAATGCGGTTGTAGCCCTGCTGCGCAAGGCTTTTGAATTCAAGTTCAGTGATCACGGCAAGTTCCTTCACCGGTGGACCCACGCGCGCCGGCGTGGCCACCCTCATTCAGTACGCCCCAAAAAACGGGGCAAGGATGCTCGTTGCAGGAGGGCAAGAGCGCATCAAAACAGGCTTGCAGGGCAACGAGGCGGGATGGCCTCGGCATGCGAGAGCTGTCAGGCCCGCCAGGGCCAGGCTCCCCGGTAGCTGCTACCTGTCTGAATGATGCGATGAATGAACATGGAAGGCCGAGTGTAGCAAAGCCAGAAGGACAGAAGGCGCCGCCCAGCCACTCACACAAACGCAAAAGAGCGAAGTTCAGCGGGGGCCCAAAAAATCAGGCGCCCCCATAGCCCCGAAAGAATGTAACTAGTAGTAACGCTTATCTCGCAAACCCTCTTGTGGCGGCTCAGGGGCCGGACCAAAATACACTCATTAACGAACGACCGTTCTTTTTTTGGGAGACCTCTTATGACCTGGATGAAACCATGCTTGGCGGGCGCTGTGTCGCTTTTGTTGGCATGCAGCGCCGCAGCAGCCACCGTGGAGGTGGGCGGTGTCAAACTGGATGACCAGATCGACATGCGCGGCAGCAAGCTGGTGCTCAATGGCGCCGGCGTGCGTTTCAAGGCCGTCTTCAAGGTGTACACCGCCGGCCTGTACCTCGGCAAAAAAGCCGCCACCCCGGAGGAGGTGCTGGCCGCCCCCGGCGCCAAGCGTCTGCAGATCACCATGCTGCGTGAGATTGATTCCAACGAACTCGGCAAGCTCTTCACGCGCGGCGTGCAGGACAACGCGCCCAAAGCTGAAATGTCGAAGCTGATCCCGGGCCTGATCAAGATGGGGCAGATTTTCTCGGACCAGAAAAAGCTGCTCGCCGGCGACGTCTTCATGATCGATTGGGTGCCCGGCACCGGCACGGTGATCACCGTCAAGGGGGTTCCGCAAGGCGAGCCCTTCAAGGAGCCGGAATTTTTCAACGCGTTGATGCGTATCTGGCTCGGTCCCGTGCCCGCCGACTGGAAACTCAAGGACGCTCTGCTGGGCAAACCCGCCTGAGCCCAGCGCCGGCTGTGATTTTTAACGGGGCGCAAGCCCCGTTTTTGTTTTCAGGGCGGCCAGGTCCATCGCCGCAAGCGTGTCGACAAAACCATCGGCGTCCACACCGCGCACGGGCTGGCCATGGTTGTAGCCGTAAGTCACCAGCAACACCGGACAACCTGCGGCCCGCGCCGCCTGCGCATCGTTGCTGGAGTCACCAATCATCAGCGTTCGCGAGGGTGCGCTTCCCAGTGCCTCGCAGGTCTTGCGCAGCGGCAGAGGGTCGGGTTTTTTCCGCTCGAACGAATCGCCGCCGAACACCAGGCTGAAAAAACCGTCCAGGCCCTTGGCCTTGAGCAGGGGCAGGGCAAACGCGGTCGGCTTGTTGGTCAGGCAGGCCAGCTTCAGGCCCTGGCGCTGCAGCAGCTGCAAGCCCTCCAGCACGCCCGGGTAGACGCTGGCATGCTGGCCGTTGATCGCCAGGTAGTGGCGCTGGTAGCTGCTCCAGGCAGCCGGCAACAGTTGCCCAACTGCTTCTTTATTGATAGCTACCGAAGACCGCCCGTCAAGGGATACAGGCCGATTCAGCACATGATCCAGGACAGCGCTGATCAAATGCTCCGAGCCCTTGCCTACCCGTGTCCCGACCACGGATCGTTCGACCGGCGACAGCGACAGATCGGCCAGCATCCGGTTCAGGGCGACCACAAAATCACCGAGCGTATCGACCATGGTGCCGTCCAGGTCAATGATCGCCGCATCAAAAAAGCCGGAGCTCATGCCCGCTCACCGCTTGCCATGGGCGCGCCGGCTGTCAACGGCTTGCCGCAGGCAATTGAGAAACCGCTGCTCGTCGATCGGCTTTTCAAGCCAGTCGGACACCGCCACCGTGGCGCCGGCGTACAAGCGGGCTTCCGCCGCCGTCACCGACAAAACGAGAACCGGCAGGTCTGCCGTGCGCTCGTCCTGGCGCAGGGAGCGGATCAGTTCCAGCCCGTTTTCGTAGGGGGGCTGGATATCCACGGTCATGGCGGCGTAGGACTCCATCCTGAGGTAGTCGCGGGCCTGCGCCGCCGTGTGGGCGATGTCGGCATCGAAGCCGGCCTTGTCCAGCATCATGCCTATCAGTTGCGCCACATCCGGGTCGTCTTCACAGACCAGGATGCGCGGCCGGTTGAGGCCGTAAAGACTCATGGGCGCCGTGACCGGGGGCGCCTCGCGCCACTCCGGCAGCTCGAAAAAGAAGGTGCTTCCCACATCGACCTTGGAGGTGAAGCCGAGGCTTCCCTCCATCCGCTCAATGATCGCTTTCGAAATCGCCAAGCCGAGACCGGTCCCGCCCTTCTGGCGCGTATCGGACGAGTCGGCCTGCGAGAACTTCTGGAAAATGCGCTGGCGGAATTCTTCGGGAATCCCCGGTCCGCTGTCACTGACCTCGACGCGCACGCGACCCGCGTGCCGGCCCAGCAGCACCAGCACCGTGCCTTGCGCGGGAGAAAACTTGATGGCGTTGGACAGCAGGTTGGTCATCACCTGGAGCAGGCGGTCGCTGTCCACCTGGACCTTCAGGGGCTGCCTGGGCGCATGCAGGATCAGCTTGACCTGGTGCTGCGCGGCAAAACCTTCGTTGTCCGCCAGCGTCTGCTGCAGCAGGGGCAGCAGTTCCAGCGACTGCAACTCGAACTGCATCTTCCCGGATTCGATTTTTTCGCTGTCGAGGATGTCGTTGATCAGGCGGATCAGCCGCTCACAGTTGTTTTTGGCGATTTCCACGAGGCTTTTGGCGCGGTCCGGCAGCGCTCCGGCCACACCGCCAGAGACCAGCCCCAGCGAACCGCGTATCGAGGTCAGGGGCGTGCGCAGTTCATGGCTGACCGTGGAGACAAACTCGCTCTTCATGCGGTCGATGCGCTTGAGCTCGGTGACGTCGGTGCCGAGCGTGAAAAATCCGATGACCTTGTCCTGCACATCGCCTTCACCGTAGCGCGGGAAGTAACTCATCACGTATTCGCGCCGCTCGCCGCTGGCGGTGAGCTGCTCCCGCTCGTAACGCACCGCATAACCGGACAGCGCTTCCCGCACATGGCCGCTTATCCGGCTGTAAAACTCGGGGCCAGCGATTTCAAGCAGCGTCTTGCCGTGGATTTTTTCCCGCGGCAAACCAAAAACCTCTTCATAGGCCTTGTTATGAAACTGGAAGCGCTGGTCGCTGTCCACATAGGCCATCAGGGCCGGGACATTGTCGGTCAGCTGGCGCAACTGCTCCTCGCTGTCGTGTAACGCATCAGCAATGCGCTTGCGTTCGGAAATGTCGCGGATGATGGCCGTGAACAGCCGCCGCCCGCGCACATTGACGTCGCCGAAGGACACATTGACGGGAAACTCGCTGCCATCGCGGCGCACGGCCAGGACCTCGGTATCGGACTCCCTGAAGCCTGGCGGGCGGTTGACCAGGGTGGCAAAAAAAGCGGAAAAACCCGGCTGCCAGCGCGCCGGCAAAAGCATGGCCACCGGCTGCTCCAGCAAGTCTTTGAGCCGATAGCCAAACAAGTGCCGGGCCGCACTGTTGGCGTTGGCAATCAGCCCCTCCGGGGTCGCGGTGATGACGCCGTCAGCCATGCTCTCGGTGATGGCGCGGCTCATGGCTTCGCTGTCGGCCAGCTCCGCCTGGATGCGGCGGTTGCTCGCCTGCGCGCGGATCACGGCCCGAATGGTCCAGCCGAGCAGCCCGAGCGAGAGCAGGCCGCTCAGCAGGATCAACAGCCGGACCGTCTGTGCTGTCCGCCGGGCGTTTTGCTCGGACCGCTCCAGGGTCAGCGTCTGTTCGCTTTTGATCCGGCCGGCGAGTTCCTCGATGTCATCGTGAAGCTGGCGATTGAGGTCGCTGCCGACCAGCACGGTCGCCGCTTCCAGCCCCGCCTGCTGCCGGGCGCTGACGGTCTCTTCCATGAGATCCAGGCGCCGGGCGATCAGCCCCTGCAGGGTGCGCAGGTCCTCCAGGCTCTCGCCCGCCATCGGCAGGTCACCGGCGCCCCGCAGCACCTGCTGCACGCCCGCCCTGGCCTGCCGGTAGGAAGCCAGGTCCCTGTCGATATTGGTCAAAAGGTAACGCCGCTGCAGGGACTCCGTGGTCTTGAACTGCGAGACGAGCCGCTCCAGCAGGACCACCGTCACCTGGATTTTTTCTTCGCTTTTCTCGCCCTCGAGCAGCGCATTGATGGTCAGGTAGGACGTGCCCGTGCTCAGGGCCATCAGGAGCAGGCCCAGGCCCAGGGCAATGGTGATGTTGGTGCGAAAGGGCAGCTTCATGGCGGGGGCCTCATGCGGGCTGGGTACGGGAATCGGTGCCGGGGTGCTTTTCCCGATCCGCCTGTACGGACGATACACCAGCGGACCCTGCACGCCTGCCTGCCGCCGGACGCAGCCGCGCGGTCATGGCGTTGCCGCCGCAGGCAAGCCGGCCTCCAGCGCCGCGATCAACTCGCCCAGCGAGGCCTCCAGCCGCTTCAGCAAAACATCGAGCGCGGCGCGCGGCTGCTCCCCGTGCAGGGCCTGCTCCAGCGCCTGGGCGTGCCCGGGCACCTGCGTGGCACCGATCTGCGCGGACAGGCCGCGCAGGGAGTGGACCAGCAGTTCCGCCGCTTGCAGGTCGCCCGCGTCCAGCGCCTCCCGGAGGCGACCGGGCGTGTCCTTGCGCCCTTCCAGAAAACGGCTCAGCATGGAAAAATAAAGCGTTTTCACGCCCATCGCCCGGCGCAACCCGAGGGCCAGGTCCAGCCCTTCGATGGCGGTGGGCCAGGCATCGGCCGGCGGCTCACCAGCCGCCGTCGCTTCCAGCCTGGCCAGCGCCTTGCGCAACTCGCTCACGGCCTCGGCCTTTTGCGCCGCGGTCAGTCGGCCCGCATCGATTTCCAGATGCAGGCCCGGCCGGTCGCAGCGAATGACCGCCGGATCGCCAGGCAGTCCCGTGGTTTCCGGACGGACCACATAAACGGGAATGGGTTGGGAAAACCCCTTGGCCAGGATGGCGTCCCGTGCGTCGGCCTGGACCTCGCCCTGCACCAGGGCATGGGTCTCGCTGGAAATCAGGATTTCGCCGGGTTCGGCGGCCTGCTCGAGCCGGGCCGCCAGGTTGACCTCGCGGCCGATGATGGTGTATTCCATGCGCAGGCTGCTGCCGAAATTGCCGACGTCGCAAAACCCCGAGTTGATGCCGATGCGAATCTCGAAATTCCTGTGGATGCCCATGTCCCGCCAGCGGGCCCGCAGCCCTTCCATGCGTTTTTGCATGGCGATGGACATCCGCACGCACTGCAAGGCATCCTCGCGAACGCCCAGCGTATGCGGGTCGCCAAAAAAAATGACGATGGCGTCCCCGATAAATTTGTCCAGCGTGGCGCCGTATTCGGCGGCAATCTGCGACATCTCCGCGAAATAGCTGTTGAGCAGCAGCGTGACCTCTTCGGGCTGCCACTGCGCCGTCGATTCGGTGAAGTTCTTGATGTCGGAAAAAAACACCGTCAGCTTCTTGCGCTGCGTCCGGATTTCAGCTTGGCGCGAACCGTCGAAAAGCGACTGGTACACCTGCGGCGCCAGATACCGCGAAAGCTGCTCGGACAACACCTTCAGCCGCCTGGCGTTGGCGCTGCGCTCCAGGTGCAATTTCAGGCGGGCCAGAAGCACCGGCGGACTGATGGGCTTGGTCACGTAGTCGGTGGCGCCCAGGTCCAGACCCCGGTGCTCTTCGTCCTCGCTGCCCAGCGCGGTCAGGAAGATGACCGGGATATCGGCGGTGCGCGGGTCCCGGCCGAGCCGGGCAAGCACCTCGTAGCCGTCCATGTCCGGCATCACCACGTCGAGCAGGATGATGTCGGGCCGCTCGGCCGACCGGGCCATCTGCAGACCGGCCTCGCCGGCGGCAGCCGCCACCACCTCATAGCTGTCCTGGAGCAGGGCCGTGAGCAGGTAACGGATGTCCTCGCTGTCCTCGATCACCAGAATTCGGTGCCTGTGCAGCGGCGCCGGCGCATCTGCCCCTGCGGTCTGCTGCAGCGCCCCCGCTTCTGATTTGCCCGCTGTCCCCATGGTCCGGCCTTTCCAATCTAGCCAGGGCACGGCCCCTGGTTCACCCGCATCCTGCGCTGTCGGCTTATGTCGCCAGTGCTGCCCGCATGCCCGCGATCACCGCCCGGTAGTCCGGCTTGCCGAAAATCGCACTGCCCGCCACAAAAGTATCGGCGCCGGCAGCAGCCACCTGCGCGATGTTGTCGAGCTTGATGCCGCCGTCGACCTCCAGACGGATGTCCTTGCCCGAGGCGTCAATGCGCTTCCTCGCCTGCTCGATCTTGCGCAGGGCCGAGTCGATGAAACTCTGGCCGCCAAAACCAGGGTTGACACTCATGATCAGGATCAGGTCGATGTCGTCGATGACCCAGTCCAGCACGTCCAGCGGCGCGGCCGGGTTGAACACCAGACCGGCCTTGCAGCCTTTGGACTTGATGGCCTGCACACTGCGGTGCACGTGGCCGGAAGCGTCGGGGTGGAAGCTGATCAGGTCGGCGCCGGCATCGGCAAAGGCCGCAGCCAGGCTGTCCACCGGCTGCACCATCAGATGCACGTCGATCGGCACCGCGGTGCCGTCGGCCTTCTTGGCGTGCGGCTTGAGGGCGCTGCAGATCATGGGCCCGAAGGTGAGGTTGGGCACGTAATGGTTGTCCATCACGTCAAAGTGGATCCAGTCGGCACCGGCCTCGATGACCGACCGGAGTTCCTCCCCCAGGCGCGCGAAATCGGCGGACAAAATCGAAGGGGCAATCCGGTACACGGGTGGCTTGTTTTGGCTCATGGCGAGATTGTCGCAGCAAGCGCGCATCCCGCCCATTTCCCCCGGATTCTCCTGCCCGCCAGAGGGCGGTTAACATGGGCGCCACTCTTGTGGACCCCATGCCGAAATACGAATTTTCCTGCGACGTCCAGCCGCACTACCTTCCCGAGCAATCTGCGCCCGACGACGAGGTGTACGGCTTTGCCTACACCGTCACGATCACCAACACCGGCGAAGTCGCGGCGCAACTGATCTCGCGCCACTGGATCATCAGCGACGCGCGTGGCCACACCGAAGAGGTCAAGGGCCTGGGCGTGGTGGGCCACCAGCCCTTGCTCAAGCCCGGCGAGTCCTTCCAGTACAGCAGCGGTTCGCGCCTGCGCACCCCGACCGGCACCATGCATGGCAGCTACTTCTGTGTCGCCGAGGATGGCGAACGTTTCGAGGCGACCATTCCGATGTTTGTGCTCGAGGCGGGCGATGCCGGCGGACCGGGCCAGGCCGGCGCCGGCCGTGTCCTGCACTAGGCCATGCGGACACTGAGCGAGTTGCTGGACCAGCTGGAGCCGCGGGCCGAGCTGGCCGTGCGGCACCTCTGGCTCAGCGACCTGCTGGACTGGATACGCGGGGACGCCGGCAATGCGCAGGCCGCGCTGTCCCGGGTCCAGCTGTTCCTGGACGCGGCGCACGCCCGGCCGGGTTTTCCGGAGCGGCTGCGTCAATGGTGGCTCACCCTGGTCGAGACGGTGGATGCCACGCCCCTGTTTTCCGATTTCGGTTTTGCGCCGCGTGCCGCCTTTCTCAGCGAACTCGGCGAACGGCTGCGCTACAAGCTGTTGCCGGGCACGCCCGAGACCACGCACGCCACCGAACTGTTCATGCTGCTGTTCCCGGTGCCGTTCGACGCGCAGTGGCTCAAGCTGCTCGACGAGGACACGCTGGGCCGGCTGGGCGCCCTGCTGGACCCGCCCATCGCCACACCGGCCGGCGACGAAGCCGTTGGCGAACCCCCTGCCACCGGCGCCAGCACGTTGTTGCAGGACTGGCAGGTCACGCTGCTGGAGTCCCTGACCTACTGCACCAGCCAGGTCTGCGCCACCGGCTTCTCGCCGGAACTGCGCCTGCGCATGAGTTCCCAGAGCCTGCTGGCCCGGCCCTTTCACGGCCTGCAAGCTGATCTTGAAGCGCTGCGCGCCGCGCTGCTGCTGCACGGGCCCGACAGCGGCGCGCTGCACCTGGCGCTGGACCAGTTCAAGAGCCGGCTCGAGGCTTGCCGCAGCGCCGCCTCGTCGGTGTACGTCCATCTCGATGAACATGGCATCTCGGTCGGCCTGGTGTTTCGCCTGCGCCAGTTGCGCGAGCGCATCCTGCGCATTCGCGAGCTGCTCGACTGCCTGCTTTCGGACAAACCCGCCACCAGCGCCATGCAGCTGCTGGCCCGGCTGGTGCTGCTGGCCGAAGAGCGCCGCAGCATACGCGCGCTGGTGGCCAGCAACTCCACCCTGCTGGCCGCCAAGGTGGCCGAGCGCGGCGCCGAGACCGGCGAGCACTACATCACGCGCGACCGTGCCGCCTACACCGACATGCTGGGCAAGGCGGCCGGCGGCGGCGCCCTGACGGCCGTCACCACGCTGCTCAAGTTCATGGTGGTGGGGCTGGCGCTGTCGGCCTTCTGGAGCGGCTTCCTGGCCAGCATCGTGTATGCCGCCAGCTTTGTGCTGATCCAGCTGCTGCACTTCACGCTGGCCACCAAACAGCCGGCCATGACGGCACCGGCCATGGCCGCCAAGCTCAAGGACCTGCGCACCGGCGAAGCGGTCAGCGAGTTTGTCGACGAGGTCACCCACCTGGTGCGCTCCCAAGTGGCGGCCGTGCTGGGCAACGTGCTCGTGGTGGTGCCGGTCGTGCTGCTGATCAGCCTCGCCATGCAGTACGGGCTGGGGCGGCCGATGATCGACGCGAAAGAAGCCGGTCATGTGCTGCACACCCTGAGCCTGCTCGGCCCCACGCTGCTGTGGGCCGCCTTCACCGGTGTGGTGCTGTTTGCCGCCAGCATCATCGGCGGCTGGGTGGAAAACTGGTTTGTGCTGTACCGGCTGGCGTCAGCCATGCGTTACAACCCGCGCATCACGCGGGCCCTGGGCGTTGCTCGGGCGCGGCGCTGGGCCCATTTCATGCGCGACAACATTTCCGGCTTCACGTCCAACATCGCCCTGGGTTTCATGCTGGGGCTGATTCCGCCCATGACCGGCTTTTTCGGTCTGGAACTCGAAGTGCGCCACGTCACGCTGTCCTCGGGCCAGTTGGCTGCGGCCGCTGCGGCCCTGGGCTGGGACGCGTTGCGGCAGCCGGCCCTGTGGTGGTGCGTGGCGTCCATCCCGCTGATCGGTGCACTCAACCTGGGGGTGAGTTTTTACTTCGCCTTCCGGCTGGCGCTGCGGGCCCACAGCGTCAGCGGTGTGGACCGCGGCCGCATCCGTTCTGCGATCTGGGCGCGCTGGCGCAGCAAGCCGGCCAGCTTTTTTCTGCCCGATTGAGTTCCACGGGAACTGTCAGTACCCTGACAGCCATCACACCAACAGCGCGGCAGGCCCGCATGTGAGTACTTGTCCTACATGCAAAGAGTGTGAAGCGTTGTAAATTGGGGCTGCTTTTCCCATGGGTGCCTGTCCGGCCTGCAACCCCCGGCCCCGACAATGAACCGCAGCAGGCCCCCGGGGCTTGTCGCCGCATCGGCGGCCTGTCCCCATCGAGCACCCGCGCACCCCTGCGCGGCGCTGCATGAATTTCAATCAATCAGCGGAGACACTCATCCATGAATGAAATCGTGGCCATTTGGGCCGAATGGATCAAACCCTCGGCGGGACTTCCCACGGTTCAGTGGTCCATCCTGCTGGCGCTGGCCGCGCTGACCGGGCACCTGGTGCAGCGTTATGCAGGCGTTCCCAAGGTGGTGGGTTATTCGGCGGTCGGCGCCTTTGCCGGTCTGGCCGGATTCACCGGTGCGGCCTGGCCGCTACAGGGAACCGGCCTTTTTCTGCTGGAACTCGGCGTGGCCGTCGTGCTGTTTGAAGCGGGTGGCCGCATTCCGCTGCGCTGGTTCCGCCACAACCCCATGGTGCTGGTGCAAAGCCTGGCCGAATCGACGCTGACCTTTGTCGCCGTCTATTGGGCGCTGACTTTTTTCGGCGTGCGTGACGTGGTCGCCGAGCCGCTGGCCCTGCTGGCCATGGCGGCTTCGCCGGCGGTGCTGTCGCGCGTGATCATCGACACCCGCGCCTCCGGCCCCGTCACCGAGCGTGCCATGGTGCTGTCGACCCTGAGCACGCTGTATGCGCTGACGCTTTGCAGCGCCCGCGCCGGCATGATGAACACCGCCGACCAAAGCCTGACCGACACCCTCTACCCGGTGGCGGTGGTGCTGGGCCTGTCGGTGGTGGTCGGTGCCGGCCTGGCGCTGGCGCTGCGTTCGGCCCTGCGCGTGATGAGCCCGACCAGCGAGAACACCGCCATCCTGCTGCTGGCCCTGATCGCCACCGGCGCCGCACTGGCCGCCCACTTCGGCGGCTCGGCGCCCCTGGCCGCACTGCTGGGCGGCATGATGCTCAAGCAGCTCAACCCCCGGCCCTGGTCCTGGCCGCGGCAGATGGGCACCGCCTCGGCGATGCTGACCATGCTGATGTTCGTACTGGTTTCCGTGGTGGCCGCGCAGGCCGACTGGAGCGGCCAGGTGGCCGGACTGGTGGCGGCGCTGGTCGTGGCGCGGGCCCTGGCCAAGATCACCGGCGTCGCGCTCGGCAACGTGGGCAGCGGCGCCAGCTGGAAGCAGGCCCTGTGGGTCGGCTGCGCGATGTCGCCGATGTCCTCGGTGGCGCTGCTGATCGTTTCGCAGTTTGTGGCTTCGTCGGCGTCGCTGGGACCGCGCATTGCCAGCATTGCGCTGCCGGCCATCCTGCTGATGGAAGTGCTGGGCGCCATCGTCGCCACCTTCGCCATCTACCGCGCCCGTGAAAGCTCCAAACCCTGGACGCACAAACCCTGGACCACCTCAACCGGAGAGCTCCGTGAGTAAACACACCCCTGCGCAACTGGCACCCGGCGGGCTGGAGCCCTTCCAGAAATCGGAGGCGCTGTCGCTCGGCGTCGAGCTGGAACTGCAGCTCGTCAACACCCATGACTACGATCTCGCCCCGTATGCCGAAGACATGCTGCGCCTGATGGACAAGATCCCCCTGCCCGGCAGCGTGGTGCCCGAAATGACCTCGAGCATGATCGAGATCTCTACCGGCGTCTGCCAGTCCTCGTCCGAGGTGCTGGGTCAGCTCACGCAGATCCGCGACGCACTGGTCAAGTGCGCCGACAAGCTCAACATCGCCGTGGTCGGCGGCGGCACCCACCCCTTCCAGCAATGGCATGAGCGCCGCATCTACGACAAACCGCGGTTTCGCGAGCTGTCCGAGCTGTACGGCTACCTGTCCAAGCAGTTCACGATTTTCGGCCAGCACGTGCATGTGGGCTGCCCCGATGCCGACACCGCGCTGCTGACGCTGCACCGCATGTCGCGCTACATTCCGCACTTCATCGCGCTGTCGGCCTCCAGCCCCTATGTGCAGGGACAGGACACGGCCTTTGATTCGGCGCGGCTGAACTCGGTGTTTGCCTTTCCGCTGTCGGGCCGCGCGCCGATGGCGCTGACCTGGGACGAGTTCACCGTCTACTTCGAGAAAATGACACGCACCGGTGTGGTCCGGAGCATGAAGGACTTTTACTGGGACATCCGGCCCAAGCCGGAGTTCGGCACCATCGAGATCCGCGTCTTCGACACACCGCTGACGGTGGGCCGCGCCGCCGCGCTGTCCGGCTACGTGCAGTCGCTCGCTTCCTGGTTCATGAACGACCAGCCCTTCATGCCGACCGAAGACGACTACCTGGTCTACACCTACAACCGCTTCCAGGCCTGCCGCTTCGGGCTGGAAGCGGTGTATGTGGACCCGGCCACCGGCGAACACATGGCCCTGCGTGACCACATCCTGATGACCATGGACAAGATCGGCGCGCACGCCAGGCCGCTGGGCGCCAGCAGCGGCATCCACCTGCTGCGCAGCAGTGTGGAGCTGTCGAACAACGACGCGCGCTGGTTGCGCGAGTTGCAGGCCAAGGAAAACCTGCTGGCCGAAGTGATTCGCCAAGCCGCGCTTAAGTTTCGGGGATTGCCGGTCTGACTGCGGCTGCATCACGCTGCGTCTGCGGTCTGCCCTGGACAGTAGGACGGACTCCCCACTCCCACCCCTAACCCCTGCCCTCGCCTCGCTGGGCGATGGAGGGGGACTTCATTTGGCTGCGTGTGCTGCACTCGCGTGCAAACATCACGGCCGCTTGAGTCCGACCTGACGCGCTTCGCGCCAGGTCTCCCCGTATCTGCATCCGCTCCCGCTTTCTTCCCCCACCCGTCGGGCTGGGGCCGAGGAGCGCAGCCGAAAGTGGATCAGGGCGAGCGATTGTCTGAGCCGAAGGCGAGTTCGAGCTCGACCCCACTTTCGGCGAGCACCGCAGGGTGCCCGTAGCGAAGCGAAGGGACCCAGACCATCGGGTCGCCTTTTCTTTTGCTTACTTTTCTTTTGGCGACGCAAAAGAAAAGTGAGTTGCCGCCGGGCAACCCCCGGCTTGCCGGCAAACCACGCCTCCTGCATTGGCCAACGAATAAAAAAATGGCCCCACCACCCGTTATGCTCCCCCCATGGGTGAATTCGACCTGATCGCGCGTTATTTCACACGCCCCACGACCCGCGCCGTGCTGGGCGTCGGCGACGACTGCGCGCTGCTGCAGCCGGCCGCCGGCATGCAGATGGCCATTTCCTGCGACATGCTGGTCGAGGGCCGGCATTTCTTCGCCGATGTGGACCCGTTCGCGCTGGGTCACAAGGCGCTGGCCGTCAACCTCAGCGACCTCGCTGCCTGCGGTGCGCAGCCGCTGGCCTTCACGCTGGCGCTGGCCCTGCCGCGGGCCGACGAAGCCTGGCTCGCGGCCTTCTCGCGCGGCCTGTTCGCCCTGGCCGATGCCCACGGCTGCGAACTGGTCGGCGGCGACACAACGCAGGGGCCGCTGAACATCTGCATCACCGTGTTCGGCGAGGTACCGCGCGGGCAGGCGCTGCTGCGCTCGGGCGCGCGCGACGGCGATGAGGTGTACGTCAGCGGCACGCTGGGCGAAGCGCGGCTGGCCCTGGAAGCGCTGCGCGGCAGCATCGCCTTGCCGCACGAACGGCTGGCCGCCGCGCGCGCGCGGCTGGAGCAGCCCACGCCGCGTGTCGCGCTGGGCCTGGCGCTGCGCGGCATCGCGACAGCGGCCATCGACGTGAGCGACGGCCTGCTCGGCGACCTCGGCCACATCCTGGAGGCCTCCGGCACCGGTGCCCGCATCGACACCTCGGTTGCTATCAATTTACTAGCTGATGGCGCAGATTCCACAAGGGCTGAGGGCCATTTTTCGCATGAAACCCGGCTGCGCTGCGTGCTGGCCGGCGGCGACGACTACGAGCTGGCGTTCACCGCGCCGGTGTCGGCGCGAGCGGCGGTGCAGGCCGCGGCGCTGCAGGCGCAGACCGCGGTGACCCGCATCGGCGTCATCGAACACCCGCCCGGCCTGCGGCTGGTCGACGCCTCGGGGCATGCCGTGCCGGGCCGGTATGCGTCCTTCGATCACTTTGCCTGAGCCAGCGTGCGCTTGCGGGCCTGTTGCGTGTGCCCGCCATAGCCCCAATCGGCGGCCGGCAGTTCCCGCACCACCACGTAACTGGCTTCTTCCAGTGCGCCGCCCTCTCCCAGCTGGCGCTGCAGTTCGGCAAACGCCGCGCTGACAAACGCGGCTTTCTCGTCCACCGTGTTGGTGCCGGCGGTGATGCTGATTTCCAGCAGCGCGGTGGGCCGCCGCAGTTCGTCGCCACCCACATACCAGTGTCCAACAGGCAGGCCCTCCACGATGACCGCCGTCACCTCGCGCCGCTTGCCGAGCAGCTGCGCGGTCAGCGTGGTCAGCGCCTGGGCGAGTTGCCGGTAACGGGCCGGGGTTTGCAGCGGTGCCACTTTCAGCGTCAGCGTGGGCATCTCAGGCCTCCCGCGGAAGTTGCAGCCTTGCCGGGCGGCGCAAGGCCTGCAGGCGGCGCCGGATGGCTTGCCCCAGCCGGCGCCAGAAATCGTTGATTGCCTGCCGGCGCAAGGCCTCGGCCTGGCGCTTGGCTGCATCGTGCAGGCGCTGGTAGCTGTCGTGGTGGAGATCGCTGTACATGGCGGGTCCTTTCATTGCGGTGACTGGTGCAGGCCACTGTAGGCAAGCCCTCACCCGCGGGAAACAGCGCGACGTGCAATTGGGTTTTGCGTTCGCTGCAAAGGCAGGGGCACCTGCGGCTGGTTACCATCACGCCATGCGCGACCTCAGCTTCGATGACATGCACCTGTTTGCCCGCGTGGCCGAGCTCGGCACCCTCTCGGCCGTGGCGCGCGAGCGCGACGTGCCGGTGAGCCAGGTCTCGCGTGCGCTGGCGCGCATCGAAAAAGCCTGCGGCGCGCGGCTGATCCACCGCTCCACCCATGGCCTGACGCCGACCGCCGAAGGCCAGACCTTTTTGCAATACTGCCGGCGCCTGACCGGCACGCTGGACGAGCTGGAGGGCGAGTTTGCCAGCCAGTCGCGCCAGGCCAGCGGCTGGGTGCGCGTGGCGGCCAGCACGGTGGTGGCCGAGTACCTCCTGATCCCGAGTTTCGAGAGCCTGCACGCGCGCCACCCCAAACTGTGTGTGGAACTGCAGGTCGAGGACAGGCTGGTGGACATGGCGCACGACGGCATCGACATCGCCATCCGCACCGGCGCGCCGCTGACCGACACGGTGGTGGCGCGGCAGCTCGGCACGCTGGGCCGCAAGCTGTACGCCACGCCCGGCTACCTGCAGGCCCACGGCACACCCCGGCATCCGGACGACCTGCACCAGCACCGCCTGATCACCAACAGCGCGGTGGCCATGCTCAACCACTGGCCTTTCATCGTCCAGGGCAAACCCAGCGTGGTGGTGACGGAAGGGCAGTGGCGTTCGGGCAGCACCGGCATCACCGCGCAGCTGGCGCTGCACGGCCTGGGCATTTCGCGTTTTGCCACGGTGGTGGCCGAGCCCCTGGTGCGGCGCGGTTTGCTGGTGCCGGTGCTGCCCGCCTTTGTCGACGACCAGCCCAGCCCGATTTACGCCGTCACACTGACGAGCCGGCACCGCCTGCCCAAGATCAGGGCCTGCCTCGACCACTGGGCCGGGTGGTTTGCCCAGGCCGAGGGCGTTCAGCCCGCTGCGGGTATAACCGCCTGATGCAACCCGACACGCCACCCGCCCCGCCCCCCGACGTCCAGCGCCTGCTGGCCAGTGCCACCTGCCTCGAAACGCCGTGCGGCAACGGCAGCATGGTCTGGCACCGGTGGCAGCCCGATCCGGCCCGGGCCGGCGCGCCGCACCTGCCGGTGGTGCTGCTGCATGGCGGCAGCGGCAGCTGGACCCACTGGTTGCGCAACATCGAATCTCTGGTGGGCAGCGGCCGCGAGGTGCTGGCCGCCGATCTGCCGGGTTTTGGTGACTCGGCGCCGCCCGCCAGAGGCAACGACGCCGACGCGCTGGCCGCTCCGGTGCAAGCGGGTCTGCAGGTTCTGCTGGGCGATGCCGCCTGCGACCTGGTGGCGTTTTCCTTCGGCGGCATGGTCGCCGGCTTTCTGGCGGCGCAGTGGCCGGCCCGCGTGGCGCGGCTGGTGCTCATCGGCTCCCCCGGCCTGGGCGTGGCGTCGAGAAACACCGTCACGCTCACGGCCTGGCGCCACCTGCCCGACCCGGCCGAACGCGAGGCCGTGCACCGCAAGAACCTGGCCGCGCTGATGCTCTACCGGCCCGAGGCCATCACCGCGCTGGCGCTGAGTGTGCACAGCGACAACACGCTGCGCGACCGCATGAAGGGCCGCCGCCTGGCCTACACCGACGTGCTGGCGCGCACACTGGCCGAGGTGCGCTGCCCGGTGTACGCGATTTACGGCCGCGAAGATGCGCTGTACCGCGAGCGGCAGGAAGCGCTGGCGCTGGCCCTGCAGTCGGCGCCCAACTTTCGCGGCATGCACTGGATAGACAACGCGGGCCACTGGGTGCAGTTCGAGCAACCGCAGGCCTTTGATGCCGTGTTGCGGACGGTTCTGGATGAAAGCTCCACCCCTTGAAGTGCTATGAAAAACATAGCTACTTGCGCACGTTTTCATTGGGCCGCGTGCCATTTTTACGCATGAAATAGAATCGCTTCGCCCCCTGCGCACCCGCTGCCCACACACCATGCCCCCACTGAACGAAACCCCTGCCTTTCCGGGCGTACCGCATGCGGCGCCGCCGCGCCGGCCCACGGCCCGCTTCATGCTGGCCCACCCGGCCCACCTGCTGGCGCTGGGCTTCGGCTCGGGCCTGAGCCCGGTGGCGCCCGGCACGGCCGGCACCTTGTGGGCCTGGCTGGCCTTTCTGGCGATGGCGCCTTGGCTGAGCACGCCGCAGATGGGGCTGCTGATTGCCGTGGCCACGCTGCTGGGCTGGTGGGCCAGCACGGTGACGGCCAGGAACATGGGCGTGGCCGACCCCGGCAGCATCGTCTGGGACGAAATCGTGGCCTTCTGGCTCATCCTCTGGCTGGTCATGCCGGCGGGGCTGTGGGGCCAGCTCGCGGCGTTTGTGCTGTTCCGCTTTTTTGACGCGGTGAAGTTCGGCCCCATGGCCTGGGCCGACCGGACTTTCAAGGGTTTTGGCTGGCGCGGTGGTTTCGGCATCA
Organism: Polaromonas sp. AER18D-145; assembly: GCF_002379095.1. GTDB lineage: Bacteria > Pseudomonadota > Gammaproteobacteria > Burkholderiales > Burkholderiaceae_C > Polaromonas. The sequence goes on from NZ_NBZV01000005.1 coordinate 23,896, forward strand.
TGCTGGACGACTTCGCCGCGGCGTTCTGCACGCTGCTGGTGATCGCCGCCTGGAGCTTCTGGTGAACCCTTCGTCACTACCAAAAAGTGAGCTGTCTTCGCCCGTCCTGGCTGGGCTGCTGGCCGATTTGCTTCTCAAAAAAGGCTGGCTGCTGGCCACCGCCGAAAGCTGCACCGGCGGCATGATCAGCGCCGCCTGCACCGACCTGGCCGGTTCGAGCAACTGGTTCGAGCGCGGCTTTGTCACCTACTCCAACGAGGCCAAGACCGAGATGCTGGGCGTGGCTGCGGCGCTGGTCACCGCCCACGGCGCGGTCAGCGAGGAAGTCGCGCGCGCCATGGTGCAGGGCGCCATCACGCATTCCAGAGCCCGGGTCGCCGTGGCGGTGACCGGTGTGGCCGGCCCCACCGGCGGCAGCCGCGCCAAGCCGGTGGGCACGGTCTGGTTCGGCTTCATGGTGGACGGACAGGTCAGCAGCGAGATGCAACACTTCGACGGCGACCGCGCGGCCGTGCGGTCGGCCACCGTCCAACATGCGCTGCAGCGGCTGGTGCAACTGCTGGCCGACCAGCCCTAAGCCCAATGCTGCTCAGTTAGTTCAGTTAGCTCCGTTCACCCTGAGCTTGTCGAAGGGCTACAAGGCTTCGACAGGCTCAGCCCGAACGGTAGTTGTACAGAATTGACCGTAAGCCCGCGCCGCGGCGAGGGCCCCACCTGCGGCGCAAACCCCAGCCGGGCCCACATCTGCACCGTGTACTGCGGCGGGGCCTGCAGGGCGGGCGGTGCGGGCTCGCGCATGGCATAGGCTTCGCGGTTGGTGTGCCGCAGCAGGGTCTGGGCGAACAGCGGGGGTCGGGCTTGACGGCGGCAGGCGCAGCTGGCGCGCCCAGGGCCAGCCCACCCACCCGCAGCTTTTGGGTCAAGGGTTTTCCGGGCTGTGTAAAGTAGGCCTTGCCCCGCAGCGCCGCAGGGGCGGGACGGGTAAAGTTGTTTTGTTTTTTTGGCCACAAGGACCCCCCAGCGCGACTGGCGGGTTTCACAAGGATTGAATGCTGACATCACGCTGGCTCCAGACGCTTTGGCACCGCCCCGGTGCGGCGGGCCGCGTGCAAGGCCCCGCACCGGTGTGGCTGCTGTCCGTGCTGGGGTCCTTGCTGGCCCTGCCTGGCGCCCATGCGCTGGAGTTCAGCTACGGCAACCCCTTCCCGGACGGCCCGCTGGCCGGTGTGGCCCGCAGCCTGACGATCAGCGGCGAGCTGGTGCCGGGTGACACCGCCCGCCTGACCGAGCTGGTGCGGCGCAAACCGGCCGACGCCTGGCACGCCCTGGGGCGGGTCGAGCTGGCCATTTCAGGCGGCGACACCGCGGAAGCCCTGCTGCTGGCCGACACCCTGGCCGCCTTGTACCCACACACGGTCACCACCGCCGACTGCGCGGGGCCCTGCGCCATCGTCTGGCTGGCCGGCGCCTGGCGCCTGTTGCCCGCCGGGCGGATTGGCCTGCAACAAGCGCCGGGTTCCGCGCGGGACAAGGCGCCTACCGACGGGCTGCGCAACTACCTTGTCAAGCAGGGCCTGCCAGCGCCGGTGTACGAGCGCTGGATGGCCAGCCGCGGCAACGGGGTGTACTGGCTGTCCGGCCAGGAGGTCAACACCACCGGCACCTGGCCGCCCTACTATTACCAGAAGCTCAGCGCCCGCTGTCCGCCGCTGGACAACACGGACGAGTCTTTTCACGCCGTGCGGCGTTGTGCGGCCCGGCTGGTGATCAGCCAGAAGGCGTTTGCCTTTGACAAGCTGCTGGAGGGCGTCAACGACCCCTGGTGGAACGACAACCGGGACCTGCTGCGCGACGCGCCGCGCTGAATGTGGCCCCCACGGTTGCTCACTGCGTGTAGCGCCCTGCCCCCCGAGGGGGCCGCTGCGCCTGCGGACTGGCAAAGCCAGATCCGCGGCCCTGGCTTGCATTTTTGGCTCGTGTCAACGTTCGCTTCGCTTCGTGTCACTTCTTGCAGCGCGCTAACATGAGCGCATCGGTCTTTCTGACCATCACCCAAGGAATTCTCATGCGATCCATCCTCTGCGCCAGCGTTTTGTCATTGTTTGTGTTGCCCGCCGCCTGGGCGCAAGCCGATGCGGCCGCGGCCGCCGCCGCCAAGGAGGCCGGTGCGTCCGTCACGGCCAGCGGGCTGGTCTACCGCTCGCTGAAAGACGGCAGCGGCGCCAGCCCGGCCGCCACTGACACTGTCAAGGTGCACTACCGCGGCAGCTTTCCGGACGGCAAGGAGTTCGACAGCTCTTACAAGCGCAACGAACCCACGGAATTTCCGCTGAACCGCGTGATCCCCTGCTGGACCGAAGGCGTGCAGAAAATGAAGGTGGGCGGCAAGGCCAAACTCACCTGCCCGGCAGCGATTGCCTACGGCTCGCGCGGCGCGGGCGGCGTGATTCCGCCCAACGCCACGCTGCAGTTCGAGATTGAATTGCTGTCGATAAAGAAGTAGCCCCCACGGTCGCTCACTACGTGTAGCTCCCTGCCCCCCGAGGGGGCCGCTGCGCCTGCGGCCCGGCAAAGCCGGTTTCGCGGCCCCGGCTTGATGGGAGAGCTACACGCGGGCGGCGCGCGAAGCTTCATCCTCAGCCCTGCAGGCCCGCCGTGATCTCGTAGGAGCGCAGGCGCGCCTTGTGGTCGAAGATCTGTGAAGTGATCATCAGCTCGTCGGCGCCGGTGCGGGCCACGAAGGCCTCCAGCGCATGGCGCACCGTCGTCGGCGCGCCTATGGCCGAGCATGACAGGGTCTGCTCCAGAATGGCGCGCTCGGGCGGCGTGAGACGCTCCTCGTAACCGGCCACCGGCGGCTGCAGGCGCGAAGGCCTGCCGCTGCGCAGGTTGACAAAGGCCTGCTGCATCGACGACGACAGCAGCTGCGCCTGTTCGTCGCTATCGGCCGCAAACACATTGAAACCCAACATCACATAGGGGCGCGCCAGTTGCTCCGAGGGTCGGAAGCGGCCGCGGTAAACCTCGATGGCCTGCATCATCTGCGCCGGCGCGAAGTGCGAGGCAAAGGCAAACGGCAGGCCGAGCTGGGCCGCCAGCTGCGCGCCGAACAGGCTGGAGCCCAGAATCCAGATCGGCACCTTCAGGCCGGCGCCGGGCACGGCGCGCACGCGCTGGCCCTCGGACACCGGCTCGAAGTAATGCATGAGTTCAACCACGTCCTGCGGAAACTCGTTGGGGTCGGCGTTCAGGTCGCGCCGCAGCGCGCGTGCCGTCGCCTGGTCGGAGCCCGGCGCCCGGCCCAGCCCGAGGTCGATGCGGCCCGGAAACAGCGATTCCAAGGTGCCGAACTGCTCGGCAATCACCAGCGGGGAATGGTTGGGCAGCATGATGCCGCCGGCACCGACGCGAATGCGCGACGTCCCGCCGGCCACATGCGCCATGACGACCGCCGTGGTCGCACTGGCAATGCCGGCCATGCCGTGGTGCTCGGCCAGCCAGTAGCGCTGGAAGCCCCAGCGTTCGGCGTGTTGCGCCAGGTCCAGGGTGTTGCGCAGGGACTGCGCGGCGTCGCTACCCTCCACGATGGGGGAGAGGTCCAGAACGGAAAAAGGGATCATGGTCGAGCAGATGGGTCGCGTTGGCACATTATCAATGCCCGGCCTGTCGCCCGGGTGCCTGCTGGCTGTTACAGGTCGCTGCGCAGGCGCATCCGGACGGTGTACGATTTCGCGGGTTGATCCCTCTCCGTGCTCCTTCACTTCCGAAAGCGTTTATGCATCCCAACGAGCAGACCCTGGAGAAGTTCTACAGCGCCTTTGCGCGCCTGGACCCGGACACCATGGCCCAGTGTTATGCACCCGACGCATCTTTTGACGACGAGGCGTTTTCGCTGCGCGGGCACGAGCAGGTCACGGGCATGTGGCACATGTTGTGCGATGCCACCCGGGCCAAGGGGCGCGATGTGTGGCAACTCGACTACAGCGACGTCCAGGCCGATGCGTCCGCCGGCCAGGCGCACTGGGAGGCGCACTACCGCTTCAGCGCCACCGGGCGCATGGTGCACAACGTGATCAACGGGCGCTTCACCTTCACGCCGCAGGGGCTGATTGCCACCCACCGTGACCGCTTCGACTTCTGGACCTGGGCGCGCCAGGCGCTGGGCACGCCAGGCCTGCTGCTGGGCTGGACGCCTTTTCTGCGCAGCAAGGTGCGCAAGACGGCGGCGGCCAACCTGCACACCTACCTGGCGCGGCGGAAACAGGGCGGGCACTGAGCATGGCGTCCACCCTGCCGCAGGCCTGGTTTGAAGGTTTTGAAGCGCGCGACTTCGAAGTCAACGGCACCTCCATCTTCGCCCGCTACGGCGGCAATACCGCCGGCCCGACCTTGCTGCTGCTGCACGGTTTTCCGCAAAGTCATGTGATGTGGCACCGCGTGGCGCTGGCGCTGCAGACACACTTCTTCCTGGTGCTGCCCGACCTGCGCGGCTACGGCGACTCGTCCAAGGTGGCCGGCCTGCCCGACCACAGCAACTACAGCAAACGCAACATGGCGCAGGACGCCGTGGCCGTGATGGACGCGCTGGGGCGCGGCAACTTCTATCTGTGCGGCCACGACCGCGGCGGCCGCGTGGCGCACCGCCTGGCCGTGGACCACCCCGGGCGCGTGGACCGGCTGTGCCTGATCGACATTGCGCCGACGCTGGACATGTACAACGCCACCGACATGCGTTTTGCCACCGCGTATTACCACTGGTTCCACCTGATCCAGCCCAACCCGCTGCCCGAAACCATGATTGGCGGCTGCGCCGTCGACTACCTGCATGCCAAGCTGGGCGGCTGGGGCAGCCGCGGCCTGAGCTACATCGAGCCCGAGGCGCTGATCGAATACGAGCGCTGCTTCTGCACGCCCGAAGCAATCCACGCCGCCTGTGAGGACTACCGCGCCAGCGCCGGCATCGACCTGGTGCATGACCGCGAGAGCCGGGCGCGCGGCGACAAGATCGCCTGCGACACCCATGTTCTGTGGGGTGAGCGCGGTGTGGTGCAGCAGCTGTTCCAGCCGCTGGACCTCTGGCAGGCGCAATGCGCCGGCATCGTCAGCGGCCAGGCCCTGCCGGCCGGGCATTTCATTCCCGAAGAGCTGCCGCTGGAAACGGCGCACGCCCTGCACACCTTCTTCAAATAACCATGGCCCACTACACCGCTGAAGTTTTATGGCTGCGCAACGAAGGCGACTTTGCGGGCAACCGCTACAGCCGCCGCCACCTGCTCCGTTTTGACGGCGGCCTGGAGGTTCCCGGCTCGTCGTCACCCCATGTGGTGCCGCTGCCGATGTCCGACGCCTCGGCGCTGGACCCGGAGGAAGCCTTTGTGTCCTCGCTGTCGAGCTGCCACATGTTGTGGTTTCTGTCGATTGCGGCCAAACGCAAATTCTGCGTGGACCGCTACTTCGACGCCGCGGAAGGGGTCATGGAAAAAAATGCCGACGGCAAGATGGCCATGACCGTCGTGACACTGCGGCCCGACGTGGAGTTTTCCGGCGAGCGCCAGCCGACCCGCGAAGAGCTGGACAGTCTGCACCACGAGGCGCACGACGCCTGCTTCATTGCCAACTCGGTCAAAACCGACGTACGCTGCGAGCCGGTGTACGGTGCGCTCGCATGAGCCGCGCAGTGACGTGGGCCGGCCTTCACCGCCGGGCCGGCTTGATTCCCCTGCTTGGCCTGTTGGGCCTGCTCAGCGGCTGTGCTTCAAAACAGGCGATGAACACCGTCGATCTGGAACAAGGCCGCCTGCCCGCGCCTGACATCACACTCCAGATTCCTGGCCTGGGGCCCTGCACAGACAATGCCGACCGCAGCTTGCGTCTTGATTCGACCCAGCCGGTGCAGGTGCTGGTGCATGGCTGCTTCGGCTCCTCCGGCCAGTTTCGGGGCCTGGCCCAGGTGCTGGCTTTTCACGGCCAGCAGACGGCCTGCTTTACCTATGACGACCGTGCCCGGCTGGCAACGGCAGCAGACGAACTCCGGCAGGCCGTCCAGCAGCTGACCGCGCAATCGCGCGCTCCCCAGATCACGGTGATCGGGCACAGCCAGGGTGCGCTGATTGCGCGCAAGTCCATGACGGAACCGTCAAACCCGCCGCCCCCAGGGCGGCCTGTCGATCTGCGGCTGGTGACCGTTTCGGGGCCCTTCTCCGGCATCGACTCGGCCAGAACCTGCGGCACGACCTGGCTGTACCCGCTCACCCTGGGCATGCTGCCCTTGAGCTGCTATATCGCCACCGGCGCGAAGTGGGCGGACATCACCTATTCGTCGCGCTTCATTCGCGAGCCCGGGTCGCTGGCCCCGCAGGTGGCCAGCCACCTGAAGATTGATACCGACGAAAGCGGCACTTGCCGACGTGAAGAAAGCGGGCGCTGTGTGGAAGGCGACGATATTTTTTCACTGGCAGAGCAACGCCACCCCATCGTGGAGGCCGACGGGCGCACCAGGCGAGTCGAAGTGGGCGCAGGCCATGTCGAGATCGTCGGCGACAAGCAGGTGGCTCCCAGAAAGCTGATTGCCATCCTGCAAGCCGAAGGCGTGCTTCGCCCGACGCCGGCCGCCAGCCTGCCCGCTTTCGGGTTGCTGCTTGCGCGCGTCTACGAAGGCCAACCCACCCGTTGACAACCAGGACCCACGACAACATGGCCACTGCCGTTCTCATTCGCCCGCTCCGCGAAACCGACCTCACCGCCTGGACGCCGCTTTGGGACGGCTACAACGCTTTTTACGGACGCCACGGCGAGACAGCCCTTGCGCCGGAGATCACGCAAACCACCTGGCAACGCTTCTTCAATGCGGGCGAGCCGGTCTTCGCGCTGGTGGCGGAAAGTGAGGGCCAGCTGCTGGGTCTGACCCACTACCTGTATCACCGAAGCACGACCCGCGTCGAGCTCACCTGTTACCTGCAGGACCTGTTCACCGACCCGGCAGCACGCGGCAAGGGCGTCGGACGCGCGCTCATCGAGGGCGTGTACGAGCGCGCGAAAGCCGCGGACATCAAGCGGGTGTACTGGCAAACCCACACCAGCAATTCAGCCGGCCGGCTTCTTTATGACAAGGTGGCCCAACACATGGGGTTCATTGTTTATTCGCATGAGGTTTGAAAGTCGCGCGACGGTGCTGCCTGCCATGAACCTGCGACGTCCAGCGGTCAGTTTGATCTGCTAGAAAATAGATAGCTACTAGCGCCCGTCCCCATTGGGCCAGAGGCCAAAAAGGCTATTGAATTTGCGTGGTCGGCACGTCAGAAAGCGACAAAAGGGAATTTGCGGTGTTTCGCAAATTTTTTATACCTGTATGAATTTGCAGCGTATTGCGGTAAAACCCAACAGCCATGCCATTTGCAGGAGATTTTGATGACCAAGTTAAACCGCAGCCGCCAAGTTATACCGCAGGGTTTGCGGTTTAAATTAAGTTAGACATCGGATACCAAGCATGCTGCAGGCTCAATCCCTCCAAGTCCTGGCCCCACTGATCCGTGCGTTGGGCTTCTTGCAGATGATCGAAGAGGGTCTGAAGCTATATGTCGGAACCGCTGAAGAACTCATTCAGGCAGCCACTCCGTACGGCGTACCTTTCAAGGTAGATCGGAAGGCTATTGAGAACGCCCCCTTGGGAAAGCTGATCGGCATGTTTGCGAAGCTCAATCGAAACGACCAACTGATCGCCCGACTCCGCCAGCTACCCGAACACAGGAACCACATCGCGCATGCTGCGTTCAAGCGAGCATTTCAGGCGAGCACGGACAAGAACATCGATCTTGAATATGCGAAGCGGCACGCGACGGAGGTGGGCGATGAAGCAGAGAAGGTGCTGCTATTGATCGGGCAGGAGATGAGAAGCCTCCTTGCCAACTTTCCGAACTCCAAGACCGCCAGCCTCTTTGGGGACGCCGATGCCTAACTTGTCAATCGACACGGACCCACAACAGCAGGAGGCGGCTTCGCCGCTGATGTTGGTGGTCCGGTCATTTTTACGTTAGGCCAGCGATGCCCACTTGTACGAAATGCGGAGGATCAAGATTTAATAGCTGGAAACGCTGCATGGATTGCAGGAACAAGAGAGCTATTGTTCGCGCGGAACGCACTAAGGCGAATGGAGGCTCTCATACCAAGAAGGAATGGGGAACGTTGCTTTCGGAGAGCCCTGCCTGCGCGGTATGCGGAAGAAAATGGTCGGAAGTACCACCCCGGCCAGATCCTCGATACATGAACACTTGGACCAAAGGCCACAAGGTTCCCATATTCCACGGTGGCACCGACGCCATTTCGAATATTCAGGCCGAATGTTATGAGTGCAACTTCAAGAAGAACGCCGGAAAACTTACGAAATCAGAGAGAGAAATTGTGGCTAGGAACCAAGATCGCTTCTCCCGTGCATTCTGTTTTGTCCTTGAATCCGGCAGAGAAATCTATCCGGTGAAAATGAAGCGCCGCGAAACCGGCAACATAGCCTTTCGGGTGTCCCCTGGCGGAACTGGCGGCAATACGGTGAAGGTCAGCGAAGAGGTCGACGAACCGACGATGATTCACAAAGTCTTGAAGGAAGGGTTTGCGGTCCGGTGTTCGTCACTGGACGGTGAAGTAAATGGGCTTTACAAGGCTGGACATCGCTCAGTTCGTGAAGTGCGACGCTTGGCCTAACCACTCGTTCCAGGGGCCTCGCGCATAAAGTGCGCGAGGCCCCTGAACTCAAACGTCAGACTTCGTACCCCAAGCATCCACCACATGCCATCCATTCACCGATGTGAACTCCCACACGGAGCGCTCCTCGAAAAATATCAAAGCCGGGGGGCGTACGCGGATTGCTACGTCACGGAGATCGCACGACACGTTTCCCAGGCCGAGTATGTCCAGGCCTTTTACACAACCCCCTTGTTCAAGGTCGAAAGGCGGCTGCTTGCACGGCTCGTTTCGAAACCCTCAACGGACGCGCAGGCGAGTCAACTCGCCTCAGGAACGCTTGATTCGTTTGCTGCGTGGAGCGTCGAGAAACGGCGTGAAGATCAGTTGCTCATGTGCGACTTCCAGGGCCGCACGCGTTCATGGTTGATGGTCGTTCCCGCGGAAGGTGAAAGCGCCGCAAGCACGCGCTTGTACTTTGGGTCCGCCGTGGTGCCAGCGCGTGCCCCAAGGGCCGGAGCCCAAACACCTGGCTTGGGCTTGACCTTTCGCTTGCTGCTTGGCGTTCACAAGCTGTATTCCCGTGCGCTCCTGTTTTCGGCGAAGTCCCGTTTGATGAGACAGCGGTCCGAGCAGCGTTAGGTCACCCCGCCCCGTGGCACTTCTTGTATTTCTTCCCGCTGCCGCAGGGGCACAAATCGTTGCGGCCGGGCGTGGCCTCTTTGTGAATGGTCGCCACCTTGGCGCCGAAGCTGCGCCAGAAGCCGCGCAGGTCGTACACCGCCCATAAGGCTTCGCCGAATTGTTCGAGCCGCGTTTCGCTGGCGCTGGGCGCGGCGTCTTCACCGAGCATGGGCATTTCCATCGGGCCCGGGTCGTCGTCGGTCAGCTCGATGATGGCGCCCAGCGCTGCGTCGAGGTCCTCCACCGCCTGCTTGTCCTTGGCTTCCTGGCGCGAGAGTGCCCACTCGTCGGGCCAGGACTCGACCGCGTACATGAAGCCCAGCGCCCAGACCTGGGCAAACGAGGGCACGCTGTCCATGTCGATGTCCTTGCGCTCTTCCTCGGGCAACCGGGCCAGCATGCCGCGCATGTCGCCGACCTGCGGGTAAAACGCGCGCTCGTCCTGCAGGCTTTCCACGTCGGCGTCCAGCGCGCGGCAGATGTCCTGGTAGCGGCGTTCCCACAGGTCCATGAACTGCGCGCGCTGCGCGTCGCTGGCAAACAGCTGCCGGGCAGCGGCCTCGTCTTCGGCCCCCTCGAAGTCGAGCAGCACGGCCATGTAGTCGTCAGGCGGGATCTCTCGCCGCGTGCAGGCCAGAGCGGCCAGGAAACCCTCGCAGAACTCCCACTGCGGCGTTTCTTCCTCGCGGTTGCGCAGGTCGTCGAGGATGTTGTCCAGTGTTTCAAACTCCTCGGGGCTCAGGGCGCCCGGGAAGGTCGAATCGGCAGGGGCGGCGGCGTCTGTCATGGGGTGTCCGTGGTGGTTTAACTCGTATGATGGGCAGTGTAGCCGCAGCCCCCCTGGCGGGCGAGCCCCGGCCACCCGCCCCTTCCCACTGCAAAGGCTTGCATGCTCGATCGTTTCAACGCGGGGTACCCCGTCCGTTACACCGCCCTTGTCCTGTGTGCGGCCGGTTTCCTGCTGGGCGCTTTCATGCTGCTCGATTCCGGCCGGGGCCTGCTGGCGCTGCTGCTGTTCGGGGTTCTCTGCGGCGTTGGCATCCACGATGTCCTGCAGACCAAGAGCTCGATCCTGCGCAACTACCCGGTGATGGGCCACCTGCGTTTTCTGCTGGAGTTCATCCGCCCCGAGGTGCGCCTGCTGTCGAACCTGGTGCTGCATGTGAAAGAAGGTTCGCTGCTGACCGACCTGGATAGCCAGCACCAGGTCTTCAAGCTGTACTGGCCGCTGGCCAACGCGCACAGTTTTGCGGTCAGCAAGCCCAAGGACAAGGTCTCCAGCACCGGCGAAGAGGAGCCCGCTGCCGCGGTGGTGCCGGCATGACGGATCCTTCTGCCGCCACTGGCCGTTCCGGGCTGCCAGCGGATTCGATGCAAGCCCCTCGGCCTGACCCGGCGGCGACGGTCGACGCAGTTCCCGGCACCGACGCCATCGGCTCCGTCCGCGATCTTTACGATGGCGCCCTGCTGCCCGACCTGCAGGTCAACACGCTTCGCCATGTGGACCGCCTGTTCCCCACCCGCCTCGTGGCGCGCGGTGCCCACGTGCACGCCTTGCCCGTCAGCTCCCGGCCCTGGCCCGCGATCGGGTTCGACGACGGCGGCCAGCGCTGGGATCTTTTCGACTACCTGTCCCTGAACCGTGTCAGTGGCTTGCTGGTCCTGCAGAACGGCGAGGTCGCCTTCGAGCATTACGCGCTGGGCAATACACCGGAGACGCGCTGGACCTCGATGTCCATGGCCAAGTCCATCACCGCCACCCTGGTCGGTGCGGCCATCCACGACGGCCACATCGGCGGCCTGGACGAGCAGGTCTGCCGCTATGTCCCGGCGCTGGCCGGCTCGGCCTATGACGGCGTGACGATCCGGCAGGTCCTGCAAATGAACTCCGGCGTGCGCTGGAATGAAACCTACACCGACCCCCACTCCGACCGGCGCCGCCTGCTGGAGGCGCAACTGAGCCAGCGCCCGGGCGCCCTCATGGCCTGCATGGCCGCGTTGCCGCGCGCCAACCCACCGGGCACGGCATGGAATTACAGCACCGGTGAAACCCAGGTGGCCGGCGCCGTGCTGCGTGCTGCCGTCGGGCGGCCACTGTCCGATTATTTGTCCGAGCGTATCTGGGCCCGCTTCGGCATGGAGGCCGATGCCAGCTGGTGGCTGGAGTCGCCAGGCGGGATGGAAGTGGCGGGCAGCGGCTTGAGCGCACGCCTGCGCGACTTCGCACGTTTTGGCCTGTTCATGCTGGGCGGCGGCGTGGCCGGTGGCGCGCAGATCCTGCCCCAGGGCTGGATCGAGGAAGCCAGCAGCGGCAAGGCAGTGAACGGCAGTGTGGTGCCGTATGGCTACATGTGGTGGCCGATGGAGGCTTCGGCCGGCGCGGTGCACCAAGGCGCTTATCTCGCCATCGGCATCTTTGGCCAGTACCTGTACATCCACCCCGCAAGGCAGGTGGTCATCGCCCAGTGGAGTGCCATGCCCAAGCCCAAAGGAACGGTACCGATCCAGCCCGCGAGCTTCTTCGCTGCGGTCGTGCAAGCGCTGGGCTGAAACTGTTCTTCCCGCGTACGCGCTCCAGCGGAAAATCTCAAATTGCTATTAAATAAATAGCTGATTGCGCCCGTACATCAAGGGCCAGCAGCCTTTTTTTCATGCAAAGCACGGCCTGATCCTTGCTCAGCAGCCAGGCTTTGTGCGCCACCGCCAGGTCGAGGAAGATCTGGTCGTCGGCGTCGCTGCAGGTCACCGGCGCCTTGCTGCCGGCGGCCACGGTGCGCGCATGGGTGTCGAAGGCCAGCAGCACTTGCGCAGCAACCAGGCCGTCGCGCGTCATCCGCTTGGCGACCTGCGGGTAGTCCAGCACGCGCGCCAGCTCGACACGCATGGCCTCGGTGGCCAGCCATTGCAGCTGCCCGGTGATCACTGCGCTTTTGAGCGCCTGCGCCGCCAGGTCGCCAAACACAAACAGGTCCAGCACGATGTTGGTGTCGAGCACCACGCAATCACCGGCCCGTGCCTGGGTGTCCATGGCGACCGGGCTCAAGGTGTGGCGGCGGGCTTTTTCTCGCGCGCCGAGCCGGCCACCATGTCAAAGCGGAACAGCCGGCATTCGATCGGGCCGTTCCACATCGGCACGCGGCGCGATTCCTTGAGCCGCATTTTTTGCGGCAGCTTCATGTCGGGCGTCAGCACGTGGGCGGTCCAGCCGGCGTAGTTTTTCTTCCAGTGGCTGGCCAGTTGCGGAAAGAAGTCCGAGGCCTCCTCGCCCCAGGCATTGAGGGCCTGCTCGCGGCCCGGGTTGGCCGAGCGGTCGCGCGAGGTTTCGAAGGCTGGCTCTTCGCGGGTGTCGCGGCTGTCACCGGCGTCACGGCTCAAAGGCTGGCCGAACTCGTCGATGGGCTGGTTGCGGTGGTCGTGGGGCGCCTGGCCGCCCTGCTGGCGGCGCTGGTCGCGCCCCTGCAGGGCGGGGATGCCGGCCACACCGGCCACATCGATACGCTCGCCATAAGGTGGGTTCACCAGCATCACGCCCGAAGGCGCGGGCGGCATGCGCTGCAGCGCGTCGCCGCCGCGCAGCTGTACCGCGTGCGAGACGCCGGCGCGTTCGGCGTTGCGTTCGGCGAAGTCGACCATGCGGAAGGACACGTCGCTGCCGAACACCGGCGCCATCGGCGGCGTGATGGCCTGCTCGGCCTGGTCCAGCAGGCCTTCCCAGACGTGGGGCTGGAAAGGCACGAATTTTTCAAACGCAAAATGCCGGCCCATGCCGGCGGCGATGTTGCAGGCAATCTGCGCCGCCTCGATGACGATGGTGCCCGAGCCGCAGCAGGGGTCGTACAGCGGCACGCCCTGCTGGCACAGGCCGTTTTCACCGCTCCAGCCGCTGGCGGCAAGCATGGCGGCGGCCAGGGTTTCCTTCAACGGCGCGTCACCCTTGTCCTCGCGCCAGCCGCGTTTGAACAGCGGCTCGCCCGAGGTGTCGATGTAGAGCGTGACGGTGTCGGTGGTCAGGTGGGCGTAGACGCGCACGTCGGGCCAGCGGGTGTCGACATCGGGACGCACATCGTATTTGTCGCGGAAGCGGTCGGCGATGGCGTCCTTGATCTTGAGCGCGGCAAAGTTCAGGCTGGTCAGCGGGCTGTGCTGCGCGGTGATCTCGACCTTGAAGGTCTGCTTGGGTGTGAACCAGATTTCCCACGCCACGCTGGCCGCGGCGTTGTACAGGTCCTGCTCGCTGCGGTAGCTGTTGTGCTGCAGCTCGATCAGCACGCGCTGGGCCAGCCGGCTGTGCAGGTTGAGCTGCAGCGCATCGCGCCAGGAGCCCGTCACCTGCACGCCGGCGCGCCAGGCCTTGCCCTGGGCGCCGGTGATGCGTTTGACCTCGGCGGCGAGAAGTTCCTCGACGCCGGCGGCGCAGGGTAAAAATAACTGGAGTTGGTTCATAAAGATTTTCGGAGGTTGGCCGGTGCAATACGCAGGGCTTCGCGGTACTTGGCAACGGTGCGGCGCGCGCACTCGATGCCCTGCTCCTTGAGCATCTCGGAAATCTGGTTGTCGCTGAGCGGCTTTTTCAGGCTCTCTGATGCAACAAACTGCTTGATCAGCGCGCGTACCGCGGTGCTGGACGCATTGCCCCCGGTCTCGGTGCCCAGCGCCGAGCCGAAGAAATACTTGAGCTCGAAGGTGCCAAAGGGCGTGCTCATGTATTTGGCGGTGGTGACACGCGAAATTGTCGATTCGTGCAGGCCCAGCTCGTCGGCGATTTCGCGCAGCACCAGTGGCCGCATGGCGAGTTCGCCGTGGGTGAAGAAGTTTTTCTGGCGCTCGACAATCGCGCTGCTGACGCGCAGGATGGTGTCAAAGCGCTGCTGGATGTTCTTGATGAACCAGCGCGCCTCCTGCAGGCGCTGCTGCAGCGCCTGCCCGCCCTGACCCTTGTTCTGCTTGAGGGCGTTGGCGTAGATGTCGTGCACGCGCAGGCGCGGCATCACGTCGCTGTTGAGCGACACCTTGAAACCGCGGCCGGACTTGACCACCAGCACGTCGGGCACGATCAGGTTGCGCTCGACGTTGACAAAACGCCGGCCCGGCTTGGGGTCGAGCCGGCCGATCAGGCCGATCGCGCCCTTGATCACCGCATCGGGGAAACCGCAAAGCTGCGACAGGCGCTTGACGTCGCGCTTGGCCAGCAGCTCCATGGGCTGCTGGCACATCGCAATGGCGGCGCGGGTCTCGTCGTTGTCCTTGCAGTCGAGCAGTTGCAGGCTCAGGCACTCGGCGAGGTTGCGCGCGCCGACGCCGGCGGGCTCCATGTGTTGCAGCAGCTTGAGCGCCACCGCGAACTCATGCTCCACCGCTTCAAGCTGCTCAAGATCGTCGCCGGCCAAGCCGGCGGCCAACGCCGCCAGGCTGTCTTCGAGGTAGCCGTCATCGTTGAGCGATTCGATCAGGAAATGCAGCGCGGCCTTGCCCTCGGGCGACAGGCGCAGCGACAGGGCCTGCCGGTGCAAGTGGTCCTGCAGCGACTCCTGGCTGCGCGCCAGTTCGGTGGCATCGACATCGCTGTCGTCGTTGTTGTTCTTGCGCGGCGTGGCGTCGCCACCCCACTCGCTGTCGTCGGGCGCGGTGTCGACGCTGCCATCGCCCTCCCAGCTTTCCTCGAGTTTGGCCTCGCTGCTCGGTTCTGCATCATTTTGGCCTGCAGCCCCCGTATCTTCTGCGGATACTGCTATTGAATCAGTAGTGGATTCAAACTCGCGGGTTTCCTGGCTGACCGGCGTGTCGACCTGGCCGAGGCCGAAATCCTCGCGCGGGGCGGCCTCCTCGGCCACTTCAAGAAACGGGTTTTCGTCGAGCATCTGCTCGACTTCCTGGCTCAGCTCCAGCGTCGACAGCTGCAACAGGCGGATCGACTGCTGCAACTGGGGCGTGAGCGCCAGATGCTGCGAGACGCGAAGAGACAACCCCTGCTTCACAAGAGCTCCAACATCCCGGGAAGTGGCATGTATTTTTCAAGCATGGGCCGCGGAACCGGCTTTGCCGGGCCGCAGGCGCAGCCCCCTTGAGGGGGGAAGGGGCTACACGAAGTGAGCCTCCGACGGGGGGGAGCCAAGGTGATCACATCTTGAAGTGCTCACCGAGGTAGACCCGGCGCACGTCGGCGTTGTTCACGATTTCAGAAGGGGTTCCCGTGGCCAGCACATGGCCGTCGCTGATGATGTACGCGTGGTCGCAGATGCCCAGCGTTTCGCGCACGTTGTGGTCGGTGATCAGCACGCCGATGCCGCGCGACTTGAGGAAACCGATGATGCGCTGGATCTCGATCACCGCGATCGGGTCGATGCCGGCAAACGGCTCGTCGAGCAGGATGAAGCGCGGCTGCGTGGCCAGCGCGCGGGCGATTTCAACGCGGCGACGCTCGCCACCGGACAGAGCCGGTGCCGGCGAGTCGCGCAGGTGGTCAACCCGCAGGTCCTGCAGCAACGAATCCAGGCGCTTGTTGAGCACCGCGGCATTGAGCGGTTTGCCGGCGTCATCGGTCTGCAGTTCCAGCACGGCGCGCACATTCTGCTCGACCGTGAGCTTGCGGAAAATCGAGGCTTCCTGCGGCAGGTAACTCAGGCCCAGACGCGAGCGCTTGTGAATCGGCATGTGCTCGATCGACTCGCCGTCGATGGTGATCTCGCCGGCATCGGCGCGCACCAGCCCGACGATCATGTAAAACGAGGTCGTCTTGCCGGCGCCGTTGGGGCCGAGCAGGCCGACCACTTCACCTTTTTTTACCGCCAGGGAGACATCCCTGACGACCTGGCGGCTTCCGTACGATTTTTGCAGGCCGGTAGCGACCAGGCGACTGACGGGGGCGGTTTCCGGGGACACATCCATGGGGGTTTGGTTACTTCTTGTCATTGCCCAGCGTGGTGCTGGGCCGTAGGGAAGGAGACGGCCCGGCCGGCGCGGGCGCTGCGGGGGCGCCGGAAACCGTGTTGCGCGGGGCCAGCAGGGCGCGCACGCGCCCCGTCGGGTTGGAGGGGGTCTTGGTCTGGGCGCCGGCGTCAACGGTGAATACATCGGTCGGGTTGTCGTAAACAATCAGCTCGCCGGTGGTTTCGTCGGCCAGGGTGGCGCCCACATAACGGCGCAGCACGGCGCGCTTGATGAACTTGACGGTGTCGGCGCGGCTGTCGTATTCGATTCTTTCGCCCTCGCCCTCGATGTATTCATCGACCCCCTCGCGCTTCTTGCGGTAGTAGGCCAGCTTGTCGGGCGCCGCAATCACGATCGCGTTCTGGTAACCCTCGGGGTCCTGCTGGACATCGACGCGGGCGCCACGAACAATGATGGTCCCCTTGGTGATGACCACGTTGCCGGTGAACACACTGGTTTGTTTGAGGTCGTCGTAACGCAGGGCATCAGCCTCGGCGTTCATGGGCTTGTCGCGGTCGGCCTTTTCAGCCGCAACCGGAAAAGCCGCGAGGACGGCGGCCAGCATCAGTACACAGGCGGGTTTGTTCATAAAGGCACGAATCTTGCTGCTTTGGTGGTGTTGGCCCATTGTAGCGACGCAACTCCGGGTAATCCACCACGCCCATAAAAAACCCGCCCATTCGGGGCGGGTTCGATAGCCACCAAGGGACATGCTTCGACACGCTCAGGACGATCGGATTTGAAGCAAGCGACCGTTGGGGGCTCTTCAATCCAGCAGGGGCCGCGGATCCGGCCTTGGCCTGTCCTGAGCCGCCTGTCCTGAGCTCCGTCGAAGGGGTCGAAGGGCCAGTCCGCAGGCGCAGCGGCCCCCGAGGGGCTGGAGCCTGCGGCTCCAAAGCTGCTTGAGCAGCTTTGGACAGGCGACAGAAGCGAAGCCTCTGGCGAGCGGCGGCCTGCAAGGCCTCGGGAGCTACACGCTAGTAGAGCGACCGTGGGGGCTAACCTTTCCTGACCTGGGCAATCAGGTAGTCGGTGACCAGCAGCGCGCGCGCCATGGTCTGTGCCATCGACCCCGAGGTGAAATAACGCCCGGCGACGCCAAGCGCGGGAACGCCGTCGATCTTGTAGGCATCCTGCAGCTGGGTGGCCTTGCGGGCCTTGGTCGCCACCGAAAACGAGTTGTAGGTCTCGAGAAACTTCGCCTTGTTGAGGCCCTGCTTTTCAGCCCAGGCCGCAATCAGGTCCGGCGTGTTGAGCATCTGCTTTTCCACATGGATGGCGTAAAACACCTTTTTGTGCAGTTCATCGACCTTGTTCATGGCCTCGAGCACGTAATAAAGGCGCTGCTGCGGCTCGAAATCGGGACGGAAGGCGATCGGCACGCGGCGAACCATCACGTCTTTCGGCGCCTTTTTGATCCACTCGTCCAGTGCCGGCTCAAAACTGTTGCAGTGCGGGCAGCTGTACCAGAAGAACTCCACCACCTCGACCTTGCCGGCCGGGGCCTCGACCGGGGCCGGTTTGTCCAGGACCAGAAAGTCAGTTCCCGCGCGCGGCGCTGGCGCCTGGGCCAGGGCCGGGGTGCTCAGGGCGCCCAGCGAGGCGGCAGCAGCCACCGAAGCGGTGGCTATCGAAAATTCACGTCGTTGCATCAATCATTTCTCCGTTAGTACGCCAATGTGCTGTCAGGTTTGACACCCGGGCGCCAGAAAGTTCAGCGCTGGACGCGAACCAGGACGGTTTCTATGCCGCTTCCGTCAAGCCGTTCCTTGGCCTTGTCGGCGTCGTCCTTCTTGTCGAAAGGCCCCAACCGCACCCGGAACACCGTGCGGCCAGACTGCTCGCGCTCGGTCACCTTGGCCTCCAGGCCCATCAGCGAAATCTTGGCGCGCTGCTGTTCGGCGTCCTCGGGGGTGCGAAAAGCACCCACCTGCACAAAATAGCTGAAAGGGTCGGCCCCGGTGGCGGCCGGCGTGGCCAGCTTGGCCTTGGCCAGGTCGCCAATGGGGTCGGCCGCAGGTTTTGCGGTCTTGGCAGGCGGCTCGGCCGGGGCGACAGGCGCCGCTGCCGGCTTCTGGGGTGTGACATCGGTCACCGGTCCGCCCGACGCCGCAGCCGGCTTGGCCGGGTTTTTGCCATACAGGGGGGCGTTGGGGTCCCAGTCCCGGTTTTTCTTGGCCTCGGCCGCGTCATGGTCGGGGCTGCGCGACTGGCTCTTGTTCATGAAAGGCACCGGCACCTTGGTGATGTAGACGGCCACCGCCAGGGCAGCGGCCAGGCCGATCAGCGCACCAATAATGAGCCCCAGCAGGGTCCCGCCTCGTTGTGTGTTCATGCCTTGCCCGGTTGGCTTGGTGAAAGGGTTGCGGTTACGCGTCATGGTGTCAGGCTCGGGTTTACATCTTCTGCGGGGCGTCAACGCCCAGCACCTTCAGGCCATTGTGCAACACCTGCGCGGTAGCGGCGACAAGCGCCAGGCGTGCCAGCTTGACCACGTCGTCGTCGACCAGAATACGCTCGGCATCGTAGTAGCTGTGGTAGCTGGCAGCGAGCTCGCGCAGGTAAAACGCCACGTCATGCGGCGCAAACCCGGTGGCGGCATTGGCCAGCATGTCGGGGTACTTGGCCATCAGCAGCATCAGGGCCTGCGCCTGCGGGCTGTCGAGTGCGGACAGGTCCATGCCCTTGAGCGTGGCGACATCACCGCCCCAGGCCGCCAGCACGGAGCAGATGCGGGCGTGCGCATATTGCACGTAATACACCGGGTTTTCGTTGTTCTTGGCGAGGGCCAGGTCGATGTCGAAGACGTATTCGGTGTCGGGCTTGCGGCTGAGCAGGAAAAAGCGCACCGCGTCCTTGCTGGTCCACTCGATCAGGTCGCGCAGCGTGACATAACTGCCGGCGCGCTTGGAAATTTTCACTTCCTCGCCATGGCGCATCACACGCACCATGGTGTGCAGCACGTAGTCCGGGTAACCCTCGGGAACGCCGGCGCCGGCCGCCTGCAGGCCGGCGCGCACACGGGCGATCGTGCCGTGGTGGTCCATGCCCTGGATGTTGATGGCACGCGTGAAACCGCGCTCCCACTTGGCCAGGTGGTAGGCCACGTCGGGCACGAAGTAGGTGTAGCTGCCGTCGCTTTTTTTCATCACGCGGTCTTTGTCGTCGCCGTAGTCGGTGGACTTGAGCCAGAGCGCGCCGTCCTGCTCGTAGGTTTTGCCGGCTTGCTTCAGCTTGGCCACCGTGGCCTCGACCCGGCCCGAGCTGTACAGGCTGGACTCGAGGTAGTAGTTGTCGAAGCCGACCGCAAACGCCTTGAGGTCCAAGTCCTGCTCGTGGCGCAGGTAGGCCACGGCGAACTGGCGGATCGCGTCCAGGTCCTCGATGTCGCCGGAAGCCGTGAACTCGCGGTCGTCGGACTTGACGGTTTTTTGGGCCATGAAGTCGGCCGCAATGTCGGCGATGTAGTCACCGTTGTAAGCCGGCTCGGGCCAGCGCGCGTCGCCGGGCTTGAGGCCCTTGGCGCGTGCCTGCGTGCTGGTGGCCAGGGTGTGGATCTGCACGCCGGCGTCGTTGTAGTAAAACTCGCGGTAAACGTCCCAGCCCTGGGTCGCGAACAGGTTGCAGATCGCGTCGCCGAGCGCCGCCTGCCGGCCGTGGCCCACGTGCAGCGGCCCGGTCGGGTTGGCCGAGACAAACTCGACCACCACGCGGCGCGCCTTGTCCACCGGCTTGACGCCGTATTGCCCGGCCGCCGTCAGCACCTCGCGCACGGTTTCCTGCTTGGCCGCCGGCTTGAGCCGGAAGTTGATGAAGCCCGGCCCGGCGATTTCCACTGCATCGACCCAGCGCTGGTAAGCCGGCGCCGCCAGCAGCGACTCGCGCAGGCCCTCGGCGAGCTGGCGCGGGTTGAGCTTGAGCGGTTTGGCCAGCTGCATGGCGGCGGTGGACGCGAAGTCGCCATGGGCGGCGACCTTGGGCGACTCGAAAGCGGCCTTCTGGCCGGCACCGGGGGACAGCTTGTCCAGCTCAGCGGCCAGGACCGCGAGCAATTCTTGTTTGACTAGGAGCATGCGCTGATTTTACGGGTGCGGGCCGGCAAGCGGGCCGGCGCAGTTGGCCGCGCTGCCTACTTGCCGTAGCCGCGCGCCAGAAACACGGCGGCCAGCGGGATCAGCGGCAGCAGATGGGCCTGCACCATCACCCGCTTGCGCGCCTGCGTGACCTGGCTGACGTCGGGCAAGCGGCCGGTGGCGCGCAGCTCGCGGCGCCAGCGGGCAAACAGCCGCGTGGGCTGGATGGACAGCAGCGCGATGATGACGAACAAGGCCAGCTTGACGTAGAGCAGCGGGTTGGTGCCGTACCAGCCCGCACCCTTGGCGCCCAGGAACACGCGCAGCAAGCCTGTCAGCAACACGGCACCCGCCGCCACGGCGTAGATCAGGTCGATCTTGCCCAGACGCTCGACCACGGCGGCATTGAGCCACTCGCTGCGGCACAGGGCGGCCTCGCTGGCGAGAAACACCACCATGGTCAGGATGGCCAGGATGTGGGCATAAGCGAGCAAGGCTTCAAACGTCATGGGGTCTGCCGGTGGTCCGGGGGCTATCAGGGGTGCGCGGTGCGCGAGCCGGTCCAGAACGCCGGCTCGCCGTAATTGTGCTTGAGGAAATCTATCCACAGGCGTACGCGCAGCGGCAGGTGCTTGCGCTGCGGGAACACCGCGTAAATCCCGTTGGGCGGCGCATCGAAGTCCTGCAGCACCGCCACCAGTTTGCCGGCGGCAATTTCAGCCTCGACCTCCCAGGTGCTGCGCCAGGCAATGCCATAACCGGCCATGCACCAGTCGTGCAGCACCTGCCCGTCGGAGCAGTCCAGCGGGCCGCCTGGCTTGAGATGGATGACCTCGTAGTCGCCGTCACCTGACGCGTCCGTGAGGACGCCTTCCTGTGGTCGCCCTTGAGCGCTGCGCGGAACACCGGCATCCGCAAGGGTGCCTTCCTGTTGTCGCCCATGGGCGTTGCGCGGAACGCGAAACGCCCAGCCCCGCGTCTGCGAAGCGTCGCTGGACAGCGTCAGGCAGTCAAATTTCGCGAGTTCGGTGGGGTGCTGTGGCGTGCCGTGGCGCTGCAGGTAGCCGGGCGTGGCCACACACAGGCGGCGGTTGTCGGCCATGCGCGCACTGACCAGCGAGGAATCGGGCAGGTCGCCGACACGCACCGCGCAGTCAAAACCCTCGCCCGCCAGATCGACCACGCGGTCGCTGAGGTTCAGTGAAATGGTGACGTCGGCATGTGATTGGCGAAACAGCGGCACCAGCGGCGCCACATGGCGGCGACCGAACCCGGCCGGCGCCGTGATGCGCAAATGCCCGCTGGCCTTGACCCCGCCGGCCGACACGCTGGCTTCGGCATTGGCCACGTCGATCAGCAGGCGCTGGCAGTCTTCCAGAAAGGCACTGCCCTCATGGGTCAGCGAAATCCGCCGCGTGGTGCGCACCAGCAGCTTGACGCCCAGACGTTCTTCCAGCGCATCGAGCCGCCGGCCCATGATGGCCGGTGCCACGCCCTCGGCGTTGGCCGCCGCCGTCAGACTGCCGCGCGTGGCCACCGAGACGAAAGACTCCATTTGTTTGAGTTTGCTCATGATCCGCGATTATGAACACAAAAGGTGGCAATGGGATGCTGAAGGTCTCTATTGCGCCGCCGCTGCCGCAGCGTGTGTCAATGCGTAGCGGCATCGAGCCCGCGTTTCAGACGGATGCGGTTCGGCAACGGCACGGACCGCCGGAGCACTTCTTCGCCCAGCCACAGGGCCGAGCGCCGGGCGCGCTGGGCCACCGTCGGCAACGGCATCTGCTGGTAGTCGTCGTTGAAGACTTCAAAGCTGTAGTCCCCGCGGTACCCCAGGCTGTGCAAACGGCTCACCAGGGCGGCGAGGTCCGCGCTGTGCACGCCTTCCCCGGGGAACACCCGGAAATGCCGGGCCGTGGCGATGCGCTCCTCCACCGACTTGATCTCGGTCCACATGAAGTCGGCCAGCTGCACCAGGAAGATCTTGTCGGGATCGAGCAGGTCGAGTTCGTCCAGCGGGGTCCGGGTCGCAAACATGTGAAACGAGTCAAAGCCCAGACCCAGGTTGGGCATGTCGGCCTGGCAAATGAGCTCCCAGGCCTGCGGAAACTCATTGACGGTGCGGCCCCAGGACAGCGCTTCATAGGCGATCCGGATGTTCATCGGAATCGCCAGCATGGCCAGTTTGCGCAGGTCCCGGACCAGCGCCTGCGTCTCGCCGCTGGCATGCACCGAGGTCGAGGAGCAGATCAGCAGCAGCCGGCAACCGAGTGCATGGCACATCTCCAACATGGACTTGGCAATGTCCATCTTGTAGTCGTGCAGGTGGCCCGACAGGCCTTCGAAATCGCGCAGCACCTGAAAGCCCGTCACGCGCAGGCCGCTGGCGCGCACGGCGGCCACCGCCGCGGCCAGCCCATCGGGGTGGCCCACCAGGTCCCGCGCGGCCAGCATGATCTGGGTGAAACCGGCGTCGCGCACGGCTTGGAGCTTGGCTTCGAGAGGCCCGGCCAGCGAGATGGTGTCCATCCCGAAGTCGGCGATATTTCCGCTGTCGTGGTTCATGGTGATCAGCCCCGCTCGTCGTGCACGAGCTCGAAACTCACACCGCCCAGCCAGGTGTGGGTCAGGGCGCCCCGGTCTTCGGTGTGCACGCTGCGCGATTCGACAAAGGTCACGCCGCGCCGGCCAAGCTCGGCCACCGTGGCCAGCACATCGGCCGTGCCCAGGCCGATGCGCTGCAGGCCTTCGTCATCCTCCACATCGAGCAAACCGGCTTCGGGCTCGATCAGCTGGATGTAAAAACGCGACGCGGGCGGGCACGGACTGCGCAGAATCCGGCCCTTGGGCAGAATGCCGAAACGCTGCTCGGCGGGCAACTCGGCAAAGCCGAACAGCTCGCGGTAAAACTCGGACCAGTCCTCGGCGCGGTCATTGCCGATGTATTGCACGACGCCGAAAAAATGCAGCCCCGCCACCGCCGGCGGGTACGGGTCCACGCCGGGAATCGGCACGAAGTCCACGTCGTAGATCGAAAACCGGTCGTAACGGTCGACAAAATAGATGCGGCTGGTGCCCACGCCATGGATCGCCGGGATGTTCAGTTCCATCACCTCGACGCGGGGCGGCACGGCCCAGGCGCCCCGCTCCAGCGCGCGGCGGTAGGCGGCTGCGGCATCGCGCACGCGCAGCGCCACGGCGGCGATCACCGGCTTGTCCTGCGGTCCTGCGGCGGTCGGCAAAGCCGGCGTGTGGGCATTGACAATCACGTTGATGGCACCCTGCCGGTAGAGCAGGACCTCGCGCGAGCGGTGCCGGGCCACCGGCCGGAAACCCATCATCTCCAGCACCTGGCCCAGGGCCTGCGGCCGGGTCGTGCTGTATTCGATGAACTCGATGCCGTCCAGCCCGAGCGGGTTGGCGGCCTCCGCAATCGCTTCCCGGTCGGCGGCTGTGGCCTGGCGTAGGGTGTTCATGGGGTTCTCCATTGGGGTTGAGCAGTTCGAAACATGAGGAGACTTTCCGCCCGCCGGCGTCAGTAGCTCAGACGTGCCACCGAGCGCAGGGCCTCGGGCGTCGCCGCGCCGAAACCGAAAAACTCGAGGTAAGCCGGAATCTGCTCGAACAGCATGTCCGAGCCCACCTGCACCTCGCAACCGCGTGCCTGCGCCGCACGCAGAAAGGCCGTCATCTCCTTTTTCATCACGACTTCGCCGGCAAAGGTCGATGGCGCCATGCGCGCCACATCGACCGGCAACGCGTCCCCGTCGTTCATGCCCAGGGGCGTGGCATTGACCACCAGGTCGTAGCCGGCCGGGTCGTTGCTGCCGGTGGCGACCTGCAGCGCCGGGTAATGCTTGCGCAGACGGGCGCCAAGCGCCTCGGCAGGCGCCGGGTGGACGTCATGCAAGCCAATCGCGCCAATGCCTGCCGCCGCCAGCGACGCGGCAATCGCCGATCCCACGCCGCCACTGCCGACCACGAGCACGCGGGCACCTGCCAGCTTCAAACCCTTGCGCAACACGCCGCGCACAAAACCGGCGCCGTCGAACATGTCGCCGAGCAGGCTGCCGTCGGGACGGCGCAGGATGGCATTGCAGGCGCCGGCAATTTCCACGGCCGGGGTGCATTCGTCCAGCAATGCCAGGGTGCTCACCTTGTGCGGCATGGTGATCAGCGCGCCGCGGATGTTGGTGAGCTTGAACAGGCTTTTGAGCACCTGCGGGTAGTCCTCGGCTTTGACGCCCATGGGCACCACGACCGCGTCGATACCGGCCTGTTCAAACCAGGGGTTGTAGATCATCGGCGCCTTGAAAGCCTCCGTCGGGTAGCCGAGGTGGGCAATCAGGGTAGTGGTGCCGCGAATCATGTCCGCCTCCCGCAGGAGGCAGCGCGCGCGGCGTGGCCGCCGGAAAGAACGCTCAGGCTAGGGTTCATGCAAATCAGACAAGGGGACATCGGTGAGGCCCGGCGTCCGGGGCCAGGCCCCGGACGCGCAGGCGCCTTCTTCTTACTTATTTACGCAGCTTGGCCAGCTCGGCCATCAGTTCATTGACCGTGGACTCACCCACACCGCCGGAGTACTTGGCGATCACCGGCTTCATCCGGTCGCGCAGCTTGGCCATTTCGGCGGGCGGCAATTCGGTGACCTGCATGCCGGCCTTCTTGAGGGCTTCCAGCGTGGCGCCTGCCGCATCGCGCGACGCCTGGCGCTGGTACTTGCCGGCTTCGACGGCAGCGTCGGCCAGCAGTTTTTTCTCGTCATTGCTCAAGGTGTCCCAGAACTTCTTGCTGATGATGACCGACTGCGGGTTGTAAACGTGGTTGGTCAGGGTCAGGTGTTTCTGGACCTCGGCGAACTTGTTGGCCAGGATGGTGCTCAGCGGGTTCTCCTGGCCGTCCAGCGCCTTGGATTCCAGCGCAGCGTAGACCTCGGGGAAAGCCATGGGTGTGGGGTTGGCATCGAGCGCCTTGACCCAGTCCAGGTTGATGGGGTTGGGAATCACGCGGATCCGCAGGCCGGCCAGGTCTTCCACCTTGTTGATGGCGCGTTTGCTGTTGGTCATGTTGCGAAAGCCCAGTTCCCAGTAGGCCAGACCCACCATGCCTTTTTCCTGCAGCTTGTCGTGCATCTTCTTGCCGAAGGCGCCGTCCACCACGGCATCGGCTTCCTTCGCATTGGCAAACAGGAAGGGGAAGTCGTACACCGCGAACTCCTTGGCCTGGCTGGCCAGGATGCCGGAGTTCAGCACTACCATTTCAATGGTGCCGCCCTGCAGGCCCGACACGTTGGGCGCATCACCGCCGAGCACGCCGCCGGGGAACAGGTTGACCTTGATCTTGCCGCCCGATTTGGCGGTGACGATCTCGGCGAACTTCTCCATGCCCATCACGATGGGGTGGCCCTTGGGGTTCTGGTGGGCGAACTTGATCGTGCGCTCCTTGATGTCCTGGGCAGAAGCCAGGCCGAAGGCGGCCAGGGCAGCGGCAGCCACCAGGGTTTTGATCATCAGACGTTTCATGTTTGTCTCCTCGGGAAAGTTCAAAGTACGCAAACAGGGAGGGTGCAGGACCTGGCGTACCAGACACGCCCTGCGCCACGGGAATCAGGATCGGTGCCGGGCTGTTCCAAGCCAGCCGCGCCCCCCAGAGGAACAGCGCAGCCAACGAAGCGCCAAGCGTGGGGACGACATGTTTTCAGCCATAGAACCAGCGCGCGGGCACCATGACAATCTGGGGGAACAGCACCATCAGGAACATGACCGAGAACTGAGCCAGCATGAAGGGCCAGACACCGCGGGTCACCTCGTCCATGCTGACCTTGCCGACACCGGCGACGGTGTTGAGCACCGTGCCCACCGGCGGGGTGATCAGGCCGATCGCGTTGTTGATGATGAACAGCACGCCGAAGTAAACCGGGTCGATGCCCGCGGCCTTGACAATGGGCATCAGCACCGGTGTCAGGATCAGGATGGTCGGCGTCATGTCCATCGCCGTGCCCACCACCATCACCAGCAGCATGATGGCCATCATCAGCAGTTTGGGGCTGTCCAGCAGCGGCTGCAGCAGCGTCACCACCTGCGCCGGCAACTGCGCCACCGTGATCAGCCAGGCCGACACCATGGCCGCCGCCACCAGGAACATGATCACCGCCGTGGTTTTGGCCGCCGCGAGAAACAGGCCGTACAGCTGGCTCAGCTTGAGCTCCCGGTAGATCAGCGTGGAGACCAGCAGCGCGTACACAGCGGCCACCACCGCCGCTTCGGTGGGCGTGAACACACCGAATTTGAGGCCGACCACCACAATCACCGGCAGCACCAGTGCAAAAGTGGCGTCCCCGAAGGCGGCAAGGACCTCGGCGCGGGACTTGCGCGCCGGAACCGCAACGGCTTCCTTGCGCGCCACCCACCACCAGGTCAACCAGAGCGCCGCGGCGAGCATGATGCCGGGCGCAATGCCCGCCATGAACAGTTTTGAAATGGACACGTTGGCGGCCACGCCAAAGATCACGAAGCCGATGCTGGGTGGGATGATGGGCGCGATGATGCTGGCCGAGGCCAGCAGGCCGGCGGAACGCGCCTTGTCGTGGCCGGCCGCCACCATCATCGGCAGCAGCAGTGCCGAGAGCGCCGCGGCATCGGCGACGGCCGAGCCCGACAGGGCAGCCATCATGACCGCGGCCACGATGGCCACATAACCCAGACCGCCCTTGATGTGGCCCACCAGCGTCATGGCGAAGTTGACGATGCGGCGCGACAGGCCGCCCGCGTTCATCACCTCGCCGGCGAGCATGAAGAAGGGCACGGCCAGCAGCGGAAAGCTGTCGGCACCGTTGATCACGTTCTGCGCCAGGATCTGCGCGTCAAACATGTCGAGGTGCCACATCAGCGCGGCCCCGCACAGCAGCAGGGAAAAGGCGATGGGAATGCCCAGCGCCATGGCGGCGAGCAGGGAACCCAGGAAAATGGCGATGGTCATGCGGTGTTCCTGCGGCTAGCGGGCGAGCGGTTGCTCTTCGTGAGGCACTTCTTCGTTTTCCCGAATGCCGACCAGCTCTTCGCCGGTGAGCTGTCCCGTGAGCAGGCGCCACAAATCGCTGAGCAGGATCAGCGCACCCGAAACGGCAAACACCAGGCCACAGCCGTAAAACAGCGCCATGGACACTTCCATCGCCGCACTGGTGGAGTCCCAGTTGATCTTGACCTGGTCAAGGGTGCCCCTGAAAAGCAGCCAGCAGATGAACAGCATGAGGACATGCCCCAGACCCAGGCAGATTTTCTTGCCCAGCACCGGCAAGCGGGCCACCAGCATGTCCGTGCCCAGGTGGGCGCGCTCGTGGAGTGCGACGATGGCGCCCAGAAAGGTCAGCCAGACGAACAGCCAGCGCGACAGTTCCTCGGAGACCGCGATGCCGGAGTTGAAGGCGTAACGCAAGACCACATTGGTGAACACCAGCACCACCATGAGCGCGAGGCTGGCAGCCATCAGCCAGGACAGAAGCTGGCAATAGCTGTTGATGACTTTCCGGACCATGAATGTCTCCTGCAGGCGCTGCAGATAACGCCCGAAGTCATTAATGTACGAACTAGTTAGTTTCTATAAATCAGTATTTACCCTTGGCCGGGCGCCGGGGGCCGCTTAAGCGCGAACGAAGCGCACGACCATCTCGATGACGCTCTCGCGCCGCGCGGCCACCGCCTGCGGGGAGCGGGCATCCTGCTTGAAGATCAGGCCGAAGGTGTGCTGGTTGGACACATTGAAAAAGGTCAGGGCCGAGATCGAGGCGTGGATGTCGATCGGATCCAGGCCGGGCCGGAACACCCCGGAGGCCACGCCGCGGTCGTAGAGCTTGCGGATGGCCTGGATCGCGGGCACGTTGAGCTGCTGGATGCTTTTGCTCTGCGCCAGGTAGGCGCCGCGCTCCATGTTCTCGGTCATCACGAGCCGGATGTAGTCCTGGTTGTCATGGTGATGGTCGAAGGTGAAGCCCACCAGCCTGCGCAAGGCCTCTTCGGGCGGCAGGTCTTCAAGGTGCAGTTCGGCCTCGATGCTGCGCATGCGGCGGTAGGCTTCCTCGAGCACCGCGATGTACAGGCCCTCCTTGCTGCCGAAGTAGTAATAGATCATGCGCTTGCTGGTGCGCGTGGCCGCCGCGATCTCGTCGATGCGCGCGCCGCTGAGCCCCTTGCTGGCGAACTCCACGGTCGCCACTTCGAGAATCCCGGCCATGGTCCGGGCCGGATCGTTGGTGCGGGTGGTTTCGCGAACCGCGGTTTTGGCCACCGGCTTCGCCGGACGCACGGAATGTACTGACTGGTTCATTTCGGCAGTATAGAGGCGCAGGCGGCCGCCAGCCCGGCGCGCGCCACCTACTTATCCCGCAACAATCTTCCCGCCCTGCAGGGCCTGGATGTCCGCCTCGGCATAGCCGAGTTCCTGCAGCAATACCAAGGTGTGTTCGCCCAGCCGGGGCGGGTTCAGGCGCACACCGGGGCGCTCGCCGCCCAGCGTCAGGGGCAGCAGCGGCACGTGGGTCTCCCGCCCGTCCGGCAGTCTCAAGGGCGCCAGACCGCCGGTCTGCTGCAAATGCGGGTCCTCAAACAAGTCCTCGGGCCGCGTGATGGGCGCAAACGGCAGGCCGTGCTGCTCGAACAACGCGCTGAGTTCGGCCGCCGTTCGCGGCGCCAGGCGTTCGCGCAGCTGCGGCAGCAGCCAGTCGCGTGCACGCACGCGGTCGTTGTTGCGGTCCAGCCGCGGGTCGGCGCGCAGGTCGGCAAACCCGAAGGCGTCGCAAAACAGCTGCCACTGCGTGTCGCTGACCACGGCCAGAAAGATCTGTGCGCCGCCGTGCACGGTGAACACGTCGTAAATGCCCCAGGCCGAGATGCGGCCCGGCATGGGCGCGGCCGGCTGGCCGGTCACGGCAAACTGCATCATGTGCTGGGCCACGAGGAACACATTGTTTTCAAACAGCGCGGCCTGCACCTCCTGGCCCTTGCCGGTTTTGGCGCGCGCGGCCAGCGCCGCCATGGCGCCGATGGCACCGAACATGCCGCCCATGATGTCGTTGACGCTGGTGCCCGCGCGCAGCGGGTCGCCGGGCCGGCCCGTCATGTAGGCCAGGCCGCCCATCATCTGCACCACCTCGTCGAGCGCGGTGCGGTGGTCATACGGGCCGGGTAAAAAGCCCTTGTGGCTGACGTAAATCAGGCCTTTGTTGAGTTTCGACAGGCTGGCGTAGTCGAGCCCCAGCTTCTGCATGGTGCCGGGCTTGAAGTTCTCGCTGACGATATCGGCGGTTGCCACCAGCTTGAGCGCAATCTCCCGGCCCTGCGGTGTCTGCAGGTCCAGGGCGATGCTTTTCTTGTTGCGGTTGAACAGCGCAAAAAACCCGGCGCCCGAGCCCAGCAAGCGGCGCGTGTTGTCGCCACCCAGCGGCTCGACCTTGATGACCTCCGCGCCCAGATCGGCCAGCACCATGCCGCAGGTCGGGCCCATCACCATGTGGGTGAACTCGATCACGCGCAGGCCGGCCAGCGGCAGGGGCGTGGCGGGCGCGGTGGGGCCGGAAGCCGCTGGCGGCGGCGGGGAAGGCTCGGACACGGTGGAATCCTTGATAAAACGGTGGTGGGCCGACCACTCGGCTCATGAACTGCAAATTATGCGGCGCCACTCAGGCTGACAAATTACCCGCAAATTTGTCATGGATAAATCGCTTATTAATCAATTAATCTTTGTCGAAGTATCAAATACAGTCTGACCATGGAAAAACCCAAAACCGGGCGCGTCGTGCCACGGGCTGTTCTTTTTGATGCCTACGGCACGCTGTTCGACGTGTACAGCGTGGGCCTGCTGGCGGAGCAACTGTTTCCGGGTCAGGGCCAGGCGCTGGGTGTGCTCTGGCGCGACAAGCAGATTGAATACACCCGGCTGGTCACCACCAGCAATGGCGGCCAGTTTTACCAGCCCTTCTGGGACCTGACCCGCGCCGGCCTGCGTTACGCCTGCAAACGCCTGGGCCTGGACCTGACGGCCGAACGCGAAGAGCGGCTGATGAACCAGTACCGCCACCTGTCGGCCTTTCCGGAAAACCGCGAGGTGCTGCAGGCCTTGAAAAAACGCGGCATCGTCACCGGCATTCTGTCCAACGGCGATCCTTCGATGCTGGACGTGGCCGTCAAGTCCGCCGGGCTCGGGGACCTGCTCGACCATGTGCTCAGTGTCGACAGCATCCGCAAATACAAGACCCACCCCGAGGCCTATGCGCTCGGGCCGCAGGCCACGGGGCTGGCCGCGGCGCAGATCGCCTTTGTCAGCTGCAACAGCTGGGACGCGCTGGCCGCGACCTGGTACGGCTACCAGACACTCTGGGTCAACCGTTATGCCCTGCCCTTCGAGGAGCTGGGTACACAGCCGTCGCGCACCGGCAGCAATCTGCGCGACGTGCTGGGTTTCTTCCCGGCGGGATAATCCGTTTCACTGTTTCGACCTTCTTTTTTCTTTTTCCTTCTTTTTTGCCCTTTTTTGAGGTTCCCCCATGACGACAACAACCCCACGCACATCGCTCCACGGCCTGCAGGTGGCCACGGTTTTGCAACGCTTTGTCGATGACCAGGTCCTGCCCGGCACCGGCGTGGACCGTGCCGCCTTCTGGAAGGGTTTTGACGCCATCGTGGCAGACCTGGCTCCGAAAAACATCGCCCTGCTGGCCGAGCGCGACCGCCTGCAGACCGAGATGGACAGCTGGCACAAAGCCAACCCCGGACCGATTGCCGACATGAAGGCCTACCGCGCCTTTCTGGAAAAAACCGGCTACCTGGTGCCCCAGCCGAAGAAAATCACGATCACCACGGGCAATGTGGATGCCGAACTGGCCAAACAGGCCGGCCCGCAACTGGTGGTGCCCATCCTGAATGCGCGTTATGCGCTGAACGCGGCCAATGCGCGCTGGGGCTCGCTGTACGACGCGCTGTACGGCACCGACGTGCTCTCCGAAGACACCGGCGCTGAAAAAGGCAAGGGCTACAACCCGGTGCGCGGCGCCAAGGTGATCGAGTACGCACGTTATGTGCTGGACCGCACCGCGCCGCTGGTCAAGGGCTCGCACATCGATTCGACCGGGTATGCACTTCGGGGCGGCAAGCTGGTCGTCGCCCTCCAGGGCGGCAAAACCACCACACTGGCCGACGCGAGCCAGCTCGTCGGTTACCAGGGCAAGGCCTCGGCGCCGTCGTCGGTGCTGTTGCAGCACAACGGCCTGCACATCGACATCCGCATCGACCGCAGCACGCCGATCGGCAAAAGCGATGCGGCCGGCGTGAGCGACCTGGTGGTGGAAGCGGCGCTCTCCACCATTCTGGATCTGGAGGACTCGGTGGCGGTGGTCGATGCCGACGACAAGGTGCTGGCCTACAGCAACTGGCTGGGCATTCTGCAGGGCACGCTGACCGAAAGCGTCACCAAGGACGGCAAGACCTTCACCCGCGGCCTGAACCCGGACCGCGAGTACACCTCGCCCAAGGGAAAACCCGTCACCCTGCACGGCCGCTCGCTGATGTTTGTGCGCAACGTCGGCCACCTGATGACCAACCCGGCCATCCTCTACACTGCCGCCGACGGCTCGACGAAAGAAATTCCCGAAGGCATCCTCGACGCCGTCGTCACCACGACGATCGCGATTCACGACCTGAAGCGCAAGGGCAAAAAAGGCATCAAGAACTCGCGCAAGGGCTCGGTCTACATCGTCAAGCCCAAGATGCACGGCCCGGCCGAAGTCGCCTTTGCCGCCGAGCTGTTCAGCCGTGTCGAAAAAATGCTGGGGCTGCCCGACAGCACCGTCAAGCTCGGCATCATGGACGAAGAGCGCCGCACCAGCGTCAACCTGAAAGCCTGCATCGCCGCGGCCAAAAGCCGCGTGGCCTTCATCAACACCGGCTTCCTGGACCGCACCGGCGACGAGATGCACACCGCCATGTACGCCGGCCCCATGATCCGCAAGGGCGACATGAAAAGCAGCGCCTGGATTGCGGCTTACGAGAAGAACAACGTGCTGGTGGGCCTGTCCTGCGGCCTGCGCGGCAAGGCGCAGATCGGCAAGGGCATGTGGGCCATGCCCGACCTCATGAAAGCCATGATGGAGCAGAAGATTGCCCACCCCAAAGCCGGCGCCAACACTGCCTGGGTGCCCAGCCCGACCGGCGCGACGCTGCATGCGCTGCACTACCACCAGGTCAAGGTCAGCAAGGTACAGAAAGACCTCGAAAAAGTCGGCGCCAACAAGGAGCGCAATGCCCTGCTGAACGGTTTGCTGCAGGTTCCCGTCACGGCCACGCCCGACTGGAGCGCCGAGGCGAAACAGCAGGAACTCGACAACAACGCCCAGGGCATCCTCGGTTATGTGGTGCGCTGGATCGACCAGGGCGTGGGCTGCTCCAAGGTGCCCGACATCCACAACGTCGGCCTGATGGAAGACCGCGCTACCCTGCGCATCTCCAGCCAGCACATGGCCAACTGGCTGCTGCATGGCGTGGTGACGAAAGCGCAGGTGAAGGAAACCTTTGAACGCATGGCCGCCGTGGTGGACAAGCAGAACGCCGGCGACCCGCTGTACCAGCCCATGGCCGGCCACTTCGACACTTCAGCAGCCTACAAGGCAGCGTGTGACCTGGTGTTCAAGGGCCTGGAGCAACCGAGCGGCTACACCGAGCCGCTGCTGCATGCGTGGCGCCTGAAGGTGAAGGCCGGCAACGCTTGACCCGCTACTGAATCAATAGCTGCCTCCGCTCTATCAGGGCCGGGGCAGGATTTGATACACAAACCCATCTCCACGGCGTCTTCGGACGCCGTTTTTCATTGCAGGGCTGCAACGGGCCCGGACCAACACCCTCCCACCACAGCGCGATGCGCTGTGGTTGTCACCTCACCGCAACCGGCCTCAGCCAGCCACAGCCCGCCGCTGACCGCTCAGCGCACCGTCCGGTCGCGCATCCAGCCGCTGTAGTCCTTGTCGGTTAGCAGCGTCCACAGGGCCAGGACGGCAATGGCCAAGCCGGCCGCCACCGCATTGAGTGTGGCCTGTTCATGCGTGGTGAACCCGAGAACCCAGGGCGAGACGACCAGCCACAAGCCCAGCGCTCCTTCGGTCCACTCCTCCCAGGCGCGCGGGACAAAAATGGCTCCCAGTGCCACGGCGACCAGCGCCGCGCCGACGATGACCGCGTTCAGCATGATCATCCGCTCATCCTGGAAACCCAGCGCCCAGGGTGAAAGAAGGACCCAGAGACCCAACAAGGCATTGACCGGGTCTTGCCAGTGTTTCAGTTGCTCCATGGTGACACCTCCTGACAGCGGGAAAAAAAGCTCCGCTGCAAAAACTTTGACCTCACCCGGCCCGATTTTGTTCCCTGGGGCGGGTCCACGGCGCTGTGAAGATTGACCCTTGAATCCAGCGGGGCATTCCGGGCGTATTCCTTCCAGGCGGACAACACGCTGACGCGCTGTGGCGGATTCCACAGACCAACAACCCTTAACAGGAGTCTCACTATGAAAAAACTACTGATTGCAGCCGGCGTTGCCGTTTTGCTCAGCGCTTGTGCCGGTGGCATGTCCGGCAGCCAGATGTCCGGTGGCCCCTCGGTCATGGTCGGCGGCGCCGCCATGTTCCCGACCAAGGACATCGTTGACAACGCCGTCAATTCCAGGGACCACACGACACTGGTGGCCGCCGTCAAGGCTGCCGGCCTGGTCGACACGCTCAAGAGCCCCGGCCCGTTCACCGTGTTTGCACCGACCAATGCCGCGTTTGACGCCCTGCCGGCCGGCACCGTCGCCACGCTGCTCAAGCCCGAGAACAAGGCCCTGCTGACAAAAATCCTGACGGCCCACGTGGTGCCCGGCAAGCTCGACGCTGCTGCCCTGAGCCAGCGCGTGATGGCCGGCAATGGCCGGGCTACCCTGACCACCGCCAGCGGCGACAGCCTGGTGGTCACGGCCAGCGGCTCCAATGTGATGGTGACCGACGAAAAAGGCGGCACGGCGATGGTCAGCATTGCCAACGTCTACCAATCCAACGGCGTGATCCACGTGGTCAACAAGGTGCTGGTGCCCAACTGATCCCGGGTTGAACCGACCCACGGGCGGGGCTGCCAGGCCGGCAGCGCCGCCCCCCTGCAAAGCCACAACAAACTGCAACGGTTTGTTGTGGCTTTGGCCGTTCGGGCCCGGCCACGCACCAACAGTGAGCGCCAGCCGAAAGGCTGCAGCAACTGCACGGGTTGCCCCCGATTCGCTATGCAAAACATAGCTGCAGGCGACCGTTCCTGTTGGGCTCATGGCGGATTTGCCTGCACACCCCCGCCGCCCGGGTCATCCGCGCGAAAAGCGGCCCCCGGAAGGCACCGGCGGTTGCGGCCAGGCTGTCGGAATGTAAGCAGCGTCTCTTTGCTGCGCAGTGCGTTAGAAATCGTTACAAGATACTTCTGCATTTCCAGCAGCATCCCGCCAGTTCAGACCACACTTCGGGGTCGGGTGAACCGGGATTTCCCCCCCACCATTGACTTGACAGCTCTTCAGGCCCACGCCTCTCTCTTAACCACATCGCCCTCCACCATGGCATCGCAACAAGCCGACGTCTTACTCCGCTGTCTGCAGGAGGCTGCCCAAGCCGCCAAGCCGGCGCTTGAACGTTGTATTGACCACGCGGTGGCGGCGCTGCAGCTGACAGACACCCAAAGCCTGAAAGTCGCTGAGCGCGACGAGGTGGCACTGGCCTGGCGCGAACTGCTGCGCCACCGCGACGGCTGGTGTGCGCAATACCCCGCGGCCCTGCTGGCGGCCTTCCACCAGCCCGCAAAGCCGGCTGCGCAGCCGGTCGCGACGCGCACCCCGGTGCCTGCGCTGGCGGGCGCCGACAGGTTCTCGCTGATTGACGACACCGAGGTCGAGCAAGGCATCGAGTCCGCGCGGCTGCTGCAGCAGGTCGCCCCCACGGTCGAGCAGGTGCTGGCCGAACTGGATGGCCTGATGAGTTCGGCGCAGGGGCTGGTCACTGTCCGCGCGCAGGCCAACCCGGTGCGGCCCGAGGTTTTTGCGCAGACGCTGCGCACCCTGCTGCTGGGCGCGCCGGTGGCGCCCGCGATCAGCACGCTGTGGATCAAGCACCTCGGCGAGCCCCTGGGGCGCGAACTAAAACGCATCTACGAACGCCTGATCAATGTGCTGGAACTGGCCCAGGTGCGGGCCGCCAGTTACCGGGTGCTGCAGACGCCCGCCCGCGCCGGCAAAAAGCCGGGCAGCGCCGCAGCCGGCACCCCTATTGGCGACAACAAGCCCGGCGCCGGGCCAGGCGTGCAAGGCGGTCCCGCCGGCATCGGTTACGCCTCGGACGAACCCTTCACCCGGGTGCCGTCGCAATACGCGGACCTGTCCAACGACGACGTCAAGGACGCGCTGCTCCAGGACTTCCTGTTTCGCGGCGGCAGCAAGGCCGACCATGGGCTGGCGCCGGCCTACTACGCCACCATTGAAGAAGAACTGATCGCGCTGAAGGGCACGCCCGACTCGGCACAGGCGGCGCTGCAGGCCGAGGCCGAAGCTGACGACCGAAGCTACTGCGGCACCCGCAGCGACCCGCGCCGCCCGGCGCTGCCGGCGCAGGACGCCGACGAGGAGCCGGACAACCCGTCACGCATCGTGGACGTGCTGAGCCAACTCAGCTCGCAGGTCTGGGGCGTCTACGGCCGTGCCCGCGAGCGCGCGATGGTGCGCACGCAGCTCCACAAAGACGCCACCCGTGTCGGCCAGGTGCTGGGCATGGAGGTGGTGAAAAAACTCGTGACCCAAGTCGCGCAGGACCCGCGCCTGCTGGTGCCGGTGCGCGAGGCGATTGTGGCGCTGGAGCCTTCGCTGCTGCGCCTGGCCATGGTGGACTCGCACTTTTTCAGCGAGGAAAACCACCCCGCGCGTCGCCTGATGGAACGTGTGGCGCAACGCAGCTTCAAGTACAACGACGAACACAGCCCGGCGTTCGACGTTTTTTTCCATTCGCTGACCGAGGCCTTCAACGGGCTCAACGCCCTTGAGATCGAGGACGCCCGGCCCTTCGGCGCCGCGCTGGGCGAACTGCAGGCGCTGTGGGACGAGCAGGACCAGCACGAGCGCGATCTGCGCGGCACCATGCGCCAGACCATGCAGTTTGCCGAAGAGCGGCAGGCGCAGGCCGACCAGATTGCGCTGGACATGAGCCTGCGCGCCGACCTGGACCAGGTGCCCGGGGTGGTGCTGGACTTCCTGTTCGGGCCGTGGGCGCTGGTGATGGCGCATGCCCGGCTGACCGACACCGCGCGCCAGATCGACCCCCAGGGTTACGGCTCGCTGGTGACCGACCTGCTGTGGAGCGTCAAACGCGAGGCCACGCTCAAGCGCCCGGGCAAACTCATCGCCATGATTCCCGGCCTGCTCGGCAAGCTGCAGGCCGGCCTGGCAGCACTGGGGCTGGACCCGGGCGAGACCGGGGCGTTTTTCGACGCCATGGAAAGACTGCACCACCCGGTGCTCAAGCTGCGCCGCGTCCGCAGCCGGCGCGACGCCGTCGAATCGGACAACGCCCCACTCGAAGTGGGCATGGGCGAAACCGACTTGTCCGACCTGAGCGACCTGAGCGACCTCCTGCCCGCCACCCCCGAGCAGCGCAAAGCCAAGGCGGCCGGCCAGCCCTGGCTGGCGCCGCAGGAACTCGACAAGGCCGGCTTTGACAATACCCTGACGTCCGGCCCGGCAGCGCTGGGCGCCACGCCGGAGGATGACATCCCGGCCTCCGAAGCGCCCGACAGCGGCGCTGCTGACACCCCGGCAGACGCCGCCGGCGATGGCGCGCGCCAGCCCGAAGATATCCTGATGGGCCTGCGCGAAGGCAGCTGGGTGGATATCTACTCCCGGCGCCACTGGCTGCGCGCGCAGCTGATCTGGGCCAGCAACCGCGGCACCCTGTTCATGTTCGTCAGCCACGGCGGCCAGCCCCACTCGATGACCAAACGCAGTTGCGAACGCCTGATCAGGGACAGGCTGATGCGTCCCGTCGATACCCACGGCGTGGTGGCCCACGCGCTGGACCACCTGGTCAAGGACGCCGCGCCGCTGGACCCGCAAGGCCGTGCCGCTTAGCGCAGGCTTGCCGGCCCATCCCGGGCCCCACCCCCGGTACGCTACAAATTCAATAGCACCCTGCGCCCGCCATTTGCGGGCCGGAAGCCGATTTCACAAAAAATCTTGCAGCCAGCGCCGGCGTCGGCGGTTCCCCGCACCATAATGTCCACTGTCATGCTTCTTGCATGGCAGAGGTCCATCTTGTTCAAATTTCTGCTTCGACTCACCGCCAGGGAACGCACGCGCCGCAGCAACCGGCAGTTTGGCGGCATCCTGGCGTTTGTGGCCGGGGCCATCAATGCCGGCGGCTTTCTCGCCGTGCAGCGCTACACCTCGCACATGACGGGCATCGTCTCGTCCATCGCCGACGACCTGGTGGTCGGCAGCATCGGCCTGGCGCTGGCCGGCCTGGTGAGCCTGGCGGCGTTTATCGGCGGGGCCATCACCACCACCTTGCTCATCAGCTGGGCGAGGCGCCAGGAACTGCGCAGCAAGTACGCGCTGGCCCTGCTGCTGGAGGCGGTGCTGCTGCTGATGTTCGGCCTGGTGGGCGCCAACCTGAACTCCTTTGCCACCCTGCTGGTACCGACGGCGGTGCTGCTGCTGTGCTTCATCATGGGCCTGCAAAACGCCATCATCACCAAGATCTCGAACGCCGAGATCCGCACCACCCACATGACCGGGGTCATCACCGACCTGGGCATCGAGCTGGGGCGCCTGATCTACTGGAACCAGTCGAAAAAGGCCAACAGCATCCAGTTTGTCGCGGCCAACACCGACAAGCTATTCATCCATGCCACCCTGCTCGGGCTGTTTTTTTCGGGCGGCCTGTTTGGCGCCGTCGCCTTCAAGGCCATGGGCTTCAGCGCCACCCTGCCGATCGCCCTGCTGCTGGTGGCGATGGCCCTGCCGGCGGTTGCGCTGGACCTGCGCAAGATCGCGAGGTCGCTGTGACACTGGCGTCCGATGATTTTCAGTCGCTGCAGTACGTCAAACCCTTTGTGCGGGAGGACGGCGCATCGAAGTCGCTGCATTTCACGCTGGGTGAGCTGCAAAGCCGCATGCTCATGCACCAGCCCTGGCGGCTGGACCTGGACTACACCCGGACCATGATGGGTTTTCTGCTGTTCCAGCCCGCGCCGGCCCATATCGGCATGATCGGGCTGGGCGGCGGCTCGCTGGCCAAGTTCTGCCACCGGCAGTTGCCGGCCTCGCGCATGACCGTGCTCGAGATCAACCCGCATGTGATCGCCCTGCGGCGCGAGTTCCAGATTCCCGACGACGACGAACGGTTTGCGGTGATCGCCGCCGACGGCGCGCTTTACCTGCAGGCCGCAGCGCCGGCCTTCGATGTGCTGCTGGTCGACGGTTTCGACCAGGACGGCCAGCCTGCGGCGCTGTGCTCCCAGCGTTTTTATGACGACTGCTTTGCCGCCCTGGGCGAGGACGGTGTGCTGGCGGTCAACCTGCACCACGACCACCCCGATTACCCGGTGCTGGCCGGCCGCATCCACCGCAGCTTCAGCGGCAACGCGGTCGAAGTCATGGCCGCAGAAAAAAGCAACGCGATTGTGTTTGCCTCCCGCGGCCCGGCCATTTCACCGCGCCGCGTGAACCTGGCCAGAAGCCTGGCCGGCTTGGACGACGCGGCGCGCCTGCAGCTCAAAGCCGAGCTGGGGCGCATCGCCTGGGAAATGAAAGACCTCGCCGGGGAAGCTTAGGGGAGCCAGGCCGCCGACGGCAGGGCGCGCCCCTGTCCCACGCCAGCGGGTCGGCGTGCAGGCACACTGGAAGCTTCCCGACGGACACGAAGGATCAGGATGAGCCAGAAAACCAATTTTTCGTTTGACATCCACTACCCGGCCGACACCCGCGCCCAAGGCACAACGCACGCAGCTGATGGCCTCGCTGGGTCCGACGCTGCAGGCGCTGTTTGCCGCTGACGACAGCGCGGCCACGGTGGCCGTCAGCGACAGCCACCAGGGCAGCGGCCACAAGATAGTCGAGCTGGTAACCAGCTTGCAGGACAGGCAGATTGCAAGCATCCTGAAGGCGTTTTCCGAACAGCACGGTTTGTCCGTGCAGGCGCTCGAATAGCTGCCCCGGGCCGCATCGGCCAGCCGATCGCTATGAAATCAGGAGCTGCTTGCGTCCACGGATACTGGGCCAGAGCGTTTTTTGATCAGGGCCGGCTTTGCTGCTGGCCCTGATCCTGTCCCTGTCCATCGCCTGCCCCGTCGCGGACGGAAGTCACCACCAGGTGGATGAAATGCAGCTTGGCCACCACTTCGCGCGGCAGCACAAAGGGGTAAAAGTCGGGCTGCCCCATGGCGCGCGACATTTCGTTGAGCAGCGTGGTCAGCCGGGTCCACTGGTTCAGGAAGTCCAGGAACACCTGCGCCCCCGGGTGATCCGGCTGGTACAGCGCATCCAGCGTGAAGGGCGTGAACTCCAGCTGGGCGCTTTCGGCCGACAGGCCAAAACTCAGGGCCGTGTCGACGGTGTCGCGCATGTGCAGGTAGTGGGCCCAGCACTCGGCCCAGTCTTCCCAGGGATGCACGCTGGCGTACGCACTCACGTAGTGCAGCGCCCAGTCCGGCCGCGGCCCCTGCTCGTAATTGGCCTGCAGGCTGGCCAGGTAATCCTGGCTTTCATCGCCGAACAGCGCCCGGAAATCCTGCTGCCAGGACGTGCCGGCAACCAGGCGGTCCCAGTAGTAGTGGCCGACCTCGTGGCGGAAGTGGCCCAGCAAGGTGCGGTAAGGCTCATGCATGGCCTTGCGTGTGGCCTCGCGCGTGGCGTCGTCGGCTTCGTTGAGGTTGAGGGTGATGAGCCCGGTGTCGTGCCCGGTCATGATGTGCGGACCGAAGTCGGGGGAACGCAGGAAGTCGAACATCAGGCCGTGTTCGCTGTCCTCACTCGCCCGCGACGCCACCGGCAGGCCCAGCACCAGCAGCGCCGACACCAGGCGCCGCTTGGACAGCTCGATGTTGCCCCACAGTTCGCCGTTGTCCGGGTGCGCCGGGTCGTTCAGGTCGGGAATCGTGCGGTTGAGGCGACAGGCCTGGCACAGCAGCAGTTGGGGCTGGTCATGGCTGACCGGCACCAGCCAGTTGCAGGCCGCCGGGGTATGCAGGTTGGCGCAGCGGAGGTATACCGCCGCTGTGTCGGGCTGCGCAGCGCCGTCCGGCCCCGGCGCACGGCCGCCCTCGGACTGCCACGCGACCCAGGTGTCGGGCTGCTCGCCCGGCATCAGGGGCAGGAGGCTGGCCTGCGCCGGGTCGTAACCCAGCGCCGTGCCGCAGGCCAGGCAGGTGCTGTTCCTGAAAAACACGGGACAGCCGCACTGGCAGTGGTAGGCACGGCCGGCCAGACGCGGCAGATGGGCGGGGGCGGAGGAAGGGCTGTCGTTGAACAAGGGAATTTCTCGAAGCGCCTGACGCGGTGAACAAGGGCGACAGGCCGGTGGTGCCGGCGGGCCGTTTCCTTTGAAGTTTCCCATGTTCGCCAAGCCGTCCGGGCACCCGCCCGCCTTGTCCTTCTGTCAGTCTTTGCCGACAAAAAATGGCATGCGCCCGCCTGGCTTTTATCATCAGGGCACCGGTTCACATCAATTCAAAGGAAAACCATGCCCACCTACCACGTCGAAATGATGGAAGGCCGCACCATCGAGCAGAAGAAAAAGCTGGTCGCCGAGATCACCCGCGTCAGTGTCGACATCCTGGGCGGCGCGCCCGATTCGGTGGATGTGATCATCACCGACATCAAGCGCGAGAACTGGTCCACCGGCGGCAAGCTCTGGTCCGAACCGCGCGACTGATGCCAGTTCGTTGCGCCGCGGCGGAGCAAAGCCGGTCGTGAGCCGCCCTTCCACGCTGGACGAGATGCAGGCGCGTTACGGCGCGCGTTACCGCTGGCTGCTGCTGCTCTCGGTGATGACAGGCACGATGGCCTCCATCATGTCCTCGACCATCGTCAACGTGGCGATTCCCGACATGAGCCAGCACTTCACCCTGGGCCAGGAGCGGGCGCAATGGGTCACCTCGGGCTTCATGGTGGCGATGACGGTCTCCATGCTGACCACGCCCTGGCTGCTGGCACGTTATGGCTACCGCCGCACCTATGTGGGCACCATGCTGCTGCTGCTGGCCGGCGGCATCGTCGGCGGCTTTGCCAACAGCTTCGCGCTGGTGCTGGGCGCGCGTGTGGCCGAGGGCCTGGCGGCCGGCGTGGTGCAGCCGATTCCGGCCATCATCATCATGCGGGCCTTCGCGCCGCACGAACAGGGGCGCGCCAGCGGCATCTTCGGCATGGGCGTGGTGCTGGCACCGGCCATCGGCCCCAGCCTGGGTGGCGTGCTGGTCGACTTGTTCGGCTGGCGTTCGATTTTTTTCATGGTGATCCCGTTTTGCCTGGCCTCGTTGTGGATGGCCTACCGCTATGTGCCGGTCACCTCGCCAGGCGGCGTCGCGCCGAACCGCAAGGGCGCCACCCTGGACTGGCGCGGCCTGCTGCTGGGCGGCGCCGGCACCCTGTGCCTGCTCAACGGCATGGTGGCCCTGCATGGCGGCTCGGCGCTGCAAGCGGCCTTGCTGCTGGGCGGCGCGGCGCTGGCGCTGGTGGCGTTTCTGGCCTGGCAGCGGCGCATGGCCGCCACCGGGCGCGAACCGCTGATGAATCTGGCGCTGTTCGGCTACCGGACGTTTGCGATGGGCAGCATCGTGGCCTTCATCTACGGCACGGCGCTGTTTGGCTCCACCTACCTGCTGCCGGTCTACATGCAGCTGGGGCTGGGCCTGTCGGCCTCCTATGTCGGCACCATCCTGCTGCCCGCCGGTTTTGTGCTGGCGGTCACGATTGCGCTGGTGGGCCGGCTGGCCGACCGCCACCCCACCTATTTGCTGGTGAGCATCGGGCTGGCGCTGCTGGCCCTGTCGTTTGCGCTGATGCTGACGGTGACGCTGACCAGCGCCATCTGGGTGCTGGTGCTCTGGGCCATCCTGGGCCGCATCGGGCTGGGTTTCATCTTGCCGTCGCTCAACCTCGGCTCCTTGCGGGCGCTCGACCACAGCCTGATTTCACAAGGGTCGAGCGCCATCAACTTCGTGCGCATGCTGGGCGGCGCCATCGGCGTGAGCCTGTGCGGCATCGTGCTGGAATGGCGGCTCGCGGCGCATGGCGATTCGCTGACGCAGGCCGCGACCAGCCCGGCGCGGCTGGCCGCGTTCAACGAGTCCTTCATGATGCTGGCTGCGCTGTGCGCGCTGGCGCTGGTGGCGGCCTGGCGCCTGCGCGAAGTGCCGCTGGCTTCTTCCAACAGGTCCTGAATCATGTGCCAACTCCTCGGCATGAACTGCAACACGCCGACCGACGTGACCTTCAGCTTCAGCGGTTTTGCGCAACGCGGCGGCAACACCGGCGAACACACGGACGGCTGGGGCATCGCCTTTTTTGAAGGCGACGGCAGCGGCGGCGGCAGCGACAAGGGCCTGCGCCATTTTGTCGACCACCAGTCGGCGTGCGCCTCACCCGTGGCCGAACTGATACGGCGCTACCCGATCAAGAGCCGCAACGTCATTGCCCACATCCGCAAGGCCACGCAGGGACGGGTGGCGCTGGAAAACTGCCACCCCTTCGTGCGGGAGCTGTGGGGCCGCTACTGGGTGTTCGCGCACAACGGCGATCTCAAGGATTTTTCACCGCGCCTGCACGGCAGCTTCCGGCCGGTGGGCACGACCGACAGCGAACGCGCGTTTTGCTGGATCATGCAGGAGCTGGCCAAATCCCACGCCGGTGTGCCCAGCGTGGGCGAGCTGACCCTGACCCTGCGCGAACTGGCGGCGCAGATCGCGCCACACGGCACCTTCAACTTTTTACTCGGCAACGGCCAGGCCTTGTGGGCCCATGCCTCGACCAGCCTGTACTACGTGGAACGCAAACACCCGTTTGCCCACGCCACGCTCAGCGATGAAGACCTCAGCGTGAACTTTGCCGAACACACACAGCCGACCGACCGGGTCGCGGTGGTGGTGACGGCGCCGCTGACCACCAACGAGCACTGGGTCGCCTTTGCGCCGGGCGAGCTCAAGGTCTTCGAAGACGGCGCCCTGCGCGCCTGAATTGCTATTTAATCAGGAGCATTGCCGCATGGGCAGCGTGGGCCAGCGCCGTTTTTGCCTGTTTTAGAGGGTGGCTTCGAGCGCATCGACAAACATCGCCGCCACGTCGAAACCGGTCTGGTCGAAAATTTCCTGGAAGCAGGTCGGGCTGGTCACGTTGATCTCGGTCACGCAGTCGCCGATCACGTCGACCCCGGCCAGCAGCAGGCCGCGGCTGTGCAGGATGGGGCCCAGCGCCTCGGCGATCTCGCGGTCGCGCGCCGACAGGGGCAGCGCCACGCCTTTGCCGCCAGCCGCCAGGTTGCCGCGCACCTCGCTGCCCTGCGGGATGCGCGCCAGGCTGTGCGGCACGGGCCGGCCACCGATGATCAGCACGCGTTT
Source organism: Polaromonas sp. AER18D-145 (assembly GCF_002379095.1). Classification (GTDB taxonomy): domain Bacteria; phylum Pseudomonadota; class Gammaproteobacteria; order Burkholderiales; family Burkholderiaceae_C; genus Polaromonas. The sequence continues at coordinate 67,895 of NZ_NBZV01000005.1, forward strand.
GTCGCCCTTGACGATCTCGGGCAGGAACTTCTGCACCATCAGGCTTTGCGCGCCGTGGCGGTTCAGCGTTTCGGTGATGGAGCCCAGGTTCAGGCCGTCGGGCCCGACGCGGAAAATGCCCATGCCGCCCATGCCGTCCAGCGGCTTGAGGATGATGTCCTGGTGTTCGGCGTGGAAACGCTTGATGTCCTCGGGGTCGCGCGTCACCAGCGTGGGGCCGATGAACTGCGGGAACTCCATGATGGCGAGTTTTTCCGGGTGGTCGCGCAGCGCGCGCGGCTTGTTGAAGACCCGCGCGCCGTCGCGCTCGGCCTGCTCCAGCAGGTGGGTGGCGTAAAAATACTCGCTGTCGAACGGCGGGTCCTTGCGCATCAGGATGGCGTCGAAGTCTTTCAGCGCGACCTGGCGCGTGCCGCGCTCGGTGAACCACTCCTGCGTGTCGCCGGTCAGCGTGATGTCGCGCACATGGGCCATCACGGGTGCGCCGCGCTGCCACATCAGGTCCTGCTGTTCGCAGGCGCTGATGCGATGGCCGCGCCGCTGCGCCTCGCGCATCATCGCGAAGGTGGTGTCCTTGTAGATCTTGAAAGAGGCCAGCGGGTCGGCAATGAAGAGAATATCCATGAGCGGGGTCCATCAGTAAAAGGGGTGGTGACTGCTCAGGCAGCGCGCTGCCGGTATTGTTGTACAAATAGCGCCATCGCGCCGGCCACCACGCCCCAGAAGGCCGAGCCGATGCCGGCAATGGCCACGCCCGACAGCGTGACCAGAAAAGTGATCAGCGCGGCCTCGCGGTGCGACTCGTCGCGCACCGCCAGCGCCAGGCCGCTGCCTATCGTGCCCAGCAAGGCGAGCCCGGCAATTGCCACCACCAGTTCCTTGGGGAAAGCCGTGAGCAGGCCGGTCACGGCAGCGCCAAAAATGCCGATCACGACGTAGATGGCGCCACAGGCCACCGCTGCGGTGTAACGCTTGCGCGGGTCCTCGTGCGCTTCGGGGCCCATGCAGATGGCGGCCGTGATGGCGCTGAGGTTCAGCGCAAACCCGCCAAAAGGCGCGAGCAGCAGCGTCACCAGGCCGGTGAGCGTGATGACCTTGGACACCGGGATGCCGCCGTCCGGCGCGTCGGGTCCGTACCCCGCGGCCCGAATGGCCGCCACGCCCGGCAGGTTTTGCGAGGCCATGGTCACCACGAACAGCGGCAGCGCCAGGCTGACAATCGCCGCCAGCGTGAACTGCGGCGCGACAAACACCGGCAGGGCCAATGAAAAGTTCATCGCCGACCAGGCCATCTCGCCGCGCGCGGCCACGAACACAATGGCGCCAAACAAGGTCAGCACCACCGCGTAACGCGGCATGAAACGCTTGCCCAGCAGGTAGATCGCCAGCATCAGCAGCACCAGCGGCAAGGCGGTCTGCGCTGCGGCAAAAGCCTGCAGGCCAAAACGCGCCAGCACGCCGGCCAGCAGGGCCGACGCAATCGCCAGTGGAATGCGGTTCATGACTTTTTCAAACCAGCCGGTCACGCCAAACAGCGTGATCAGCGCCGCACTGACCATGAAGGCCGCCACCGCCTCGCCCATCGAAAACCCGCCCGCCAGCCCCGCCGTGGCAAGTACCGCCGCGCCCGGCGTAGACCAGGCCACCATGACCGGCTTTTTCAGCCACAGCGAAGGAATCGCAGAACACAGCCCCATGCCCCAGCCCAGCGCCCACATCCACGAGCTGATCTGTTCCGGCGTGGCGTTGAAGGCCTGCGCCGCCTGGAAAACAATGGCGACTGAACTCGTGAAGCCGACCAGGACGGCGACGAAGCCTGCGGTGAAGGCGGAGAGGTTGAGGTCTCTGAAAAATTGCATCCGGGGATTTTGGCAGGGTTGCGCAAAAAACATGAGGCATCACGCTGCGTCCGCGGTCTGCCCCGGACAGTAGGACGGACTCCCCACTCCCACCCCTATCCCCTGCCCTCGCCCCGCTGGGCGATGGAGGGGGACTTCATTTGGCCGCGTGTGCTGCGCCCGCGTGCAAACATCACGGCCGCTTGGCTCCGACATGACGCGCAACGCGTGTCATGTCTCCCCGCACCCGCATTTGTTCCTCCACCCGTCGGGCTGGGCCGAGGAGCGCAGCCGAAAGTGGATCAGGGCGAGCGATTGTTTGAGCCGAAGGCGAGTTCGAGCTCGACCCCACTTTCGGCGAGCACCGGAGGTTGCCCCGGAGCGCAGCGCAGGGGACCCAGACCATCGGGTCGCCTTTTCTTTTGCTTACTTTTCTTTTGGCGACGCAAAAGAAAAGTGAGTTGCCGCCGGGCAACCCCCGGCTTGCTGGCAAACCACCGCCCCCGGAATCAACAGACGGCTTCAACCCTTCGACAGGCTCAGGGCAGGCCGAGCTCCGCCCGAACGGTGCGCTACAACGCTATTAATTCAATAGCTGCTTACGCTCATGGGACAAGGGCTGCAACCATAAAATACCAGGGTCAAATCTCGATCTTGCTACCCAACTCCACCACCGAGTTGTTCGGCAAATTGAGGAAGTCCGCCGCGCCGCTGGCGTTGTGGTGCATCTGCGCAAACAGCTTCTCGCGCCACGGCGCCATGCCGCTGCCTATGGTGGGCACCACCACGTCGCGCGAGAGGAAGTAGCTGGTCGTCATGACGTCCAGTTCGCAGCCGCGCGTGCGCATCTGCTCCAGCGCCTTCGGCAGGTCCGGGTCATTCTTGAAACCGTAGTGAATCACCACCTGCCAGCAGTTGTGGCCCAGCGACTCGATCGCGAGCCGCTTGTCCATGCCTATCCATGGCACCTCATGGTTGCGCACCGTGACAAACAGGTTCTGCTCGTGCAGCACCTTGTTGTGCTTGAGGTTGTGCAGCAGCGCATTGGGCACGGCGCCCGGCTCGGCGGTCAGGAACACCGCCGTGCCTTCCACGCGGGCCGGCGGGTTGATGAACACCGCTTCCAGGAAGCTGGGCAGGTCGATCGCATCGGCTCGCAGTTTCTCGTTGAGCAAGGCCCGCCCCTGCTTCCAGGTCATCATCAGGGTGAAGATGATCCCGCCAATGGCCAGCGGGAACCAGCCGCCGGCAAACAGCTTCATCAGGTTGGAGGCGAAGAAGGCGAAATCCACGACGAAGAAGACACCGGTGGCGGCGATACACAGCCACAGCGGGTATTTCCAGGCGTGGCGGATGACAAAGAAAGTCAAAATCGTGGTGATCAGCATGTCCAGCGTGACAGCGATGCCGTAAGCCGCCGCCAGGTTGCTCGACGAGCGGAACATCACCACGGCCAGCACGATGGTGACAAACAGGCCCCAGTTCACCAGGGGAATGTAGATCTGCCCGGTGTCGCGTACGCTGGTGTGCTGGATGTTCAGGCGCGGCAGGTAACCCAGCTGGATCACCTGCTTGGTCACACTGAAGGCCCCCGTGATCAACGCCTGCGAGGCGATCACCGTCGCCATGGTGGCCAGCAGCACCAGCGGCAACAGCGCCCAATCCGGAGCCATCAGGTAAAAAGGGTTTTTCACGGCTTCCGGGTTGCTCAGCAACAGCGCGCCCTGGCCGAAATAATTCAGGGTCAGGGCAGGCATGACCACGGCAAACCAGGCCAGGCGAATCGGCTTCTTGCCGAAGTGGCCGAGGTCGGCATACAAGGCCTCGGCGCCCGTCACGCACAGCACCACCGCGCCGAGAATGATGAAGGTCGTCCCCGGGTTGAACCACATGAACATCACGGCGTAATGCGGGCTCAGTGCCTTGAGAATGATGGGGTTGGTGATGATCTGCGCCGCGCCCAGCACTGCCAGCACGGCAAACCAGACCAGGGTGATCGGGCCAAAAAACTTGCCAATGCCGGCGGTACCGCGCTTTTGCACGGCAAAGAGCGCAAACAGGATCACCAGCGTGGCCGGGATCACGTACTGCTTGAAGGCCGGCGAGATGATCTCCAGGCCCTCGACCGCCGACAGCACCGAGATGGCGGGCGTGATCACGCCGTCGCCGTAAAACAGCGAGGTGCCGAAAATGCCGATGATCAGGAGAACACGCCGCAGCTCCGGCTTGTCCTTGACCGCCTGCGAGGCCAGCGCCAGCATGGCGACCAGCCCCCCCTCGCCGTTGTTGTCGGCACGCAGCACCAGCAACACGTACTTGATCGAAACAATGACGGTCAGCGTCCAGAAGAAGATGGACAGGATGCCGTAAATGTTGTCAGGGGTAAACGCGACGTGCCCGGAGCCGAAGACTTCCTTGATGGCATACAGGACGCTGGTTCCGATGTCGCCGTAGACGACGCCGATGGCGCCCAAAGTCAGCGCCGCGAGAGATGATTTATTACTGGACACAAAAAAATTCCCGCTTGGGCTGGATCAGTCAGGTGCCAGCGGCGGGAAGGGTTGCCATGAGGAACACTATTTTGCGCCTCGTCCGGCACTTGGCAAGTCAGCGCAGACCCCTAATCGCGAGAATGCTGTATTTTGTTGCACTGCAACAACTTGTAACAACGGCGCGAAGCGGCCGGTTTCCTTGCCGGATGGAAAGGGCACGAAATTCGCTTCGTTTTTGATAGCTGCCAGCGCCCGTCCATCAAGGGCTGAAGGCCAAAAAGCCTTCAAGACCCGGATGGGAGGCGCGGGTAGCAACTGCATCTTCCTTTTCCCAGCAGCCGCGGGCAGGCCGGCTTTGCCGGATGCCTCGCGGCGTCCCCTGCAAGAGGAAACGGCACTACACGCAGCGCAGCGAAGTGAGAACGATAGGGGTGAGCTCAGTCATACACCTCGGCGTCCGGGTCGGTGGCTTCCAGCTCGTAACTGGCGGCCAACATGGCCAGCCGGCCAATCACGCCATACATGTAGAAGCGGTTCGGCCCGCTGGAGCCGGGTTGGACGCCAGGTTGCGGCAGGCGGCCGCTTTCGGCAAACGCCAGCGGCACGAAGCTGGCGCCGGGGGCGTTGAGGTTTTCGTCGATGCCGCGGTCGGCGTGCACGCGGTAAAAACCGCCCACCACATAACGGTCCATCATGTAGACCACCGGCTCAGCCACCGCGTCGTTGATGCGCTCATGGGTCTGCACCCCTTCCTGGATGATGACCTCGGACAGCTGCTGGCCGTCCTTGGTGGTGCTCATCTTGTTTTTGGTCTTGCGGCTGAGCTCGTCGAGGTCTTTGACGTCGCGCACCGTCATGATGCCCATGCCGCAGGTGCCGTTGTCGGCCTTGACGATGACAAACGGCTTTTCGTTGATGCCATATTCCTTGTACTTGCGCTTGATCTTGGTCAGCAGCGCGTCGACATTGGTGGTCAGGCAGTCCATGCCCGTGCCTTCGGCGATGTTGACCTCGCCGCACTTGGCAAACATCGGGTTGATCAGCCAGGGGTCCACGCCCAGCAGCTTGCCGAAACGCTTGGACACCTCCTCATAGGCCTGGAAATGGCGCGACTTGCGCCGCACCGACCAGCCCGCATGCAGCGGCGGCAGCAAATACTGCTCGTTGAGGTCTTCCAGCATGCCGGGAATGCCGGCCGACAGGTCGTTGTTGAGCAGGATGGTGCAGGGGTCGAAGTTTTTCAGCCCCAGGCGCCGGTCGGTGCGCACCAGCGGCTCCAGCGTGATCTGCTCGCCGGTGGGCAGGGTCAGCGTGGTCGGCTCGGTGATTTCCGGGCTCAGCGAGCCAAAACGCACGTTGAGCCCGGCCTGGTGAAAAATCCGCTTGAGCTGCAGGATGTTGGCCAGGTAAAAGGTGTTGCGCGTGTGGTTTTCAGGAATGACCAGCAGGTTGCGCGCCTCGGGACAGATCTTCTCGATCGCCGCCATCGCCGCCTGGACCGCCAGCGGCAGCATTTCGGGTGTCAGGTTGTTCCAGCCGGCGGGATACAGGTTGGTGTCCACCGGCGCCAGCTTGAAGCCGGCGTTGCGCACATCGACCGAGCTGTAAAACGGCGGCGTATGCTCCATCCACTCCAGGCGGAACCAGCGCTCGATCGCCGGCGTGGTGTCCAGGATGCGCTGCTCGAGTTCGTTGATCGGGCCGTTCAGGGCAGTGATGAGATGCGGAACCATGGAATCCTCTGGAGAATGGGAAGCAGGGAAAGAGGTTGGGCCGAAATGCGCCGCTTCAAGTTGGACTGTTGCGGCCCGTCAGGGTGGCGAGGCCATCAGCTGAACTTGATGCGGGAAAGGCAGGGGTCACTGCGATGGATCGCAAGAAGGTTGATGCCGACCTGGTGGTGCTGATACCCGTATTTTTCAAGCAGCTGCTTCAGTGCCGCCGCATCAAGCTTGATCGTCTCGACCAGCATCATCGGCTTGTGGGCTTCGATGGACTGGAGGGCGCCGGCCAGCCCCTCCATCTCCATACCCTCAATATCCAGCTTGAGAAAATCCAGCCGGGATAGACCCAGGCCATCGACGGTGATCATGTTCACCGCCTGCCCGCCCGCGGGGGAGTAGTCAATCGCCTGTCCGATAAATTCATTCCTGACACTCTGGCGCAGCTCCAGCGAGCCAAAGCTGGCCGGCTTCAAATAGTCAGGCCTGGGAATGGTGATGCTGCCCGCCTCACCGCCCAACGCTGCGTGGTGCACGGTGGCGTTGAAACAGTTGTTGAGCGCAACATTGCCGGCCAGGGCGTAAAAGACGCGCTCCTGCGCCTCCACGGCAATGACTTGCCCCCAGCCATGCATGTGCCGGGCCCACTCGATGGTGTGCACACCGATATTGGCGCCACCGTCGATGGCAACCACGCCGTCGCCAAACACCTGCCGCCGCAGCGTGAGCATGTCCAGGGCCAGCTGCACTTCCTGGGGGTCGAACCAGGAGCTTTCAAAAATCTGGTGCCCGACGCCATAGCCCCGCTTTTCATCCACCATGCGGTAGTCGTTGCGGTTGACGATCATGGTCCCATGCCCGGAGGACACCAGAACAAAGGGCAAGGGACGGAGAATGCGTGTCAAACCCGCACCTCGCCGTTGCCCAGCACCACGTACTTCAGCGAGGTCAGGCCCTCGATGCCGACCGGGCCGCGGGCGTGGAACTTGTCCGTGGAGATGCCGATCTCCGCACCCAGGCCGAACTCGAAGCCATCAGCGAAGCGGGTGCTCGCATTCACCATGACGCTGGCCGAATCGACTTCGCGCAGAAACTGCTGGGCGTGCATGTGGTCGCGCGTGAGGATGGCGTCGGTGTGGTGGCTGGAGTACTGGTTGATGTGGGCAATCGCTTCGTCCACACCGGCCACCACCTTGATGCTGATCACCGGCGCCAGGTATTCCTCGTACCAGTCCTGCTCGCTGGCGGGCTGAACCACGGCTTGCGGCACGCCTGCAAGAATCGCCCGGGCTTCGGCATCGCAACGCATCTCCACCCCCTTGGCGGCGTAGATGGCGCCGATTTTCGGCAGGAAGTCCGCCGCCACGCCGCGCGCCACCAGCAGCCCTTCGCTGGCGTTGCAAGGACTGTATTTGCTGGTCTTGGCGTTGTCGGCCACGGCCACGGCCATGGCCATGTCGCAGGGGTCGTCCACATAGACATGACAGTTGCCGTCCAGGTGTTTGATGACCGGCACTTTCGCGTCGCGGCTGATGCGCTCGATCAGGCCTTTGCCGCCGCGCGGAATGATCACGTCCACATACTGCGGCATGGTGATCAGGAGGCCGACCGCCGCACGGTCGATGGTGGGAACCAGCTGCACGGCCTCTTGCGGCAGGCCGGCGTCCCGCAGCGCCTGGTGCACCAGGGCCGCCAGCGCCTTGTTCGACTCGATCGCCTCCGAGCCGCCGCGCAGGATGCAGGCGTTGCCGCTCTTGATGGCCAGCGACGCGGCTTCGATCGTGACGTTGGGCCGGCTTTCGTAAATCATGCCGAACACGCCGATGGGCACACGCATCTGGCCGACGCGGATGCCGCTGGGCTGCTGCTTCATGCCGATGATTTCGCCGATCACGTCGGGCATGGCGGCGAGCTGCTCGCACCCCGCGGCCACCGTGGCGATGTCCTTGGCCCCCAGCTTGAGGCGGTCCAGCATCGGACCGGCCAGGCCGGCCGCGGCCGCCCGTTCGAGGTCGCGCTGGTTGGCCGCCTGCAAGGGCGCGATGTTCTGGCGCAGCAAGCCGGCCAGCGCCAAGAGCGCTCTGTTTTTAATAGCAGCCGGCGCCCGCGCAGTCTGGGCCGAGGCCGATTTTGCTTTGGAACCCATGACCGCCATCAGGCCTGCCAGTTCGGGGTCGGCTTGGCCGGTTCGGGCCAGCGTGTTGGAAAGATCAGGCGCGTTCATGGCCCTATTTTGCCCGTATTCATGCGCCGGGGAGCACGGCCGTCACTTCTGGGCGGGCACGCCGCGGCGCTGCATCATGTCCTGGCTCATGGCCTGCAGGGCGTCAGCCGTCAGCGTGGCCTGCGCCGCGGGGTAGGCCAGGTGGTCCTCGTCCGCCAGGTGGCGCACGTACAGTGCGGCAAACCGGTTCAGCGCAGCGGTCCGGGCAGGGTCCAGCGGCGTCCAGTCCGCAGCCGGGCTGTCGGTGATGGCCTGCAGCACGCTGCGCGCCAAAGGCCAGACGGCCTCCATGTCGCGGTGGTCCTGCAGCAGGCGCTGCACCAGGGCGCGCAGGCCGGCGTCCGGCCCGGCCAGCAGCGGCGGGAACACGTGGATCTCCTCGTCCTGGTGGTGCAGGGGCGCGGCGAGGTCGAAGTAACGCATCACGTCACGCGCGGCCTGCCGCGCGGCATCGTCGCAGCCGCGCTCCAGCAGATGCTGCTGCAGGCGTGCCAGCAAGGCCAGCATGCGCTCGACCCGCTCGTGGCAGGCGCCCAGCATCTCGAAAGGCGCTTCAAAACCGGCCCCGGGCGCATGAAAACCGGGCAGGGCCTGCGCCCGCGCACTGCGGCGCACCGTGCCCATGTCAGCCGAACTGCACCGGCTGGCCCTGCGGGTCAAACGGGATGAAAGCGCCAATCTGGCCCTGCTTGATGGACTCGACCATGCGCTGCAGCGGCTCCTCGGCATCTTCGGTGGTGGGCGCGCGGTTCACCGAGCCACCCAGTGCAGCGGCAAACACCAGGCCCCAGTTGTGGCCGAACTGGCTGGACTCCTGCACCAGCGCGGCAAACGAGCTCAGCTCTTCCGGCCGTTTGTCCACACACATCAGCGGCACCAGCGCACCGCCCTGGCCGGCCTCAAAACGTTCGCGCTGCACTGGCGTGCTGTCCTCGGGCAGCTCCACGCCGGTGAACACAAACAGCAGGCGCTGCGGCTCGGGCTGGGCCCGGGCTGCCTGCAGCAGGTCGTCAAAACTCAGAATGTCCATCGGTTGATCCAGTCACAGGGAATAAAAAGAATCCGCCGGTTCGCGCCCCGGCGCGCCCCCGTCGGCAGAAAGGCTGCTTACAAAATCCGGCGGCGCAGGGCGCAGGCGCGCGGGCTTGCGCGACTGGGCCGTGCCGATGCTGACAAAACACAGCGCCTGTTCACCGGCCGCCAGGCCAAACAGGGCGCGCAGGCCGACGGACTTCAGCGCCTTGCCGCTGGTCAATGCCGAACCATACCCCAATGCGGTGGCCATGAGCAGCATGTTCTGGATCGCGCAGCCGGCAGATACGGTGCGTTCGGCCAGGTCAATCTCCGCATCGCCGCGCTGGCCATCGACGACCACCAGCATCAGCAAGGGAGCGCGGTGCGCTTTTTCGCGCGCCTGGGCCAGTTGCTCCGGGGTGGCCTGGGCGTCGCGCGCCATCAGCGCCGCGCCGAACACTTCGGCCAGCCGCGCGCGCGCCGCCTGCGGCACGAGCACCAGGCGCCAGGGTTGCAGTTGCCCGTGGTCGGGCGCCGTGGCCGCCGCGGTCAGGATCATGCCGAGCTGCTTCGCATCGGGACCGGGTGCCAGCAGGCGTTTGGGCAAAATGGTCTGGCGTGACTGCATCAGCGTCACCGCCAGGCTGGCGGGATCATGGTCAGGCGCGGTAGATAGTGGCAACGGGGCCGGAACGGCAAGCAGGTTCATCAGTACCCCCTCAACCGGGCCGCGCGTCAGCACGCAGGCGGCCATACCAGTTGCCCAGCCGCACACCCCACACCCCCATGACACCGGCCCACAACAGCGCGGCCGCCAGCAGCAGCCAGCCCGCAAGTGCCGTTTGCGCGGCAGCCACAATGCGCAACAGCGTCGCGGCCTGCAGCAGCCAGAACAGCGTCCAGATCAGGTTGTCGGCCACCAGCGCACGGCCGCTGTGGCCACAGGACACCCGCGTGACCATGGCCAGCATCAGCGACGCCAGGCAGCCCATGGTCAGCGCATGCAGCGACCCGAGGGCCAGCACCGGCGCGTCCTGTCCCAGGCCCAGCCACTGCGAGAGCCCCCCGAGCACCAGCGCCAGGCCGAGCCAGAAAAATCCGATGTGCAGCATGGCCAGCAAACGGTTCTTGAAGCTTTGCACCAGCCCCCAAACGACAGCGAGCCAGAGCAGCACGCCGCCCGCGGCCAGTTCGAAGGCACCGCGTGCCACCTGCCAGACCGTGCCTGCCGTGCCTTGCAGCGGACCGTCCAGCTCGACCCACACGGCTACCACCTCGGCCGCGGCGACGGCCAGCATCAGCCACAACACCCAGAACGGACGCCAGGCGTCGATGCGCGGCAGGGCACTGGACGTGAAAAACGGAATCATGCGGTGCGCCACCGAGACATAGACCACCACCACAAACCCCCACAACCCGGTGAGGATGCAGGCGCGCGCCACGTCGGGCTCGCCCAGCAGCAGGCTGAGCGCCAGACCGGCCAAGCTCAGGCAGCCCACGATGCAGGCCGCGCCTGCCGTGCGCGCATGCACCTGGTCGTCAGCCTGACTGCGCCGGACCAGCCCCCAGAACAACGCCGTCACCCAGGACAGCCCCGCACAGGCCAGCACCAGCCCGGCCAATGCCGTCAGGCCATGCAGGTGCGCGCCGGCCAGGCACAGCAGCCAGCCTGCTGCATGCAGCAGCAGTGGCACGCGAAGCTGCCGGGGCGTCAGAGGCGGCACGCCCAGCCATTTGGGCCCGGCCGTGAAGAGGAAACCCGAGAAGAACAGAGGAATAAAACCAAAGGTCATGACCGCACCATGGGCCAGCGAGGGCGACAGCGCATAGGGCAGGCTCAGCACGGGACTGACGCGGTCAAGCTGCACCAGCGCCCACCAGCTGCCTGCGGCCACCAGCACCACCATGGCCAGAAAAAAACCCAGCCGGTGCGGCGCCAGCAGCAGATGGCTGGCGCGCCAGCGGCGGTCCACGCTGGCCCGCTCGCTGGCCGTGGGTTTGCCCGGCCTCACCCGCAGGGCGATGACCGGGCGCTCACTCATCCGCAAACGCCCAGGTGGCCGCACTGGGTGCAGTAGTCACAACCGTCCTTGCGGATCACCGCGTGGGCGCCACATTCGCTGCACTTCTTGCCCGCCATCACCGGTGGCGCAAGCGCCATGTCGACTTGGGGCTCCACCACGGTTGCGACGCTGGCAACGCCCTGCTGGGCGCGCCGCGCAATGATGTTCTGCACCGCATAGGCAATGGCTGCAACTTCCGAGTCGTGCCACAGCGGCACGCGTGTGCCGTCGGCCTTCTCATAGGTGCCCAGCCGCACCGGGCCACGGTCCCAGGCCACCTTGCGCATGTCGCTGAGCGCACGCTCGAGGAAGCCGCCGCGCGCGGCCAGCGACAGCATGCGCATGCTGGAGGTGATCCACTGCTGCGACTCGCCGCTTTGTCCCACCGGCATGAAAAACTCGATGGCACGTTCAACCGTGCCCTCGCCGCTGGCCGACGGCACCGGCAGGAAAGACACCACGATGTAGAGCGTTTTGTGGCCTTCCTGCGTCCAGTAGTCGACTTTTTCGGCGACGGCCGACAAGGCGCCCTTGGGTCGGCTCTCGATCACCGTGCGCATCGGATCCATGGGCACCGCCGTGGCCGGCGCGGCGGCGGGCGCATGGGTCTCCAGCACCGAGCCCAGAATCGCATTGGGCCGGTAGGTGGCCAGGCCCTTGAGCTTGGCGCGCCAGGCCTGCTGGTACAGGCTCTTGAAATCCTCGTAGGCGTAGTCGACCGGCACGTTGACGGTTTTGGAGATCGCCGTGTCCACAAAGGGCTGCACCGCTTCCATCATGCCAATGTGGCTGTCCGCCGACATCTCGAGCGCCGAAACAAAGTAACCGGGCAGCTTGTCCACGTCGCCGCCGAGTTCGCGGTACAGGCGCCAAGCATGGTCTTCCACCGCGTATTCGGTGGTGCTGCCATCGGACTCGCGTTTCTTGCGCCGGTACATCCACGAAAACGGTGGCTCGATGCCGTTCGACGCGTTGTCGGCAAACGCCAGGCTGACCGTGCCGGTCGGTGCAATCGACAGCAAGTGGCTGTTGCGGATGCCGTTGGCGCGGATGGCCTGTTGCAGGGCAGCCGGCAAACGGCTGGCAAAGGTGCCTGCGGCAAGATACCCGTCGGCGTCGAACTTCGGAAATGCGCCCTTTTCTTTCGCCAGTGCGACCGAGGCGGCGTAAGCCGCATCGCGCATGGCGACAGCAATACGCGCCGCCATCTCGCGCCCCTCGGGCGCGTCGTAACGCAGGCACAACATGGCCAGCGCATTGCCCAGGCCGGTAAAACCGACCCCGATGCGGCGCTTGGCGGCCGACTCGGCCTGCTGCTGCGGCAGCGGCCAGAAGGTCACGTCCAGCACGTTGTCGAGAGCACGCACCTGGGTGGTCACCGACTTGGCGAAAGCCTCGAAATCAAAGTCCGGCACGCCATTGAAGCCAAAGGGATGGCGCACAAAACGCGTGAGGATGATGGGTCCGAGGTCGCAGCAGCCATAGGGCGGCAGGGGTTGCTCGCCGCAGTTGTGCACGTAAAGACCGTTGGCGTCAAAGGCATGGATGTCAGCCACCGTCACATCGAAAACGTCCTCGCAGCCGTCTTCGGTCAGCGACTCGACCGTGGCTGTGAAGCGCTCGCGGTTGAGGCTGCGGTTGTAGCTGCCCAGCGCATGGTCCAGCCGCTCGGCCTTGTCGGTATCGGCAAACCCGATGCGCTCGGCGTAGATACGCAGGTTGTCCCCGCTGATGACCAGCTCATGCTGTGCTGCCGTTTCGTAGAGCTTGAGGCCGCCTCGCCCGTCGGGCAGGGGTCGCTCTTGCGCCAATCGGCGGTTCTGGTAAATCGTTGAGACGATGCCCAGTCGCAGCAACATGCGCTGCGCCGTCTGGAGCAAAGGCAGATCGCTTTGCGACAGGCGCACACTGACGCCTTTTTCCTGCGAACCCTGAACGGAGCCATCGGCATCGAACAGTCCGCGCAACAGGCCCGCTGCGAACGCTGAAGACGTTTTCTCCATCGTAGGCGTGAGGGTCTTGTGGCCCGGCCGCATTCCCATACCATGCGCGAGCTGGCCCAAGGCGGCAGAAGCCATGCGCGCCTCGCCGCGCCCTGCCACCGGACGCTGAAAGCCGCAGAAATCAGCCCGATGGCACAGCGTGGCCGCAGCCGCTTCGGCCGCCTGCACAATGCCACCTGCGCCGGTTTGGGCGTAAGCCACGGCACCATTTCCGACGACCTTCAACTCGGGCGCCCAGACCGAAATCACGGCCTTTTCGCTATTGAGCGTGCCATCGCCGACCAGCAGCCCCAGCAGGTAGCCTTGCGCCTCGGTGCCGACGCCCTCCCAGCCGCCCACCGAACGGTGATCGTTCAGCAAAATCTCATCGCCGGGCCGCAACTGCCCGGCTTCAACCCACTCGGCTTGCAGCGTGTAACGGGTCCTGCACGCCACGCGCCGTACCCGGTGCTCGGCAGTGAGGTGCAAGGCATGTCCTTCGCGTGTTTTCAAAGCCAGCACGGGTTTATAACCCGTGCTGAAAAACCCTTCGCTCTCCACGGCGTACGCCTTGCCATCGACCACCGCACTGAAGGGCCGCCCCACGAGGTCCAACACCTGTGCCGGTCCATCCGTCGTCATCACCCACGTATCGGCCGTGACGCAGGGATTGGTCGCCGCAATCTCTTCGCAGTAACGCAGGTTGTTGTCCTGGTTGATGTGGTCCAGGAACAGGATGCCGGGCTCGGCGAAGTCGTAGGCCGAATGCATCACGGTGTCCCACAACTCGCGCGCGGCCACGGTCTGGTAGACCCACAGGCCGTCGGCACGCTGGAACGCGCCTTGCGCGATCAGCGGGGCACCGGGTTTGGCCTTGTGCACCAGCTCCCAGGGCTGGTCTTCGGCCAGGGCGTGCATGAACGCGTCCGGCATGCCGACCGACACATTGAAGTTGTTCCAGCGCCCGGGCGTGCGCTTGGCGGTGATGAACTCGTGCACATCAGGATGGTCGATGCGCAGCACGCCCATCTGCGCGCCGCGCCGCGCGCCGGCGCTCTCCACGGTGGAGCAGGACTGGTCAAACACATTGATGTAGCTGCACGGACCGGAGGCCATGGACGCTGTCGCCTTGACCTCGGCGCCGCGCGGCCGGATGCGTGAAAAATCGTAACCCACGCCGCCACCGCGCCGCATGGTTTCGGCGGCTTCGCGCAAGGCCTCGTAAATGCCGGGGTAGCCGCCGTCATCGACGCCCTGGATGCAGTCGCCCACGGGCTGCACAAAGCAGTTGATCAGGGTCGCCTGGATGGCCGTGCCGGCCGCGCTCATGATGCGGCCGGCGCCGATGGCGCCAGCGTGCAGGTTCTCGAGGAACAGGGCCTCGTGTTTGGCGCGCTCCGCTTCGGGTTCGACCGAGGCCAGGGCCCGCGCCACGCGCCGGTACAGGTCTTCCACACCCGACTCGCCGGGTTTGAGGTATTTTTCCTTCAGCACGTCGTGGCTGATGGGCTGGGTGGCCGTCATGTCCTGAGGCCGACCGAATTGATCGCGTTTCATGCTTGTGCTCCTGCGAGGGACGCTGCTGGCCGGATTCCGCCGAGCAGCCACTGCATCAATTCTTGCACCGAACGGATCTGGTCGCCAAACGGCAGGCGGGCAGCACCACGGAAGAAAAGGCCTTTGCGCGTGTTGCCGTCAAACGCATGGCCGAGCTGCTGGTCGATGCAGAACTGGCCCATGCTGGCCACGCCATCGCGCAGGCCGCAGTGGGCCAGGCAGTCAAACGACATGTTGCATTTGGCCTTGACATGGGCCGCCGCCTGGAGTTTGGGCTCAAGCCGGATGTATTTGTCCAGCCACGGCGTGCGCACCGCACGCGCCGGCAGGCCGGCCACACTGACGAACTCCACCATGTCTTCCGGCTTGGCTTCGGCCAGCACCTTCTTGAAGGCGGGATCGGCATCACACTCCTGGGTCACGGCAAACGCCGTTCCCAACTGCACCGCCGAAGCGCCCAGGGCCTGCAGGCGCAGGATGTCGTCCCGGCAGTTGATGCCGCCGGCCGCAATCAGCGGAATTTCGCGCTCGATGCCCGCCGTCTTGAAAAATTCCAGCACCTGCGGGATGACCACTTCGAAATCGAAGCGCGAATCATGCAGGTCCGCGACCTTCGCCGCGCCCAGATGACCGCCCGCCAATCCCGGGTGCTCGATCACGATGGCATCGGGCAGGCGGCCCTTTTTTTGCCACTTGCGCACCAGCAATTGCACGCCCCGCGCATCCGACAGGATGGGGATCAGCGCGACCTTGGGATAGTCACGCGCCAGCTCCGGCAAATCCAGCGGCAGGCCGGCGCCGACCACCAGGGCATCGGCACCGCTGGCCAGCGCCTGGCGCACGTAATCTTCGTAGGCGCCGAGCGCCTTCATGATGTTCACGGCTATCAGGCCACGGCCCTGTGCCAGCTGGCGCGCCCGGCGGATTTCGCGGTCCAGCGCCTCGAGATTGGCCGCATTGATCACGGCTTTCGCATCGGGCTCCTTGTCCAGGTGGCCCGTTTTGGCCATCAGGTCCGGATGCAGGCGCCGCAAGTCCACGGAAGACACCGTGCCGACCCCGCCCAGCCGGGCCACCGCGCCGGCCAGGCCACCGGCCGACACACACACCCCCATGCCGCCCTGCACCACCGGAATCAGGTCCTTGCCGCCCAGCCGCCAGGGCCGCAGGCCCGAATCGTGGGCAAGTGTCTGCAGTATCGCGGCGGCCGCCGCCGAATCGACGCTTGCCTTGACGGCCAGGTCAGTCGCTAATGATTTGTCCATCGTGCTCCACATAAGGTTGATACGGGCCAGTGCCACTGTTGGAGGCTATCGCAGCGGGCACAAAACTTCCTTGCCGTACATCAAAGATGTGGATTTCACCGTCCTCAATCACGTAATGCCAGCCATGCAGCGTCAAAACGCCCTTCTCGACCTCGCGCCGCACCATGGGGTAGGCCATCAGGCGCTCGAGCTGCAGCACCACGAGCCGCTGCTCGGTCCGGCGCAGGGCTTCGGGGCTGGCCTGGACCGGCAGCAAGGCCTCGGTGGCCAGCTTGAGCCAGGCCTGCAGGGCAACGGCTTCCTCGGGCACACCTTCATAGGCGGCCCGGATGGCGCCGCAGTGGCTGTGGCCGCAGACAATGATGCGCTCGACATGCAGGCTGAGCACCGCGAACTCGATCGCCGCCATCGTGCCGTGCAAGCCATGCGAGCCGTCGTAAGGGGGAACAAACGCCCCCACATTGCGCACGATGAAGAGTTCGCCCGGGCCGGCACCGGTCAGCAGGTAAGGCACCACACGCGAATCCGAGCAGCCGATGAACAGGGTCTTGGGATGCTGCCCCTGCGCCACCAGGTCCTGGAAGCGCTGCTGGTGCAGCGGGAAATAATCGGAATGGAAACGCCGCAAGCGAAGCAGCAACTCGTCCGCGCTTGCGACGTCTTCGGTCATTGGACCAGCGGCGAATCAGCCCCTTCCAGGGCAATGCCTTCGACCTCCGCCTCCCCCACCAGCAGGCTCATGTACTGGTGCAGGGCCCGGGCGCGCGACTGCATGGTCAACAGGGCCGCAATGCGCTCGCGCACTTCCTCATAGGCGGGCTGGGTGCCGCTGCGGCGCTCAAGCACATCGATGATGTGAAAACCGAAACGCGTGTGGAACAGGCGCGGATGCACGCCGGTGCCGGTTTGCGCATGCTGGAGGTGAAACAGCTCCGTCGCCAGTTCGGGCGCGCAGTCGTCCGGCGTTATCCAGCCGAGGTCGCCGCCCTGGGCGCTGCTCGGGCAGTTGGACAGTTCGGCGGCCAACTGGGCAAACCGCTCTGGGGACACCCCCTTGTGCGACAGCTCCAGCAAGGCGCGTTCGGCATGCACGGTGAGTGCCTGGACGTTGACACCGGGCGTGACGGCAAACAGGATGTGCCGCACGTGCAGCGCCTGGCCCACCAGAAACTGTGCCTTGTGGGCCTCGTAATAGCGCCGGCCTTCGGCGTCGCTCGGCTGGGGGCTGACCACCTGCCGGTCCACCATGGCCTCGATGATCTCGCGTTCGGCCTGGCCCAGTTCCGGGGTGGTCAAGCCAGTGTGGCGCGGCAGCAGGCCTTGCGACACCGCCTGCTGGCGCAGCAGTTCGGTGTAGGCCAGTTCGCGCAGCGTGGCCGTGTCCGGACGCTGCCCGGGTGCATGCAGGGCGATGCCATTGACGAAGGCCGTGGGCTGAACTGGCTCGGCGGCTGCAGGGCCGCACTGGCAGGAACCACTGCCGCAGCCCTGGGCGGCGGCGGGTGAAGAAAGCGTCTGGGTGGTCATGGAGGGAGCCTCGTTTCTTGCAGTGCTTAACGGGTTAACGGCCGCCGGGCGACTTCGCCCCGGGGACGCCAAGGCGGCGGCTGCGCACGACCTGGTAGGGACGGAACAGGTAAGCGACCGATCCGAAGCCGCTCCACACATGAACCAGGCGGCTGAAGGGGAACAGCAGGAAGATGGTCATCCCGAACACGATGTGAAAACGGTAGGGCCAGGGCAGGACGGCCAGCGCTGCAGAGTCCACCTCGCGCAGGGTCAGAATGCGCTGCGCCCATTCGGCCAGGATCAGCATCACGCTGCCGTCGGCGTGTCCCCACGAATATGGCAAGGTGATCAGGCCCACCACCAGCTGGACCCACAGGATCAGCAGGATCGCGAGATCGGTCTTGTGGCTGGTGTAGCGGATGCGCGGGTCAAACATGCGCCGGTAAATCAGCATCGACAGGCCGATGAAACAGATGAAGCCGGCAATGCCGCCCGCGTAAATCGCCATGCGCTGCTTGGTCGCGGCGTCCATGAAAAAACCATACACCGCGTGGGGTGTCAGCAGGCCGACCAGATGGCCGAAGAACAGGAACAGGATGCCCACGTGGAACAGGTTGCTGCCCCAGCGCAGCAGCCCGGTGCGCAGCAGCTGCGAGGAGTCGCTTTTCCAGGTGTACTGGTCGCGGTCGAAGCGGATCAGGCTGCCGAGCAAAAACACGGTCAGGCAGATGTAGGGATAAACACCAAAAAGAAATCCGTGAAGTCCGGGGCTCATGCTTGTACTCCTTGGGTGGGCCGTGCCTTGCGCACGTGAGGCACGATGTGGATGGGTTGCGGCTGGTCCGGCCTGGCCTGGCCCTTGGACGAGCAGCCATCAAAGACGACCGGCTCTTCCCAGACCGCGTCGATAGCTTCTTCCGCCGCGATCTGCACCGGCTGGGCCTTCTCCCCGGCCAGCTCCAGCAAGGCACCCAGCACGGAGGCGTAGGCACTTTCGCGCTGCTGCAGCGCCGCGAAAATCGCATTGAAGATATGCGCCATCTCGGCCAGAAACTCGCGCGCCTCGCGCGGCGGCTGGGTCGAGGTGAATTCGAGCACCACCGGCAGGAAGTCCGGCATCTCGCCTTCCGCCAGATACATGCCGGCCTTCTCGTAGGTCTGCGCCAGGTCAATCATGGCCGGCCCGCGATCGCGCGAGTCACCGTGTACATGTTCGAACAGGTGCAGCGAGGTGGCGCGGCCCCGGTCGAACAACTCGACATAAGCCGCCTCGGTCTCGAGCGCCGGGGCAAGCGCGAGCGCCTCGATCAGGGCATCCAGCTCGGCCAGCCGCAGCGGCTCCAGCGCACGCTCTTCGTGCAGTGCCTCGCGCAGCGCGCCCAGATGGCTGCGCAGCTCGGCATCGGGATAAGCAAGCAGCCGGGCCAGCACACGCAGGCTCTTCGAAGCCACAGCGGGGGTGTTGTTGAAAAGTGTCATGGTTCAGACCTCCACCTTGATGGGAATAGTGCGTTTCTTGTTGCCGCCGAACAGGCTGACGTCGCTGGCGCCGTCGGAGCAACCATTGCCGAAGGTAAAGCCGCAGCCGCCGCGCATGTCGAATGCGTTCTCGGCGTATTCGCGGTGGGTGCTCGGGATCACGAAGCGGTCTTCGTAGTTGGCAATCGCCATGATGTGGTACATCTCCTCGACCTCGGCCACAGTGAGCCCGGCTTGCTCCAGCACGGCCAGGTTCTGCACCTGGTCCACATGTTTGCTGCGCTGGTAGGACCGCATCGCCAGCATGCGTTGCAGTGAACGGATCACCGGTGCCGTGTCGCCCGCGGTCAGCAGGTTGGCCAGGTACTGCACGGGAATGCGCATCTGCGCGATGTCGGGCAGCTCGCCGTTGATGCCGATCTGGCCGGCGTTGGCCGCCGAGGTGATCGGCGACAGCGGCGGGACGTACCAGACCATGGGCAAGGTGCGGTACTCGGGGTGCAGCGGCAGTGCCACCTTCCATTCCACCGCCATCTTGTAAACCGGGCTGCGGCGGGCGCCTTCCAGCCAGGCGTCGGGAATGCCGTCCTTGCGCGCCTGTTCAATCACTTTCGGATCGTTCGGGTCCAGGAAGATGTCGAGTTGTGCCTGGTACAGGTCCTTGTCGTCTTCCACGCTGGCCGCTTCCTGGATGCGGTCGGCGTCATACAGCACCACACCGAGGTAACGGATGCGGCCCACGCAGGTTTCGCTGCAGACGGTGGGCTGGCCGGCTTCAATGCGCGGATAGCAGAAGGTACATTTCTCGGCCTTGCCGCTTTTCCAGTTGTAATAAATCTTCTTGTACGGGCAGCCCGAGACACACATGCGCCAGCCGCGGCACTTGTCCTGGTCGATCAGCACGATGCCGTCTTCCTCGCGCTTGTAGATCGAGCCCGAAGGGCAGGACGCCACACAGGCCGGGTTCAGGCAATGCTCGCACAGGCGCGGCAAATACATCATGAAGGTGTTTTCGAACTGGCCCACCATGTCTTTCTGGACCTGATCGAAGTTCGCCAGGTTGGCGTCCTTGCTGCGCTTGGAAAATTCGCCGCCGAGGATCTCTTCCCAGTTCGGACCCCACTCGATTTTTTCCATGCGCTTGCCGGTGATCAGGCTGCGCGGCCGCGCCGTTGGCGTGGCCTGCATCTCTGGCGCCGACTGCAGATGGTCGTAGTCGAAGGTGAAGGGCTCGTAGTAGTCATCGATCTGCGGCATGTTCGGGTTGGAGAAGATGCGCATCAGCAGCTTCCACTTGCCCCCCTGGCGCGGCTCGATGGAACCGTCGGCCTTGCGTACCCAGCCGCCGTTCCATTTGTCCTGGTTTTCCCACTCCTTGGGGTAACCGATGCCGGGCTTGGTTTCGACGTTGTTGAACCAGGCGTATTCCATGCCGGGACGGCTGGTCCAGACGTTTTTGCAGGTGACCGAACAGGTGTGGCAACCAATGCACTTGTCCAGGTTCAGCACCATGCCGATTTGCGCGCGTACCTTCATGCTGCCTCTCCCATTTGTTGCACGGCGAATGCTCGCTCGTCGTCGCGCGGCGTGTCCAGCCAGTCCACCTTGTCCATCTTGCGCACCACGACGAATTCGTCGCGGTTGGTGCCTATAGTTCCGTAGTAGTTGAAGCCGTAGGAAAGCTGCGCGTAGCCGCCAATCATGTGCGTCGGCTTGAGCACGATGCGCGTGACCGAGTTGTGGATGCCGCCGCGCTGGCCAGTGATCTCCGAACCCGGGGTGTTGACGATTTTTTCCTGCGCGTGGTACATCATCACCATGCCGGGCTTGACGCGCTGGCTGACGACAGCCCGCGCGGCAATCGCGCCGTTGACGTTGTAGGCCTCGATCCAGTCGTTGTCTTCCACGCCGATGAGCTTGGCGTCATCTTCACTGAGCCAGATGATGGGCCCGCCCCGGCTCAGCGTCAGCATCAACAGGTTGTCGGTGTACGTCGAGTGGATGCCCCACTTCTGGTGCGGCGTGATGAAGTTCAGCAATATCTCGGTGTTGCCATTGGTACGAATACCGTGCACCCCGGCGGTGGCCTTCAGGTTCACCGGCGGCCGGTAGCTGGCCAGGCCCTCGCCGAAAGCCAGCATCCACGGGTGGTCCTGGTAGAACTGCTGGCGGCCCGTGAGGGTGCGCCATGGGATCAGTTCATGCACATTGGTGTAGCCGGCGTTGTACGACACGGTTTCCGATTCGATGCCGCTCCAGGTCGGCGAGCTGATGATCTTGCGCGGTTGCGCCTGGATGTCGCGGAAGCGGATTTTCTCGTCCTCGCGGTGCAGCGCCAGATGGGTGTGCTCACGGCCGGTCTGCTTACCCAGTGCCGCCCAGGCCTTGACCGCCACGTGGCCGTTGGTTTCGGGTGCGAGTTGCAGCACCATTTCGCAGGCGTCGATGTCGCTGTTGATGCGCGGCATGCCCTGGGTCACGCCGGGCTCGGTCACCAGGCCGTTGAGTTCGCCGAGCTGCCGCACTTCGGTTTCGGTGTTCCAGGCAATGCCCTTGCCGCCGTTGCCCACCTTGTTGAGCAGGGGGCCGACGGCCGTGAAACGTTTGTAGACGTTGGGATAGTCGCGTTCGACCACCTGCATCTGGGGCGCCGTCTTGCCGGGCACCAGTTCGCACTCGCCACGTTTCCAGTCCTTGACGTCAAACGGCTGGGCCAGCTCGCCCGGCGAGTCGTGCATCACCGGGGTGAGCACCATTTCCTTCTCGACACCAAGATGGCCTTCGCACAGCTCGCTGAATTTTTTCGCGAAGCCCTTGTAGATTTCCCAGTCGCTTTTCGATTGCCACACCGGGTCCACCGCGGTCGACAGCGGATGGATGAAGGGGTGCATGTCGCTGGTGTTGAGGTCGTTCTTTTCGTACCAGGTTGCGGTCGGCAGCACGATGTCGGAGTACAGGCAGGTCGTGCTCATGCGGAAGTCAAGCGTGACCAGCAGGTCCAGCTTGCCCTCGGGCGCCTTGTCGTGCCAGACCACTTCCTCGGGCTTGCCTTCTTCGGCGCCGAGGTCTTTGCCCTGAACACCGTTGTCTGTACCCAGCAGATGCTTGAGGAAGTACTCATGGCCCTTGCCCGACGAACCGATGATGTTGGAGCGCCAGACAAACATGTTGCGCGGCCAGTTGTCGGGATGGTCCGGATCCTCACAGCTCATCTTGAGCGAGCCATCCTTGAGCGACTTGACGACATAGTCCTTGGCATCCAGGCCCGCGGCCTGCGCATCCTTGACCACCTGCATGGGGTTGGTCTGCAATTGCGGCGCGCTCGGCAACCAGCCCATGCGCTCGGCGCGCACGTTGTAGTCGATCATGCTGCCGCCGTAGAGCTTCTTGTCTGCGAGTGGAGACAGCACCTCGTCCACGCCAAGCTTCTCGTAACGCCACTGGTCGGTGTGCGCATAAAAGAAGCTGGTCGAATTCATCTGCCGGGGTGGGCGGATCCAGTCGAGCGCGAAGGCCAGCGGCGTCCAGCCGGTCTGCGGCCGCAGCTTTTCCTGGCCCACGTAGTGCGCCCAGCCGCCACCGCTCTTGCCGATGCATCCGCACATCATCAGCATGTTGATGACGCTGCGGTAATTCATGTCACTGTGGTACCAGTGGTTCATGCCGGCGCCGATGATGACCATGGACCGGCCCTCGGTCTTCTCGGCATTGTCGGCAAACTGGCGCGCAACGGCGATCACCTGGTCGCGCGGCACACCAGTGATCTGCTCCTGCCAGGCCGGGGTGTAGGGGGTGTTGTCGTCAAAGTCGGCGGCAGCCAGTTCACCGGGCAAGCCGCGGGGAATGCCGTACTGCGCGACCTGCAGGTCGAACACCGTCGCCACCAGGGCCGAGCGCTCCTCACCGGCCTTGCCGAGTGAAATGCGCTGCACCGGTACCGTACGCACCAGAACATCACCTTGCTCGTTGTTCTGGAAATGGTCATGGTGGATGCCGCCGAAGTACGGAAAGCCGACCTTGGCGCTGTCGGCGCTGGGTGCCTCACCCTCCATCACCGACAGCTTGAGCGTGACCTCGTCACCCTGGCGCGCCTCCTTGGACTCCAGGTTCCACTGCCCGGCGTCGGCACGGCCATCCGGGCCCCAGCGAAAGCCGATGGCACCGTGCGGCAGCACGACCTTGCCCTGCGCGTCGAAGGCCACGGTTTTCCACTCGGGGTTGTTCGCCTGGCCCAGCTTGCCGTTGAAGTCGGATGCACGCACATAACGGTCCGGCACCAGGACGGTCTCGCCATTTTCCAGCTGGTGCTCCTTGAGCATCACCAGCATGGGCAGGTCGGTGTAGCGGCGTGCATAGTCGTCGAAATAGGCCGAACGCGGCTTGCCGTTGCCGCCGAAATAGAAGTCCTTCAGGATCACATGCCCCATGGCCATGGCGACCGCAGCGTCGGTGCCCTGCTTGGGGTGCAGCCACAGGTCGGAGAGTTTGGCGACCTCGGAATAGTCGGGCGTGATCGCCACGGTCTTGGTGCCCTTGTAACGGACTTCGGTGAAGAAGTGCGCATCGGGGGTGCGCGTCTGCGGCACGTTGGAGCCCCAGGCAATGATGAAACCCGAGTTGTACCAGTCGGCCGACTCCGGCACGTCGGTCTGCTCACCCCAGACCTGCGGACTCGACGGAGGCAGGTCGCAATACCAGTCGTAAAAACTCATGCACACGCCGCCTATCAGCGACAGGTAGCGCGAACCGGAGGCGTAGCTGACCATGGACATCGCCGGGATCGGCGAGAAACCGATGATGCGGTCGGCGCCGTGCTTCTTGATCGTGTGGACATTGGAGGCCGCAATGATTTCGTTGACCTCGTCCCAGCTGGAACGCACAAAACCGCCGAGGCCGCGCACGCTCTGGTAGTCGCGCCGCTTGGCGTCGTCCTGCACCACGGCCGCCCAGGCCTCCACCGGCGGCAGCGTCAAGCGCGCTTCGCGCCAGTGCTTGAGCAGGCGCGCACGCACCATGGGGTACTTGACGCGGTTGGCGCTGTACAGGTACCAGCTGTAGCTGGCGCCGCGCGAGCAGCCGCGCGGCTCGTGGTTGGGCATGTCCCAGCGCGTGCGCGGGTAGTCGGTCTGCTGGGTTTCCCAGGTGACAATGCCGCCCTTGACATAAATCTTCCACGAGCATGATCCGGTGCAGTTCACGCCATGGGTGCTGCGCACAATCTTGTCGTGTGCCCAGCGGTTGCGGTAGGCGTCTTCCCAGGTCCGGTCTTCGGCGGTGGTGACGCCGTGCTCCCCGGAGAACGACTCCCTGGGGTTGGAAAAGTGGCTCAGTCGATCAAGAAAATGACTCATTTGATTCTCCGGTAAAGCGGTAAAAGCGGGCCCAGCGGTGGCTCAGGGGTTTTTGATTTCGGCGCCGCGGCGCAGGTAAAACCACCAGTTCAGCACCAGGCACAGGGCGTAGAAGATGGCAAAGCCGTACATGGCGTTTTCCGGCGTGCCGGCCTTGATCTGCGCACCGATGACCACCGGGGCGATGAAGGCGCCGTAGGCGGCAATGGCCGAGGTCCAGCCCAGCACCGGGCCGGCCTGCTGGCGGTCGAAGATGACGCCAATCGTGCGGAAGGTGGAGCCGTTGCCGATGCCGCTGGCCGCAAACAGCAAGACGAACAGCACCATGAAGACCAGGAAGTACTGCTCGGGCGTGGCCGACTTGTAGGCCAGCAGCATGACGTAACCCACGGCCACGGAGGCCACCACCATGACGGCAGAGATGATCTGCGTCACGATGGAGCCGCCAACCTTGTCCGAGACCCAGCCGCCCACGGGCCGGATCAGCGCGCCGACAAAGGGGCCGATCCAGGCAAAGGTCAGCGCCGACGGTGCGTTCGGGTTCTTCAGCGTGTGCTGCATGACGCCGGCGGCGTCGGGCACATGGCTGATGCCGAAGATCACCGTGATCGCCAGCGGCAGGGCCATCGAAAAACCGATGAAGGAACCGAAGGTCACGATGTAGAGCAGGGTCAGCGACCAGGTGTGCTTGTTGCTGAAAATGGAGAACTGTTTGGCAATGGCTTCCTTCATCGGACCGAAGGCCGTCACCTTGAGCACCATCAGGGTGCTGACCACGATCAGCGGCATGGCGATCCACATGTTGAGCAGGCCCAGCCCGGTGGGCTTGGGCAGGTAGAGATAGAGCCCGACACCGGCCGGCACAAAGGACAGGGTGTAGAGCCAGATGATCTTCAAGAAGGCCGGGATCGTGCCGCCGATGGCGGGCGAGACGGTGGTCAGGTTGTTCATGCCGAAGAAGCAGATGACCGACAGCGGCACCAGCGACAGCAGCCAGGCGAAGCCGGCGTTCTGGATCCAGGTGGGTGTTCCGGCCGTGATTTTTCCGAGGATCCAGCCGCTGTCCTTGACCAGCGTCATCGATTCGCCACCGAAACTGCCGAAGAGGCCGACGGTCATCACCAGAGGAATCACGACTTGCATGGCAGTGACGCCGAAGTTGCCCAGGCCTGCATTGAGGCCGAGCGCTGTGCCCTGCAGCCGCTTGGGAAAGAAGGTGCTGATGTTGGACATCGAACTGGCGAAGTTGCCGCCCCCCACGCCCGACCACAGCGCCATCAGCTGGAAGGACCACAGTGGCCACTCGGGGTGTTGCAGCACGATGCCGGTGCCGATGGCCGGCGCCAGCAGCATGGACGTCGTCAGGAAGATGGTGTTGCGCCCGCCGGCCAGCCGGATCAGGAAGGAGGCCGGAATGCGCATGGTGGCGCCGGCCAGGCCCGCAATGGCCGTCAGCGTGAAGAGTTCGGCCTGGGTAAACGGGAAACCCAGGTTGAGCATCTGGACGGTGATGATGCCCCACATGCCCCAGACGGCAAAGCCGCACAGCAGGCTGGGCACGGAGATCCAGAGGTTGCGGTAGGCAATGCGCTTGCCGGTGCTCTCCCAGAACTGCTCGTCCTCGGGACGCCAGTCGGTGATGTCAACGCTGGAACTGGTTTTGGTATTCATGGTGCTTCCTCGAAAAAGGGGTCTGTTTCAGGTTTCATGCCTGTGCGCCGGACGCGTTCTTGCCCATGACTTCGGTGCGGCGCACCTCGGTCCAGTACATCCAGATCAGCGAGACCCAGACGACGCCGTACATGAACATGAAGGCGCTGGAGCGGATGCCGGTCAGGTCCATCAGGCCGCCGAAGATGATGGGCAGCACAAAACCGCCCAGGCCGCCGGCCAGCCCGACAATGCCGCTGATCGCGCCGATGTTGGCGCCGTAGTCGTCGCTGATGTATTTGAAGACGCTGGCCTTGCCGAAGGCCCAGGCGATGCCCAGGATGAACATCAGCGCGGTGAAGGTGTAGACGTTCAGGCCGATGTGGAAGGTCGCGGGCCCGTTGACCGTGAGAATGGTGAAGTCGGTCTGCGGGTAGGACAGCAGGAACAGGCAGACCCAACTCACCCACATCACCCACCAAGTCACGCTGTGTGCGCCGTATTTGTCGGACAGGATGCCGCCAAAGGCGCGCAGCACGCCACCGGGCAGCGAGAAACACGCCGCCAGCAGCGCTGCCACGCGAATGTCGAGGCCAAATTCGCCCACGTAGTACTGCACCATCCAGAGGGACAGGGCCACATAGCCGCCGAACACAATGCTGTAGTACTGGCAGTACTTGAGGACTTTCGGGTCCTTCAAGGCCTTGAGCTGGTCGCTGAACTTGACGTGGCTGGGCACCAGGTGCGACGGGTCGCTGTAGCTGAACAGCCAGAACAGCACCAGCGCAGCCAGCATGATGACCGCATACACCTGCGGCACCATGGCCCAGCCAAAGGCCACCAGCAACACCGGCGCCACAAACTTGTTGACGGCGGCACCCGAGTTGCCGGCGCCGTACACACCCATCGCCATGCCCTGACGATTTTTCGGGAACCAGCGCGCCACATAGGGCGTGCCCACCGAGAAGGAGCCACCGGCCAGGCCGACAAACAGGCCGATCACCAGGAAGTGCCAGTAGGCCGTGGCGTAACTCATGAGCCAGATCGCGGGCACGGTGATGGCCATCAGGATCGCCATGACGATGCGGCCGCCGTAGCGGTCGGTCCAGATGCCCAGCGGGACGCGGATCAGGGAGCCCGTCAGCACCGGCGTGGCCGCGAGCAGGCCGAACTCGGTGGCATTGAGGTTGAGCATCTTCTTGATCGGGATGCCGATCACGCCGAACATCATCCAGACCATGAAGCAGACGGTGAACGCCAGCGTGCTGACAATCAGCACCGACCATGCTTTTCTTGAATTGCCCAGTTCAGAGGCCATGTTGTTTCTCCAGACACATGGCATGACTGTCGGCCTTTTCCGCCCCCTTGAATATCCTCCTTTGGAACGTGGTGAAGAGGCCGGAAAAGCAATGGCGGCCCGCGCCGCCATCGTTCTGAAGAACTAGGGCCGGGTCAAGCTGCCCCGGGCTTGATCTTTGTCAACCGAGCTCCCGGCCAGCCGCGTATACAGCCGCTTGCACCCGCGAACTGAGCTGCAGCTTGCGCAGGATGTGCTGGACGTGAATCTTCACCGTCGTCTCCGCGATGTCGAGCTTGCGGGCAATCACCTTGTTGCTGTCGCCGCACGCGATCAGCGCCAGCACCTCGCGCTCGCGCGCCGACAGCAGCGCGATGGCCGAAGCCTCCTGCAGGCCCGGCACCGGGAGCTCCCCGTTACGGCCGCCATTCACCGCAGCGACCTCGCCATTGGCGGTCGGCGGGGCCTTGGACCGAAAAGCAGCCACCAGCTTGGTCATCATTTCGGGGCTGACCACCGACTCCCCGTCCAGCACCTTGATGATGGATTCCGACAGGCGATCGAGTTCCACGGTTTTCAGCAGGTAGCCGTCGGCGCCGGCCTGCAGCGCGGCAGACAGGTCGTCCTCGTTCTCGCTCACCGTCAGCATCAGGATGCGGGTGCCGGGCGCCGCGTCCTTGAGCGTCGCGATGCCGTCCACGCCCAGCACACCAGGCAGGTGGTTGTCCAGCAGGATCAGGTCCGGCTTGCTGCGTTCCACGCAGCGCAACGCCTCGCCGATGTCGCCGGCCTCGCCCGCCACATGGAAACGTCCGTCCTGCGAGAGCAGCGCAACGAGACCGCGGCGAAACAGGGTGTGGTCGTCAACCACCAGCAGGGCAATGGGCATCGTCATGTCTTGTCCTCAGTCGCCGCCCGCGCCAGCCACCAGGGCCGCGACGGCCGGGGTCTTGGCCGCGACGCCGCTACCGACCACCGGGTGCGGCGGCAGCGTCAGTGTCACGGTGGTTCCCTGGCCCGCCCTGGAAACGATCTCGACCTCGGCGCCTATGCGCCCGGCCCGCTCGCGCATGATGGTGAGGCCGACATGGGACTGTCCGGGGTGCTTGTCGGTGTCGAAGCCGGCGCCGTTGTCGCGCACCACAAAACGCCAGCGCGCGCCCTTGTTCACGTCGAGGCCGACCTGCGTGGCGCTGGCATGCTTTCGTATGTTGGACAGGGCTTCCTGGAGCACATGCAGCACCTGCACCTGCACGTCGGAAGGCAGGGGCAGGCCCTGCCCCTGCACCTGCAACTGGGCTGGCAAACCCGTCTGGCTCTGGAACTTCTGCAGGGTTTCCTGCAGGGCCTGCTCGATGTCATCGGTGTTGGTGCGCGTGCGGAAATGCACCAGCAACTCCCGGACATCGCTGATGCTTTCGCGCAGGCCGACGTCCAGCTCGTCCAGCGCACCCTGCACCTGGGGCGCCTGCTCCTTCTGCACGGCTGTCCGCAGCAGCTGCACCTGGATCTTGAGAAAGGCCAGGGATTGCGCAATCGAATCATGCAGGTTGCGCGCCAGCAACGCACGCTCCTCCGCCACCGCCGCCTCCCGGTCCAGGGCGTCGGCGCGCAAACCTTCCAGCGAACTGGCCAGGTGGCTGGCCAACGCATCCAGCAGTTCGATCTCATCGGCACTCAGCAGGACGGGCGTGCGAAAGAACAGGTTGAACTCGCCGAGCAGGCGCTGCTGCAGGCGTATCGGCACCGTGACGACGCTTTCGTAGCCGACCTTGGCGCAGTGGCGCACCGGCGCTTCGTCGTGGCTGAGGATGGGAATCACGCGGGTGCGCGCGTCCGGCCGCAGGTTGCCGCAGGCGCAGGCGCCGGCCAGCAGGCTGCGCTCTTCCTCCACCAGCTCCTGCGGGAAACAGTCGGAAGCCAGCATCAGGTAGCGCTGGTTGGCATCATCGGACCAGCGGACAACGGCGGCGTCGGCCTTCATCACGGCGCGCACGCGCTGGGCAAAGCCGCGTGCCAGCTCGTCAATGCTGCCGGCCTGGGCCAGAAAGGCGCTGACCTTGTACAGCGCCTCCAGCCGCGCGCGTTGCGCCTCGATGCGCCGCGTCTTGGCCTCGACCTTGGCTTCCAGCCCCTCATACAGCGACTGCAGGGTGATGGCCATATGGTTGAAACCGGCCGCCACCTGGCCGAACTCGTCCACGGTATCGACCTCGATGCGTGTCCTGAAATCGCCGGACTCCAGCTTGCGCAAGCCCTGCCGGAGCTGTGCCAGGGGGTTGATCACATACATGTAGCCGGTGAAAAGCATGATGACTGCCCCGCCAATGGCCAGCGCCAGCATCAGGAACTGGAACAGGTTCAGGATGGCGGTCAGCCGGGACAGGTGCTGCTCGATCACCAGCACCAGCCGGTCACTGGCGTCCACAAACGCGCCCCCGGCCTTCAGCAGCTCCTGCGCCGCCGGCGCCGGCTCGGCCAGCCATAGCGCCCGCTGGGTGCGCCACAGCGACTCGACATCATTGAAACGCGCCCGCACCTGATCGTCCCAGGGCACAAACAGCGGCCGGGAGGCGTCGCCCTCGCGCAGCAGGGCCAGGCTCTCGTCGAACCGGGCTACCAGCGCCTGCAGTTCGGCGCGTTCCACGCCGGCCTGCACGGCGCTGGCCAGGCGCCAGGTCTGCATGCGCATGCGCCCGGCTTCGTTGACGGCCGCGGCGCCGCCTTCGATCTGCCAGGTCACCCACAGGGTCAGCCCGATGGAGACCAGGGCCACCACCAGCAGGCTGGCCCCGATGCGCATGAGCTTTTTGGAGAGCGAGGCGGTGTGCTGCATGCGCTAGTAGGCTGAATCAGTGAAATCGCTGGCAAGCGGCTGCCCAGCGGTGTGCCAGGCAAGGCGCAAAGCACAGACGGGCCCGCAGGCCCGGCGCGCATTTGCAACGCCGCATGGTGCGACGAGGGGCGGTCGAGTGACAGTGAATTTCATGGATTCAGCCTACCCGGGCCTGTTCACAGTCTGGCGTGCGCCGCGGGCGGTGGCTGTGGGCGCCGTGCAGGCGCCGCACACCATGCCGGCCAGGCGCTGCAGCGCCTGCCAGCCGTCGGCCGGCCAGTCGGGCTGCTTCAGGCCTTTGACGATGCCGTCGACCTTGTGGGCGGCATGCAGCAAATTGGCCAGCGTGGTGTCGCCCATGTGGGGCAACACCCGCTCGAACAGTTTTTCCTTGACGCCCCAGACGCGGTTTTCGCGCAGGGCCATCGGCATGGGCCGGCCCGTGCCCAGCGCGTCCTTGACCCGCTTCATGCTGCGGATGTCCTCGCTCAGGGCCCAGTGCACCAGCACCTCGGATTCGCCCTCGGACTGCAGGCCGTCGAGCATGCGCTGGACGCGCAGCGCCTGGCCGCCGAGCACCGCTTCGGACAACTTGAACACGTCGTACCGCGCGACATTGAGCACGGCGTTTTCGACCTGGTCGAAACCCAGTTCTGCCGACGCCTCCCCGCCGGGGGGATACAGCAGGCCCAGCTTCTGGATCTCCTGGTGCGCAGCCAGCAGGTTGCCTTCCACCCGGTCGGCAAAAAACTGCAGTGTGCGCTGGCCCTCCTCGCCTTGCGCCACGCGCTGGCCCTGCTGCTGCAGGCGCTGCGCGATCCACTGCGGCAGGTTGCGGCGGTCAATCGGGTCGAACTTGACCGTGGTGCCAAAACTTTCCAGCGCGCCAAACCACGCACCCTTGGTCGTCATGCTGTCCAGGCGGGGCAGCAGCACCAGGGTCAGCGTGCTGTCGTCGCCCTGCGCGCGTTCGGCAATCTGCTGCAGCGCGACCGAGCCGTCCTTGCCGGGCTTGCCGCTGGGGATGCGGATCTCCACGATCTGTTTGTCGGCAAACAGGCTCAACGAGCCGCCGCTGGCCAACACCTCGCTCCAGTCGAAATGGGCACCGGCCACCGTGTGCACCGTGCGCTCGGTGTAACCCTGGGCCCGCGCGGCTGCGCGCAGCGCGTCAGCGAACTCCTGCACCAGCAGCGGCTCGTCGCCGTGCAGGGTGTACAGGCTTTTGAGCCCGCGCTTGAGGTGGTCGGAAAGTTGGGCGGGCGCCAGGTTCATGGTGACCCAAGTTTAGCGGCTGGGGGTTTTGCATCAAGTCCTCCTGGCCTGGCAGACGCGGCTTGGGGGCGGCATACTGCTTCCCATGACACAACGCATTCGCCTGATTGGCGCGCCCACCGACATTGGCGCGGGTACCCGCGGCGCCTCCATGGGGCCTGAGGCGCTGCGCGTGGCCGGCCTGCAGGCCACGCTGGAAGGCCGCGGCCTGCAGGTGAAGGACGACGGCAACCTGGGCGGCCCGCCCAACCCGTGGCAAGCGCCGGTTCGGGGTTACCGCCACCTGGCCGAAGTGGCCGCCTGGAACCGCTCGGTGCATGAGGCCGTGTTCTCGGCCCTCAGCGAGGGCGACCTGCCCCTCCTGCTGGGCGGCGACCACTGCCTGGCCATCGGCTCCATCAGCGCCGTGGCACGCCGCTGCCGCCAGACCGGCCAGGCGCTGCGTGTCCTGTGGCTGGACGCGCACGCCGACTTCAATACCGACAGCCTGACCCCCACCGGCAACACCCACGGCAACACCCACGGCATGCCCGTGGCCGTGTTGTGCGGGCACGGCCCGTCCGAGCTGACCGGCATCGGCGGTGTGGTTCCGGCGATCCCGGCCTCGGCCGTCCGGCAGATCGGCATTCGCAGCGTCGACGAAGGCGAAAAACACTTGATCCGGCAGTCGGGCCTGGAAGTGTTCGACATGCGTTACATCGACGAGCAGGGCATGCGGCACACCATGGAAGCGGCGCTGGCCGGTGTCGATGCGCAGACCCACCTGCATGTGAGTTTTGACGTGGATTTCCTCGATGCGATGATTGCGCCCGGTGTGGCCACGGCCGTCAAGGGCGGCCCGACTTACCGCGAAGCCCAACTGTGCATGGAGATGATCGCCGACACCGGCCGCCTGGCCTCGCTGGACGTGATGGAACTCAACCCGGCCCTGGATGTGCGCAACGGCACGGCCGAGGTGGTACTGGAACTGGTCGAAAGCCTGTTCGGCAAAAGCACGCTGATGCGCTGATCTTCAAGAGATCGGGTCGCACCGGCGTCGTTCGCGCTACTGAATTAATAGCTGCTTGCGCCCGCAGTTATTGGGCTCGCGCCC
Source organism: Polaromonas sp. AER18D-145 (assembly GCF_002379095.1). GTDB lineage: Bacteria > Pseudomonadota > Gammaproteobacteria > Burkholderiales > Burkholderiaceae_C > Polaromonas. Next base: position 100,541 of record NZ_NBZV01000005.1, read on the forward strand.
GATTTCATGACATATTCCGGCCTGCGGCGCAGGCCCGCCGCGTCAGATCTCCTTGACGGCAGCCAGACGGCGCAGGATCTGCTGGACGATGTCGCTCTGCATGTCGCGGTACAGCAGCGCCTCCTCGGTTTCCTTGGCCAGCACCGCGGACTCGTTGAAGCTGATGTCGCGCTGCAGCACGATTTCGGCGGGGGGGATCAGCAACTTGCCCTTGAGCGTGCGCAGCTGGAACCTGAACCGCGTGCGCAGCTGGAACTCGCGCACCTGCCCAGAAGCATTGATGCCCACCACGGTTTTTTCGCGCTGGTCGAGCAACACATCGAGAATCACGTCCGCCTGAGCGATCAGGCGGGCGTCGCGGATCACCTTCACCGTTCCGCCGGCTTCCAGGTTGCGGTTGAGCTCGGTCCCCAGCGTCGAGGTTTCGGCCGCACCGCTGTATATGGTCTTGAACGCATAGTTGGGGGCCTTGCGCAAGGCAAAACCGCAGGCACTCAGGCTCCAGGCCGCCGCAGCGGACAACAGGAAAACGCGACGTTGCATGGTGGCTTCCTTCAGACGACGATGTTGACCAGGCGGCCCGGCACAACGATGACTTTTTTGGCCGGGGCGCCGGCGGCCTGCTTGACAAACGCGTCGCAGGCCAGCGCCGCCGCCTCGATCGCGGCCTTGTCGGCGCCGGCGGGCACGGTGACCGAGCCGCGCAGCTTGCCGTTGATCTGCAGCACCAGCTCGATCTCGTCCTGCACCAGGGCGGATTCATCAACCTCGGGCCAGGGCGCATCGAGCAGGCCGCCATGGTCTTTGGCAAAACCGAGATCCTCCCACAGGGCGTGCGCCACATGCGGCGTCGCAGGGTAAAGGCAACGCAGCAGGATGCCCATGCCGTCGCGCAGGGCAAACGCCGCGCCGGCCGACATCTGGCCCTTGAAGTCTTCCAGCGCATTGAGCAGCTTCATGCTGCCCGACACCACGGTGTTGTACTGCATGCGCTGGTAGTCGTAGTCGATCTGCTTGAGCACCGTGTGGATCTCGCGCCGCAGCGCCTGCGTTTCCTTGTCAAATACGGCCCCAGCCTTTTTGGGACGGGCGCCGGCAGCTCCTAATTGCATAGCATCGAGCTTGACGCCGAAGTTCCAGACGCGGCGCAGGAAACGGTAGGAGCCCTCGACGCCCGCGTCGTTCCACTCCAGCGTGGCTTCCGGCGGGGAGGTGAACATGGTGTACAGGCGCGCGGTGTCGGCGCCGTATTTCTCGATCAGGTCCTGCGGATCGACGCCGTTGTTCTTGCTCTTGCTCATGGTGCCCACGCCTTCGTAGGTGACCATGGAGCCGTCCTTCCTGAGCTTGGCGCCAATGACCTTGCCCTGTTCGTCGTGCACGTCGTCCACATCTGCCGGCCAGAAGTACTCGACGCCGCCTTTCTCGCCCTTGCGCGAGTAGATGTGGTTGAGCACCATGCCCTGGGTCAGCAGTTTGGTGAAGGGTTCGTCCACCTTGACCAGGCCCATGTCGCGCATGACCTTGGTCCAGAAACGCGCATACAGCAGGTGCAGGATGGCGTGTTCGATGCCGCCTATGTACTGGTCCATCGGCATCCAGTAGTTGGCGCCCTCCGCGACCATTTTTTCCTCGTTCTTCGGGTCGCAGTAACGCATGTAATACCAGGACGAATCAACGAAGGTGTCCATGGTGTCGGTCTCGCGCCGCGCCGGCTTGCCGCAGACCGGGCAGATCACGCCGGCATGGAAACCTTCATGCTTGTGCAGCGGGTTGCCCGAGCCATCGGGCACGCAGTCCTGCGGCAACACCACCGGCAGGTCTTTTTCCGGCACCGGCACCGCGCCGTGTTCCTCGCAGTGAATGATCGGAATTGGCGTGCCCCAGTAACGCTGGCGGCTCACACCCCAGTCGCGCAGGCGCCAGGTGGTTTTTTTCTCGCCCAGGCCCTTGGCGGCCAGGTCGGCGGCCACGGCATCGACCGCCGCCTTGAAGGCCAGGCCGTCGTATTTGCCGGAGTGGATCGCGACGCCCTGCTGCTTGTCGCCGTACCAGTCGGCCCAGGCCTCAAGGCTGTAGGTCTTGCCGGGGACATCCGTGACCTGCTTGATGGGCAGCTTGTATTTCTTCGCGAACTCGAAGTCGCGTTCGTCGTGCGCGGGCACACCCATGACCGCACCGTCGCCGTAACTCATGAGCACGTAGTTGCCGACCCAGACTTCCACAGCCTCGCCGGTCAGCGGGTGGGTGACAAACAGGCCGGTGCGCTCGCCTTTTTTTTCCTGCGTGGCCAGTTCGGCCTCGGTGGTGCCGCCGGACTTGCATTCCTCGATGAAGGCCGTGAGTTTCGGGTTAGCCGCCGCCGCGTGGAGCGCCAGCGGGTGTTCGGGCGCCACGGCGCAGAAGGTCACACCCATGATGGTGTCGGCGCGCGTCGTGAAGACGTACATCTTCCCGTCGCCGATCAGTGCACCGTCTGCGCCCTGGATGTCGTGCGTGAACGCAAAACGCACGCCTTCGCTTTTGCCGATCCAGTTTTCCTGCATCAGCTTGACGCGTTCGGGCCAGCCCGGCAGCTTGTTGCTGACGCTGTCGAGCAGTTCTTCGGCGTAGTCGGTGATCTTCAGGTAGTAGCCGGGGATCTCGCGCTTTTCAACCACGGCGCCGGTGCGCCAGCCCTTGCCGTCGATCACCTGCTCGTTGGCCAGCACGGTCTGGTCCACCGGGTCCCAGTTGACGACCTGGGTCTTGCGGTAGGCAATGCCCTTATCCAGCATTTTGAGGAACAGCCACTGGTTCCACTTGTAATAACTCGGGTCGCAGGTGGCGACCTCGCGGCTCCAGTCGATCGCCAGCCCCATCGCCTGCATCTGCTTTTTCATGTAGGCGATGTTGTCGTAGGTCCACTGCGCCGGTGGCACGCCGTTTTTCATCGCGGCGTTTTCGGCCGGCAGGCCGAACGCGTCCCAGCCCATGGGCATGAGCACGTTGTAGCCCTTCATGCGCAGGTAACGCGTGAGCATGTCGTTGATGGTGTAGTTGCGCACATGGCCCATGTGCAGCTTGCCGCTGGGGTAGGGCAGCATGGAGCAGGCGTAATACTTCTTTTTGGACGGGTCTTCGGTGACGCGGTAGGCATCCGCGGCGGTCCAGTGGGTTTGCGCACTGCGCTCAACGTCGAGGTGGTTGTATTTGTCTTGCATGGCGCACGGAAGATGGAAAAGGATGAAGCAGCCTCTTGCTGCCGGTTGCAGGGATTTTAGGCGCTGGACCGGGCTTGCCCCGCTGGAGCGCCTTCAGGGCCGGGTCGCAGGGGCTGGCGTCGCGGTGGCGGGGGCGTTCGCCACGAAGCCGATGCGGTTCAGGCCGGCTTTTTGCGCGATGCCCATAACCTCGACGATGCGGCCATAAGGCACGGCCTCGTCGGCACGCAGTTGCACTTCGGTGTCGGGGTTCAGCGCAGCGCTTTGCCTGAGGCGCTGGTCCAGCTGGTCGCTGGAGACCGGCTGGTCATTCAGAAAAGCCTGGCCGGCCTTGTCGACCACCAGCGTGACGTATTTCGGCGCCTCGTTTGGCCGCGCGGCGTCACTTTTGGGCAGGTCCAGCTTGATCGAGCTGGCCAGCAGGGGCGCGGTGATGATGAAGATCACCACCAGCACCAGCATCACGTCCACCAGCGGGGTGACGTTGATCTCGCTCATGGGCTGGGCGCCCTGGGTGCGTTCAAGGCGGCCGAAGCTCATGACAAATGGCCCCCACGCTTGTCGCTTCGCGTACTGCGCTGCCCCCCGAGGGGGCGCTGCGCCTGCGGCCCGGCGAAGCCGGTTCCGCGGCCCCGGCTGGTGGAGAGGGAACTCCCACGCTTGTCGCTTTGCGTACTGCGCTGTCCCCCGAGGGGGCCGTCATATTCCTTGGGACGGCCCGGCGGAAAATGGCCTTCCGCGCCGGGTACTTGGCAGGCAATGGTGCACATGGTCAGTCTTTGCGACTGAGTAACAGCTCGCGCAAATCATAGGCAAACCCTTCCAGGTCAGCCTCGATGCGGCCGATGTTGCGGCCGAAGATGTTGTAGGCCAGCACCGCCGGGATGGCCACGGCCAGGCCGGCGGCGGTCATGATCAGCGCCTCGCCGACCGGGCCGGACACCTTGTCAATGGTGATCTGGCCGGCCGCGGCAATGCCGGTCAGCGCGTGGTAAATGCCCCAGACGGTGCCCAGCAGGCCGACAAAGGGCGCGGTGGAACCGACGGTGGCAAGCAGGACCTGGCCGTACTGCAGCTTGTGCAGCACCGCGTGCAGCGCATCGCGCAGGACCCGCGTCAGCTGCTGGGACCTGTCGCCGGCCGAGGCCAGCGTGCCGCCGGCCTGCAGCCTAGTGGCGGCGATCAGGGGCAGCACCAGTGCCTCGCGGTCGAAAGCAGCCACCTTGGGCTGGGCCTCCTCGACAGAGGCGGACTGCCAGAACACCGCCGTGCTGCGCGCCACATCGCCGGCTGCCCGCTGGAGCAGCCAGGTTTTCCAGACAATCACGACCCAGCTGGCCACCGACATCGCCAGCAACAACACTGCCACGAGCCCGGTCACGGCATCGCCCTGGGTGATCAGCGCGAGCACGTTCATGGGTTCACTTCAAACTGAGCACATCGAACATGTCGAACAGGCCAGCCGATTTGCCGGCCAGAAAACGCGCGGCCCGCAGGCTGCCCTGGGCGTAGGTGGCGCGGCTGGAGGATTTGTGGGTGATTTCAATACGTTCGCCGGTACCGGCAAACAGCACGGTGTGGTCACCGACAATGTCGCCGCCGCGAATCGTCGCAAAACCGATGGACGAGGGGTCACGCTCGCCGGTCACGCCTTCGCGGGCGTACACCGCGCAGTCCTTGAGGTCGCGACCCAGCGCGCCGGCGATCACCTCGCCCATTTTCAGCGCGGTGCCGGACGGCGCATCGACCTTGTGCCGGTGGTGGGCCTCGATGATTTCGATGTCGTAGCCGGTGTTCAGGGCTTTGGCGGCCATTTCGAGCAGCTTGAGCGTGACGTTCACCCCCACACTCATGTTGGGCGCCATGACGATGGCGATGTCCCTGGCGGCAGCGGCGATGTCGGCTTTTTGCGCGTCGGAAAATCCGGTCGTGCCGATCACCAGCTTGACGCCGAGTTCGCGGCATTGGGCCAGGTGGGCCATTGTGCCTTCGGGGCGGGTGAAATCGATCAGCACCTGGGCGCCGCCCAGACCGGCGGCCAGGTCGGCGGTGATCATGACGCCGCTGGCCTGTCCGAGGAAGGCCGCGGCATCGCTTCCCAGAGCCGGGCTGGTGGCCACATCCAGCGCGCCGCTCAGCTGGCAGTCGCCGCTGGTGCGCACCGCCTCGACCAGCATCTGGCCCATGCGGCCGCTGGCGCCGGCCACCGCGATGCGCAGAGGGGCCTGCTGCAGTACGCTCACCGGGCCGGGCTTTCCAGCGGAGGGTAGCTGGCGGCCGACGGCGCGGACACGGCGGGTGTTGGCGGGGTGGTGGTGGCCGTCGCGGCCGGCTTCTTTTCGGCGGCCTTGAGCTGCTCTTCGGTCAGCTCCAGCACCGGCACCTTGCCGAGCTTGCGGCGGGAGTCCAGCTTGGCGACGAAATCCGACTCGCTGGGCATGGTGTCGCCCTCGAACCGCTCGAGGGCCTCACCCTTGAAAAAGACCGTGAGCCTGAGTGCCTGCGGCTCCACGCCCTGGCGCTTCAGGGTAAACACATAGTCCCATCGGTCCGCATGGAACACGCTGGCCAGCAGCGGTGTGCCCAGCACCTGGCGCACCTGGTCGCGGGACATGCCGGGCTTGAGCAGCTCGACCTGTTCCCTGGAGACGAAGTTGCCCTGGACAACCTCGACCTTGTAGGGCGTGATCCAGTTGACGGGGTTGATTTTGCTTTCGCTCAAGCCCCCGGTCACGCCCTTGCTGCTGCCGCAGGCAGCCAGTCCGGCGCAGGCCAGGACGGCGAAAGCGGTGTGGAGGCCGCGACGGTAATTTGCACGCATGGCTGACATAGTAGGGAGGTGTAGCGATATGATTGGCCATTGTAGCGGCAGGGTGCCGCCGCGTACGCGCCTCCCGCCCCTGAATGCCGAGCCTGCACAGGCCCCGACTGCGGCCCCTTTTCCTCAGGAAGCCTCCCCCATGAGCAACATCGACGAACTCAAGAACACCGGACTGAAAGCCACCCTGCCGCGCCTGAAGATCCTGGAGATTTTCCAGGCCGGCAAGCAGCGGCACATGACGGCGGAAGATGTTTTCCGGGTGCTGCTGGAAGACCGGTCCGACATCGGGCTGGCCACGGTTTACCGCGTGTTGACCCAGTTTGAGCAGGCCGGCCTGCTCAACCGCAGCAATTTCGAATCCGGCAAGGCCGTCTATGAAATCAACGAAGGCCAGCACCATGACCACCTGGTGTGCCTCGATTGCGGCAAGGTCGAGGAGTTTTACGACGCGGAAATCGAAAAGCGCCAGCACGCGGTCGCCAAGGCCAAGGGTTTTGCGATCGCCGACCATTCGCTGTCGATGTATGCCAACTGCACCAAGGACAAGTGCCCGAACCGTCCCGTGTCGCCACGGCATCCGCACCACGGCTGATTTTTGATGGAAATGGGCGGCAGCCCCTGACTGGCGGGTGCAAACAGCTATTAATTCAATAGCAAAATATGAGGCGAGGGTTTCGCGCCGGGCCGCTCACGAAGTGGGCGAGCGCAGGTGCTCTCAATTCAAGCAGGGGCCGCGGAACCGGCCTTGGCCTGTCCTGAGTTTGTCGAAGGGCCGGGCCGCAGGCGCAACGGCCCCCTCGGGGGGCAAGAGAGCTACACGCAGTGAGCGACCGTGGGGGCTATTCAGCCGCCCCGCTCCATGGCCTGGCGGTGGCGTTCGACAAACTCCTGGTAGGTGTCGATGCCGCGCAGCTGCAGGATGACATTGCGCACCGCGGCCTCGACCAGCACCGCGATGTTGCGCCCGGCCACCACCTGGATGATCACCTTGCGCACCGGAATGCCCAGCACGTCCTGGGTCAGCGGCTCATAGGGGATGCGCTCGTACTCGCGCTCCAGCGTTTCGCGCCGCACCAGGTGCACGATGAGCTTGAGCCGCATCTTGCGCCGCACCGCCGTCTCGCCAAAAATCGCCTTGATGTCGAGCAGGCCGATGCCGCGCACTTCGAGCAGGTTCTGCAGCAGTTCCGGGCAGCGGCCCTCGATGGTGGTCTGGTTGATGCGGTACAGGTCCACCGCGTCATCGGCCACCAGGCCGTGCCCGCGCGAGATCAGCTCCAGGCCCAGCTCGCTTTTGCCGAGACCCGATTCGCCGGTGATCATCAGGCCCACGCCGAGGATGTCCATGAACACGCCGTGCATGGAGGTCCGGTCGGCAAAATGTTTGGACAGGTAGGCCCGCAGCACGTCGATCACAAACGCAGCCGATTCCTTCGTGGCAAACATGGGTATCTGGGCGCGCTCGCACATGGACAGCAGCGTGTCGGGCGCCACCTGGCCGTCGGCAATGATCAGTACCGGCGGCTCCAGGGTGACGATGCGCGCAATGCGGCGGGCGCAGTCTTCGGGGGAGCCCCGGCTCAGGTAGGCCACTTCGCGCTCGCCGAGCAGCTGCACCCGGTAGGGGTGGATGTAATTGAGGTAGCCGACCAGGTCGGCGCCGGAACGGGCCGCCCGCACGGCGACCTCGTCGAAGCGCCGTTCCGAGGCGCCCAGCCCGGCCACCCATTCCCACTTCAGCGCGGCGCGGTGGTCCTCAAACAGGACGTCGGCGCTGACGACGGTGGGCTTCATGCCGCGGGGGAGGGGAAAATCTGCGTCACGGTCACGCGGGCGGGTCAGGGGCTGACAGCGTGGCTGGACCGCCAGGAGGCAATCAGCTGGTGCAGCGCAGCCGCGTCGGTGCTGGCTTTGAGCCGCTCGCGCAGGGCGCTGTCGCTGAGCAGTTCGGCGATTTCGGACAGAATCTCGAGGTGTTTCTGGGTGGCCGCTTCGGGCACCAGCAGGAAAATCAGCAAGCCCACGGCCTGCTCGTCAGGCGCGTCAAAGCCGATCGGGGCGTGCAGCTGGAACACCGCCGCCATCGGGGCTTTCAGGCCCTTGATGCGTCCGTGCGGAATCGCCACGCCATGGCCCAGCCCAGTCGAGCCCAGACGCTCACGCGCGAAGAGGCTGTCGGTGATCAGCGCCCGGTTCAGGCCATGCAGGTTTTCAAACAGCAGGCCGGCTTCTTCAAAAGCACGCTTCTTGCTGGTGGCCTCGACACTGACCAGAACCTGGGTAGGGGGCAATATTTGCGAAAGACGGTTCATAACAAGGTTAGAGTCGCCGAATTATGCACTTTCGTGTGCATGGCGGCCATCCGGCCCATAAAAAAGCCGCCTGAGGGCACAGGCGGCCTTCCGGAGGGGGATCTGGAGGCAGCACGGGGTGGCATTTTCCGCCAGCCGCCGCCTGCGGCGTCGCTCACATCTCCCGCTTGGCAGTCACATGGTGGTGATCCTGGGTTTTGGTCTTGTAGCGGCCGACCTGGCGGTCCAGCTTGTCAGCGAGTTCATCAACCGCTGCATACAGGTCAGCATGCGAACTTTCGGCGAACAGGTCACGTCCCTTGACATGCACATTGCACTCGGCTCTCTGGCGCAACTCCTTTTCCTTCATGTTATCCACCGTCAACAGGACCTTCACATCCACCACCTGATCAAAATGCCGCGTAATCCGATCCAGCTTGCTGGTCACGTAACCGCGCAAGGCGGGGGTAACTTCAAGGTGGTGACCGCTGATCGTCAAATTCATAAAGAGACTCCTTTTCCATGGCTGGAGGGGGGTTAAAAACACCGCTTTGGCAGGCCTGCCGGGCGGCGGACGGACAACTCTCTTGTTTTCACTATGCGCCCGAACCGGGGTAAACGCAACCGTGCATCACAACAAAAAATGAAACGGTCGGAAAAGGTCCTTGCCCCCCGGCGGGAACCTGGCGGTGGGCCGGAACAGGTAGTGAAATCCGGGCCAAAATGCCATAATCGCAGCTTGGTCAATACGGAGAAATCCTTGGAAAGCAGCCCCAGTCGCTAGCTTTCAGCACCGCAGACTGACGCCAGCGTCATCCCGGGGTTGAAAGCGATGCCACCATCCACAACCCCGCCAACGCCGGGCAGACGCCTGCCCGGTGCCGGCGCCCCCAAACCGATTGGGAGCCAGTCATGCTCAATATTTTCACGCTCGCCAACGGGCGCCTGTTCCAGGAAGAGATCGAATCGCTGGAGGAGCTGTCCCGGTTCCAGCCGATCTGGGTGGACCTGGAGTCACCCACGCTGGAAGAAAAACGCTGGATCAAGCAGTATTACGGCCTGTCGATTCCCGAAGACGTGATGGACGAGGACATCGAGGAGTCGGCGCGCTTTTACGAAGAAGACAACGGCGAGCTGCACATCCGCTCGGACTTCCTGATTGCCGACGACGAGGAGCCCCGCACCGTGCGGGTGGCCTTCATCCTGAACCTGGTCAATGACAACCTCAAGAGCAAGGGGGTGCTGTTTTCGATCCACGACGAGGACGTGCCGGTGTTCCGCCTGCTGCGCATGCGCGCGCGCCGGGCCCCGGGCCTGATCGAGGACGCCAAGGAAGTGCTGCTCAAGCTGTTCGACGCCGATGCCGAATACTCGGCCGATACCCTGGAAGGCATTTACATCGACCTTGAAAAGGTCAGCACCAAGGTGTTGTCCGGCGATGTGACGGACGTGATGGCCGGCGAGGTGCTGGGCGCCATCGCCCGCCACGAGGACCTGAGCGGGCGCATCCGCCGCAATGTGATGGACACGCGCCGCGCCGTGAGCTTCATGATGCGCAGCAAGATGCTCAACAGCGAACAGTTCGAGGAGGCGCGCCAGATCCTGCGCGACATCGACTCGCTGGACTCCCACACGGCTTTTCTTTTCGACAAGATCAACTTCCTGATGGACGCCACGGTCGGTTTCATCAACATCAACCAGAACAAGATCATCAAGATCTTCTCGGTGGCCAGCGTCGCCCTGCTGCCGCCCACGCTGATCGCCAGCGTGTACGGCATGAACTTCAAGCTGATGCCGGAACTCGACTGGGCGCTGGGTTACCCGTATGCGCTGGTCCTGATGGCGGCGAGTGCGGTGGTGCCGATGTGGTACTTCCGGCGACGCGGCTGGTTGAAATAGCCCCCACGGTCGCTCACTGCGTGTAGCTCCCTGCCCCCGAGGGGGCCGCCGCGCCTGCGGACTGGCAGAGCCAGATCCGCGGCCCCTGCTGGTCTGAAGAGTCCACACGGCTGCTCGCGGCAGTCCGTCCGGCGCTTGCCAGTTAAATCGGCAGCAATCCCTTGCGTGACGGGCGCCACCAGCTACTTTATTGATAGCGAAAGCAGAAACCGCTCAACAATGGCCTGCGCGTAATGGCTGGCCACCTGGTCCACAAAGCGGGAGAAATCCACATGGGCGCTGTCATCGGCCCGGTCTGAAATCGTGCGCATGGCGGCAAAAGGCACGCCGTAATCCAGGCAGACCTGGGCCACGGCGGCGCCCTCCATCTCGACGGCCAGCACCGCGTGCCCGGCGCCGGCCAGCACGGCCTGCAGGGCCTGCGACTCGGCGGAACCCGAGACAAACCGGTCACCGCTGGCCAGCAGGCCCTGGTGGACGCGGGCCTGCGGAAAGCGCTGCGCGGACCGGTCCGCGTCCACCGGGGCCAGCGCGGCGCAGGCCGCCGCGTAGAGCAGCGCGGTCAGGGCCGTGTCACCGTCGAACCGGGCTTTCCCGTAAAACGGCACCTCGTAGCGCGGAAAAAGCGGCGAGACGTCGAGGTCGTGCTGCAGGAAATCGGTCGCCACCACCACATCACCGACCTGCACGCCCTCGCCCAGCCCGCCGGCCACGCCGGTGAACACCACGCGGCCCACACCGAAACGCTCGATCAGCGCCGTCGCCGTGGTGGCAGCGGCCACCTTGCCAATTTTTGACAACGCCAGCACCACGGGCTGGCCATGCAGCTCACCCTGCCAGAAGTCGCGGCCGGCATGGCGGATTTTCTGCGGCCGCTGCAGCAGCTCCAGCAGACCCCGCTGTTCTTCGGCGAGGGCGCTCAGGATGGCGGTAGGTTTCATGGCTGCAAGTTTGCCCGAACGGGTGCCCGTCCATATGGCCGCACCAGAAAAAAGGCAGCCGGAGCCGCCTTTTTTCACCTGCCGGGCCTGCGCTACTTCTTGTCGCGCAATTCCCGGCGCAGGATCTTGCCGACCGGAGTTTTCGGCAGTTCGGTGCGGAACTCGACCACCTTGGGCTGCTTGTAACCGGTCAGGTTGGTCTTGCAGAACTCGCGCACCTGGGCTTCGGTCAGGTCCGGGTTCTTCTTGACGATGACCAGCTTGACGGCCTCGCCCGACTTGTCGTCCGCCACCCCGACGCAGGCGCACTCCATCACGCCGTCCATGCCGGAGACCACGTCTTCGACCTCGTTCGGGTAGACATTGAAACCGCTGACCAGAATCATGTCCTTCTTGCGGTCCACGATCTTGAAGAAGCCGCGCTCGTCGACCACACCGATATCGCCCGACTTGAAGTAACCGTCCGGCGTCATGACCTTCGCGGTTTCGTCAGGGCGCTGCCAGTAGCCGGCCATGACCTGCGGGCCCTTGATGGCGATCTCGCCGGGCTGGCCGGGCGGCACCTCGTTGCCGTCGTCGTCGAGCAGCTTGAAATAAGTACTGGGAATCGGTACACCAATGGTGCCGGTGAAGACCTTGCTGTTGGTCGGGTTGCAACTGGCCGACGGCGAGGTTTCCGAGAGGCCGTAGCCTTCACAGATCGGGCAACCGGTTTTTTCCAGCCAAAGCTTGGCCACCGCGCTTTGCACCGCCATGCCGCCGCCCAGCGACACCTTCAGGTGCGACCAGTCCACGGTGTTGAAGTCGGGATGGTTGGCCAGGCCGTTGAACAGCGTGTTGACCGCCGGGAAGCTGTGCACCTTGTGTTTGGACAGCTCCTTGAGCACGGCCGGCAGGTCGCGCGGGTTCGGGATCAGGATGTTCTTGCCGCCGGTGCGCATGCCCAGCATCATGTTCACGGTGAACGCGAAGATATGGTACAGCGGCAGCGCGCAGACATAGGTCGGCTGCACACCCGCCTCCATGCCGGCCATGGCCGGGCCGTTCCAGGCTTCGGACTGAAGCACGTTGGCAATCACATTGCGGTGCAACAGCACGGCGCCCTTGGAAACACCGGTGGTGCCGCCGGTGTACTGCAACACCGCCACGTCGTCAGGCTTGATGTCGGGCCGCTTGAGGCTGCCGCGCGTCCCCTGGGCCACCGCGTCATTGAAACGCACGGCCCCCGGCAAATTGAAGGTCGGCACCATTTTCTTGACGTTGCGAACCACGTAGTTGACCAGCGCACCCTTGAGCACGCCGAGCTGGTCGCCCATGGCCGTGAGCACCACATGCTTGACCGGCGTATTCGCAATGCACTGTTCCAGCGTGTTGGCGAAGTTTTCGATGATGACGATCGCCTTGGAGCCCGAATCCTTGAGCTGGTGCTCCAGCTCTCGCGGCGTGTACAGGGGATTGACGTTGACAACCACATAACCGGCGCGCAGGATGGCCGCCACCGTGACCGGGTACTGCGGCACATTGGGCATCATGATGGCGACGCGATCGCCCTTGACCAGCCCCAAGCCCTGCAGGTAGGCGGCAAAAGCCTGCGACAGGCTGTCGGTCTGGCCGAAGGTGATGTCCTTGCCCATGAAGCTGTAGGCCACGGCCGAAGCGTTTTTGGAAAAACTTTCTTCCATCAGCGCTACCAGTGAAGCGTATTGGGACGCATCGATATCGGTCGGCACGCCCGGCGGATAGGCGCTCAGCCAGGGACGGTCGAGGGTGGCTGCATTCATGCTTGTCTTCTCCAGATGACGATTGAACAACTGCCACGGATTGTCGTGGCGCGACCCTCTGCGGGGCTATTGCGTTTTCCCTAGGAAACGGCCAAATCAGAAGGGAAGCCCCTCTAATTCATGTCTTTTGTGCCGAAAAAGCGGCGAACGGCAACGAATTACTCAATCGCCTTGCCCATGTCCTCGATGACCTTTTTCGCGTCGCCGAAGACCATCATGGTCTTGTCCATGTAGAACAGCTCGTTGTCCAGGCCGGCGTAACCGGCGGCCATCGACCGTTTGTTGACGATGACGGTTTTGGCCTTGTAGGCCTCGAGGATGGGCATGCCGTAGATGGCGCTGCCCTTGACGTGGGCCGCCGGGTTGACCACATCGTTGGCCCCCAGGATGATGGCCACGTCGGCCTGGCCGAACTCGGCGTTGATGTCTTCCATCTCAAACACCTGGTCATAAGGCACCTCGGCCTCCGCCAGCAGCACGTTCATGTGGCCGGGCATGCGGCCCGCCACCGGATGGATCGCGTATTTGACGTTGACACCGCGGTCGGTGAGTTTTTGCGCGAGCTCCTTGACCGAATGCTGGGCCCGCGCCACCGCCAGGCCGTACCCCGGCACGATGATCACGGTTTCGGCATTGCCCAGGATGAAGGCCGCGTCATCGGCCGAGCCGGACTTGACCGGACGCTGCTCCTTGGCGCCGGCGGCTGCCGTGCCCGCCTCACCGCCGAAGCCGCCCAGGATCACGTTGAAGAAGGAGCGGTTCATCGCCTTGCACATGATGTAGGACAGGATGGCACCGGACGAGCCGACCAGCGAGCCGGCCACGATCAGCATGGCATTGTTCAGCGAAAAGCCGATGCCGGCCGCGGCCCAGCCCGAGTAGCTGTTGAGCATGGACACGACGACCGGCATGTCGGCGCCGCCGATCGGGATGATGATCAGCACGCCCAGCACGAAGGACAGGGCCAGCATCGCAAAAAAGGCCGTCCAGTTGCCGGTGAACATGAAGACCAGGCCGAGCGCCAGCGTGGCGATGCCCAGCACCAGGTTGATCATGTGCTGGCCGGCAAACGTCACCGGCGCGCCCTGAAACAGGCGGAACTTGTATTTGCCGCTGAGCTTGCCGAAGGCAATCACCGAGCCGCTGAAGGTGATCGCGCCGATCGCCGCACCGAGGAACAGCTCCAGCCGGTTGCCGGCCGGAATCGCCGCCGTGGGCAGGCCCGCGGCCACGATGCCGAAGGCGTCGGGCTCAGCCATGGCGGCCACCGCGATGAACACCGCGGCCAGGCCGATCATGCTGTGCATGAAGGCGACCAGTTCGGGCATCTTGGTCATCTCGACGCGTTTGGCCATGATCGTGCCGGCGCTGCCGCCGACCAGCAAGGCACCCAGCACGTAGACCATGCCGGACGCCTTGCCGCCGGAGATTTCCACGATCAGCGCGCCGGTGGTCAGGACGGCGATCGCCATGCCCACCATGCCGAACAGGTTGCCGCGAATGGAACTGGTGGGATGCGACAGGCCCTTGAGCGCCTGGATGAAACAGACCGAAGCCACCAGATACAGCAGCGTGACGAGGTTCATGCTCATTTGGCGGCTCCTGCATCAGCGGCAGCTGTTTTCTTTTCTTTCTTGCGGAACATCTCCAGCATGCGGCGCGTGACGAGGAAGCCACCGAACACATTGACCGCGGCCAGCGCCACGGCGAGCACGCCCATGGTCTTGCCCAGCGGCGTGACCGTCAGCGCGGCGGCCAGCATGGCGCCGACGATGACAATGGCCGAAATCGCATTGGTCACCGCCATCAGCGGCGTGTGCAGGGCGGGCGTGACGGTCCACACCACGTGGTAACCCACGTAAATGGCCAGCACGAAGATGATGAGGTTGATGATGGTGGGTGACACTGCATCCATGGTCTTCTTCTCCTGGTGGGCTGGCGCTGCCGCCTGGCCCGTGAAAGTGGGTTATTGCTTCTTGGCTTCGCGTGGAACTACTTGCGCTTGACTTCGCCGCCCTGCGTCATCAGGCAGGCCGCCACGATGTCGTCTTCGAGGTCGATGTTGAGCGCGCCTTCCTTGCTGATGACCAGCTTGAGGAAGTCCAGCAGGTTGCGGGCGTACAGCGCGCTGGCGTCGGCGGCGACCAGCGCCGGCACATTGGTCTCGCCGATCAGCGTGACACCGTGTTTGACCACGGTTTTGCCGGGTTCGGTCAGCGGGCAGTTGCCACCTTGCGGCGCGGCCAGATCGACAATCACGCTGCCCGGCTTCATGGCCTTGACCATGTCTTCGGTCACCAGCACGGGGGCGGCACGGCCCGGAATCAGCGCGGTGGTGATCACGACATCGGCCAGGGCCACGCGTTTGGCGACCTCGGCCTTTTGCCGCTCCAGCCAGCTTGGTGGCATGGGTTTGGCATACCCGCCGACACCGACGGCCGCTTCGCGCTCTTCGTCGGTCTCGTAAGGCACGTCGATGAACTTGCCGCCCAGCGACTCGACCTGCTCCTTGACGCTGGGGCGCACGTCGCTGGCCTCGATCACCGCGCCCAGGCGTTTGGCCGTGGCAATCGCCTGCAAGCCGGCCACACCAACGCCCAGGATCACCACGCGGGCGGCCTTGACGGTGCCGGCGGCGGTCATCAGCATCGGGAAAAAGCGCTGATAGCTGTCGGCCGCCATCATCACGGCCTTGTAGCCGGCGATGTTGGCCTGCGACGAGAGCACGTCCATGCTTTGCGCGCGGCTGGTGCGCGGCGCGGCTTCCAGGGCAAACGAGGTCAGCTGGGCGCCCGCCAGGCGCTGCAGGCCGGCGGGGTCAAACGGATTGAGCATGCCGACCAGCACCGTGCCGGCCTGGGCCAGGCCGATCTCGCTGTCCAGCGGACAACGCACCTTGAGCACGATGTCGGACGCATAGGCGCCGGCGGCATCGGTGATCTCCGCACCCGCGGCGACATAGGCCTCATCGGGCACGCTGGCGGCCACGCCGGCACCCGACTGGATGCAGACGGTGTGGCCCTGGCTTTTTAGTTTTTTGGCCGTCTCGGGCGTGACGGCAACGCGTGTTTCCCCCGCCGTGATTTCGGCCGGTACCCCGATTCGCATGGGTGTCTCCTCGTTGCGTAAGTAGTTCTACGTGAAATTGTTACCTGTCAGCGAGCTTACATGAGTTTCCTGGCCTTTTTTTGGACGCTGCTCTCTGGAAGTCCCACAGGCTCCAGTGCGCACAGGCGGCCCACGGATAATGCTGCGATGAATACACGATGGAAACCCAGTGTCACGGTCGCCGCCATCATCGAGCGCGAGGGCCGGTTTTTGCTGGTGGAGGAACACACGCAGGATGGCCTGCGCCTGAACAATCCGGCCGGCCACCTGGACCCGGGCGAAAGCCCGATCCAGGGTTGCGCCCGGGAAACGCTGGAGGAGACCGCATTTCACTTCACGCCGCAGTCGCTGGTGGGTATCTATATGTCGCGCTTCGAAAAACCGGTGCCTGGCCAGGACATCCCGCTGGACATCACCTACCTGCGTTTTGCCTTTTGCGGCACGCTGGGCGAGGAAATGGTCGGGCAGGCGCTGGACGAAGGCATTGTGCGCACCCTGTGGCTGACCCCTGAGGAGATCAGGGCTTGCACTCACTTGCACCGGAGCCCCCTGTTGCTGACCTGCATGGAAGACTACCTGGCAGGCAAGCGTTACCCGGTGGACCTGCTGACCACCGACCCCAGCGTCTACGACGCCAGGCCCTGAGCCGCTCGCCCCATCGCGTCACCACCTAAAATGCTGCAATGCACAAGCAACGTATCGTTGTCGGTTTGAGCGGCGGCGTGGACTCCGCGGTGACGGCGCACCTGCTCAAACAACAGGGCCATGAAGTCATCGGCATCTTCATGAAGAACTGGGAAGATGACGACGACAGCGAGTTCTGCTCGTCCAACATCGACTTTGTCGACGCCGCGGCGGTGGCCGACGTGATCGGCATCGCCATCGAACATGTCAACTTTGCCGCCGACTACAAGGACCGGGTGTTTGCCGAGTTCCTGCGCGAGTACCAGGCCGGCCGCACGCCGAATCCCGACATCCTGTGCAACGCCGAGATCAAGTTCAAGGCCTTTCTGGACCACGCGATGCGGCTGGGCGCCGAAAAAATCGCCACCGGGCACTATGCCCGCGTTCGCAGGAACGAAGCCACCGGCCTGCACGAACTGCTCAAGGGCCTGGACCCGTCCAAGGACCAGAGCTATTTCCTGCACCGGCTGAACCAGGCGCAGCTGTCCAAAACGCTGTTCCCGGTCGGTGAGCTGAAGAAGACCGAGGTGCGGCGCATCGCCGACGAGATCGGCCTGCCGAACGCGAAGAAAAAGGACTCGACCGGCATCTGCTTCATCGGTGAACGGCCTTTTCGCGAGTTCCTGAACCGCTACATCGCCAAGGCGCCGGGGCCAATCAGGAACGACCAGGGCCGGGTACTGGGCGAACATGTGGGCCTGAGTTTTTACACCCTGGGCCAGCGCCAAGGCCTGGGCATTGGCGGCGTGAAGGCGCGCGGCGCCGAGCTCAAGGCGGTGCAGGCGCTGGGCCAACGCGGTGTCGGCGAGCACGAGCCCTGGTTTGTGGCGCGCAAGGATATGGCGACCAACACCCTCTGGGTGGTGCAGGGTCACGACCACCCCTGGCTGTTGTCCACGCAGGTGCAGGTGCAGGACTGCAGCTGGGTCGCCGGTGCGCCACCGGCCTTGGGGGCCATGGCCGCCAAAACGCGCTACCGGCAGACCGACGCCGCCTGCACGCTGGTGACCGCTTCCGCCACACAGGCCGAACTGCGCTTCGAGCAGCCGCAGTGGGCGGTGACGCCCGGCCAGTCGGCCGTGCTCTACCAGGGCGAGGTCTGCCTGGGCGGCGGCGTGATTGCCGCGAGCAACACGCCGGCGCTGCCTTGAGCCCGTCTTCCGATTTTTGCGGTCAAATCAGGGCTTAGCCCTTGATACATACGCGCTGATAGCTACTGATTTCATAGCATATCGCACAACAAACCGGTTACGGAATCCGTATTTCAACGGCCGTGCGGCCCGCCCGGCTTTCGATGGCGACGGCCACGCCAATCGCGCTTGCCCGCTCACGCATCGACAGCAACCCCTTGCGCGGCGCGGCGGCGGCGTCGAACCCGCGTCCGTTGTCGACGACGCGCAGGCACACGCCGGCGCCGGCCATTTCGGCCTCGATCGCCAGCGTCGTCGCCTGCGAATGCTGCAGCACATTGGACAGCGCCTCGAACACCATGAACTGCAGCTGGCGCATGGCGTTGGCGTCCATGTGCGCGACCGGCTCGAGGCTGCCGACCACCCACTGCAGCTCGATGTCCGACGCGGCAAAACGCGGCTCCAGCCGGTAACGCAGGTTGGCCAGCAGCGAGCTGATGTCGCCCGGCAGCAAATGCATGGCGTCGATGGACAGCTTGAGCTGGTCCAGCGTGTAACGCAGCGTCTGCAAAACGTCGTCGGTGCTGGCCTTGCCCGACTGCAGCTGCCGGATCGCGGCGCTCAGGTGCGCGCCCACGCCGTCGTGCATGTCGCGCAGGATGCGGGTGCGCTCGCTGACCCGCTCCTGCTCGCGCGCCAGTTGTTCGACCTGGCGGTAGGTCTGGCCCAGCTCGCGCTCTTTCTGCGAGATGCGGGAAGACAGGTTGTTCATCAGGTCGCGCGCCTGGGTGCTGACCTCGCGAAAACGCGTGATCACGATATAGGCCAACGCCAGCCCGAACAGCACCGACGAGTAACGCAGCAGGGTGTTGTCGGCGTAGGACGGGCTGATGCGGAAAACAAACCAGTCGCGCAGGCCCACCAGCACATTGACAAAAAGCGCCGCGGCCACCACCCGGTGTGACGGCGTGGCGTTGCGCAGCGCGCGCCAGCTGAAAAAGCCGATAAAGCAGGTGAACGTCAGTGCGTAAGCGCCGTACCAGGCGGTCAGCACATGCGGGGATGCAAACACCAGTGCCCATGCAATCAGTGGCAGGCCCATGGCAAACAGTGTCCAGGTCATGCGGTTGAACCAGACCGCCGGCCTGAGCTCGGACCAGCCGGCCACCCGCACGCCAAAACTTCCCATGCAGGTCAGCCAGCCGCCCGTCATCATCACCGTCACCATGCCCCAGGCCGGCCAGGGCAACGGCGGGTTTTCAATCAGCACATCGCTGACGCGCACCGTCCAGAACAGCTCAGCGAGCCCGCCCAGCAGGTACATCGGGTCGCGCACAGCGCGGTAGGCCCGCGCCGGGTCGGTCTGCGTGAACCACAAGGCCAGCGCCACCATGCCGACCATGAAGCTGAGCACCACCACCACCAGCGTTCCGGTTGCGCGCCAGTTGTAGTCGCTGCGGTAAAGCCGCCTGACCTCCTCGTCCGGCCCCATCACCGGCGCTGCCAACCCGCCGCGCCGGCCCACGTCGGTGCGGACATGGATCAACAGCCGGTTGGAGGGCCGCAGGAGATCTGTCGCGACGGGCACAAAACGTGGCACCTTGGCGTAGTCGCCCCCATTGAACTTTGTCAGGTCGCCATTTTTTTCCAGCAGATTGCCGTTGAGCCAGATTTCATAAGCGTTGCCCAGCCTGGGTATGTAGATGGCATAGGATTTGGCGCTGGTGGCCGGCGGTCCGAAGTCAATTTCAAAGGTGGCCGCGCCGGCCAGCCCGGGATGACGCCGGTCCCAGTGGTAGGGCAGCTCGACACTGGACGGCACCGGCGCCCCGCCCTGCAGCGTGACGAGGGCCCTGGCCTGGCGCAGTTCCTGCACCTCGGCCTGGGCGCTGCCCCACCCGAGCAGGGCCCACACCAGCCCACACCAGAGACTGCCGACACGCATGTCTTCAGGCCCCCACGGCTCAGCGCGAGCCGGTCGCCGTCGGCGGCTGCAGCAGGCCCAGCCGGGTCGCCTCGTAAACCGCCTCGCTTTTGGAGTGCACCGCAAGCTTGGTGTAGAGGTTCTTGATGTGGGACTGGACGGTATGCACGCTCACACTCTTGAGTCTTGAAATTTCCGCATAGGAAAAGCCGCGCGCGATCAGCTCCAGGACTTCCTGCTCCCGCACGGACAGCAGCGCACGGCCGGGGCCAGCGACAGCCGTCTCGCCCGGGCCGCGCACCCCTGCTCCGGCCGCCGCAGCGGCGGGCGCCTGATCGACCAGGTGCAGCGCACGGTACTTGGCCAGCACCCGGCGCGCGATCATCGGCGAGATCGGCGAGGCGCCGTCCTTCATCTCCAGAATCGTGTGCGCAATGTTGTCCGGCGTGAAATCCTTCTGGATGTAACCGAGGGCGCCGGCTTCGACGCTGGACAGCACGCTGTCTTCGTCGCCAAACATCGAAATCACCAGCGCCTCGCACGAGGGCCGCAAGCGCCCCGCCAGCCGGATCAGGTCCAGCCCGTTGCCATCGGGCAGCGCCAGGTCCGTCAGCAGGATATCGATGACCTGGTTCTTGTCCTCGATCAGCGCCCGGGCTTCCTCGAAGGTGCCCACGCCGGCGACCAGATGCAGCTGCCCACAGCCCGAGACGCTGTCCGCGAAGAAGTCCCGCGTCGGAACATCGTCCTCAACAATCAGTACGCGCCATTCGGGCATGGGTGAAATCTTTGGAAGAGGCTGCACAGCAGCCGATGATAAAGGCATGACTCAGGGACAGCAGGCGTGGAACCCGCTTGCGGCATGCGCGTCAACCTCCACTGTTAACGCTGTACGTGCCGGCGGCAATCCCCCGTTTATGGGGCTGGCCGCACATGAGCGCCGGCGCTTGTCGATGATTGAAAGGAAAATAGGCCTTTTGCCCTTTTCAGACGGGCGCCATTAGCTCTTTTTTTGATAGCAAGTCTGCGCCCTACAGCACGGTTTCGAGGTAGGTGTAGATGTAGTTGGAGCCGCCGTTGACGTTGCCCAGCAGGCGCGAGGCGCCAAAGATCCCGGAACGGTGCGACACGCCGAAGCCGAGATAGGTGTTCTTCAGCGCGCGTGACCCCACCAGGTCGCCCAGGCTGACGTCGATGCTCGGGTCCAGGTAGTTGAGCAGCCGCGAGGTCTGGCGCCCGCGCGCTGCCTGGCTGCTGGACTCGCTGTAGGGCACACGTTGCGCGAGCGATACCCCGATGCCCAGGCCGAGTCGGGTCTTGACGCGATCGCTCCATGGAAAGCCGTAGTAATAGGCCTTCATGAAGGCGTCGAACTGCAGCCCGTTGAGCGCCAGCCCGCGGTCGACGTGCTGCAACAGGCCGACGTAACCGACGATGTCCAGCGGCCAGCCATTGAGCTGCTCGATGAAAGGCTTGCCGATCTGCACGCCTGCGATGCGTGTCGAGTTGACCTTGGCTGTCGAAGCGCAGGTCAGCGTGATGATCTTGGCCAGGTGGCAGCCGTCTTCCGTGGACTTGCCGTACAGCACCTTGACGTGGGTGGGTGAACTTTCCTCGGCCCAGTGCTGCTTGTGGGTGCCGAAATCGTAGGCGGCGCCAAAATACACGGCGGTCTGCGGCGCCTTGCGGACAATCGGGCTGCCCTTCACCTTGCTGCTCAGGTCGGTGCGCGAGACGCCGCCCAGCAGGCGCCAGCCGTCGCTCAGTGCGTAGGCTGCATACAGCCCCAGCGTGGTGTTGATGCCGCTGCCGGCCGCGTAAGCCGGCCGCGTCCCGGTGGCTTCGCCGGGCCGCACGCCGTAGTAATAGTTGTTCAGTCTGGCATCGCGCATGGCCACCGTCAGGCTGGGGCGCAGCGTGAGCCGTCCCGAGCGCCAGTCGTGGCTGAAGCCCAGCCGCACTTCCCGGCCTCTGGAAAAGCCCGACACATCCTGCACAAACTCCGCCTGCACGGTTCCCCAGGGCTGGCGGTAGCGCCAGGACACGCCAGCGTCCAGACCGGCGCCGCGCTCGGCCATGCCGGCCAGGCTGGCCGGTAAGCGGTCGTCGCTGAAGCCCTCGAAGCGCTGATCGAGGAACAGGTCGACCCGCTGCGCCTCGTCCTTGAAGACCTTCACCCCCACGCGGCTGGCGTGAAGAAACAGGCGCTCGCCTTCGTAAAGGTAAAGTGGCATCAGGTCATAACGCACGCCGCCGCCCACGTAGGGCGACTGCTCGGCACGCACCAGGAAGCCCAGCCCGGCACTGCCGGACCCGTCGAGCAGATCGCTGAGGGTATCGGTGTTGGCATGGGCCGCCGGTACGAGCAGGCAACCCGCCGCCAGCAGGATGGCGCCCAGCGGCTTGCACAAGGCGGTCAGGCGCAGGCCTGTTTTTTCAGGATCGGGGTGGGGGCTCATCTCGGCACTTTCAGTTGGCAGGTTTTCATCCTAGCCAACAAAGCCCTGCCGAAACGGTCCGTGCCTGAAAACGGGGCCGGCGCCTACAGGGGTGCAGGGTGCCGGTTGACAAAAACCGTTGCATCAACGGTTCAGACGGGAAAGCCGGTCAGAACGGAATGTCGTCGTCCATGTCGTCAAAGCCGCTGGCGGCCTTGGTCGGTGCAGGCGCAGGCGCACGGGGGGCTGGCGCCGGCGCACGCGGCGCGGCCACCGGACGGGAATACTGGCGTTCGCCGCCATCGCCGTCACCGTCACCGCCGGGCGAACCCATGCCTTCCCGGCTACCGAGCATCTGCATTTCGCTGGCGATGATGTCGGTCGCGTATTTCTCGACGCCGTCCTTGTCGGTGTACTTGCGCGTTTTCAGGCGCCCTTCAATGTAAACCGAGCGGCCTTTCTTGAGGTACTCGCCGACGATCTCGGCCTGGCGGCCGAAAAAGCTGACGCGGTGCCATTCGGTCTCCTCGACCATCTCACCGGCCTTGTTCTTGTACTTGCTGCTGGTGGCCAGCGCGATGTTGGCCACGGCGTCGCCGCTGGGCAGGTAACGCACTTCGGGGTCGCGGCCCAAGTTGCCGACGAGGATGACTTTGTTGACAGATGCCATGGCATGTTCTCCTAATTTTTCACAGTTTAACTGGCTGGGCCGCCACCGCACCAGCCGCTTCGGAGCCGGCCGGCCCGGAAACCGGCGCGACGGCATGCCGTCCTGGCGCCTTCATCGGCCAGGCCACCAGCAGCCACAGCAGCATGAGCCCGCCGCAGGCCGCAAACAGGGCTTGTGCCCCCGCGGTTTTGGCCAGCCAGCCGCCCAGGGCGCCGCCGGCAAAAAATCCGAGCGACTGCAGTGTGTTGTAGACCCCGAGCGCCGCACCGCGGGAATGGGCCGGCGCCACCCGTGACGCCAGGCTGGGCTGGGAGGCCTCAAGCACATTGAAGCCGCAGAAAAACAGGAACAGCAAGGCGCCCAGCCAAGCCAGGCTGGGGCTGCCCTGCATCGCCACGCCCATCAGTCCGAACTGCACCAGCGTGATCAGGCCCACCGCGGCCAGGAACACGGCGCGCAGGAAGCCGCGCTTTTCCATGGGGAACAGCGTGAACCCCATCACCAGGAAGGAGGCCAGCACCGCCGGCAGGTAGACCTGCCAGTGGCTGTCCTTGTCCAGCCCGGCCTGCACCAGCAGCGCGGGAATGGCCACCCACATGGCCAGCTGGACGGCGTGCAGCACAAACACGCCGACATCGAGGCGCAGCAAGGCCGGGTGGCTCAAGACCTCGGCAAGGCTGCCGCGCGGCCGGTTCACGTGTTGCGCCGGCTCGGGCGGCACCCACCAGATCACCACCACGATGCCGGCCAGCGCCAGCAAACCGGTGAAGGCAAACAGCCCGCCCAGGCCAACCTGCGCGGCCAGCAGCGGCGCCAGCACCAGCGACAGCGCAAACATCAGGGCAATGCTGGCGCCCACCAGCGCCATGGCCTTGGTGCGCACCTCGTCGCGCGTGGTGTCGGCCAGCAGCGCGGTGACGGCGGCCGAAATGGCGCCAGCGCCCTGCAGCGACCGCCCAATGATCAGCCAGGTCAGGTCGGGCGCCCAGGTGGCGACAAAACTGCCCAGCGCAAACACCACCAAGCCAAACACAATGACTTTCTTGCGGCCCAGCCAGTCCGAGGCCATGCCAAAGGGAATCTGCAGCAGGCCCTGGGTCAGGCCGTAAATGCCCATGGCCAGACCGACACGCGCCGGGTCGTCACCGCCCGGGTAACGCGCCGCCTCCAGCGCAAACACCGGCAGCACCAGGAAGAGCCCGAGCATGCGCAGCGCAAAAATCGAGGCCAACGACGCGCTGGCGCGCCGCTCGGTCGCGGTCATGGGGTAGGAAGGCAGGTGGGGGCGGGCTGAGGACACAGAGGAGGGCTGGAAAATTTGAAAACCAAAAAAGGCTGGCGGGGTCATCCGCGGAAGATAAGACCTATTGTCTTTGAATTGGACCGCGTTTCATTTGCCCCTGCGCAAGCACGAACTGCGCCCACGCCGGGCGACAGGAGCCCGCCCCATAGCCCTGGAACCCCGAAAAACACACATCGGTCTATGATGGAGGGTTTTGCGGCGCCCCTACACAGTGAACTCTCCCACCGACGGCCAATACCTCTCCCCCGCAGCCGCAGAAGGCAGGCACGTGGCCGAACCTGACCAGAGCCGCTATCTGGCCCAGGCCTTGGCGGCCCAGCGCATCAGCGTCCGCGGCGCGCGCACGCACAACCTCAAGAACATCGACCTCGACATTCCGCGCAACCAGCTGGTGGTGATCACCGGGCTGAGCGGTTCGGGCAAGTCCTCGCTGGCTTTTGACACGCTGTACGCCGAGGGCCAGCGCCGTTATGTCGAAAGCCTGAGCACCTACGCGCGGCAGTTCCTGCAGCTGATGGACAAGCCCGATGTGGACATGATCGAAGGCCTGTCGCCGGCGATTTCCATCGAGCAGAAGGCCACCTCGCACAACCCGCGCTCCACCGTGGGCACGGTGACCGAAATCCACGACTACCTGCGCCTGCTGTTTGCGCGCGCCGGCACCCCCTTCTGCCCCGAGCATGATTTGCCGCTGCAGGCGCAAAGCGTCAGCGAGATGGTCGACCATGTGCTGGCGCTGCCCGAAGACACCAAACTCATGATCCTGGCGCCGGTGGCGCGTGAACGCAAGGGTGAGTTCGTCGATGTGTTCGCCGAGATGCAGGCCCAGGGGTATGTGCGCTTTCGCGTGGACGGCACGGCGTATGAGTTTGACGAGTTGCCCAAGCTCAAGAAAGCCGAAAAACACAACATCGACGTGGTGATCGACCGGCTCAAGGTGCGGCCCGACATGCAGCAGCGTCTGGCCGAAAGTTTCGAGGCCGCGCTGCGTCTGGCCGACGGCAAGGCGCTGGCGATGGAAATGGACTCCGGCCAGGAGCACCTGTTCAGCGCCAAGTTTTCCTGCCCGGTCTGCAGCTACTCGCTCAGCGAGATGGAGCCGCGCCTGTTTTCCTTCAACTCGCCGGTGGGCGCCTGCCCGAGCTGCGACGGCCTGGGCCACAGGGAATTTTTCGACCCGGCCCGTGTGGTGGCCTTCCCGTCGCTGAGCCTGGCCAGCGGCGCCGTCAAGGGCTGGGACAGGCGCAATGCCTATTACTTCGCCATGCTCGAAAGCCTGGCCAAACATTACAGCTTCGACATCGACACCGCCTTTGAAAAACTGCCCGAGGCGGTCCGGCAGGTGGTGTTGCACGGCTCGGGCGAGGAAGACATCAAGTTCAGCTACGTGATGGAGTCCGGCCAGTCGGCCGGCCGCAAGGTCAGCAAGAAACATCCTTTTGAAGGCGTGATCACCAACTTCGAGCGGCGCTACCGCGAGACCGACTCGGCGGCCGTGCGCGAGGAGCTCGCGCGTTACCGCAGCCTGCAACCCTGTCCGGAGTGCAAAGGGACCCGCCTGCGCCGCGAGGCACGCCATGTCTACCTGGTGGGCAGCACGCCGGCCGACGGCGGCCGCGCCAGCCGCAAGGCGATTTACGAGATCAGCAGCACCACCCTGCGCGAGAGTTTTGACTACTTCAACAGCCTGGCCATGGACGGCGCGAAGGCCGAGATTGCCGGCAAGGTGGTGCGCGAGATCGGCCTGCGCCTGAAGTTCCTCAACGACGTGGGCCTGAACTACCTGAGCCTGGACCGCAGCGCCGAAACGCTGTCGGGCGGCGAGTCGCAGCGCATCCGGCTGGCCTCGCAGATCGGCTCGGGCCTGACCGGCGTGATGTATGTGCTGGACGAGCCCAGCATCGGCCTGCACCAGCGCGACAACGACCGCCTGATCGGCACACTCAAACATTTGCGCGACATCGGCAACAGCGTGCTGGTGGTCGAACACGACGAGGACATGATCCGCGCCGCCGACCACGTGATCGACATGGGGCCGGGCGCCGGCATCCACGGCGGGCGCGTGATGGCGCAGGGCAGCTACGAGGACGTGCTGGCCAACCCCGATTCGCTGACCGGGAAATACCTGTCGCAGGTCCTCAGGATCGAGGTCCCCAAGCGCCGCACGCCCTGGCTGCCGACGGTGGTGAAAGCCCCTTACCGCGACCCGAAAAAACCGTCGAAGTTTGCGCCCAGCGCCGCCGGCGTGAAACGCGCCGCGCGCGAAGCCGAGCACCTGCTGACCCAGGGCGACCTGCAGGCCATCAAGGTCATCAACGCCAGCGGCCACAACCTGAAGAACGTCAGTGTCGATTTCCCGGTCGGCCTGCTGACCTGCGTGACCGGCGTCTCGGGCTCGGGCAAGTCGACGCTGGTCAACGACACGCTGTACGCCGCCGTGGCGCGCACGCTGTACCGCGCGCACGAGGAGCCGGCGCCGCATGAAAGCATCGAGGGCATCGAGCATTTCGACAAGGTCATCAATGTGGACCAGTCGCCGATCGGCCGCACGCCGCGCAGCAACCCGGCCACCTACACCGGCCTGTTCACGCCGATCCGCGAGCTGATGGCCGAGATGAACACCGCGCGCGAACGCGGCTACGGCGCCGGGCGTTTCAGTTTCAACGTGACCGGCGGGCGCTGCGAGGCCTGCCAGGGCGACGGCGTGGTCAAGGTCGAGATGCACTTCCTGCCCGACGTCTACGTGCCCTGCGATGTCTGCAAGGGCATGCGCTACAACCGCGAAACGCTGGAAGTGCAGTACAAGGGCAAAAACATCGCGCAGATCCTGGACCTGACGGTGGAAGACGCCGCCGAGTTCTTCAAGGCGGTGCCGGTGATCGCGCGCAAGCTGCACACCCTGCTCGACGTCGGCCTGAGTTACATCAAGCTCGGCCAGGCGGCGACCACGCTGTCGGGCGGCGAGGCGCAGCGCGTCAAGCTGGCGCTCGAGCTGTCCAAGCGCGACACCGGCCGCACGCTTTACATCCTGGACGAGCCGACCACCGGCCTGCATTTTGCCGACATCGACCTGCTGCTCAAGGTGCTGCACCAGCTGCGCGACGCGGGCAACACCATCGTGGTGATCGAGCACAACCTCGACGTCATCAAGACCGCCGACTGGCTGATCGACATGGGGCCCGAGGGCGGGGCCGGCGGCGGCATGGTGGTCGGTGTGGGCACGCCCGAAGACATCGCGGCCAACCCGGCCAGCCACACCGGGCGTTACCTGAAGCGACTTTTGTAGAGAAACTGGCTGCAGCCCTTGATTTATGGGCGTGAGCGGCTACTATTTTCATAGCATTTCACAAGGAGCCGTATGTCGTCGATCACCCTGCGTTTTCTGGCCGAACCTAGCACCATCAACTTCGGCGGCAAGGTCCACGGCGGCACCGTCATGAAGTGGATTGACGAGGCCGGCTACGCCTGCGCCACACGCTGGGCCAAGCGTTACTGCGTCACCGTTTCTGTCGGCAGCATCCGCTTCCAGCGCCCCATCATGATCGGCGACCTGGTGGAAGTGCAGGCGCGGCTGGCCTACACCGGCAGCACCAGCATGAACATCGCGGTCGAGGTGCGCGCCGGCGACATGAAGACCGGCGAGATGGAAGTCATCACCGAATGTGTGGTGGTGTTTGTCGCGGTGGACCCGAACGGAAAAACCATCCCCGTGGACCCCTGGCTGCCCGAAACGCCGGGTGACATCGCCCTGGCGCAAAACGTCAAGGCCCATCTGGACATGGCGCGCGCTGCACAGCCGCACGCCTGATGCGACAGAACGCCCTGACGGGCCGCGATCTGGCGGCCGCCCTCGTGGTGGTCGTGGTCTGGGGCGTCAACTTTGTGGTCATGAAGTTCGCGCTGCGCGACTTCACGCCCTTCCAGCTGGGCGCCGCGCGTTATGTCTTTGCGGTGCTGCCGCTGGTGCTGTTTGTGCGGCCGCCCGCCATCCCGTGGAAATGGCTGGTGTTTTACGGCCTGTTCCAGGGCGTCGGGCAGTTCGGCATCCTGTTCCTCGCGCTGAAAGTAGGCATGACGGCGGCGCTGGCCTCGGTGTTGCTGCAGACCCAGGTTTTTTTCACCGCACTGTTCGGCTTTGTGCTGCTGCACGAGCGCGCCAGCCGCCCGCTGCAGGCCGGCATGGTGCTCGCGGCGCTGGGCCTGGCCTGCTTTGCCCTGAACTACCTGTCACCGGCTGGCGCAGGCACTGGCGCCGCCACCACGCTGGCGGGCTTTGTGCTCACGCTGGGTGCCGCCGCCATGTGGGCCATGTCCAACATCGTGGCGCGCCACGTGCAGCAAGGCGGGGCAGCCTACTCACCGATGGCCTTTGTGGTCTGGAGCGGCATTTTCGCCATCCTGCCCTTCACGCTGCTGTCCCTGGTGTTCGACCCCGAGGTGACGCGCTGGCAGTGGACCCAGGCCCGCGCCTCCAGCTGGCTGGCGGTGGCCTACCTCGGCTGGGTCGCGACCATCCTGGGTTACAGCCTGTGGACCGGCCTGCTCAAGCACCACCCCGCCAACCGCGTTGCGCCCTTCAGCCTGGGCGTGCCGGTGGTGGGCCTGACCACCGGCATGCTGGTGCTCGGCGAAGCCATCACGCCCTGGCAGTGGGCCGGCATCACGCTGGTGGTGGCGGCGCTGGCCTGCGTGATGCTGGGCGGGCTGATCAAGCCGCGCTGAGACGCGTCGGCCCCACGGCTGGTTGCGTGAAAAAAGCGGTCAGCAGACGCGGGCAAACCAGGCTCCCAAGAAAATGAAGTCATCGGTAAACGTGGCTCCCGGATCAAGTCCGGGATGACACCCACGAGCAAGACATCGCTATCAATTCAATAGCTATTAGCGCTTGCAAGACAGGGGCCAGAGCCCCAAAAGGCTTGAAACTTCAGCCCCGCGCCGCCTGCAGAATATCCCGCGTCCTGATGGCTTCACGCCGCGCCGCCTCGGCAAAGTCGTCGCCCGACGAGGCGTAAAGGATGGCGCGGGAGGAGTTCACGATGATGGGCGCGCCCGGTCGCCAGCCGGCTTTGACGGTCGCCACGGCGTCGCCGCCCTGCGCACCAACGCCGGGAATCAGCAGCGGCAGCGTTGGCGCCACGGCGCGCACACGTTCAATCTCCGCCGGGTAGGTCGCGCCCACCACCAGGCCGAGCTGGCCGTTGAGGTTCCACGGGCCCTGCGCCAGGCGCGCCACGTGTTCGTAGAGCAGCGGCTGGCCTTCGATGGAGGCCAGCCGCTGGTTCTGCAGGTCGTCGCCGCCGGGGTTGGAGGTGCGGCACAGCAAAAACGCGCCCTTGCCTTCGTGCTTGAGATAGGGGGCGACCGAGTCAAACCCCATGAAGGGCGAGAGGGTCACCGCGTCGGCGCCGTAACGCTCGAAGGCCTCGACCGCGTACTGCTCGGCGGTGCTGCCGATGTCGCCGCGTTTGGCGTCCAGGATGATGGGCACCTGCGGCGCCACGCGGCGCATGTGTTCCATCAGGCGTTCGAGCTGGCCTTCGGCGCGGTGCGCGGCGAAGTAGGCGATCTGCGGCTTGAAGGCGATGGCCAGATCGGCCGTGGCGTCCACGATGGCCGCGCAGAAGTCGTAGATCTTGTTGGAATCGCCCTTGAGCCTGCCCGGGAACTTCGTCGGTTCCGGGTCCAGGCCCACACACAGCATCGATTGGTTCTGGCGCTCAGCCGCGCCCAGCATCTCGAGGAAAGTCATGAAGTATTTTAAGGCCCCCACGGTCGCTCACTTCGTGTAGCTCCCTGCCCCCCGGGGGGCCGCTGCGCCTGCGGGCCGGCAAAGCCGGACCCGCGGCCCCTGCTTGACAAGACATGCCCCCTACCGTCGCTCACAACGCGCAAACTCCTTGCCCCTCGGGAGCCGCTGCGCCTGTGGGTCGGCAAAGCCGGACCCGCGGCCCCTGCCGGGTTGAAGAGCGCAGCAGGATTTCCTCGCCGCCAGGACAATAGCGGCACCCATCACCTTCCGCCCAGCCGCCCATGCAACTCTCACGCCGCCAGCTCATACTCCTCGTCCTGCTCACACTGGCCTGGGGCATCAACTGGCCCATCATGAAACTCGGTGTCGCCGACTTTCCGCCTTTGAGCTTTCGCGCCCTGTCGATCTGGCTGGGCATTCCGGTGCTGGGCGCGGCGATGCTGCTGATGAAGGTGCCGTTTTTTGTGCCGCGCGAGAAATACCGCGAGCTGTTCTGGCTGGCCTTTGCCAACATGTTTGTCTGGCACGGGCTGATCATCCTGGCGGTCAAAAACCTCAGCAGCGGGCGGGCCGCGATTCTGGGCTACACCATGCCGATTTTTTCGGCGCTGTTCGGCGCCTGGTTCTTCGGCAACCAGCTCCAGCGCCGCAGCTGGCTGGGTGTGGCCGCGGCCGCACTGGGCGTGTCGCTGCTGCTGTGGCACGAGCTGACCAACCTGTCGGGCCGGCCCATCGGGGTGTTGTGCGCGCTGGCGGCCGCGGCCACCTGGGCCGTCGGCACGCAGAAGCTGCGCAACACCACCATGCCGGTGGCCACCCTGACGATCTCCTTCTGGATGACGGTGATGACGGCGGTGGTGATGACGGGGCTGAGCGCGGCCTTCGAGATGCCGCAGTGGAAGGCGCCTTCGGCCATCAGCTGGGCCTCGATTCTCTACAACGCGGTGATCATTTTCGGCTTTGCCCACGCGGCCTGGTTTTTCCTGGCGCGCAGCCTGCCGCCGATCGCCTCGACCCTGAGCGTGATGATGATTCCCATCCTCGGCGTGTTCTCGGGCGCGCTGGGTCTGGGCGAGGTGCTGCACTGGCAGGACTGGGCCGCAGTCGTGCTGATGGTGGTGGCGATTGCCTCGGTGCTGGCGCCGCAGCGGGCAGCCAAGTGACGGACTAGCACAGAGGATCTCTTCATACCAGCAGGGGCCGCGGATCTGGCTCTGCCAGTCCGCAGGCGCAGCGCCCCCTTGGGGGGCAGCGCAGTACGCGAAGCGACAAGCGTGGGGGCTCTCTCTTCACCAGCAGGGGCCGCGGGTCCGGCTTTGCCGGCCCGCAGGCGCAGCGGCCACTAGGGGCTGGAGCCTGCGGCTCCAAAGCTGCTTGAGCAGCTTTGGACAGGCGACAGAGGCGAAGCGTCTCGCGAGCCGCGGCCTGCAAGGCCTCGGGAGTTACGCGGAGCGAACGACCGTGGGGGCCACATTCATCGCCAGGCACAGGTCGTCCCAGGCCTTGGCCTTGTCGCCCAGGCTGCGCAGCAGGTAGGCCGGGTGGTAGCTGACCACCACCGGCACGCCGAGGTAACGAAACACCTGGCCGCGCAGCTTGCCGAGCGGGATTTTCTGCAGCTCGGGCACGCTGTCCTGCAGCAGCGACTGGGCGGCAAATTTGCCCAGCGCCAGAATCATTTTCGGCTGCAGCAGCTCGACCTGGCGTTTCAGATAGGGCTCGCATTGCGCCACTTCCGCCGGGTCGGGGTTGCGGTTGGCCGGCGGGCGGCACTTGAGCACATTGGTGATGAAAACGCTGGTCGAGACACCCGCCCGCGGCACGGTGTCAACATTGCCGCGCTGCAGGCCGATGGCCAGCAGCATGTTGTCGAGCAGCTTGCCGGCCTGGCCGACAAAGGGTTCACCGGCGAGGTCCTCGTTTTCGCCGGGCGCCTCGCCGACGATGAGCCAGTCGACCTGCGGCGCGGCGCCGTCGGCGACCACCGGTCCGATACCAAACACAGTGTTTTTGCGGCTTTCACACAGGGCGCAGGCGCGGCAGCCGGCCACCGCTGCCTGCAGGGCGGGCCAGTCCATGCGGTCCACGCCCGCAGGGCGCGGCTGCAGGCCGGGGGCCGGGCGCGACACGGGCATCTGGGCAGCTACCGGTCGCAGCGCTGGTGCGGCGGGCGCAGGCGCACCCCGTACCGCGGCAGCTTCGGCATCGAATCGGGGCTCCGCCCTTTCCGGTCGGACGCCAACAGCTATGTTATTCGTAGCGTCCGGAGCCGGGGCGGGCGCTGCCGCCGGCGCTGGCGGCTGCCAGATGCGCACGCCCATTTCGCGCAACATGGCGCGCTGGCGTTTGTCCAGGTCCAGGCTCACGGCAGCACTTTCATGGGTCGCTGTGTCCGGCTTGCAGCGCCATGCTCATGACCACGGCGTCTTCGCGGGCGGCATTCGCGGCGGGGTAGTACTGGCGCCGGGTTCCGACGTGGCGAAAGCCGTAATGCTCGTACACCGCCCTGGCTCGGCCGTTGCTCACGCGCACCTCCAGCCACAGCCATTGCGCACCCTGGCCGCGCGACCAGAGCGCCAGCGCATCGAGCATCACGCGGGCCCAGCCCTGGCGCTGGTGCGCCGGCGCCACCGTGATGTTGAGCAGGTGCACCTCGTCCACCCCTTTCATGGCCACAAAATAGCCCAGCAGCTCCGCGCCCGGCCCGCTGCCACCGGTGAGCACCAGCGCCTGGTAACCGGCGTTGAGCGAATCGCTGAAATTGCCGCGTGTCCACGGGTGGGCATAGGCACTTTGCTCGGCCCGCAGCACCGCATCGAACCACGACTCGGTCATGGGTTCGAACTGGGCTTCGAGGGGTTCGAGAACGGCGCTCATGTCTCATTATCGGCCGGCCGCCGCGGCGATGCCGGCCTTGACGCGGGCGCGCTCTTCGGTGGTCAGGGCCACCTTGTCACGCACGTACAGCGGCAGCGCCTGGCTGGCGGGCAGGCCGTGGCCGGCGGCCAGCAGCGCGGGCGCCAGGCGCAGCATGGCCGCAGCCGTCGGCAGGGCGGTGAGGCGCGGCAGGCTGTCCGGAAACGCCGGCAGGCGCGCCGCGTAGACGCTGAAAACATTGCCGGCCAGCAGGCTGTCTGCCGGATCAAGCGGCAGGTTTTCGGGGCGTATCAGGGCGCAGTCGGCCAGCGAGGTCCAGCGCCCGGCGTCGCAGGCAAAGCGCTGCACATACATCTCGTCCATGCGCGCATCCAGCAGCGCCGTGACCTGCAGGCAGGCCGCGGCGTGCGGCCCTTCGTGCTGGAAGCGGGCCTCTTCGGCCACCGCCATCAGCGTGTCCAGCGGCAGCACCGGCAGGCGCGCGCCCAGCGCCAGGCCTTGCGCCACGGAGCACGCCGTGCGCAGGCCGGTGAAGGAGCCGGGGCCGCGGCCAAACACCAGCGCGTCCAGCTCGGCCAGCGCCAGCCCGGCCTGGCCCAGCAGGTCGAGAATCGCCGGAATCAGCGTGCTGGACGCCTGCGCACCACCGGGGCCGGTGTGCTGCCAGATGCGCGACCCGTCGGTGAGGGCCAGCGACATGCTGTCGGTGCTGGTGTCAAAGGCCAGGAGTTTCATGGGTTGATGCATCAAATCAGGCCTTAGCCCTTGTGGGGTCTGCGCCGTCAGCTATCAAATCAGGAGCGACTGCTGTGACCCGCTGGGCCTGCACACGCACGCCGAACACAATACCCAGCGTCACCAGCGCCAGCCCGGCGAGCAGATTCCAGTACAGCGGCTCGCCGAGGAAAATCACCGCGCCCAGCGCCGACAGGCCGGGCACCACCGCCGTGATCATGGTCGAGCGCACCGGGCCGAAGGACTGGACCATCTGGGTGAAGGTGATGCCCGAGATCACGACCGACCCCACGCCCTGGAACACCATCTGGAAAACAATCTCGCTCCAGGGCGCGCTGGCCAGCCGGGTGGCGATGGCGCCCGAATACGCCAGCAGGCTGTAGACCGGCACATAGGTCACGAAGGCAAACACGCTGATGGCAATGGTGGCGGACACCGCCTGCAGCGCATGCTTGCGCACCAGCACCGAATAAACGGCCCAGCAGGTGGAGGCGCAGAGAAACAGCAAATCACCTTTCCAGACCTGGCTGCCGGCTTGCGTCCAGGCCTGCAGCAGGCTGGCGCCGCCCACCATCACGTCGCCCAGAAAAATCAGGCCCAGGCCGATGGCGCGCACCGGCGTCACGCGGTCTTTCAGGATCAGCACGGCCATCAGGGTGGTGCTCAGCGGCAGGGTGCCGGGCAGCAGCACCGAGGCATGGGCCGCCGGGGCGAAATAGAAGCCGCTGTAGGCCAGGCAGGCGTAACCGACACCGCCGACCAGGCCGATCAGCGCGGTGAGCCGAAAGCCCAGCGGCGACAGGCCCAGCCAGCTGGGCGGCGCCAGAGCGGGGCGGCTGTCGCGC
The DNA here is from genome assembly GCF_002379095.1 of Polaromonas sp. AER18D-145. Taxonomy (GTDB): domain Bacteria; phylum Pseudomonadota; class Gammaproteobacteria; order Burkholderiales; family Burkholderiaceae_C; genus Polaromonas. Next base: position 134,940 of record NZ_NBZV01000005.1, read on the forward strand.
GCGCGCCGCCAGACCAGCCAGGCCCCCCAAGGCAGCAGCACCAGCGCCGCGCCGATGAAACGCAGCAGGCTGATGTCCAGCGGCGTGAGGCTGCGGTGCGCCGTGGCGCGGGCAATCACGATGAAGGAGGTCCAGATGGCGACGGTCACGATAGCGGCAAGCACGCCGACCGTCTTGGGAGAAAAACGCATGGGTCGATTATCCGGGCAAGCGGCTGCTTCGCAGGGCCAAGCCGATAATCAGCCATGCTCCCCTCTCCCCTGTTGCTCTGCCGGCTGGCTGCCGCGCTCGCCCTCGGCCTGGCCCCCGGCTGGGTGCTGGCCCAGAAAGCCGTGCGCGCGCCCAAGCTGGCGCTGCCCCCGGCCATTGCCAAAGCCCTGGTGCGTGCGCAGGTTCCGCCCGACGCCGTCACGCTGCTGGTGCTGGACGCCTCGGGCCGGCAGCCGCCGCGCCTGGAGCACCGCAGCACGGTGCCGATGAACCCGGCGTCGGTCATGAAGCTGGTGACCACTTACGCCGCCCTGGACGTGCTGGGGCCCGACTACACCTGGAACACCCGCCTGACGATGGACGGCAGCCTGTCGGACGGCATCCTGCACGGCAACCTGGTGGTGCGCGGCGGCGGTGACCCCAAGCTGGTGGTCGAGCGGCTGCAGGCGCTGCTGGGGCAGGTGCAGGCCAGCGGCGTGAAGGTGATACGCGGCGACATCGTGCTGGACCGCAGCGCCTTCCTGGTGCCGGCGCTGGACGCCGGCGAGTTCGACGGCGAACCGCTGCGGCCCTACAACGCGCGCCCCGATGCCTTGCTGATCAACTTCAAGTCGCTGGTGATGCGCTTCACGCCCGACCTCGCCAATGGCCACGCGCGGGTGCAGACCGAGCCGCCCATGGCCGGCCTGCTCGTCGATGACACGGTGCCGCTGGCACGCGTGAGCCGCTGCGGCGACTGGCGCAGCGAGCTGCGCGCCAGCGTGCACAGCCCCGACCGCATCCAGTTCGCCGGCAGCTATTCGTCGGCCTGCGGTGAACGCCTCTGGCCCACGGCCTATGCCGAGCCCGCCACCTTTGCGGCGCGCGCCATTGAAGGCTCGTGGCGCGCACTGGGCGGGCTGCTGACCGGCAGCGCGCGCGACGCCACACCGGCCGAGCTGGCCATGCTGCACGCCCGCGGCACGCTGTCGGGTGAAAAAGCGCCGCTGCGCCTGGACGCGCCCTCGCTGCCGCTGCGCGACATCGTGCGCGACGTCAACAAGTTCTCCAACAACGTGATGGCCCAGCACCTCTTCCTGACCTTGGGGCGCAAGGCCCAACCGGGCGAGCACCCGCAGGGCACACCCGAAGCCGGCCGTGCCGCGCTGGCGGCCTGGTGGAAAAAAATCCTGCCGCGGCAGGAGGCCCCGGTGATGGACAACGGCTCGGGCCTGAGCCGCGTCGAACGCATCAGCGCCGCCAGCCTGGCGGCCATGCTGCAGGTCGCCGCGCAGGGCCGCGTCGCGCAGGACCTGCTGGACTCCCTGCCGATTGCCGGCGTGGACGCCACCATGCGTGCACGCGCCGCCGCGGTCACCGGGCAGGCCTTCATGAAGACCGGCTCGCTGCGCGACGTGACGGCCGTGGCCGGGTATGCCAACGGCGCCAGCGGCGCGCGTTACATCGTGGTTGGCATGGTCAACCACCCGAATGCGGTGGCGGCGCGGCCGGCGCTGGATGCGTTGATTCAGTGGGCGGTGCAGGAACACTGAGGCCGCGTTTGGTTGTTGCATCACGCTGCGTCCGCGGTCCTTGCTGGACAGTAGGTCGGACTCCCCACTCCCTCCCCTAACCCCTCCCTCGCCCCGCTGGGCGATGGAGGGGGACTTCATTTGGCTGCGTGTGCTGCGACCGCGTGCATGAATGACGGTTTGTTGAGTCCGACATGACGCGCTACGCGGGTCATGTCTCTCCGCACCCGGACCCGCATTTCTTCCCCCACCCGTCGGGCTGGGCCGAGGAGCGCAGCCGAAAGTGGATCAGGGCGAGCGATTGTCTGAGGCGCAGCCGAGTTCGAGCTCGACCCCGCTTTCGGCGAGCACCACAGGTTGCCCGCAGCGAAGCGAAGGGACCCAGACCATCGGGTCGCCTTTTCTTTGGTGACTTTCTTTTGGCGACGTGTATAGACAGGAGACATGGGAAACAGGTGTTCGGAGACATAGGAAACACCTTGGATTCTCAGCCAGCAGGCGCCGGCATAAGCACCGGCTGCGGAAAGAATCCGCAAGTCTTCAGACCCCTGGCAAGGTGAAATAAATCGTCGCGCCCCGCTCCGGCTCGGCCTCCGCCCAGATCCGTCCGCCATGCCGCATGACGACACGTTGCACCGTACTCAACCCGGCGCCAATGCCGGGAAAATCCGAACTCACATGCATGCGCTGGAAAATGCCGAAGAGTTTTTCGGCATGGGCCATGTCGAACCCCGCGCCGTTGTCCTTGAAGAAATAAACCGTCTCGCCATCCGGCCCGGCCTGGCTGCCGACAGCAATCGCAGCGTGTGCCTTTTTCGAGGTGAATTTCCAGGCGTTGCCGGCCAGGTGATCGACCAGCTGCTTGAGCATCGCCGGGTCACCCTGTGCCACCAGCGCCGGCTGCACCGTGATGTGGGCCGCCCGTCCGGGGTCGGCCTCCTGCAGCCCGGCCAACGCGGCCTCGGCCAGCGCGCCCAGGTCAACCGTCTGCGGCGCCAGCGGTGCGCGCAGCAGGCGCGAGACGGCCAGCAGCGCGGCGATCAACTCGTTGATGTTGCCCACGCCCAGGCGTATGCGCTGCAGGTAGTGCGTGCTGCGTTCCGCATTGCCCTTGGCCACGGCGCCTTCCAGCAGCCGGCTGAAGCCGTCGATGGTGCTCAGCGGCGCACGCAGGTCGTGCGAGACCGAATAGGAAAAGTTTTCCAGCTCCTTGTTGGCGGCGGCCACCTCGGTGCCGCGCTGACGCAGCTGATCCTCCAGATGAGCCGTGATGCGCAGGATTTCCTGTTCGGCCGCGGCCACATCGCTGCCATCACGTATTTTCTGCAGCAGCGCGGCCATGGCGGGGACGGCGCTGACATTGGGGGATTCTGGAGTTTGCGTCATATCAAACGGTCAGAGCAAACCTGCAATCTGCGCTCTCAGACCGGGTAAATCATTCTGCACAGTTCGCCACACAATGGTGTTGTCAACCGTGAAATAACCGTGCGACAAGGCATTGCGCATCTCGTAAGCGAAGCCCCAGGGAATGGTTGCATGCTCAGCCGCAAAAGCCGGATGATGTCTGGCCACGTTGTTGCAGGCCTCGCCAATCACTTCAATATTGCGAATGACGGCGTCACAGGTTTTCCGGTCTGCTATGAATGCTTCCAAATCCATACCTGCGGTGTACTTCTGTATGTTGTCGATGGCCTCAACAATGTGCTGCAGATAGTCTACGCAACGCTGGGGACTGGTTCGACTCATACCGGCACGGCTTCACGCAACACCTGCTCCCGAAATCGGGGCGGCAGGCCATTGGGGGTAAGAACATCAACCTCTATGCCGAGCAAGCATTTCAACTCGTGGCGAATCGCCCCGATATCCAGCAGTGTGGTTTGGCCCGTAGGTTCAACCAGCAGATCGAGGTCGCTGTCCGCATCATCCAGGCCGGTAAGCACCGAACCAAACACCCGTACGTCGCTGACGCGGTGGCTCAGCGCGATCTCACGGATGCGCGCGCGGTGCATGGAAAAGGCTTCTGAGGGTCGCATGGTGCCGAGTGTAGTGTTGTCTTGTGTTCGCATACCGTATTCAGATTCGACCTGACTAGTTCCGCCGGAGTAGCCCTGGACGTCGGACCTCAAAGACTCGCATCACCCCAAGATCCGCGCGTCCCATCCGTTGACACTATATCAACTGCCATCCTCCCAGATGTCGTCGCTAGTTTTTCTACGCCAACAATCTCAAAAGACTCCATGTCCATCTCTTTCGAACCTCGTAGCTTTACGTATCGAAATTGCGAGCATGGAGGCAGCTCCAGTCCCGACAGATCCAGAAGCATCGCGACGCGCGACCCACTATGCGTAAGAGCGCTTTCGCCCAAGCGGAACTTCTCCACAAAAACATTCCGCAGGGCTGCCAAAATCCTGGGTGGGCCGTAAGCCGTAACCGATGGACAAGTGATATCGCGGGCAATCAACTTCGCGTTCCCAGCGAATCCCACTTCAACTACTGGCTCATTACACAAGCGAAAGCCTTCCAACCGAAGCCGAAGCTTGAAATCGCCTCTGCGGCCCGCGTTCGCTTCGTCAAGCAGATTCAACGTGCCCAGTTGCTCCGCAGCGGCATTATAAATAGTGACTGATTTCCCCGATAGTTCTTGAGTTCAATCTTAAGTTTCTCTACGTTCAGCTGAGGAATACTGTCTTTGTTGAACAGGAGAGATAGTTCCAGGTCATCGTACTGATAAAAATACACCGTCAGGGCGACCGCGCGACCCCAATTCAGAATCTCCGCGTCAGTCAACTGTTGCAAGTCTCTAAGAATGACTCCAAACCTTTGCGCCTTATTCGTCGCGCCGTGTGTGAACCCAGAAGAAGATACCGCTATCACGCCGTCGGCCCGAAGAGAAATGCGACGACCCATCAGCTCTTCAATCCATTTGACGTCTTGACGGACCCGATGCAGCCGACATTCAACCAAAGTTAATTTGTCATCTCTCCTGATAGCAATGTCTATTTGACGTTTTCGCTCAGGGTTATCAGGATCGGCTATATGCTCGTTCCAACTGACGTGGGCGCCTGAACCTTCGAGGAGCTCACAGATGCGATGTATTTGGAGCTCGAATGCTTGAGGTCTATTGGTCAAGACTCAGGCTCTCGTCAACTCGTGGCGGCCCGCTGCAGCCGGTCCCGGACGCCGTCCCAGGCCGGATCGGCCGGCAGGTGTTCAATCCAGATCAGCTTGACGCCCTGGGCGTCGAAGTCGCGCAGCACGGCGAACAGCTGCTGCGCGGTGGCGGCGGCATCGTCGGGCATGCGGCGGTACAGCACCTGCGCCGAGGGGATGCGCACGATGCTGCGGGCATACACGGCGATGTGTGCAGCCTGCGCGCCCAGCAGGTCGAGCGCGGTCTGGATCGCGCCGGCGTCCATCAGGCGCACCCTGGCGTTGGGCGCGTAGTGCGACGCCAGCGTGCCGGACGCGCGCGGTGCCGCGCCCAGTGCGGCTTCCTCGTGCTGCCATTCGTCCTGGTCAAGCACCGGCTCGCCGCAGGCGGCTTCGAGCTGCGCGCGTGTGAGCAGGCCCGGGCGCAGCAGCACCGGACGGCCGCGCGTGCAGTCCACGATGCTGGACTCGATGCCGACCGCGCAGGGCCCGCCGTCGAGCACCAGCAGCGCATCGCCGAATTCTTCAGCGACGTGCCGGGCGGTGGTCGGGCTGACGCGGCCAAAGCGGTTGGCGCTGGGGCCGGCCACCCCGGTGGCGCAGGCCTTCAGGAAGGCCAGCGCCACCGGGTGCGAAGGACAGCGCAGGCCGATGGAGTCCTGCCCGCCGGCGGCGGCGGCGGCCACGCCCGGCTGGCGCGGCAGGATCAAGGTCAGCGGCCCGGGCCAGAAGGCCTGCATCAGGCGGCTGGCAAACGGCGGCACGCTGCTGGCGTAATCGGGCACCTGCGCGGCCTCCGCCACATGCACGATCAGCGGATGATCGCTAGGCCGGCCCTTGGCCGCGAAAATGCCGGCCACGGCGCTGTCACTGGACGCATCGGCGCCCAGGCCATACACCGTCTCCGTGGGAAAACCGACCAGCCCGCCGGCGCGGATCACGCGTGCGGCTTCAAGAAGGGCCGCCGGGTCGGTGCCGTCGCGAATCATTGCAAGGCGTCCAGGCCGGGCAGCCCCAGCAGCTGCGCGGCCTGGCGCGCGACCGCCCGGACACCGGCCACGTCGGCGCCGGTGACGGTGAGGTGGCCCATCTTGCGGCCGGCGCGCGCTTCGAGCTTGCCGTACAGGTGCAGATGCGTGCCCGGCAAGGCCAGCACGGCCTGCCAGTCGGGTGTCTGCGGCTGGCCCGCGACGTCGAACCACACGTCGCCCAGCAGGTTGAGCATGATGGCCGGCGAATGCTGGCGCGGCGCAGGCAGCGGCAGGCCGGCCATGGCGTGGACCTGCAGGTCGAACTGCGAGACGTCGCAGGCGTCCATCGTGTAGTGGCCGCTGTTGTGCGGGCGCGGCGCCATTTCGTTGACCACCAGCGCGCCGTCGGCGCTGCCGTCGTCGATCACAAAAAATTCCACACACAACACGCCGACGTAGCCGATGTGATTTGCTATGGATTCAGTAGCTGATCGCGCCCGTGCTGCAAGGGCTGAAGGCATATTTCCCTCATAAGCCGCGGTGACGGCGAGAATGCCGTCGACATGCACGTTGTATTGCGGCGCAAAACCGGTGATGGCGCCGTCCCAGCCGCGCGCAACGATGACCGAACATTCGGCCTTCAGCGGCAACAGCTTTTCCAGCACGCAGGGCACCTGCTTGAGCTCAGCCCAGGCGGCGACGAGTTCGGCGGCGTTCCTCACGCGCACCTGGCCCTTGCCGTCGTAACCCATGCGCGCCGTTTTCAGGATGCCGGGCAGCAGGTCGGCCGGCACGGCGGCGAGCTGCGTCGGCGTTTCGATCACGGCATAAGGCGCGCAGGTCACCCCCGCCAGGCCGGCGCTGGCCGTGAAATGGGCTTTTTCCTCGATGCGGTTTTGCGCAATGGCGACGGCCGCCGCGCCGGGCGCCACCGGTCGGGTCGCGGCCAGGGTTTGCAGCGCGCCAGCCGGGACATTTTCAAATTCGGTGGTGATGGCGGCACACAGCGAGGCCAGCTGCGCCAGGCCGGCAGCATCGCTGTAGCCGGAGGCGATGTGGTGGTGGCTGACGCGACCGGCCGGGCTGGCCGGATCGGGGTCGAGCACCGCGGTGAAATAACCAAGCCGCTGCGCCGCATGCACAAACATGCGGCCGAGCTGGCCCCCGCCCATCACGCCCAGGGTCGCGAGCTGGCCCGAAGCATCGACGGAGCCCGGAAAAATCGGTGCCTGGCTCATGCGGGCGGCAAGGTCATGGCGCGCGCGGCGGCGGTCTGTTCGGCGCGGAAGGCCTGCAGCTTGTCGGCCAGGGTCTTGTCGTGCAGGGCCAGCATGGCCACCGCAAACAGGGCGGCGTTGGCCGCCCCGGCATTGCCGATGGCAAAGGTCGCGACCGGCACGCCCTTGGGCATCTGCACGATGCTGTGCAGCGAATCGACGCCCTGCAGGTGGTTGCTGGCCACCGGCACGCCGAGAATCGGCACCGCGGTTTTGGCGGCCAGCATGCCCGGCAGGTGCGCGGCGCCGCCGGCACCGGCAATGATGGCGTGCAGGCCGCGCCCGCCGGCCTGTTCGGCATAGGCGAACAGCTCGTCGGGCATGCGGTGGGCCGAGACCACGCGGGCCTCGTGCGCCACGCCGAACTGCTGGAGAATCTGCACGGCATGCTGCATGGTGGTCCAGTCGCTGCTGGAGCCCATCACCACGCCCACGAGGGGCGGCTTCTGATCTTGCGTTGTTGTCATGTGTTGCCTTCCAGGCCTGCTGTGCGGTCCATCGTTCGCTGCCAGCGGTGATTTTACGGGCTGGTGGGCCGCCGGGCCGGCCGCAGCATGCTATCGTGCCAGCGCGGCACCGCCGTGCCTGTTGAAAACCCCTGATCCACCCCTATTTGTCCAGCACCATGATCGACGTCACCATTGCCAATTTCGAAGAGGAAGTCGTTGCGGCCTCCATGACCACCCCCGTGCTGATTGATTTCTGGGCGCCCTGGTGCGGGCCCTGCAAATCACTCGGCCCGATTCTGGAAAAAGTCGAGATCGCCTACGGCGGCCGCTTCAAGCTGGTCAAGATCGACTCCGACCAGGAGCAGCAACTCGGCGCCGCCTTCGGCATCCGCAGCATCCCGACCTGCATCCTGATGATGAACGGCCAGCCGGTCGATGGGTTTGCCGGCGCGCTGCCCGAGGGCAAGGTCAAGGAGTTTCTCGACAAACACCTGCCGCCGGCCGAAGAGCTGCCGCCCGCCGAGGAGGAAATGGCGGAACCGGAAGACACCAGCCCGCCCGCCCTGCTGGAAAAACTGCAGGCGGCCGTGGCCACCGATCCGGCCAACGACAACGCCCGTTTTGACTACATCCGCCTGCTGCTGCAGCACGGCCAGGTTGACCATGCCAAGGCCGCTTTTGCACCGGTGGCCAGCAAGGCGCCGACCGTGCGCAAGTTCGAGGCCCTGCAGCACTGGTTCAACGCTATCGAATCAGGAGCTTCTCACGCTGATGCGGCAGGGGCTCAGGCCGGATTTGATGCAAAGCTTGCAGCCAACAAGCGGGATTTCGACAGCCGTTACGCGCTGGCGCAGCTGCACATGAGCCAGCAGCGCTGGGTACCGGCGATGGACGAGTTGCTGGAAATTTTGATGCGCGACAAGGCCTGGAACGAGGAACTGGCACGCAAGACCTTTGTGTCCATCCTCGAAATCATCGAGCCGCCCAAGGTCAAGGTCGCCGACGGGCAGATTCCACCGGATGATCCGGTGGTGGCGACTTACCGGCGGCGGTTGAGCAGTGTGGTGTTGAGCTGACTTCTTTGCGGCATCACGCTGCGCCTGCGGTTTGCCTTGGACAGTAGGCGCAACTCCCCACTCCCTCCCCC
>NZ_NBZV01000041.1 GCF_002379095.1 Polaromonas sp. AER18D-145
GGAGGGTAGGTGGTGGAGGTGCCGTCATGTCGCTGGATTTATTGCATGATTCATGCCGCAAGCGCCCGAAGAAAGGGCGGAGTCAGCTATCAAAACAGTAGTATTGGTCTTTCCCGTTTTTTTATTTTCCCGGCCTGCGGCTGACGATTGTGCGGTCGGGGACGGGCTTGGTGCAAGTCTGAACCGGTACAAACGCCATTCATGAACGCCAAAGATGTTGCTTCCATAGAACCGGCCACCCTGGCCGCCGTGGCCCCCGACACCGTGGAGGAGCGGGAAGGCTGGCCGATGCCGCGCTCGCGCGGGGCATGGCGCGGGTCTTTTTGCAGGTGGAAGCCGGCAACACCGCCGCGCAGGCCTTGTACCGGCGCGCGGGTTTCGAAACCGCGCGGTCTTATGTGTACTGGCGCCACGCCTGAGTAGCCGGCGCGGCTATGCTCACATTTTAATAGCTGACATCGCCCGTTTATCAAGGGCTGAAGCCATATTTGACTCCAAGCCCAGGATGGGACCCTGAGCCGGTTCAGCTCGCCTCGGGCTCGCGGCCGATGCCGGCCGTGTGGCTGAAGCCGCCATCCACATAGGTGATTTCGGCGGTGACGCCGGAAGCCAGGTCGGACAGCAGGAAGGCGGCCACATTGCCCACATCCTCAATGGTGACGTTGCGCCGCAGCGGCGAGGCGGCGGCCACCATGCCCAGCAGCTTGCCGAAGTCCTTGATGCCGCTGGCCGCCAGTGTCTTGATCGGGCCGGCGCTGATGCCGTTGACGCGCATGCCCTTGGGGCCCAGCGATTCGGCGAGGTAACGCACGCTGGCTTCCAGGCTGGCCTTGGCCAGGCCCATGGTGTTGTAGTTGGGGATGGTGCGCTGGGCGCCCAGGTAGGTCAGCGTCAGCAGGGCCGACTTGGGGTTGAGGTGGGGCAGGGCGGCCTTGGCCATAGCAGGAAAACTGTAGGCGCTGATGTCGTGGGCAATCTTGAAACCCTCGCGTGTCAGGCCTTCGAGGAAGTCCCCCGCGATCGCCTCGCGCGGCGCGTAGCCGATGCTGTGCACAAAACCGTCAAAGGTCGGCCAGGTCTTGGTCAGGTCAGCAAACAGGGCGGCAATCTGGGCATCGTCGCCGACATCGCAGTCAAAAATCAGCTTGGAGCCGAAGTCGGCGGCAAATTCGGTGATGCGCTCCTTGAAACGTTCACCCACGTAGCTGAAGGCCAGTTCGGCGCCCTGGGCGTGACAGGCCTTGGCAATGCCGTAAGCGATGGACCGGTTGGACAGTACGCCCGTGATCAACAGTTTTTTTCCGGTGAGAAATCCCGTGGGTGTGCCCATGCGTTGTGCTCCAGTGTGTGCGGGTGAACTGGCCAAGGGCGCGCTGCGTTGCATGGCGCTCTTTGCCAACTTAAGTAGTGCAGAATTGTCGCATGCGGGATTTGTCGTTTTTGCGGGCCTTGATGATGGCCGTTCTGGTCTGCCTGGCCCCGGCGTCCTGGGCTGCCCACGCCTATGCGCAGTTTGGCGACATCAAGTACCCGCCGGGCTTCACCCACTTCGACTACGTCAACCCCGCCGCGCCCAAGGGCGGCGAGATCCGCATGGTGCCGCCGACCCGGCCCACCAACTTCGACAAGTTCAACCCCTTCACGCTGCGCGGCACGGCGCCCTACGGTATTGGCATGCTGATGATCGAGAGCCTGTTGACCGGCAACGCCGAGGAGCCGACCACCGCCTACGGGCTGCTGGCCGACGACGTCGCGGTGGCGCCGGACCGGCTGTCGGCCACCTTCCGCCTGCATCCCAAGGCGCGTTTTCAGGACGGCTCGCCGGTGTTGGCCGCCGATGTGCTGCACTCGTTCACCCAGCTGACCGGCAAGCTGGCCGCGCCGCAATACCGCAGCATTTATGCCGAGGTCAAGGGCGTGCAGGTGCTCTCCGAACGTGTGCTGCGTTTCGATTTTGCGGTGCCCAACCCCGAGTTGCCGCTGGTCGTCGGCGGCATGCCGGTGTTCAGCCGTGCCTGGGGCGGCGGCAAGCCGTTTGACCGTATCGTGTCCGACCTGCCGATAGGCTCCGGCCCCTACAAGCCCGCCAGCACGGCGATGGGGCGCGACATCACCTATGTCCGCGACCCGGCCTACTGGGGCACCGAGCTGCCCAGCCGCAAGGGGCAGTTCAACTTTGACCGCATCACCTTCAAGATTTACCTCGACGAAACCTCGCGTTTTGAAGGCCTGAAAGCCGGTGAATACGACTTCATGCGCGAGTTCATCTCGCGCAACTGGGCGCGCCAGTACACCGGCAAGCAGTTCACCTCGGGCGAACTCGTCAAGCGTGCCTTCGAAAACCGCAACCCCGGCGATTTCCAGGGTTATGTGTTCAACCTGCGCAGGGAAAAATTCCAGGACGTGCGTGTGCGGCGCGCCATCGGGCTGGCCATGGACTTCGAATGGATGAACCGCCAGCTGTTCTACGGCATCTACAAACGTGTCAACGGCTATTTCCCGAACAGCGAGTTTCATGCCGAGGGGCTGCCCCAGCCCGACGAACTGGCGCTGCTGGAGCCGCTGCGCGCCAGGCTCAGCCCCGCGGTGTTTGGCGCCGTGCCAGTGGCGCCCGCCACCACGCCGCCGGGCAGCCTGCGGCAGAACCTGCGGCAGGCCCAGGCGCTGCTGCGCGAGGCCGGCTGGACTTACCGCGATGGCGCGCTGCGCAATGCCAAAGGCGAGGCCTTCACGATGGAGTTTCTCAATGACCAGCCGTCGCTGGTGCGCATCGTCGGGCCTTTCCAGAAGGCGCTGGAAAAGCTAGGCATCACCATGACTTACCGGGTGGTCGATTTCTCCCTGTCCAAGCAGAAAATGGACGCGTTCGACTTCGAGGTCACGACGCTGCGGCTGCCGGGCTCGACCGCACCCGGCAGCGAGTTGCTGGAGCGTTTCGGCTCCGAGGCGGCAAAGACACCGGGTTCGTCCAATGTCTGGGGCATTGCCGACCCGGCGGTCGATGCCTTGCTGCAAAAGGTGGTGACAGCCAAAACCCGGCCCGAACTGGGCGCCGCCATGCGCGCGCTGGACCGGGTTCTGACGCACGGCTTTTACTCGGTGCCGCAGTATTATGGCGACGCCTTCCTGATCGGTTACCGGCCCGCGCCGTTTGTGTTGCCGGCGACAATTCCGCCGTATTACCAGGCCGACACCTGGGCCATGAGCACCTGGTGGGCTTCAAGCTCCAACAAATGACCCCCACGCTTGTCACTTCGTGTACTGCGCGAGGCCTTGCAGGCCGCGGCTCGCGAGACGCTTCACCTCTGTCGCCCGTCCAAAGCTGCGCAGGCAGCTTTGGAGCCGCGGGCTTCAGCCCCTCGGGGGCCGCTGCGCCTGAGGCCCGGCAGAGCCGGTTCCTCGGCCCCTGCTTGAAGGGATCGTTCGCGCGCTCACTTCACCCACGCTCGCAGGTTTGACCCATGGCCAGCTACATCCTCAAACGCCTGCTGCTGATGATTCCCACCTTGCTGGGGGTGCTGCTGCTGACCTTCGCCATGGTGCAGTTTGTGCCCGGCGGCCCGGTGGAGCAGATGGTGGCGCAGCTGCAGGGGCGTGATTCCGGCGGCGAACGGGCGGCGGCCACCGGCTCCGGCTACCGCGGGCGCCAGGGCCTGGACGCGCAGCGCATCGAGGAAATCCGGGCCCTGTACGGTTTTGACAAACCCGTGCACGAGCGTTTTTTCCAGATGCTCGGGCAGTTCGCGCGGTTTGACTTGGGCAAAAGTTTTTACCAGCACAAGGACGTCTGGCAACTGGTCAAGGAAAAATTGCCGGTGTCCATCAGCCTCGGGCTGTGGACCTTTTTCATCAGCTACCTGATCGCCGTGCCGCTCGGTGTGGCCAAGGCGGTGCGCGCCGGCTCGCGTTTTGACTTCGTCACCACGCTGATCGTGCTGGTCGGTTATGCCATTCCCGGCTTTGTGCTGGGCGTGGCGCTGCTCGTGATTTTTGGCGGGCAGCTGCAGTGGTTTCCCTTGCGCGGGCTGACCTCGTCGAACTGGGAAACCCTGAGCTGGGGCGCGCGCATCACCGACTACCTGTGGCACATCACCTTGCCGGTCACGGCCATGGTTCTGGGCAGTTTTGCGGTCACGGCGGTGCTGACCAAAAACTCCTTTCTCGAGGAAATCCGCAAGCAGTACGTGCTGACGGCGCGGGCCAAAGGCCTGTCCGAGCGCCAGGTGCTCTGGAAACACGTGTTCCGCAATGCGTTGATTCCCATCATCACCGGTTTTCCGTCGGCCTTCATCGGCGCCTTTTTCACCGGCTCGCTGCTGATCGAAACCCTGTTTTCGCTCGACGGCCTGGGCCTGCTCAGCTACGAAAGCGTGATCCGGCGCGACTACCCGGTGGTGCTGGGCACGCTGTACCTGTTCACACTGATCGGCCTGCTGACCAAGCTGGTCTCCGATCTCTGTTATGTCTGGGTCGACCCAAGGGTGAAGTTTGACTGACGGTACACACAGCGAACAATTTTCCGACGGGCCGCCCCTAGGAAAATTAGCCCCCTCGGGGGGCAGCGCAGTACACGCAGTGACAAGCGTGGGGGCTTCACCTTCCCGTCGCGCCTGGCAGCGCTTCCGGCGCAACAAGCTGGGCTACCGCAGCCTGGTGATTTTCTGCGTGCTGGTGCTGCTCAGCCTGTTTGCCGAGGTCTTGTCCAACGACCGGCCGCTGCTGGTGCGTTACGAGGGGGCGTTCTACTTCCCGCTGGTCCGGGACTATTCGGAGAAAACCTTTGGCGGGGATTTCGACACACCGACCGATTACCTCGATCCCTTTGTTCGCGCCAAACTCAGGGAAGGGGACAACTGGTCGGTTTATCCGCTCAATCCCTATGGCCCGCGCACCATCAACTATTTTGCGAAAGAGCCCAACCCGTCCGCGCCATCGCGCGACAACCTGTTCGGCACCGACGACCGCGGGCGCGACCTGCTGGCCCAGCTGATCTACGGTTTCCGCCTCAGCGTGCTGTTCGGTCTGGCGCTGACGCTGATTGGCGTGGTGGTCGGCATCATCACCGGGGCGGTGCAGGGTTATGTGGGCGGCAAGACCGACCTGGCCTTCCAGCGTTTCATCGAAATCTGGGGTTCCATGCCCGAGCTGTACCTGCTGATCATTTTCAGCGCGATTTTTGCGCCCAGCGTGGCCGTGCTGCTGCTGCTGCTCAGCCTGTTCGGCTGGATGGGTCTGTCCGACTATGTGCGCGCCGAGTTTCTGCGCAACCGCCAGATGGACTACGTGCGCGCGGCGCGCGCGCTGGGCGTCGGCAACCTGCAGATCATGTGGCGCCACATCCTGCCCAACAGCCTGACGCCGGTGGTCACCTTTCTGCCTTTTCGCATGAGCGCGGCGATTCTGGCGCTGACCTCGCTCGATTTTCTGGGCCTGGGCGTGCCGCCCGGCACACCGTCGCTGGGCGAGTTGCTGAACCAGGGCAAGGCCAACATCGACGCCTGGTGGATCTCCCTGTCGACCTTCGCGGTGCTGGTGATGACTCTGTTGCTGCTGACCTTCATGGGCGATGCGCTGCGGGATGCGCTGGACCCACGGAAGGCGGACAAATGACGGCCCCCACGCCCGGCGCGAACGTGTCCGGTCTTCTTGACGTCAAAAACCTGCGCGTGTCCTTCGCCGGCAAGGAGGTCGTACGCGGCATCGATTTTTTCATTGCACCCGGTGAAAAACTTGCGCTGGTCGGTGAGTCGGGCTCCGGAAAAACCGTCACCGCACTGAGCCTGTTGCGCCTCGTGCAGAACGCTGCCATCAGCGGCAAGGCGACCTTCGCCGCGCAAGAGGGGGCGGTGGATCTGCTGTCCCTTCCCGAGCGGGTCTTGCGCGGCATCCGCGGCCAGGACATTGCGATGATCTTTCAGGAGCCGATGACGGCCCTGAACCCGCTGTTCACCGTGGGTGAACAGATTGCCGAAGTCTTGCAGCTGAAAAAGGCCCTGACCCCCGCCGAATCTGCGCAGGAAGCTATTAAATTGCTAGCGGATACCGGCATCCCCGAGGCCGCCCGGCGGGCGGGCTCCTACCCGCACCAGCTGTCGGGAGGGCAGCGCCAGCGCGCCATGATTGCCATGGCGCTGGCCTGCCAGCCCAAACTGCTGCTGGCCGACGAGCCGACGACGGCCCTGGACGTCACGCTGCGCACGCAGATCCTGGATCTGCTGACCGGGCTGCAGCAGCGCAACGGCATGGCGGTGCTCCTGATCACCCACGACCTGAACCTGGTGCGGCGCTTTGCCGACCGCATTGCGGTGATGGAGGACGGACGCATTGTGGAGACCGGGCCGGTGGCGCAGGTGTTCGACAAGCCGCAGCATGCCTACACCCGCAAGCTGATAGACAGCCGGCCGGCACGCGACGTGGCGGAGGGACGGGCCGATCCCGCCGCCGCTGCGGTGCTGCAGGCCCGGGACCTGCGGGTGACGTACCCGCTGCCGATTCCCGGGGTGCGTGGCTGGTTTCGCAAGGGCGAGTTTGTGGCGCTCCAGGGCGCCAGTTTTCAGGTGCCCGCCGGCCAGACCCTGGGGGTGATCGGGGAGTCCGGGTCGGGCAAATCCACGCTGGCCCTGGCCGCGTTGGGCCTGTACCCGCACCAGGGGCAGTTGCTGGCGGCGGGCCAGGCATGGAGCCGCGATGCCGCCAGCAACAAACGTATCCGCCGCGCGGTGCAGGTGGTGTTTCAGGATCCGTTTTCCTCGCTGTCGCCGCGCATGACGGTCGAGGAAATCGTCGGTGAAGGCCTGCGCGTCCATGAGCCGGGGCTGTCCGCCAGCCAGCGGCGCGCGCAGGTGCTGCAGTCCCTGGTGGAAGTGGGGATGAGCGAAGCGCAGTTCCCCGGCCTGCTGCAGCGTTACCCGCATGAGTTTTCGGGCGGGCAGCGCCAGCGGCTGGCCATTGCCCGGGCCCTGATCATCCAGCCCCAGTTGCTGGTGCTGGACGAACCGACCAGCGCCCTGGATGTGACCATCCAGAAACAGGTGCTCCAGCTGCTGCAAAAACTCCAGCGCGAGCATGGCCTGAGCTACCTGCTGATCACCCATGACGTGGACGTGATCCGGGCCATGGCGCACCAGGTCATGGTGCTCAAGGACGGCGAGGTGCTGGAAGCCGGCAGCGTGGACGAGGTGCTGGAGCGGCCGCAGCATCCTTACACCCAGACGCTGGTGGCGGCACAAGGCTGACGCGGATTTGGCCAATCCAGGCCCTTTGTTGCTGATTTCGGCACTTTTTCCGAAAATGGCGGATGCTGGCCCGGGGGAGCCTGCGCAGGGCGCGCTGCATTCCGGCATGTAAACTGCTTGCACAGGCGTCAGCAGCAGGTTACAATATGCGCTTCACGACCAAATGGGCGGGTTTTCACCGCCCATTTTTTTTGGGCGTTTGTTTTTGCAACCCTGATTTTTACGAAGCTGCTTTTTTAGAACTGAATGGCATTACACGAGACGATTGAGCAAACAGTCACGGGACTGGGTTACGAGCTGGTGGACATCGAGCGCACCGCCGGTGGTTTGCTGCGCGTGACGATTGACCAGCCCTATGTTCAGGGTGCCGAGCAGTTCATCAATGCGGAAGACTGCGAAAAAGTCACGCGCCAGCTGCAGTTTGTGCTGGAAGTGGAAGGCGCGGCGTATTCCCGGCTCGAGGTGAGCTCGCCGGGCATCGATCGGCCCTTGCGCAGTGAAAAGGATTTCGAACGGTTTGCAGGCGAGTTGATCGACCTCACGCTGAAGGCGCCCATCGGGGCGGCGGCTGCGGCCGGGTCCGGGGTGTCGGCCAGCCGAAAAAAATTCCGCGGCACGCTTGAACGTGCGGCATCCGGATGGCAGATCGTGTGGAGCGAAGAGCCCGCCGTCAAACCCGGGCAAAAGGTAAGCAAGAAGAGGATTCCCGCACCGCTGCAGGCGCTGGGTTTCACGCTGGATGAAATAGTGCAGGCGCGTCTGGCGCCCGTTGTTGACTTCAAGGGGCGCCGGCCGAAAAGCGCACCCGCCACAGAGATATAAAAGAAAGGCAGGCTTGTGAAATGAATCGCGAACTGTTGATGTTGGTTGATGCCATATCGCGTGAGAAAAATGTTGAACGTGACGTCGTCTTTGGCGCGGTCGAGCTCGCGCTCGCCTCGGCCACCAAAAAGGTGTACGCAGACGGTGTAGACATCCGCGTGGTGGTGGACCGCGATAGCGGCAACTACGAAACCTTCCGCCGCTGGCTGGTGGTGCCTGACGAAGCCGGCCTGCAAAATCCCGAAGCCGAAGAGCTGGTCAGCGATGCGCGCGACGAGATTGCCGACATCGAAGAAGGCGACTACATCGAAAAGCCGGTCGAAAGCCTGCCTATCGGCCGTATTGGCGCGCAAGCGGCCAAACAGGTCATCCTGCAGAAAATCCGCGACGCCGAGCGCGAGATGCTGCTCAACGACTTCATGTCGCGTGGCGAGAAGATTTTTGTCGGCACCGTCAAGCGCATGGACAAGGGCGACATCATTGTCGAATCCGGCCGCGTCGAGGGCCGCCTGCGCCGCAGCGACATGATCCCGAAGGAAAACCTGCGCTCCGGTGACCGCGTTCGCGCCATGATCATGGAAGTCGACAACACCCTGCGTGGCGCGCCCATCATCCTGTCGCGCACCGCGCCCGAGTTCATGATCGAGCTGTTCCGCCAGGAAGTGCCCGAGATCGAGCAGGGTCTGCTGGAGATCAAATCCTGCGCCCGCGACCCTGGTTCGCGCGCCAAGATCGCCGTGCTGTCGCATGACAAACGCGTGGACCCGATCGGCACCTGCGTCGGTGTGCGCGGCACCCGTGTCAACGGCGTGACCAACGAACTCGCCGGCGAACGCGTCGACATCGTGCTGTGGAGCGAGGATCCGGCCCAGTTCGTGATCGGCGCGCTGGCTCCGGCCAACGTGTCGTCCATCGTTGTGGACGAAGAGCGCCACGCCATGGATGTTGTGGTGGACGAGGAAAACCTCGCCATCTCGATCGGCCGTGGCGGTCAGAACGTGCGCCTTGCCGCCGAGCTGACCGGCTGGAAGATCAACATCATGACGGCCGACGAGTCTGCTGAAAAGCAGGCTACCGAGACCGACACCAGCCGCAAGCTGTTCATGGAAAAACTCGATGTGGACGAGGAAATCGCCGACATCCTGATCTCCGAAGGCTTCACCAGCCTGGAAGAAGTCGCCTATGTGCCGCTGCAGGAGATGCTGGAGATCGAGTCCTTCGATGAAGACACGGTCAACGAACTGCGTACACGTGCCAAGGATGCCTTGCTGACGATGGAAATCGCCAGGGAAGAAGATGTCGAAGGCGTTTCGCAGAACCTGCGCGATGTCGAAGGCCTGACGCCCGAACTGATTGCCAAATTGACCGCTGCGGGTGTGAACACCCGTGACGACCTGGCCGATCTGGCCGTCGACGAATTAACCGATATCACCGGCCAGTCTGCGGACGAGGCCAAAGCCCTGATCATGACCGCGCGCGCGCATTGGTTTACCGATGAGGCTGCAGAGCCCGCCGCGCCGGCAACGGCCCAAGAGCAATGATCATGGAGGCCAGCAGGAAAAAAACATATGTCCAGTACCACTACCGTCGCTGAATTCGCAGCTGAACTGAATAAACCCACCGCCACCCTGATCGAGCAATTGACCAGTGCCGGTGTTGCCAAGGCGCAGGCCACGGATCCCCTGTCAGAGGCCGACAAGCAGAAACTGCTGAGCTATCTGCAGGCGGCCCACGGCACGGCCAGTGCCGAGCGCAAGAAAATCACGCTGGTCAAGAAATCGACCACCGAAATCAAGCAGGCCGATGCCACCGGCCGCGCCCGGACCATCCAGGTCGAGGTTCGCAAAAAGCGCACCTTCATCAAGCGCGACGAAGGCTCTGAGCAGCCTGTCGAAGAGGTCGCCGTGCCGGTTGCAGCACCTGAGGTGCCGTCAATTGACAATGCCGAACTGGTTCGCCGCGAGGAAGAAGCCAGCCGCCATGCCGAACTGCTGCGCCGGCAGGAAGAAGAGCTGTCGGAAAAACGCCGCCTGCGTGAAGAGCAGGATGCCAGGGACCAGGCCCTTGAAAACGAGCGCCAGGCCGCCGAGCAAAGTGCGCTGGTTGCTGCGCAAGCCGCCGAGGCTGCCAGGAAGCTGGAAAAACCGACGATAGGCAAAATCATGCCCGCCAAGGACGTGGCTGCGCAAGCGCCGGCGGTGCCGGACAGCGCTGCCGTCGCGCTGGCGGCTTCGAAAGCTGCTGACGCCAGTGCCGCCCAAGCGGCGGCCAAGGCCAAGGCCACGGCAGAGTTCCAGGCCGATGCCGTGAAGGCGCAGGACCTGCAGGACCGCCGCAAGAAAGCCGAGGCGGAAGCCGCCGGCATTCGCGCCATGATGAATGCGCCCAAGCGTGTTCTGGTGCCCCACGTTGACCCCAAAGCCGTCATCAAGGGCACGCTGCACAAGCCGGCCGTCGTGCCGGGCGCCGCAAAACCCGCAGCGCCGGGCGCCGTGGCAGGTGCCGCGGGCAAGAAGGAAGTCAAGTCGGAAAACCTGTCTTCGACCTGGAAAGACGACGCAGCCAAGAAAAAAGGCGAGATCAAGACCCGCGGCGCGCCTGTCGTGCCGGGTCGCGGCAATTTCCGTGGCGGCCCGCGCGGCCGTCGCAGTTCGGACCGCGATTCGCGTTCCGAGTCCACCTTTGTGGCGCCGACCGAGTTCAAGGTCATCGAGGTGCATGTGCCGGAGACCATCACGGTGGCCGAACTCGCCCACAAGATGAGCGTGAAGTCCTCCGAGGTCATCAAACACCTGATGAAGCTGGGCCAGATGGTCACCATCAACCAGCCGCTGGACCAGGACACCGCGATGATTGTCGTGGAAGAAATGGGCCACAAGGCGGTGACGGCTTCGCTGGACGATCCGGAGGCTTTTGCCGACGAGGACGTCCAGGGCCAGCAGGCCGAGTTGCTGCCGCGCGCACCGGTCGTGACCGTCATGGGTCACGTCGACCACGGCAAGACCTCGCTGCTCGACTACATCCGCCGCGCCAAGGTGGCGTCCGGCGAAGCCGGCGGCATCACCCAGCACATTGGCGCCTACCACGTGGAAACTCCGCGCGGCATGGTGTCCTTCCTGGACACGCCGGGTCACGAGGCGTTTACCGCCATGCGTGCCCGAGGCGCGCAGGCGACCGACATCGTGATTTTGGTGGTGGCGGCCGACGACGGCGTCATGCCGCAGACCAAGGAAGCCATCAAGCATGCGAAAGCGGCCGGGGTACCCATCGTGGTGGCGATCAACAAGATCGACAAGCCGGGTATCAACATGGAGCGCGTCAAGGGCGAACTGGTTACCGAAGAAGTGATTCCCGAAGAGTTCGGCGGCGACGTGCCCTTTGTCGGCGTGTCGGCCCATACCGGCGCCGGCATCGATGCCCTGCTCGAGCAGGTGCTGCTGCAGGCCGAAGTGCTGGAACTCAAGGCGCCGGTGGATGCGCTGGCCAAAGGCCTGGTGATTGAAGCCCGGCTTGACAAGGGCCGCGGCCCGGTGGCCACCGTGTTGATTCAGTCCGGCACGCTCAAGGCTGGCGACGTGGTGCTGGCGGGTTCGACCTTTGGCCGCGTGCGTGCCATGCTCGATGAGAACGGCAAGACCATCAAGACGGCCGGTCCGTCGATTCCGGTGGAAATCCAGGGTCTGACGGAAGTGCCGCAGGCCGGTGATGAGTTCATGGTCATGCTCGACGAACGTCGCGCCCGTGAAATCGCCACCTACCGTGCCGGCAAATTCCGCAACACCAAGCTGGCCAAGCAGCAGGCTGCCAAGCTGGAGAACATGTTCTCCGACATCGGCGCCGGTGAAGTCAAGATGCTGCCCATCATCATCAAGGCCGATGTGCAGGGTTCGCAGGAAGCCCTGGCCCAGTCGCTGCTCAAGCTGTCGACCGACGAGGTCAAGGTGCAGCTGGTGTACTCCGGTGTCGGCGGCATTTCCGAGTCCGACGTCAATCTGGCGATCGCTTCCAAGGCCGTGGTGATCGGGTTCAACACCCGCGCCGATGCCCAGGCCCGCAAGCTGGCCGAAAACAACGGCGTGGACCTTCGCTACTACAACATCATTTACGATGCGGTGGACGAATTGCGCGCCGCGATGTCGGGCATGCTGACGCCGGACAAGAAGGAAGAAGTCATCGGTACGGCCGAGATTCGCCAGGTGTTCAAGGTCAGCAAGATCGGTTCGATCGCCGGCTGTATGGTCACCGCCGGTGTGGTTCGCCGCAGCGCGCGCCTGCGCCTGCTGCGCGAAAACATCGTCATCTTCACGGGTGAACTCGACTCGCTCAAGCGTTTCAAGGACGATGCGAAAGAGGTCAAGGAAGGCTTCGAGTGCGGTTTGAACGTGAAGGGCTACAACGACATCCAGGTCGGCGACATGCTTGAATTCTTTGAAATCCGTGAAGTGGCCAGGACACTGGAAGCCTGAAGACCTTAAGACTGCCTTGCGGCTGGCGCCTCACGGTGCCGGCCGCCACAAGTCCCAACATTTTGTATGCGTAAAAAATCATCCACCCCGAATCGCGGTTTTCGCGTCGCCGACCAGATCCAGCGCGATCTGACGGAGCTGATCGCGCGCGAACTGAAAGACCCGCGGGTCGGGATGGTGACGATCCAGGCCGTCGAGGTGACGCCGGACTATGCGCATGCCAAGGTGTTTTTCAGCGTGCTGATCGGCGACCCGAAAGAATGCGAAACAGCGCTGAACCAGGCCGCGGGCTTTCTGCGCAACGGCTTGTTCAAGAAGCTGATGATCCACACGGTGCCGACCCTGCATTTCCAGTTTGACCGCACCACGGAGCGTGCGGCCGACATGAACGCCCTGATTGCCAAGGCGGTTTCTTCCCGCGCCCAGGACGACTGAGTTCGCGCCGTTTCCCTTGATGACAGGTTCAGGGACAACGGTGCCAACAGAGTGCGCGGGCCAGCCCGTGCGCCGAGCCTGTCGGAATTTATGACGCAAACAACTTCTCATCGCCAGGCCCCGCGGGGCCAAAAGATACAGCGACGTCCCGTGCACGGCGTGCTGCTGCTCGACAAGCCGCTAGGCCTGTCGAGCAATCAGGCCTTGCAGAAGGCCAAATGGCTGCTGCGTGCCGACAAGGCCGGCCACACCGGCACGCTGGACCCGCTGGCCACCGGCGTGTTGCCCCTGTGTTTCGGGGCGGCCACCAAGTTCAGCCAGCTGCAGCTCGACGCCGACAAGACCTACGAAGCCGTGCTGCTGCTGGGTCAGAAAACCAGCACCGCTGACGCCGAAGGCGATGTCATCGAGACACGCCCGGTGCCGGCCATCACGCCCGAACTGCTGGCCGAGCTGACACGCCGCTTCACCGGTGCGCAAAGCCAGGTGCCGCCCATGTATTCGGCCCTGAAAAAAGACGGCAAGGCGCTTTACGAATACGCGCGCAAGGGCGAGGAAGTCGAACGGGACGCGCGCCACGTCACCATTTACAAGCTGGAAATGGCTCCAGACCAGGACCCACGGGCGCCGGCAGCTATCAAAATAATAGTGTCGTGCAGCAAGGGTACCTACATCCGCACGCTCGGGGAAGACATCGGCGAGGCCATTGGTTGCGGCGCCCACCTCGGCTCGCTGCGGCGCCTGGAGACCGGCGGTTATACCGACCGCCAGTGTGTGAGCCTGCCGGCGCTTGAAGCCATGAGCGAGGCCGAACGCGAGGCCTGTTTGTTGCCGGTGCAGTCGCTGGTGGCCGCCTTTCCGTCTGTCACATTGGGCGCCGATGATGCAGGGCGGTTCCTGAGCGGCCTGCGTCGCCGCGGCAGCCCGGGCCAGTGGGGGCCGGACAGCGCGATGGTGCAGGTCTACGGCGCTGACCCGCCGGCTTTTCTGGGCTCGGCCCATGTCACCGCCGATGAGTTAATCCCCGGGCGCCTGCTCAGCCCGATTGAAATCCAGGACATGCTGCTTGCCAGCCCGTCCCTTGCTTCCAGCCCTGCGGCACCTGCCGCATTGGCCCATTAACCAGCCACCGAATTGAAGTTTTTAGAAAGCGAACCATGAGCCACAAGCAAATCCGAAACATCGCCATCATCGCCCACGTTGACCACGGCAAGACCACCATGGTCGACCAGCTGCTGCGTCAGTCCGGCACCTTTGCCGAACACGAAAAAGTGGTCGACACGGTGATGGACAACAACGCCATCGAAAAAGAGCGCGGCATCACCATCCTGGCCAAGAACTGCGCCGTGACCTGGGAAGGCACGCACATCAACATCGTCGATACCCCCGGCCACGCCGACTTCGGCGGTGAAGTCGAGCGCGCCCTGTCCATGGTTGACGGCGTGGTGCTGCTGATCGACGCGCAGGAAGGCCCGATGCCACAGACGCGCTTCGTGACCAAGAAGGCGCTGGCGCTGGGCCTCAAGCCCATCCTGGTGGTCAACAAGGTGGACAAGCCCGGTGCGCGCCCCGACTACGTGGTCAACGCCGCTTTCGACCTGTTCGACAAGCTCGGTGCCACCGACGAACAGCTCGATTTCCCCGTGGTTTACGCCTCCGGCATCAACGGCTGGTCGTCGATGGAAGAGGGCGCGCCCGGTGAGCAGTGGGGTCCCGACATGTCGGCCCTGTTCAATACCGTGCTCAAGCATGTGCCGCATCAGGAAGGTGATCCGGCAGCGCCGCTGCAGCTGCAGATTTCCGCGCTCGACTTCTCGACCTTTGTCGGTCGTATCGGTGTGGGCCGTATCAGCCAGGGCACGATCAGGCCCATGATGGACGTGGTGGTGATGGAAGGTCCGGACGGCAAGGCCGTCAAGGGCCGCATCAACCAGGTGTTGACTTTTCAGGGCCTGGAGCGTGTGCAGACCACGGAAGCCGGCCCCGGCGAAATCGTGCTGATCAACGGCCTGACCGACATCGGCATTGGCGTGACCATCACCGACCCGGTCACGCCGATGCCGCTGCCCATGCTCAAGGTCGATGAGCCGACCCTGACCATGAACTTCTGCGTCAACACCAGCCCGCTGGCTGGCCGTGAAGGCAAGTTCGTCACCAGCCGCCAGATCTGGGACCGCCTGCAGAAAGAGCTGCAGCACAACGTGGCCCTGCGCGTCAAGGAAACCGACGAGGAAGGCATTTTTGAAGTCATGGGCCGCGGCGAGCTGCACCTGACCATCCTGCTGGAAAACATGCGCCGCGAAGGCTTCGAGCTGGCGGTGTCCAAGCCGCGCGTGGTCTACAAGGATGTCGATGGCGTGCGCCACGAGCCGATCGAGCTGGTGACGGCCGACATCGAGGAAACCCACCAGGGCGGCGTGATGCAGGCCCTCGGCGAGCGCAAGGGCGATCTGGTCAACATGGAGTCGGACGGCCGTGGCCGCGTGCGCCTCGAGTACCGCATTCCGGCGCGTGGCCTGATCGGTTTCACCAACGAGTTCCTGAACCTGACGCGCGGTTCCGGCCTGATCTCCAACATCTTCGACAGCTACGAGCCGCACAAGGGCGAGATCGGCGGCCGCAAGAACGGCGTGCTGATTTCCATGGACGACGGTGAAATCTTCACCTACGCCCTGGGCAAGCTGGACGACCGCGGCCGCATGTTCGTCAAGGCCAACGATCCGGTGTACGAAGGCATGATCGTCGGCATCCACTCCAGGGACAACGACCTGGTGGTGAATGCCACGCGTACCAAGCAGTTGACCAACTTCCGCGTGTCCGGCAAGGAAGACGCGATCAAGATCACGCCGCCTATCGAATTGACGCTGGAATACGGCGTCGAGTTCATCGAGGACGACGAGCTGGTCGAGATCACGCCCAAGTCGGTCCGCCTGCGCAAGCGTTACCTCAAAGAGAGCGAGCGCAAGCGCTCCGGCCGCTAAAAACCAAAAGGCGGTGCCGGCACCTGGGTGCCTGCCCGCCTTTTTTCTTTTTTTGGACACCATGAAACTGACGCACAGCCGCGCCGTACTCCTGATGATCGCGATCACGCTGATGTGGTCGATCGCCGGCGTGGTGACGCGCCATCTTGAATCGGCCCGCAGTTTTGAAGTGACCTTCTGGCGCAGTTTTTTCACGCTGCTGTCGCTGCTGGTCATCCTGCCGCTGTTCCAGGGGCGCGCGGTGTTCTCCAGGATCCGCCATGCAGGCCGCTTCCTGTGGCTGTCAGGCGTCTGCTGGAGCATCATGTTCACCGCCTTCATGCTGGCGCTGACCATGACCAGCGTGGCCAATGTGCTGGTCACCATGGCGGTCGGGCCCTTCATCACGGCCCTGGTGGCTCGGGTCTTCATCGGTCACCGCATTCCGCCCCGGACCTGGGGGGCCATTGCCGTGGCGGGTGTGGGCATTGCCTGGATGCACGGCAGCCAGGTGAGCCTGGGCGCCAGCGCGGGCCAGCTCGCCGGTACGCTGGTGGCCTTGCTGGTGCCCATGGCCGCGGCCGTGAACTGGACCGTGGTGCAGCGCAGCCAGGCGCATGGCGAAAAAATCGACCTGGTGCCGGCCGTGCTGGTGGGCGCTGCGATTTCCTCGCTGCTCACGCTGCCGCTGGCGTTTCCGTTTGTCGCGACGCCGCATGACATCGGCCTGCTGGCCCTGCTGGGCCTGGTCCAGCTGGCGATCCCCTGCGTGTTGTCGGTGGTCTGCGCCCGCGTGCTGAAAGCGCCCGAGATGGCCTTGCTGGCGCTGCTGGAGATCATTTTCGGCATTCTGCTGGCCTGGGCCGGCGCGGGCGAGGTGCCGGCTGCCAGTGTGCTGACCGGCGGGCTGCTGGTCATCGCGGCGCTGGTCGCCAATGAATTGATGGGATGGAGACAGAGAGCATGAACCAGACAACAACACACGCACCGGCCCACAGCGACATCCTGACCGAGGTGCGCGGGCGGGTCGGCTTCATCACGCTGAACCGGCCCAAGGCGCTCAATGCGCTCTCGCTGTCCATGGTGCGCGACCTGTCGGCGGCGCTGACGGCATGGCGCGATGATGCGGCCGTGGTCGCCGTGGCCATTCGGGGCACCAACAAGGCGGGACGTCCCGGCACGCCGGAAAGCCTGTTCGGCGGCTTTTGCGCCGGCGGCGATATCCGCTTTTTCCACCAGGCCGCACTGGCCGGTGACACGGACCTGGACGCGTTTTTCACCGAGGAATACCGCCTCAACCACCTGATTCACAACTATCCCAAACCCTACATCGCCTTCATGGACGGTGTGGTGATGGGCGGCGGCATGGGAATCAGTGTCGGAGCGACGGTCCGCATCGTGACCGAACACACCAAGATGGCCATGCCGGAAACCAACATCGGGCTGTTTCCCGATGTCGGTGGCGGCCACTTCCTGAGCCGCTGCCCGGGCAGTGCGGGGGAGTACCTGGCGTTGACCGGGGCGGTGATCGGTGCCGGCGAGGCGCTGGCGTACGGCCTGGCCGACATCGAGCGGCCTGCTGCCAGCCTGCCGGGTCTGTGGCAGCAGCTGGGCGATCAGGCCTTTTCCGATGTTTCCGCGGCCGAGCAATGGATTGCTACTCATTTGATAGCTGATGGCGCCCGTCCTGAAAGCGCTGAGAGCAGATTTGATGCTTATTTTTCGCTGGCCCGGGTGAAACACATCGTCGATGCCCTGGAAGCCGCGAAGGACGACGACTGGGCACAAAAAACCGCTGTTGTGCTGCGCAAACGTTCACCGCTGATGCTGCATGTGACCCTGGAGCAGATCCGCCGCGCCCGCAGCATGAGCCTGGCCGACGATCTGCGCATGGAGCGCGACATGGTGCACCATTGCTTTCACCTCAGGCCAGGCGCGGCCAGCGAGACGGTCGAGGGCATACGTGCGCTGGCCGTCGACAAGGACTACACGCCGAAGTGGAACCCCGCCCGCATTGAAGAGGTCAAGCCGCAGATGGTGCAGGCGTTTTTCGCCAGTCCCTGGGCGGCCGAAGCGCATCCGCTGCGCGATCTTCAGTGAGCCAGCTCTAAAGCTGCTGGTAGACCAGCCCGGCCAGCCGCATCAGTTCCTCGCGCGCGACCGGGCCGCTCATGGCATAACCAAAGCCCTGGTCCATCCAGTAAAACGCCGGCACCGGGCCGTCGTTGCTGTAGCGGAAAGTGGTTTCCGCGCTGGCCGGCTTGCCTGCCGCAGGGCTGCCGTCGAGCGCACCGAGGTACAGGGTCACACGCACGCCGGCAGCGTTCTGGAACATGAACTGCGCGCGGGCGCCGCCATCGCCGGGCAACAGCCGGCCGCCCACCAGTTCATACCCCTGGCTGGACAGCAGGGGCACCTTGAGCGGCTTGCCCAGGCGTTTGGACAGCCATTGCACCAGGTGTTCCTGCTGCGCCGCGCCGACTTCCACCGGATGCCGCACTTCCGGCGCAAACGCCGCATGGGCCAGGGTGGCCTGGTGTGCAAACGCCTGGCCGGCGCGCAAACCCTGGCCTGCAGCGTAGGGAAGGGGGCCGTTGCCGAATTGACCGTGCGCCGTCCAGCCGACGGCAAAGGCCAGCAGCACACCGGCGGCCAGGCCGCCCCAGCGCCACCACGGGTCCAGCGCCTGCCGCTCATGCGTGCTGCGGTGCACGGTTGCCAGCAAGGTTTCAGGAATGGGTTCATCCAGCAGCTTCTGGTGCAGGCCGCGCAGCGCTTCGCGCTGGTCCTGCCAGGCCTTCAAGGTCTCGCCAGTCAGCGGGTCGTCCGCAATGTGCGCCAAGGCGGCTGCCCGCTGCCCGGCCGTCAGTTGCCCATCGACCAGCGCATTCAGCTCGTCGTGGGTCAGGGGCGATGTTCTTGAAGCATCCATGGTGGTGTGGGCTTGTTAGGGGAGGCGCCGCAAGGCGGAAACGTTCCTGGTGTTGTCCGTCGCCGCCTGAGGCTGCGCCGGTTTGTCCATCAGTTCACGCAGGCGGCTGCGTGCCCGCGACAGGCGCGACATCACGGTGCCCAGCGGCACGCCAACCACGCGGGCGACCTGCTCGTAACTCATGTCTTCCAGGCTGACGAGCAGCAGCACGGCACGCTGGTCGTCCGGCAGCCGGAGCAGGCAACGCTGCAGGTCCAGGGCCTGGTCCTGCCTGGCGTCGGGTGCGGCCAGCGTGCCGGCCAGTTCATCCACATCCAGCGGCGGGCCCGCCTGTAATTGCCGCGCCGCACTGCGCCGCTGGTTCATGAACAGGTTGTGCATCAGGGTGAACAGCCAGGCCCGCAGATCGGACCCGGCTGTCCACAGACGCCATTTGCTGCAGGCCCGCTCCAGCGTGTCCTGCACCAGGTCGTCGGCGGCCCAGGCATTGCCGGTCAGCGCGCGGGCGTAACGCCGCAAACCGGGAATCTGGGCAATCAGCTCGGAACGGTCCATGGACTGCGGTCAAGCCGGCATGCAAATTCAGGGCTTGACGATGTGCCAGACGTTCTGCACGCCGTCACCGGTCTTGTCGCCGGCCTTGGTGTCCTTGATCCAGTAGTACAGCGGCTTGCCTTTCATGGACCACTGTTTTTTGCCGTCGTCGCGCGTGATGACCGTGTAGTCGCCCGAGGCCTTGTCCGTCTCGGCGGCCAGCAGCGGTGGCCAGTTGGTGGCGCAAGGGCCATTGCAGACGGACTTGCCACTACCCGTGATATCGCGGTCAAAGGTGTAAAGCGTCATGCCGTTCGGACCGACCAGCATGCCATCGGCCACTTTGGCGGGCGGGTTGCTCATGGAGGCGCAGCCGCCGAGAAGGGCGGCGGTGAGGACGGCGATGGTCAGGAATTTCATGGTGAGCTCCGGTAGGTGAAGTGGGTTGGGCAGAGCAGCTCTGCCACCCCACAAACACCTTTGACGGCCAGTTTATTCCCGGCCTTGCAGAATATTTCTGAAAGACAGGGAAAGACAGGGAAAGACAGGGTTAGGCCGGGCAGGGAAGTCAGCGGCTGCGCGACTTCATTGCGCGTTCGACTTCGCGCTTGCCTTCGCGGTCCTTGATGGTGTCGCGCTTGTCGTGTTCGCCCTTGCCCTTGGCCAGACCCACCTCGCATTTGACCTTGCCGGCCTTCCAGTGCAGGTTCAGCGGCACCAGCGTGAAACCCTTTTGCTCGATCTTGCCGATCAGGCGGCGGATCTCGTCCTTGTGCATCAGCAGCTTCTTGGTACGCACCGAGTCCGGCCGGACATGGGTGGATGCCGTTCCGAGCGGGTTGATCTGGCAGCCGATCAGGAACAGCTCGCCGTTGCGGATCACCACATAACCGTCGGTCAATTGCACCTTGCCCTCGCGCAGCGACTTCACCTCCCAGCCCTCGAGCACCATGCCGGCCTCGAAGCGCTCTTCAATGTGATAGTTGAACGTGGCTTTCTTGTTGTCGGCAATACGCACGGCAGCAGCGGCAGCCTTGGGTGTCAGGTTGATCGCGGGCTTGCCCGTGGACTTTCCGGATGACGCGGCGGCCGGTTTTTTGGAGGATGCTTCTTTGGTGGCCATGGGTAAAAGGTAGGGGCGGCATCGGCTAATACAATCGAGCGCAGCCCATGATTGTATGAAAACCGTTCACAAGTCCGTTTTGATCTGGTACAGCGCAGCCGAAATGTTTGCCCTGGTCACCGATGTCGCCAGCTACCCGCAGTTTTTGCCCTGGTGCGACCAGGCCAGAGTGATCGAAGAAGATGCGCAGGGCATGATGGCCAACGTGGGCATCGCCTTTGCCGGCATTCATCAGAGTTTCACCACCCGCAACACCCACGTGCCGGACCGTCAGGTCTCGCTCAAGCTGGTGAACGGTCCTTTTTCAAAGCTCGACGGCGACTGGGACTTCACACCCCTGGGCGACGGTAGCCAGCGCGCCTGCAAGGTGGACCTGACGCTGCGCTACGACTTTGACAACGCGGCACTCGCGGCGCTGGTGGGGCCGGTGTTTGACAAGATCGCCGGTAGCCTGGTCGATGCCTTTGTCAAAAGGGCCGCCCAGGTGTACGGCGAGGCCGCGGTCTGAACGCCATGGTGGCGCTGGACATTTTCCTGCTGTATTCGCCCGGGCCGCGCCAGGTGCGCGAGTGGCATCTGACACTGCCGACCGGCAGCACCGTGGCGCAGGCCATTGCAGCCAGCGGCATCTTGGACGAGTTTCCGGAACTGGCGGCAGGCCGTCTGTCGGTGGGCATTTGGGGGCGCAAAACCAGTTTGCGCCATGAGCTGCACCAGCAGGATCGGCTGGAGATCTATCGCCCGCTGAGGGTGGACCCCAAGATCGCGCGGCGCGAGCGCTTCAACAAGCAGGGCGTGAAGAAATCAGGTCTGTTTGCCAACAAAAGGGCAGGGGCCAAGGCCGGGTACTGAACGCGAACGGCTGCCTATTTGCAGTCGCTGTCCATGATGGCTTGCAGGCGCTTGTTTTCCGCTGCACGTGCGTTGTCGTCCATGATTTCGCGCTCGCCCTTGGTGTTGGTGGTCGATATCCGCGCGCCCGACTGGATGGTCACCATGGCCTTTTTGGCGCGTTCGCAGTTGTCGGCTCTGGCTTTGGCGACTTTTTCCTCGTCCACCTTTTTCTTGGCTGCTTCTTCCTCTTCCAGTTTTTTCTTCTTGGCTTCCAGCTCCGCATCCTTGCCGGAAATTTTCGGGGTATTGGCTTTCGCGGCCGGTGCTGCTGTTGCTGCTGTAACGGGTGCGGCGCCCTCGGTTGGCTCGGTAGCGGCTACAGGCGCCTTGGCGCGTCCCCGGCCGCCGGGCTGCTTGAGGATGTCCTTGTCCTGAATGTCGGCTGGCGGTGGTCGGTCACTGAACACCTTGCGTCCGTCTTTGCCTATCCACTGCCACTGGGCGGCGGCCGACAGCGCAAAAGTCCAGCCGGCCAGTAGCAGAAGAAGGTGTTTGGGAGTGATTTTCAGATGCATGGGATCAGTGTACTGGTAGCGCTCCTGCAGGCGAAGACGAACGCTGTTTGGCGTGGCCTTTTTGTAACGCGGCAGGCAAGACTTCCAGCGCTAGGGTTTGTACGGACCGGCGCGGGTACAATCGTGTTTTTGGAGCCATCCCTATGCGCCTACTCGGCAAAGCGCTCACCTTCGACGACGTATTGTTGGTGCCAGCGTTCTCCCAGGTCCTGCCCAAGGACACCTCGCTTTCCACCCAGTTCTCAAGAAACATCCGCCTGAACCTGCCTCTGGTTTCGGCTGCGATGGACACGGTCACCGAAGCCCGGCTGGCCATTGCCATTGCGCAGGAGGGCGGAATCGGCATCGTTCATAAAAACCTGACAGCGCAGGAGCAGGCCGCCCATGTGGCCAAGGTCAAGCGTTATGAGTCGGGCGTCGTGCGCGACCCGGTGGTCATCACGCCGGAACACACCGTGCTGCAGATACTGGAACTGTCCGAGCAGCTCGGCATCTCGGGCTTTCCGGTGTGCGACGGCGGCAAGGTGGTGGGTATCGTGACGAGCCGCGACCTGCGCTTTGAGACCCGCTACGACGTCAAGGCGCACCAGATCATGACGCCGCGCGAGAAACTGATCACGGTCAAGGAAGGCACGTCTGCCGCCGAGGCCAAGGCCCTGCTCAACAAATACAAGCTTGAACGCCTGCTGGTGGTCAACGACGACTTTGAGCTCAAGGGTCTGATCACGGTCAAGGACATCACCAAACAGACCAATTTCCCCAATGCCGCACGCGACGCCTCGGGCCGCCTGCGCGTGGGTGCGGCCGTTGGTGTCGGCGAAGGCACGGAAGAGCGGGTTGAAGCGCTGGTCCGGGCCGGGGTCGATGCCATCGTGGTCGACACCGCCCACGGCCACAGCCACGGCGTGATCGAGCGCGTGCGCTGGGTCAAGAAGAACTATCCGCAGATCGATGTGATCGGCGGCAACATTGCCACCGGCGCCGCCGCGCTGGCCCTGGTGGAGGCCGGCGCCGATGCGGTCAAGGTCGGCATTGGTCCCGGCTCCATCTGCACCACCCGCATTGTCGCGGGCGTGGGCGTGCCGCAGATCATGGCGATTGACAGCGTGGCCATGGCGCTGCGCGGCACCGGCGTGCCGCTGATTGCCGACGGTGGCATCCGTTACAGCGGCGACATCGCCAAGGCCATCGCAGCCGGCGCAGGCACCGTGATGATGGGCGGCATGTTTGCCGGCACCGAGGAAGCCCCCGGCGAAGTGATTCTGTTCCAGGGCCGCAGCTACAAGAGCTACCGCGGCATGGGCAGCATTGGCGCGATGCAGCAGGGCAGTGCCGACCGCTATTTCCAGGAAGCCACCACCGGCAACCCGAACGCAGACAAGCTGGTGCCCGAGGGCATCGAAGGCCGGGTGCCCTACAAGGGTTCCATGGTCGCCATCATTTACCAGATGGCCGGCGGCCTGCGCGCCAGCATGGGTTATTGCGGTTGCGCCACCATCGAGGACATGCGCAACCAGGCCGAGTTTGTCGAGATCACGACGGCCGGCATTCGCGAAAGCCATGTCCATGACGTGCAGATCACCAAGGAAGCCCCCAATTACAGGGCAGACTGACCGTTTTGGCTTGTCAGGGGCGTCTTCATAGACGCCTTTTTCTTTTTTTGCCTTGAAGACACTCTTTCATGCAGCACCAAAAAATTCTCATTCTCGATTTCGGCTCCCAGGTCACCCAGCTGATTGCACGGCGCATCCGTGAAGCCCACGTGTTCTGCGAAGTCCATCCCTGCGATGTGACCAGCGACTGGGTCCGCGACTACGCCCAGGATGGCAAGCTCAAGGGCATCATCCTGTCGGGCAGCCACGCCAGCGTCTACGAGGACAGCACCGACAAGGCGCCGCAGGCGGTGTTCGACCTGGGCGTGCCCGTGCTGGGCATCTGTTACGGCATGCAGACCATGGCGCACCAGCTCGGCGGCATCGTGCAAAGCGGCCACAAGCGCGAATTCGGCCCCGCCGATGTGCGGGCGCATGGTCATACCCAGCTGCTCGAAGGCATCCAGGATTACGCGACCTCCGAAGGCCACGGCATGCTGCAGGTGTGGATGAGCCATGGCGACAAGGTCACCGAGTTGCCGCCCGGCTTCAAGCTGATGGCCAGTACCGACAGCTGCCCGATCGCCGGCATGGCCGACGAGGAGCGCCGGTTTTACGGCGTGCAGTTCCACCCCGAAGTCACGCACACCAAGCGTGGTGCGGCCATCCTGGAGCGTTTTGTCCTGGATATCTGCGGCACCCGGGCCGACTGGATCATGGGCGACTACATCAGTGAGGCGGTGGAAAAAATCCGCACCCAGGTGGGCAGCGAGGAAGTGATCCTTGGCCTGTCCGGCGGTGTCGATTCGTCGGTTGCGGCCGCCTTGATTCACCGCGCCATCGGCGACCAGCTGACCTGCGTGTTTGTCGACCACGGCCTGCTGCGCCTGGACGAAGGCGACATGGTGATGGACATGTTTGTCGGCAAGCTGCACGCGAAAGTCATTCGCGTTGACGCTGCCGACCAGTTCCTCGGCCATCTCAAGGGCGTCAGCGATCCCGAAGCCAAGCGCAAGATCATTGGCCGCGAATTCGTGGAAGTGTTCAAGGCCGAAGCCGGCAAGCTCAAGAACGACCATTCGCGCCATGTGGCCTGGCTGGCCCAGGGCACGATTTATCCGGACGTGATCGAGAGTGGCGGCTCCAAGAACAAAAAGGCCATCACGATCAAGAGCCACCACAACGTGGGCGGCCTGCCCGAGCAGCTCGGCCTGAAGCTGCTCGAACCCCTGCGCGAGCTGTTCAAGGACGAAGTGCGCGAGCTGGGCGTGGCGCTGGGCCTGCCTTTTCACATGGTGTACCGCCACCCCTTCCCGGGCCCGGGCCTGGGGGTGCGGATTCTGGGCGAAGTCAAAAAGGAATACGCTGACTTGCTGCGCCGCGCCGACGCCATCTTCATCGAAGAGCTGCGCAACTTCACCGACGATGCCACCGGTAAAAGCTGGTACGACCTGACCAGCCAGGCGTTTGCGGTGTTTCTGCCGGTGAAAAGCGTGGGCGTCATGGGCGACGGCCGCACCTACGATTACGTCGTGGCCCTGCGCGCGGTCCAGACCAGCGACTTCATGACCGCCGACTGGGCCGAGCTGCCCTATGCGCTGCTCAAAAAGGTCTCCAGCCGCATCATCAACGAAGTGCGCGGCATCAACCGCGTGACCTACGATGTCAGCAGCAAGCCCCCGGCCACGATCGAGTGGGAATAGGGCGCAATCCCGCCCTGTACGCAGCGACCCGCCAGCACCATGCCTGAGCAGTCTTTCTTGCCGGGCTTTGAGGCCGCGCCCCGACCCACCGACAGGCTGTTTTTCGCCATCTATCCCGACGCGGCCACCGCTGCACGGATTGCCCAGCTTGCGCAGCAACTGCGTGCGGAACACGGCCTGCAGGGCAAGCCGCTGAAACCGGAGCGCTTTCATGTCACGCTGCATCACCTGGGCGACCATGCCGGGCTGCCGCAAGACCTGGTCGCCGCAGCCTGCGGGGCGGCGGCAAGCCTGGCGGCTGCACCGTTTGACATCACCTTCGACCGTGTCGCCAGCTTCACCAGTGCGCCGCGCAACCGGCCGTTTGTCCTGCGCGGCGCCGACGGCCTGGCGGCGCTGATGGCCTTCCAGCAAAGCCTCGGTGAAGCGATGAAGAAAACCGTGCTCGGCCGCTGGGCCAAGCCGGGCTTCACGCCGCATGTGACGCTTCTTTACGACGATCGCAGCGTTCCCGAGCAGGCCGTGACGCCGGTTTCCTGGACCGCGCGCGAGTTGGTTCTCGTGCACAGCCTGATCGGCCAGACTTTGCATGTGCCCCTTGCGCGCTGGCCTTTGCACGCCTGAGTTGCCCATGGCTCCGTAGCGCGAACGCGCTTTGCCGTGCCAGGCGTCCGGGAGTCCGGGAGTCGGGTTTTTTGTCGGATACTCAGCCTATGTATTTGCCACCCCAATTCAAGGGTGATCGCGCGCAGGCCCAGGCGCTGATCACCGACCATCCCTTCGCCAGCCTGATCAGCATGGACGACGCGGGGCTGCCTTACGTGACGCACCTGCCGCTGCACCTGGAAGCCAGGGGCGACCAGCTGGTGCTGCTCGGTCACGTGGCCAAACCCAACCCGCACTGGCGTTACCTGCAAGCCAGGCCGCAGGCCGTGGCGACCTTTCTGGGGCCGCACGCCTACCTGTCGCCCAAGGTCTACCCCGACCTGGCGCGGGTGCCGACCTGGAATTACCTGGCCGTGCATTGCACCGTGCAGGCCAGCCTGATCGAAGACCCGCAGGCCAAGGACCGGCTGCTCAAAAAGCTGATTGGCGACCATGAGCCGCCTTATGCCGAGCAGTGGCGCGGCCTGGGCGAGGAGTTTGCCCACAAGATGCTGGCCGGCATTGTGGCCTTTGAGTTGCGGGTCACCGACCTGCAGTGCAAGCTCAAGCTCAACCAGCACCGGACCGAGTCGCACGCGGCGATGAAAGCCATGTATGCCGCCGGCACGCCCGACGAACAGGCGCTGGCCGGCTGGATGGACCGGCTGGGCATGGGGGCCGCCGCCGACCCCCGCAAGGAGACCTGACATGCGAGCCATCTTTGGCGTCCTGAGCCTGCTGATGGTTGTCGCCATCATCGGTGTGCTGGCGAAAAAACAGCTCTCCCCGGCGCCGGTGAAGCTGGCACCGGCTGACGCCGGCCTGGTTTTGCCCGCGCCAGCGGCCGGCGCCACACCGCAGCAGCAAAGCCAGCAGATCCAGAATCAGGTGCGCGAGTCGATTGAAAACACGATGCAGCAGGCCCGGCCCATGCCGGAAGACAAATAATTTGCATCAAATCGGGCTTCATCCCCCGTGTTACTTACGCAAGCCGCTATAAGAAACGAAGCAAACATGAGCGATGCCGACTACATGCAACTGGCGCTGGCGCAGGCCAGGCAAGCGTCCGAAGCGGGCGAGGTGCCGGTCGGTGCCGTGCTGGTTCGGGGCGGACAGGTGATCGCCACTGGCTGCAACCAACCCATCAGCGGGCATGACCCGACGGCCCATGCCGAAATGCAGGCCCTGCGATTTGCCGCCCAGGCCGCGGGCAACTACCGGCTCGACGAGTGCGAACTGTTTGTCACGCTGGAGCCCTGCGCCATGTGCGCCGGCGCCATGCTGCATGCGCGGCTCAAGCGCGTGGTGTTCGGCGCGCCGGATCCGAAAACCGGGGCCGCCGGTTCCGTCATCGACCTGTTCGCCAACCCGCAGCTCAACCACCAAACGCAGGTGCAGGGCGGGGTGCTGGCCGGGGAATGTGGCGCGGTGCTGCAGGATTTTTTCCAGCAGCGGCGCAGCGAACAGCGCCAGGAGACACAACTGAACCATCCCCTGCGCGATGACGCACTCCGCACGCCCGACAGCGCGTTTGCCAATCTGCCGGACTACCCCTGGGCACCCCGTTACCTCAGCGACCTGCCTTCGCTGGCCGGCCTGCGCCTGCATTACCTCGACGAGGGGGCGCCCCTTCAACAGGCTCAGGGCAATCGGAACTTGACCTGGCTGTGCCTGCACGGCAATCCGGCCTGGAGCTACCTGTACCGCAAGATGATCCCGGTGTTCCTGGCGGCCGGGCACCGGGTGGTGGCGCCCGACCTGATCGGTTTCGGCAAAAGCGACAAGCCCAAAAAGGACAGCTTTCACAGCTTCACCGGACACCGGCAGAACCTGCTGGAGTTCGTCGAACGCCTGGACCTGAAGAACATCGTTCTGGTGGTGCAGGACTGGGGTGGCCTGCTGGGCCTGACCCTGCCGCTGGCCGCGCCCGAGCGCTACCGGGGTCTGCTGGTCATGAACACAACGCTGGCGACCGGCGATGTGCCCTTGTCGCCGGGCTTTCTGGCCTGGCGCGAGATGTGCGCGAAAAACCCCGAGTTCGATGTGGCGCGGCTGTTCGCGCGCGGCAACCCGCAGATGAGCGCCGAAGAATGCGCCGCCTACAACGCGCCTTTCCCCGACCGGGGCCACCGCGCCGCCTTGCGTGCTTTTCCGGCCATGGTGCCGGAGTTCGAGAACTCGGACGGTTCCGCCCTTTCACGCGAGGCCCGCAGTTTCTGGCGCGAACGCTGGCAAGGCCGGACCTTGATGGCCGTCGGTGCGCAGGACCCGGTGCTCGGCCTGCCGGTCATGCAGCAATTGCAGGCCATGATCCGCGGCTGCCCCGAGGCCGTGGTGTTGCCGCAGGCGGGGCATTTTGTGCAGGAGCATGGGGAAGTCATTGCCCGGCAGGCGCTCCGCTCTCTGGGCAGTTGACCGGCGATTGACCGCCGGTTTGGCAGCACCTGGTCCGGGCAGTGGGATACTCCGTCTCGTGAAAAAACATATCTACATCTACTCTCCTTCCAGCGCCGTGCGCGACAAGCCTGCCTTCAAGCGCGGCGTGCGGCGCCTGACCGCGCTGGGTTACGAGGTCGAGCTTGACGAGGCCGCACTGAGCAGCCACCAGCGTTTTGCCGGCGACGACGAGACCCGGCTCGCCGCGATCGCCCGGGCGGCCGCCAGCGGCGCCGACGTCGCGCTGATTTCCCGGGGCGGCTACGGACTGACCCGCCTGCTGCCGCATATCAATTACAAGGCGCTGGACAAGGCCGCATCCCGGGGCACGCGTTTCGTCGGCTTGAGCGACTTCACGGCCCTGCAAAACGCGCTGCTGGCCAAAACCGGGGCGGTGAGCTGGGCCGGTCCGGCACTCGGCGAGGACTTTGGGACCGAAGGCCAGCCCGACGACATCATGGAAGCCTGCTTTGACGACCTGATCACGGGGCAGGGCGAGGGCGCCGGCTGGCGTCTGCCGAAAATGGCTGCTGAGTCAGTGGCGGGGGGCGCCTGGCAGCCCGGGGCCGAGGGCCCCTTTGGTGTCAAAAATGCGGTTTTGTGGGGCGGCAACCTTGCGGTGCTGAGTTCGCTGGTGGGCACCCCTTACCTGCCCCAGGTGAAAGGCGGCATTTTGTTTCTGGAAGAGGTGCATGAACACCCGTACCGGCTGGAGCGCATGTTGACGCAGCTGTTGCACGCCGGCGTGCTGGCCCAGCAGAAGGCGGTGGTGCTGGGGCAGTTCACCAACTACAAGCTTGTACCGCACGACAAGGGCTTCAAGCTGGCCACGGTGGTGGCGTGGCTGCAGCGCCAGATCAAGGCACCGGTGTTGAGCGGCCTGCCGTTTGGCCATGTGCCGACCAAGGTCGTGTTGCCGGTGGGGGCGAAAGTGACGCTGGCCGTCGAGGACAGGGATGCTTTCCTGCTCTGGGGTCACAGCCATTAAAGGGGAATACACCGGGCCGGCCGGCGGTTTTGTCGACCGCCTGCCACCTTGCCCGGTGGAGGGCAGCCTAGTTGGTCAGGGAACTGCGCCGCGAGCCAAGGCTGCCGGGCAACAGGCCTTCAAACATTTTGGTGATGCCGCTGACCTTCTGGCGGGCAATGGTTTCGCCCTGCATGGCCGACAGCACGGCCATGACGTCGCCCCGTGCATACCACAGGCCTTGCGCATCCTGGGCGTAGCGTACCCGCAGCGCGATTTTGGGGTAATGTTTCTCGCCAAACTCGCCGAGTTCGTTGAGCATCAATTGCCGAATGCCTTCGGTACGCTTTTCCAGGCTGGAAGGCGTCACTTCGCCACCATTGAGCAGACCCAGCAGACTGCTTTTCAAGTCAGGTTTAATCCAGCGCATAGAGTTTGTGCTTTCGATAGTAGGACGGTGCTTAACCGTGCAGTCTGGTAGATTAAGCCTCCACGGTTACAGATGCAAGTTCTATCACGTGAGATGGTTAACGTAAAACAACAACTAAATCAATGCGTTAGTAAGCAAATGTCATGTTAATTCTTGATTTGTAAACAAAGGTAGTACTTTTCAAGTCTCCCTGGTTTGGCCAGGCATGGAAAATCATCAAGATTTTCTTTGCGATTTATTTACCTCTCGTTTCGCTGTTTTTTCGCAAAATTTCCCTTTTTTGAGCTTGTTATGACTACATACCCTTCGCACTACATCAATGGCCAGTGGGTCAAGGCGCAATCGGCAGAGACCCTGCCGGTGTACGACTCGAGCACCGAGGAAGTCATGGCGACCGTGCCGGCCGGCACGGCGCAGGAAGCCGAACGCGCCGTGCTGGCCGCCCGTGCGGCTTTTGACGCCTGGGCCGCCTTGCCCGTCGAAACCCGCGCTGGCTACCTCGACAAGGTCACGGCCGGCCTGAAGGCCCGCACCGACGAGATGGCGCTGACCATCGCCCGCGAAGTGGGCATGCCGCTGAAAATGGCACGCGCGGTGCAGGTGGGCGGACCCACCTGGCATTGGGGCAACTTTGCCAGGATCGCGCGCGATTTCGAATGGGAAAAGAAAGTCGGCAACTCGCTGGTGGTGCGCGAGC
This sequence comes from Polaromonas sp. AER18D-145, assembly GCF_002379095.1. GTDB lineage: Bacteria > Pseudomonadota > Gammaproteobacteria > Burkholderiales > Burkholderiaceae_C > Polaromonas. Next base: position 30,387 of record NZ_NBZV01000041.1, read on the forward strand.
CGATCGGCGTGGTGGGCTGCATCACGCCCTGGAATTTCCCGCTCAGCCAGATCACGCTGAAAATCGCGCCGGCGCTGGCCGCCGGCTGCACCGTGGTGCTCAAGCCCAGCGAGATTGCGCCTGTCAATGCCATGATCCTGGCTGAAATCATTCACGAAGCCGGCCTGCCGCCTGGCGTGTTCAACCTGGTCAACGGCATGGGGCCGGTGGTCGGCGAGGTGCTGGCGACCCACCCCGAGGTGGACATGGTCAGTTTCACCGGGTCCACGCGAGCCGGCAAACGTGTCAGCGAACTCGCCAGCCAGTCGGTCAAACGCGTGGCGCTGGAACTCGGCGGCAAGTCGGCCAGCGTCATCCTCGACGATGCCGACATGGAAGCCGCGGTCAAGGGCACGATCTCGGCCTGCATGCTCAACAGCGGCCAGACCTGCTCGGCCCACACCCGCATGCTGGTGCCGGCCGGCCGTTACGACGAGGTCAAGGCGCTGGCCAAAACCGCGATCGCCAGGTTCAGCGTCGGCCCCAGCCTCGAGGAAACCAGCAAGCTCGGACCGCTGGTCAGCGCGAACCAGCGCGATCGCGTGCTGGGATTCATCCGCACCGGCATCGAAGAGGGCGCGGACGTGATTGCCGGCGGGGACCAGCCGCCCGCCTTTGAGAAGGGCTACTTTGTGCAGCCCACCATCCTGGGCATCAAAGCCACCGACACCCTGGCCCAGGAAGAAATTTTCGGACCCGTGCTGGTGGTGATTCCGTACAAGGACGAAGAAGAGGCCGTGGCGATCGCCAACAGCACCATTTACGGTCTGGGCGGCGGCGTGTGGAGCGGCAGCGACGATCATGCGATGAAAGTCGCGCGCCGCATCCGCACCGGGCAGGTCGACATCAACGGCGGCCCCTTCAACGCCAATGCGCCTTTTGGCGGATACAAGCAGTCGGGTAACGGCCGCGAGGCAGGTGTCTACGGGTTTGAGGAGTTTCTGGAGATCAAGTCGCTGCAACTCAAGCCGGTCGCAGCCGCCTGATCACCTGCACTTGATCGCGGGTGGCCTGATTCGGTTAGGCTATCGCCCACAACAAGGAGGAGGCGATCATGGTCTGGGTCAAACGGTTTTTCTGGGGGGCGCTGGTGCTGGTCGCGCTGCTCGCGGCTGCGCTGGCTGTCTACGCTACGCGCGCCTTTCCTGCACTGGACGGCGAACTCAAGCTGCCCGCCCTGGCAGCGCCGGTGACCGTGGCGCGCGACGGCGCCGACGTCACCCACATCAAGGCCCAGTCCCCGCGCGACGCCTGGATGGCGCTCGGTTATGTGCACGCGCAGGAGCGCGGCTGGCAACTGGAGTTCAACCGTCGGGTCATGCGCGGCGAGCTGTCCGAGGTGCTGGGCGAGGCCACGCTGGACACCGACAAGCTCATGCGCACGCTGGGCATCATGGAGGCGGCGCAGCGCCAGTGGCAGGTGCTGCCGGCCGAGGCAAAACAGGCGCTGCAAGCCTACAGCGACGGCATCAACGCGTTTTATGCCGGCAGCGCCCAGGCGCTGTCGCCCGAATTCCACGTCCTCGGCGTCAAGCCGGGCGGCGCCGGCCAGCCCTGGACTCCGCAGGACAGCGTGGGCTGGGCGCTGATGATGGCGCTGGACCTGGGCGGCAACTGGGGCAATGAATTTGCGCGCCTGTCGGCGGCCAAGGTGCTGACGACCGAACAACTGTGGCAGCTGTTCACGCCTTACCCGGGCGAGGCGCCGGCCTCCAAAACCGACTTCGCCAAGCTCTATGCCGAACTCGGAGTCTTTCGCCCAGACGCTATCAAGACAGGAGCTGCAGAGCCGATTCCGGAAAGGGCTGGAGACCGTTTTGGCATACAAGCCCTGGCCACGAGGCCGGACCTGCTGGCGCTCGACATCAACGACTGGGCTGCCAACATCGGCAACGTGGAAGGCAAGGGCTCGAACAACTGGGTGCTGGCCGGCAGCCATACCGTCAGCGGCAAGCCCCTGCTGGCCAACGACCCGCATCTGGGTTTGTCGGCGCCTGCCATCTGGTATTTCGCCCGGCTTCAGGCGCCCGCAGGCCAGGGGGCCGACGGGAAGGCGGCACCGGCGCTGGATGTCATCGGCGCAACCCTGCCGGGCCTGCCGTTTGTGGTGCTGGGCCGCACCGCCAAAGTGGCTTGGGGCTTTACCAATACCGGTCCTGACGTGCAGGACCTCTACCTGGAGCAGATCAACCCGGCCAACCCGCAGCAATACCGCGTGCCCGGCAGCGGCCCGGCGCAGTGGGCAGATTTCAGCACCCGCAGCGAAACCATCAAGATCAAGGGCAAGCCCGACGTCAGCCTGAAGGTGCGCACCAGCCGCCATGGGCCTGTGCTCAGCGACGCGCAGAAAACCCATGGCGAGTTGCTGGACACCGGCAAGTACGTGATCGCGCTGCGCTGGAGCGCGCTGGAAACCGACAACCTGACGACCCTGGCGGCCTTGCGCGCCAACCAGGCGCAGTCGGTGGACGAGCTGATCGCCGCCTATGCCGACCACCACTCGCCGATGCAGAATGTGGTGATGGCCGATGTGGCCGGCAAGGTCGCGTACAAGGCCATCGGCAAGGTGCCGCTGCGCAAGGCCGACAATGACATTCTCGGCATCGCACCGTCGCCGGGCTGGCAGGCGCGTTACGACTGGGCCGGCTGGCTGCCCTACGCGCAGACACCGCAGGCCGATGCGGTCGCGATAGGCAAAAAAGGCTGGTTTTCCAATGCCAACCAGAGTGTGGTGCCACCGGGTTCCGACCTCTTCCTCGGGCAGGACTGGGTCGTGCCTTACCGCTTTGACCGCATTGAAAAACTGCTGGCCGCCCAGCCCCGGCATGACGCCGCATCCATGCAGGCCATCCAGTCCGACCAGTTGTCGTCGGCCACCCTGCGCCTGCTGCCGTTGTTGCAGAAAACGGTGTCGCAGCACCCGTTGGCCGCGCAAGCGCAGGCGGCGCTGACCAGCTTCGACGGCGTGATGCGGCCCGACAGCGCGGCGCCGCTGATTTTTTCGGTCTGGGTCGACGAACTGACACGCGGCGTGATCGGCAGCAAGCTGGGCGAGGCCCGCCTCAAAAGCATGTACGGCAAGCGCCATTTCCGCAGCGCGATCGAAGAGATGGTGGCGCGCGATGACAAGGCCTGGTGCGGGGCGGCCGGCTGTGCCGTCCAGTCCACCGCCGCGCTGGACCGCGCACTGACGGCCTTGCAGGCCACGCGGGGCGGCGAGCCTGCGCACTGGAAGTGGGGCGATGCGCATCAGGCGCTGTCGGCGCACCGGCCCTTCAGCAACGTGGCCGCGCTGGCGCGGCTGTTTGACGTCAGCGTGCCGACCGGCGGGGACTCGTTCACGGTCAACGTTGGCCAGTACTGGCCCAATGATGCGAAATTCCCGTTTGCCAACCGGCATGCCGCCTCGCTGCGCGCGGTCTATGACCTGGCAGATCTTGAAAAATCGCAGTTCATTTATCAGACCGGGCAAAGCGGACTGGTGTTTTCCAGCCGCTACCGCGACATGAGCCGGACCTGGGTCGGCGTCAGCTACCGGCCGCTACAGATGAACCCGGCCGGGTTCACCCACGAACTTCAGCTCAAGCCCTGAGCCCGCGCGGGCTTCAGGCAGGGACGGCGTCCACATTGAGCCGGTCCCAATGGCGGTGGCGGGCCATCGCTGCTATCAAGGCCTGCGCAACCTGGCCGTCGGCCGCCTTGCGCGAGTCGCCCAGCAGGATGCCCGCGGTGGGTTCCATCAGCGCGCCATCCTTGGTATCGAGCGCAAAGCCCAGCGTGCCGAGCAACTGCGCTCCTTCGTTGAGGGCGCAGACGGTCTTGCAATGTTTGTAGGCCTCCAGCACGAAATGGACGGCGTCGCCCAGCTGTGCCAGCGTGGCGGCACTGGCTGCGCCGCCCGGTATCACGACCGCATCAAACATGATGGACGAGGTGTTGGAAAACGTGTGGTTCGCGGGAAGCTGCTTGCCTGACGAAGTGGTGACCGGACCGAGCTGGGGGGCGACAACCTTGCACTGGGCGCCGGCGTCCAGCAGTTCCTGTTGCAGGCGCTTGAAGCTCAGCAGGTCCACGCCGTCGGCGACCAGAATGGCGACCTTGCGTGTCCGGATGTTGTCGGCGGCCGGCCGGCCGGCCATGCTCAAGGCCGCATCTTCATCGACGGTCTGCGCGATCCGGTAGTCACGAAAGCCCAGCCGCCCGGCTGCGGCCTTGGCATCGGGGGCGTTGATGCCCAGCGGCGCCGCCACTCGGGCGGCCAGCTTGGCATCCACATGGGCCAGGTTGTCGACCATGCGCTGGCGGATGTCGGGCACCTCGACCTTGGACAGTTCAAACCGGAAGGCGGCCACGATGTGGTCTTTTTCGGCCGGGCTCTGGCTGTTCCAGAACAGCGTGGCATGGGAAAAATGGTCGTCGAACGAAGGGCTGCGCCGGCGGATTTTCGGGGATTCCAGCGCCTGCGGGTGGGTGTGAAAGCCCTGCGCGCCGCCATCGACGCGAAATTCCGCGCCTGTCGCCAGGGTGTTGGGCTCGTAAGCGACCCGACCCTTGCTGATGGCTTGCCGGTGCATGCCGTCGCGCTGGAAATTGTGGAAAGGGCAGACCGCCTTGTTGATCGGGATCTCGTGAAAATTCGCCCCGCCCAGGCGTGACAGCTGGGTGTCCGTGTAGGAAAACAGGCGCCCTTGCAACAGCGGGTCGTCGGTGAGGTCGATGCCCGGCACCAGATGGCCGGGGTGAAACGCCACCTGTTCGGTCTCGGCAAAGAAGTTGTCCGGATTGCGGTTGAGCACCATCTTGCCGATGAGCTGCACCGGAACGACCGATTCGGGGATCAGCTTGGTCGGGTCCAGGATGTCAAAGCCGAGCTTGTCTTCCTGGCCTTCCTCGATGATCTGGACGCCGAGTTCCCACTCCGGAAAGTCGCCCCTGTCGATGGCTTCCCAGAGGTCCCGGCGGTGGTAGTCCGCGTCTTTTCCTGCGATTTTCTGGGCTTCGTCCCAGGCCAGGCCGTGCACGCCGAGTTTGGGCTTCCAGTGGAATTTCACAAAATGCGCGTCGCCGTGCGCATTGATGAAACGGAAGGTGTGCACGCCAAAACCTTCCATCATGCGGTAGCTGCGCGGAATGGCGCGGTCCGACATCGCCCACATCAGCATGTGGGTCGATTCGGGCATCAGCGAGACAAAGTCCCAGAAGGTGTCGTGCGCGCTCGCGGCCTGCGGCATCTCGTTGTGGGGCTCGGGCTTGAGGGCATGGACGAGGTCGGGGAACTTGATTGCGTCCTGGACGAAGAAGACCGGGATGTTGTTGCCCACCAGGTCGTAGTTGCCTTCGTCGGTGTAGAACTTGACGGCAAAACCGCGCACGTCGCGCACCGTGTCGGCCGACCCCCGCGATCCGGCGACGGTGGAGAAACGCACGAACACCGGGGTCTCCAGTTCGGGATTCTGCAAAAAGCCGGCGCTGGTGAACTGCGTCATTGGCTTGTAGAGCTTGAAAACCCCGTGCGCCGCGGAGCCGCGTGCATGCACAACGCGCTCGGGAATGCGCTCATGGTCGAAGTGGGTGATTTTTTCGCGGAGGATGAAGTCCTCCATCAGCGTCGGACCGCGGACGCCGGCCTTGAGCGAATTGTGGTTGTCCGGAATGTGCAGACCCTGGTTGGTCGTCAGCGTGCTGGCGGCGTCGGCAGTAAAAGCCTGAAGCTGTTTTTGCTTTTCGGAGACCCCGTTGGAAAGCTTGGGGGCACTGGCTGTACTGCGCTTGGGTTGCGTCATCTGGGTTCCTTGAAAACGGTTCAAAAAGTGAGGAAGGTGCCGACCGGACAGGCGGCCGTGGCGGCTGCAGGGGCTCTAACTGGACTCGCAGTCGAGCAGGCGCTCCAGCCCCTTGGCGACAAGGATCACGGCCAGGGTCGCCACCATGGCGACCATCAGCCAGGCAATGACGGTTTGCAGCGACTCGGCCGTGCCTTCGGGCAAGATGGCCAGCAGGGCGCCCAGTCCGACCAAGGCGGCCACCAGCCAGGCCGCAGGTCCGAAAGGGGCGTGCCGCTGGCGCGTGCCCTCTGTGCCGGGGGCGTCGGTGGGGGAGGATGCTGCGAGTGCCATCGGATGTCCTCATGGGAAGGGGGCGGTGGAAGAAACACACTGCGGGAAACACTGCGGGGAAGAGCAGTTCCCACCTTACAAGCCGGGGCGGCTGGGGGCCGTAGTTGCCAGGCGCCAGTGGCTGTAAGGCCAGTCGCGAGCCCTTGTAAGACCTGTCTTACTTCAATGCGTCGCACTGCCTGACCGCCGCGTGGGCCGCACAAACGTTGTGCCGGGCCCCGCCGCAGGCGCGGCCGCGCCGAGACTTCCTCCTACAGGGCGACAGTGGGCTTTCCCGCATGACGGGCCGGCCAATCCTTTTAAGGTTTCAGGACTGCGAGAAAAGCACGCGGCCCGGTGTGGGCCCGCCATTTTTTACTGAACCGGTACTGACCCGGAGAAAGCGTCCTGATGATCACGCCCCGCATTGAAGAAGAGAACGCATTGCCACCCGCGCCATCGCGGCCGCTGACCGAGGACGTGCTGCAATCGGCCGAACAGGCGGTGCTGAGCAACCCCGCTTCGGACGGGCTTCTTCTGGCCGCCGTCGGCCATGACGCGGCAGCACCGGGTGTGCTGACGCGCTACCGAGATTCGCTGGCCGACCAGGTGGCGCGCAAGCCGGGGCAGTCCGCGCTGCTCGCCCTGGCGGCGGGCGCCCTGGGCGCCGCGCTGTTGCGGACGCTGGTCAGCCGCCGCAGGCGCCACCAACGGTCATGATCCTTCATGCCACGCCTCGTTCCTGGAAGGCCCATGTGCCTCCCGGCAGTCCGCCGCCGGTGATGCCGCCCTCACCGGAGCCACCGCCCGAGGTGATCGACTTGCCGCCCGCCGAGCCCGTCCAGCCGGTGCGCGAGCCGGGCCAGGTGAGTCCGGCTCAGGCCTGAGGCGGTCGCGACGACAGGTCACGAATGGCGTTTCGCGCCTCGTCGCCTTCGGGAATCGGCTCGCCGCTGTCACGCCACTGCACGGCGGCCTTGAAGCCTTCGGCCTGGGCATAACGGCGAAACCACATGCCCTCGGGGTTGTGGCGCGTGATGCCGTCAAACACGGTGGCCATCATCTGCGTCTGCTCCAGCCCCATGGTCAGCATCACCTGGTTGACCACCATCTTGTGCATGGCCAGATGCGAGCGCGGCACCCCGGCGATGCGCTGCGCGAGTTTCAGGGTGGCCGCTTCCAGCTGATCGGACGGCACACTCTCGTTGGCCAGGCCCCAGTCGGCGGCCTTTTTTCCGTCGATGGTGTCGCCGGTGAACATCAGCTGCTTGGCGCGGGTGGCGCCCAGGCGATAGGTCCACATCGCGGTGGTGGGGCAGCCCCAGACGCGGGTCGGCATGTAGCCGATGCGGGCATCGTCGGCCATCACCAGCAAGTCGCAGCACAGGGCAATGTCGCTGCCACCGGCGGCGGCGTAACCGTGGACCTTCGCAATCGTCGGTTTCGGACTGCGCCACAGGCTCATGAAGTCTTCGGTGTTGCGTTTCATGTAGGCGTAGTCAACCATCGGGTCCCAGGGGAACTGCTCCTGCTGGCAGGGGTGGTCGATGTTGCCTTCGCCGAAGTGATTGAGGTCGTAACCGCCACAAAACCCCTTGCCCGCGCCTTCGACAATGATCACGTGGACCTCATCCTCGGCCGCCGCCCAGTCGATGGCGGCCCGGATCTCGCGCGGCATGGCGTCATTGATGGCGTTGAGCCGTTCCGGACGGTTGAGCAGCAGGCGCGCGATGCGCGGGTGGGCGGCGTCCTTGTCGATGCGCAGGGTGCTGAATTCGGGCATGTCTTGTCTCCGGTGGGTTGATGAAAACCATCATAGCCAAGGGCGGGGCAGGCACCGTGGCGGGCAAGGGCGGGTCTGCTTTCCCAATCTGGTTGCGCCTGCAACCAGTTCGCCTTATAGTTGTGTCCGCAACCAACCTGGCGCCTGCCCATGACTACCCTTGAATCCTCCTTCCCGGACCGTATTCCGGTGCTGATTGCCGGCGGCGGACCGGTCGGTCTCACCCTGGCCGCTTTGCTCTCGCGCTACGGCATCGACTGCCTGGTGGTGGAAGCCGATGAGGCTTATTGCAGTGGCAGCCGCGCCATCTGCATGTCGCGCCGCTCGCAGGAAATCCTCGGCTGGGTCGGCGCCGACAAGCCGCTGGTGGACAAGGGCCTGTCCTGGGTCGGCGGGCGCAGCTACTGGCGCGACGCCGAGGTGCTGCATTTCCGGATGCCCAGCGAGCCGACCCAGCGCTTTGCGCCCATGGTCAACATCCAGCAGTTTTATGTGGAGGAGTTTGCGCACCGCGCCGGCACCGCAGCCATGGACGTGCGCTGGTCCAGCCGCGTGACGGCGCTGCGACCGCTTGACGATGGCGCCGAGGTCGAAGTCCAAAGCCCCTCGGGAATACACAAGGTTCGCGCCGACTGGGTGGTCGCCTGCGACGGCGGGCGCAGCACCGTGCGCGAGCAGCTCGGCCTGCAGTTGCAGGGCACGCAGTACGACGGCAAATACGTGATCGTCGACATCGTGCAAAAAACAAAAAGGGCGGTCGAGCGCCTGGCCTGGTTCGACCCGCCGTCCAACCCCGGCTCCACCATCCTGATGCACCGCCAGCCCGACGATGTCTGGCGCATCGATTACCAGATCCGTGACGACGAAGACCCGGTCGAGGCGGTCAAGCCCGAAAACGTCTTGCCGCGCGTGTTAAGCCATTTGCGCATGATCGGCGAGGACGAGCCGTGGGAACCGCTGTGGATCTCGATCTACAACGCCAAATGCCTGAGCCTGGACAGCTACCGCCACGGCCGCGTGTTGTTTGCTGGTGACGCCGCGCACCTGGTGCCCATCTTCGGCGTGCGCGGTCTTAATTCCGGGCTGGACGATGCCGGCAACCTGGCGTGGAAGCTGGCCGCCGTGATCGAGGGCAGGGCGGCTGAAAACCTGCTCGATTCATATTCCACCGAGCGGGTGCACGCCGCGCGTGAAAACATCGCCTACGGCGCCAAAAGCACCGAGTTCATGGCGCCGCCCAACTTTGCCTTCAAGCTGATGCGTGAGGCCACCTTGCGGCTCGCGCTCAGCGACGACAAGGTGCGCTCGCTGATCAACCCGCGCCAGTCCTCGCCCATCACCTATGTCGATTCACCGCTCAACGTGCCGCAAGCCGGTGCGTGGGCTAATGATCTGGCCGCGCCAGGTGCGCCCGCGCCCGAGGCCCTGCTGGCCGGCCCGCACGGCCCGCTGCACCTGACGCAATGTTTTGGCCGCGACATGCTGTGCCTGGTGTTCGCCGACGGCGCCATGCCCGATGCGCTGCGGGACCTGCCCGACCACGGCGTGGCGGTGCTGGAGGTAGAACCTGAGGCCGACACCCTGGGCCAGGCGCGCCAGCGTTACGGCCTGCTAGAGGCGAGCGCCGAGGCCCTGGTGCTGGTACGCCCCGACGGTTATGTGATGGGCCGCTGGCGCGGCCTGGACCCGGCGCCGTTGCTGGCCGCCCTCGAACAGAAAGGATTCGCCGTATGACCGATGCCGATCTTGACCGGAGTTATTCCGCCCTGTGCGAAGCCCTTGCGCAGGTGGGCGAGGCCAGGGCGCCGCTCTTGCTGGCCATGCTGAGCCTGTCGCTGATGAGCCGCTTCGAACGTGCCGACCAGGTCTTGCCCCTGATCGCCAACGCGAAGAAACAGTGCGCCGCCGAGGCCGGTGATGCCGCGTAATCCCCCTGGCACCCCGCGGCTGGACGAGTTCCTGAGCTACCGGCTGCACCTGGTCAACAAGCTGACCGACAAGTTCAGCAGCGACGCCTATGCCGACGAGTTCGGCCTGCCTGTCGGCGAGGCGCGCTGCCTGGCGGCCATCGGCAACTTTGCGCCGCTTTCGGTGATGGAACTGGCCGCCAAGGCCAACCTGAACAAGGGCCAGGCCAGCCGCGCGGCGCAGTCGCTGGTGGACCGCGGCCTGGTGCGCAAGGCGGCCAGCACCTCCGACGGCCGCGGCGTGGTGCTGACGCTGACCGGCCCGGGCAGGGCCCTCTGGAGCCGCGTGATGGCACTGATTGCGCGGCGCAATGACGAGATTTTTGGCTGCCTGTCGGCGAAGCAGCAGCAACAACTGGGCCGTATGCTGGACCGCCTGATCGCCCACGCCCGGGCCTGAAACAGTCGTTTTGAGGCCGAATCGGGCTGTTTCGGGTTGATTCGAGGCACGAAGTACCCATGTAAGGAGCACAAGCAGGCTTAAAACCTTAAAATTAAAGGTTGCCCTTCAAAGCCTCCATGAACGCCCCCATCGACGTCTCCTTTTTCGCGCGCGCCGCCAAACCACTGACCAGCTACCGGAAGTACTGGGCCAGCCGCTTCGGCACGTCAAAATTTTTGCCCATGAGCCGGGCCGAAATGGACCAGTTGGGCTGGGACAGCTGCGACATCATCATCGTCACTGGCGACGCCTATGTGGACCACCCGAGCTTCGGCATGGCCGTCATCGGCCGCATGCTCGAAGCCCAGGGCTTTCGCGTCGGCATCATCGCGCAGCCGGACTGGCAAAGCGCCGACCCGTTCAAGGCCCTGGGCAAGCCAAACCTGTTTTTCGGCGTGACCGCCGGCAACATGGACTCGATGATCAACCGCTACACAGCGGACCGCAAGATCCGCAGCGACGACGCCTACACGCCCGGCGACATCGGCGGCAAGCGGCCTGACCGCGCCGCCATCGTCTATTCGCAGCGCTGCCGCGAAGCCTACAAGGACGTGCCCATCATCCTGGGCGGCATCGAAGGCTCGCTGCGCCGCATTGCCCATTACGACTACTGGTCCGACAAGGTGCGCCGCTCCATCGTGGTGGACGCCAAGTGCGACCTGCTGCTGTACGGCAACGCCGAACGCGCGATTGTCGAAATTGCCCACCGCATCGCCGCCAAGGAGCCGGTCGCAACCATGACCGACATCCGCGGCACGGCCTTCATCCGCCGCACGGGCGACGAAACCGCGCAGGGCTGGTTCGAGATCGACTCCACCAGCGTTGATGCGCCGGGTCGGGTCGAGGCGCATGTCAATCCCTACCTGATGATTTCGGAGCAGGCGAAAGAGCAGGGCGCCAGTTGCGCGCGCGAGGATGAAGCTGTAGAAGTGGCTGCGCAGGCCGAGGCAGAGGCCAAGGTGTCACTCCCTCTCCCACCGGGAGAGGGCAGGGGTGAGGGCGCGGCGAAGCCGCTGCTGGCCGTGGCCAATGCCCGGTCTTCAGCAAAGACAAACGCGGGGAACCCTCACCCTAACCCTCTCCCAAGAGGAGAGGGAACAAAAGGGGAGGGAAGCAAAGCCAACCCCGCCATCAAACCACTGACCTTCGTCCCCAACCCCGCTTTGCCCCACATGCAGGGCAAGATCAAGGTGCCGCCGCGCGACCGCTCGGTGATCCGCCTGCCGTCTTACGAGCAGGTCAAAAGCGACGCCGTGCTCTACGCCCACGCCAACCGCGTGCTGCACCTGGAAACCAACCCCGGCAACGCACGCGCGCTGGTGCAGGCGCACGGCGAGGGCGCGACCGCCCGCGACGTGTGGATCACGCCGCCGCCAATTCCGCTGACCACGGCCGAGATGGACTACGTCTTCGACCTGCCCTACGCACGTGCCCCGCACCCGGCCTACCAAGACGACAACGGCAGCCACGACGGCGCGACCAAGATCCCGGCCTGGGAGATGATCCGCTTCAGCGTGAACATCATGCGCGGCTGCTTCGGCGGCTGCACCTTCTGCTCCATCACCGAGCACGAAGGCCGCATCATCCAGAGCCGCTCGGAAGACTCGGTGATTCGCGAGATCGAGGCCATTCGCGACACCGTCAAGGGGTTCACCGGCGCCATTTCCGACCTGGGCGGGCCGACCGCCAACATGTACCGCATTGGCTGCAAGTCACCCGAGATCGAATCGGCCTGCCGCAAGCCGAGCTGCGTTTACCCGGGCATCTGCCAGAACCTCAACACCGACCACAACCCGCTGATCAAGATGTACCGCCGCGCGCGGGCGCTCAAGGGCGTGAAGAAAATCCTCATCAGCTCCGGCCTGCGTTACGACCTGGCCGTGCAGTCGCCCGAGTACGTCAAGGAGCTGGTCACGCACCACGTTGGCGGCTATTTGAAGATTGCGCCCGAGCACACCGAGCAGGGCCCGCTGACCAAGATGATGAAGCCCGGCATCGGCAGCTACGACAAGTTCAAGCAGATGTTCGAGAAGTACAGCCTCGAAGCCGGCAAGAAGCAGTTCCTGATTCCCTACTTCATCGCCGCCCACCCCGGCACCAGCGACGAAGACATGATGAACCTGGCGATCTGGCTGAAGAAAAACGGTTTCCGCGCCGACCAGGTGCAGACCTTTTACCCGTCGCCCATGGCCACCGCGACGACGATGTACCACACCAACAAGAACCCGCTGCGCAAGATCACGCGCGACAGCGAGACGGTGGACATCGTGCGCGGCGACAAACGGCGACGCCTGCACAAGGCCTTTTTGCGCTACCACGACGCCAACAACTGGCCGCTGCTGCGCGAGGCACTGAAAGCCATGGGCCGCGCCGACCTGATCGGCAACGGCAAGCACCACCTGATCCCGACCTTCCAGCCCCTGACCGACGGCGGCTACGTGAGTGCACGCAAGAAGAACTCAACCACCGTGGCGCTGAAACCCGTGACGCCCGTCAAGGGCCGCCTCCTGACCCAGCACACCGGCCTGCCGCCGCGCGACAACGGCTCGGGCAAGCCCGGCGGTAAGCCATTGCGTAAGGCGCGCTGACCGCGATACCTCCCCCGCTTGTCATCCCGGGCCTGACCCGGGATGACAAGTGAAGCAAGGGCAGGAGTGGTTTCATGTTTTGAATAGGCGGATTCAAGTACGAAGTGCAACGTTCAGAAATAGGGTGGGCCAAGAGTCAATAGGATGGGCTCTTTGTGACCAGCCAGTCTCAACGAAGCACCATGACCTACAAACACTTGACCCGAGAAGAACGATACCAAATTCACGTACTCAA
>NZ_NBZV01000042.1 GCF_002379095.1 Polaromonas sp. AER18D-145
GCCCCTCCCTCGCCCCGCTGGGCGATGGCGGGGAGCTTCATTTGGCCGCGTGGGCTGGGCCCGCGTGCAAACATGACGGCCGCTTGACTCCGCCATGACGCGCTGCGCGTGTCATGGCTCGCCGCATTCAGTGTTTGGTATTTGTCTTTGTTTCCCCACCCGTCGGGCTGGGCCGAGGAGCGCAGGCAAAAGCGGATCAGGGCTGGCGTTGTTTGAGCCGCAGGCGAGTTTAGCCAGACCCCGCTTTTGCTGAGCACCGGAGGTTGCCCCTGAGCGCAGCGCAGGGGACCCAGACCATCGGGTCGCCTTTTCTTTTGCTTACTTTTCTTTTGGCGACGCAAAAGAAAAGTGAGTTGCCGCCGGGCAACCCCCGGCTTGTTGGCAAACCACCATGCGAGATCAAAGAGCCTCAGCCGCCTTGTCCCAGCCCGCGCGAGTCCATAGAAAATAGCCCGTCAGCCCAATAACCACGCTCGCAAGCAGCTATCAAACAGATAGCAACTACGACCCCGTCACTCGACCCGGGTAATGCCCGTCGGCTTGAAGCCCAGGTCGGCCGCCTTGCCTTTGCGCCCGCGAGCGGCTCTGGCATTGTTCAGGCTGCGGATCTCCAGCGTTTCCTCGCGCTCCTTGCCGCCACGGCCTATGCCCTCGATCTTCACGCTGCGGGTATACGCCGCCGCGCCGGCCAGCGTATCCTTGGCATCCAGGTCAATCAGCATCAGGCCGCGGCCGCCGGCGGCCTGGGTCTTGAGCTCGCTGATCTCGAAAGTCAGGATGCGCCCACCGGTGGAGGCGCAGGCCACGTGGGTCGCCGGGCTCAGAGGTGCGGCGCCGCCCGCCACCGGCGAGGGCTTGCAGATGGTCTCGCCTTCACCGCAGCTGATGAAGGCCTTGCCGGCCTTCAGGCGCGATGTCATGTTTTCCACCGTGGCCAGGAAACCGTAGCCGCCGCTGCTGCTGAGCAGCAAGGTGGCGCTGGCCGGTGCGGCGAAATAGTGCGCCGGCTGCGTGCCGGCTTCGAGCTCGATCAGCGTGGTCACCGGCTGGCCATCGCCGCGCGCACCAGGCAACATGGCCACCGGAATCGAATACACCCGGCCCGTGCCTTTGGTGGCCGTGCCGAACACCAGCAGGGTATCGACGGTGCGGCATTCAAAGGTGCCGTACAGGCCGTCACCCGACTTGAAGGCGAAGCTGGCCGCATCGTGGCCATGGCCGCTGCGCGCGCGCACCCAGCCCTTGGCGCTGACCACCACGGTCACCGGCTCGTCCAGCACCTTGACTTCGAGCACGGCTTTTTTCTCGGCCTGGATCAGGGTGCGGCGCGGGTCGGCAAACTGCTTGGCATCGGCCTCGATTTCCTTGATCATCAGGCGGCGCAGGGCCGCCGGGCTGCCGAGGATTTCCTCCAGCTTGCCCTGCTCTTCGCGCAGGCCTTTCAGCTCCTGCTCGATCTTGATGGCTTCCAGCCTGGCCAGCTGGCGCAGGCGGATTTCAAGAATGTCTTCGGCCTGCCGCTCGCTCAGATTAAAACGCGCAATCAGCGCCGCCTTGGGCTCATCGGACTGGCGGATGATGGCGATGACTTCATCGATGTTGAGCAGCACCAGCTGCCGGCCCTCGAGGATGTGGATGCGGTCCAGCACCTTGTTCAGGCGGTGCTGCGAACGCCGCTCTATCGTGGTCTGACGAAAGGAGATCCACTCCTGCAACATTTGCCGCAGCGTTTTCTGCGTCGGCCGGCCGTCCAGCCCGATCATGGTCAGGTTGATGCTCGACGAGCTTTCCAGGCTGGTGTGCGCCAGCAAGGTGGTGATCAGTTCGGACTGCTCGATGCGGCTGGTCTTGGGTTCGAACACCAGGCGCACGGCCGCGTCCTTGCTCGACTCGTCGCGCACCACATCAAGCACGGCCAGCACGGTCTGCTTGAGCTGGACCTGGTCCAGGCTCAGCGCTTTTTTGCCGGCCTTGATTTTCGGGTTGGTGATCTCTTCGATTTCTTCCAGCACCCGCTGGGTACTGACGCCGGGCGGCAGCTCCTGCACCACCAGCTGCCACTGGCCGCGCGCCAGGTCTTCGATCTTCCAGCGCGCGCGCACCTTGAGCGAGCCGCGGCCCGTGCTGTAGGCGGCGGCGATGTCGGCCGCCGTCGAGATGATCTGGCCGCCGCCCGGGTAGTCGGGACCGGCGATCAGCGTGTACAGCTCGTCGTCGCCGAGCTTGGGGGTCTTGATCAGCGCGATGCAGGCATCGGCGATCTCGCGCAGGTTGTGGCTCGGAATCTCGGTCGCCAGGCCGACGGCAATGCCGCTGGCACCGTTGAGCAGCGTGAAAGGCAGGCGCGCCGGCAGCTGGCGCGGCTCCTCGAAAGAGCCGTCGTAGTTCGGCACGAAGTCGACCGTGCCTTCGTCGAGCTCGTCGAGCAGCAGGGTGGTGATTTTCGCCAGCCGCGCCTCGGTGTAACGCATCGCTGCCGCGCCGTCGCCGTCTCTCGAGCCGAAGTTGCCCTGGCCGTCGATCAGCGGGTAACGCTGGCTGAAGTCCTGGGCCATGCGCACCATCGCGTCGTAGGCCGCCTGGTCGCCGTGCGGGTGGTATTTGCCGAGCACGTCACCGACCACACGCGCGCTTTTGACCGGCTTGGCGCCGCCGGCGCCGGAAAAGCCCAGCCCCATGCGCGCCATGGCGAACATGATGCGCCGCTGCACCGGTTTCTGGCCGTCGCAGACATCGGGCAAGGCCCGGCCCTTGACGACGCTCAGCGCGTATTCAAGGTAGGCACGCTGGGCATAAGCGGCCAGCGATTCCTGGTCAGGGACGTCGGGCGAGGAAGGCGGGGCAGGCGTAAAAAGATCGTCCATCGGGGTTCAAACAGCAAAAAGAAAGGAAAGAGGTCAAAAGAGGTGGCCGGACCGAGGGGCCGGCTGGCTGCCGCAGGCGATTATGGCCTCACGCGAAACTGCAGTTCCACGTCAGGACTCCACATCGGGACACTAGTCGCGCTCGACCCGGAATTCCGGTGCAACCAGGCTTTGTACGACCAGGGTCGGCAGCTGGTTGCCGCGCCCGGTGGCGCCGCCAGCGGACGGGCTGGAAGAAATCTTGCTGCCGCCCATCATTTCCATCCTGACGCGGCCCGAGCGGCGTGTTTCACCCATCATGCTCGGCGGCTTGAGGTGGCTGTAGAGCTGCATCACGGTCTTGACGTAATTTTTGGTCTCGGGATAGTTCGGAATCTTGTTGCCGTAGCGCTGGACCGCACCTTCACCGGCGTTGTAGGCCGCCACTGCCAGCTCCAGCTGGCCGGGAAACAGGTCGATCAGGTAACGCAGGTAACGCGAGCCGGCCCCGATGTTGGTTCTCGGGTCGGTCAGTTTTTTCTCGATCGGGGAATTTTTGTCGGCCCGCACGCCGTAACGTTGGGCCGTGGGCGGCATCAGTTGCATCAGGCCCACCGCACCCTTGGGCGACACCGCGTGGGTGTTGAAGCCCGACTCGGTGGCAATCAGCGCCTGCAGCAGTTCGTAGTCGATGTCATTGGCCACCGACGCTTCGCGCAGCAAATGTTTGACGGCCTTGTAATTGGGTGAAACGTCGAAAAAGGCCAGCAGCTTGGGCGGTGCCCCAGGCATGCCGTTGCCGTAGGCGCCCGCCGAAGCGCGCCCGCCGCGGCTGGTGTCAAAACTCTCGCCGCCGCGGAAAAACAGCTGGTAACGCTCGTCGAGCCGCTCGGCCGAAAAATGCGCCACCCCCTGGCCGTCCACATACCCCCAGACGTCGGCACGGGCTGATGCGCCGGCCAGCAGCAGGGCGGCAGCGGCTATCAAAAATGATAGCTGCTTGCGCACTAACCACAAGGGCTGAAGCCATTTTTGACGTAAAAAATGGCTCATGCCGTGCAGATCCGCAGGTTGCGCATGGGGAGTCCTTTAAATATCGATCTCCACGGCATCGCCGTGCAGTTCCATCAGTTCGCGCCGCGCCGCGGCTTCGCCCTTGCCCATCAACTTGGTCACCAGACTTTCGGTCTGGGCAAAGTCAAAATTGCCGAGTTGCACCGGCAACAGCCGGCGCGTATCAGGATTGAGTGTGGTTTCCCACAATTGTTCCGCATTCATTTCGCCCAGGCCCTTGAAGCGGCTGATCGCCCAGGCCCCTTCACGCACGCCTTCCTTGCGCAATTTGTCGAGAATGGCCGTCAACTCGCCTTCATCAAGCGCATACGCCTTGGATGCAGGCTTCTTCCCGCGGGCCGGGGCGTCCACCCGAAAAAGCGGTGGCCGCGCCACAAAGATGTGCCCTGTGGCAATAAGTTGGGGGAAATGCCGGAAAAACAAGGTCAGCAGCAGCACCTGGATGTGGGAGCCGTCCACGTCGGCATCACTGAGGATGCAGATCTTGCCGTAACGCAGGCCGCTGAGGTCCGGGGTATCGTTGGGGCCGTGCGGGTCCACACCAATGGCCACCGCGATGTCGTGGATCTCGGTGTTGGCAAACAGCCGGTCGCGCTCGACCTCCCAGGTGTTGAGCACCTTGCCGCGCAGCGGCAGGATGGCCTGGCTCTCCTTGTCGCGCCCCATCTTGGCGCTGCCGCCGGCGGAGTCGCCCTCGACCAGAAACACCTCGTTGTGCGCCAGGTCCTTGCTTTCACAGTCGGTCAGCTTGCCCGGCAGCACGGCCACGCCCGAGCCCTTGCGTTTTTCCACCTTCTGGCCGGCCTTCTGGCGGGTTTGCGCGGCCTTGATCGCCAGTTCAGCCAGTTTTTTGCCGTAGTCGACGTGCTGGTTAAGCCACAGTTCCAGCGTCGGTCGCACAAAACTCGACACCAGGCGCACCGCATCGCGTGAATTGAGCCGCTCCTTGATCTGCCCCTGGAATTGCGGGTCCAGCACCTTGGCCGAAAGCACATAACTGGCGCGGGCAAACACGTCCTCGGGCAGCAGCTTGACGCCTTTGGGCAGCAGCGAATGCAGCTCGATGAAACTCTTGACGGCCTGGAACACGCCATCGCGCAGGCCGCTTTCATGCGTACCGCCGGCGCTGGTCGGGATCAGGTTGACATAACTCTCACGCATCGGCTGGCCGTCCTCGGTGAAGGCCAGGCACCACTGGGCGCCCTCGCCCTCGGCAAAACTGTCGTGCGCCGCATCGGCAAAACCCTCGCCCTCAAACAGCGGAATCACCGGATCGGCGTTGAGGGTCTGCATCAGGTAGTCGCGCAGACCGCCCTTGTAGACCCAGGTCTGCACCTCTTTGGTCTTCTCGACCACCAGCGTCACGGTGACGCCAGGCATCAGCACGGCCTTGCTGCGCAGCAGGTGGGTCAGCTCGGCCATGGGCAGGGCCGACGCCTCGAAATATTTGGCGTCCGGCCAGGCCCGCACGGTGGTGCCGCACTTGCGGTCGCCCTCGGCCGCCTTGCGCAGCTCCAGCGGCTCGGTGACGTCACCCGCCTCGAACACCAGCCGGGCCACCATGCCGTCGCGGTAGGAGGTAGCTTCCAGGCGCTTGGACAGCGCATTGGTCACGCTGACGCCGACGCCGTGCAGGCCACCGGAAAAGCTGTAGGCCCCGCCCTTGCCCTTGTCGAACTTCCCGCCGGCATGCAGCCGGGTGAAGACGAGTTCGATCACCGGCGCCTTTTCCTCCGGGTGCAGGCCATAGGGAATGCCGCGGCCGTCGTCTTCGATGCTGACGGAACCATCGGTGTGCAGCGTGACCTTGATCTTCTTGCCATGGCCGGCGAGCGCCTCGTCGGCCGAGTTGTCCAGCACTTCCTGGATGATGTGCAGCGGATTGTCGGTGCGCGTGTACATGCCGGGCCGCTGCTTGACGGGCTCCAGGCCCTTGAGCACTCGGATCGAGGCTTCGGAATAATCGTTGGGTAGTTTGGTCGCCATGGGGGGTGAATTGTAGTCCCGGATGATTTTAAGACTGGATAAATATACAGCTTTCATCCAACCCACTCCGAAACCCATGTCTGGCGCTCATCAATGGCCCCAAAAACTTTCAAAAGCAGAACGCAGCGCCATTGGGTACATTCTCCGGATGCAATCCTCAAGTAGAAATCTTTCCATGGCCCAGGTGCTCATCTGCGGCGCCGCCATCGTCACCCTGTCCATGGGCATACGCCACGGCTTCGGCCTGTGGCTGCAGCCGATCACCCAGGCCCAGGGCTGGACACGCGAAACCTTTGCCTTTGCCCTGGCCGTGCAAAACCTGTCCTGGGGCGTGTTCGGCATTTTTGCCGGCATGCTGGCCGACCGCTTTGGCGCCTTTCGCGTCATTGCGGGCGGCGCCGTGCTGTATGCGCTGGGGCTGGTCGGCATGGCGCTGTCGCCGACCGGCCTGCTGTTCACGCTGACGGCCGGCGTGCTGATAGGCGCGGCGCAGGCAGGCACCACCTATGCCGTGATCTATGGCGTGATCGGCCGCAACATTTCGGCCGACAAACGATCCTGGGCCATGGGTGTGGCGGCGGCGGCAGGCTCTTTCGGGCAGTTCCTGATGGTGCCGGTCGAAGGTTTCCTGATCAGCGGCCTGGGCTGGAAAGAGGCGCTGCTGGTGCTGGGCGCCGCAGTGCTGCTGATCGCCCCGCTGGCCTTTGGCCTGCGCGAGACCCGCTTCGGCCCCGGCCAGGCGCCGCCGCGTGAACAGACCATCCTGCAGGCGCTCAAGGAAGCCTTCAAGTACCCGAGCTTCCAGCTGCTGATGGCCGGTTACTTCGTCTGCGGCTTCCAGGTGGTGTTCATCGGCGTGCACATGCCCAGCTACCTCAAGGACAAGGGGCTGTCGCCACAGGTGGCCAGCTACGCGCTGGCACTGATCGGCCTGTTCAATGTGTTCGGCACTTATGCGGCGGGCGCCCTCGGCCAGCGGCTGGCCAAAAAGAACATCCTGGCCTTTATCTATCTCGCGCGGGCCGTCGTGATTGCCGTGTTCCTCGCCGCGCCGCTGAGCCCGGCCAGCGTCTACATCTTTGCCAGCCTGATGGGCCTGCTGTGGCTGTCCACCATTCCGCCGACCAATGCGGTGGTCGCGCAGATTTTCGGCATCCAGCATCTGTCCATGCTCAGCGGTTTTGTGTTTTTCAGCCACCAGATCGGCTCCTTCATGGGGGTCTGGCTGGGCGGGTACCTGTACGACCGCACCGGCAGCTACGACATCGTCTGGTACATCGCGATCGGGCTGGGCGTGTTCGCCGCTCTGGTGAATCTGCCGGTACGTGAAACCGCCATCCACCGGCCGGCGGCGGGCCGCCTGCCCCAAGGCGCCTGACATGGCACACAAGCTCGCCTTGTATCTACTGGCCATCGCGGCCACGCTGGGCGTGTTTGCGCTGTACCTGCGGCCCGATTTTTTGCTGACGCTGGCCGACCAGCTCTGGGCCTGCTTCTAGCCCCGCTTATTCCTCGTCGCGTACCCGGTACTGTCCGGCCAGTTGCTGCTGCACCGCCGGCGGCACGACCTCGTAGTGGCTGAAGGCCAGCGTGTAAGCCCCCTGCCCGCCGGTCAGCGCGTTGAGCCGCGACTGGTAGGCGGCCAGTTCGGACAGCGGCACCTGGCCCAGCACGGCCAGCGTGCCTGCCTGCAGCCCGCGCGTGCCGCTGACCTGACCGCGCCGCGCCGACAGGTCGCCGGTGATGTCGCCCATGACGGCCTCGGGCGCCGTGATCTCGACATTGACCACGGGTTCGAGCACCACCGGCGACGCGGCGCGCACGGCTTCGATCACCGCCTTGCGTCCGGCCGTCGCGAAGGCAATGTCCTTGCTGTCCACACTGTGGTGCTTGCCGTCGTACACCACCACCCGCACATCGCTGACCGGAAAACCCGCAACCACCCCGCCGTCGAGCGCCTGGCGCACGCCTTTTTCGACGGCTGGCATGTACTGGCCGGGAATCGTGCCGCCCCTGACCTGGTCGACAAACTCGATGCCGGCGCCGCGCGCCAGCGGCTCGATGCGCAGGAAGACCTCGCCGAACTGGCCGGCGCCGCCGCTTTGCTTTTTGTGGCGGTGATGGCCGGCGGCCGGCGCGGTGACCGTCTCGCGGTAGGCGATACGCGGCGGCCGCGTGTTCACCTCGCACTTGTAGACCTCGGTCAGCCGCTCGATCAGCGTGCGCAGGTGCAGCTCGCCGAGGCCGTACACCACGGTTTCATTGGTCTGCGCCACATGTTCCAGCCGCAGACAGGGATCTTCATCGACCAGCCGTTGCACCAGGTCCCACATGCGCTGCTCGTCGCCGCGGCGTCGGGGTTCGATGGCCAGCCCGTGCACCGGCACCGGAAAGTCCAGCGGCTGCAGATGGATGTGTTCGTCCTCCGCCGCATCGTGCAGCACGGCGTCGAAATGGATCTCGTCGACCTTGGCCACGGCACACAGCTCACCCGGCCCGGCGCTGGCGATTTCCATGTGGTCCTTGCCCTGCAGCCGGAACAGGTGGCCGACCTTGAAGGGGCGCCTGCCGTCGCCGATGTAGAGCTGGCTGCCCGGGGTCACCGTGCCCTGGTGCACCCGGAAGATACCCATCTTGCCGACATAGGGGTCCACGCTGACCTTGAAAACATGCGCCAGCACATGTTTGGCCGGGTCGGGCTCGGCCCGCATCGGGACGGCGCTTGCACCCTCGCCGCGCAGGAACTTCGGCGGGTTGCCCTCGGCTGGATTCGGCAGCAGTTTGACCATCACGTCCAGCAGTTCGGCCACCCCGGCACCGTTGCGTGCCGACACAAAACACACCGGAATCAAATGCCCCTCGCGCAAGGCCTGCTCCAGCGGCGCATGCAGCTCCTGGGGATCCACGTCGCCTTCGTCGAGGTAACGTTCGACAAAGGCCGGATCGACCTCGACCACCTGCTCGACCAGCGCGCGGTGCGCCAGCGCCACGCTGGAAAAATCGGATTCCCCGGCCGGATTGAAAAAGCAGTCCACCACCCGGGTGCCCCCGGCGGCGGGCAGGTTCAGCGGCAGGCATTCCTTGCCGAAGGCAGCCTGGATGGCGGCCAGCAGTCCGGGAAGGTCAGTGCCCAGCGCGTCGATCTTGTTGATGATCACCATGCGGCACAAGCCGCGGCCGGCGGCCCAGTCCATCATGCGGCCGCTCATGAGCTCCAGCCCGCTGGCGGCGCTGACGACCAGGGCGGCGGTTTCCACCGCCTCCAGCGCCGGCAGCGACTGCCCGAGAAAGTCCGGCGCACCGGGCGTGTCGATGAGGTGAATGCGCGTGTCCTGGTGCTGCAGGTGGACCAGCGCGGAATGCAGCGAATGCTGGGCGCGGCGCTCCAGCGGATCGAAATCGCTGACCGTCGTGCCGCGCTCCAGGCTGCCCGGGGCGCCGATGGCGCCCGCCTGGTGCAGCAAGGCCTCGACCAGGGTGGTTTTGCCGCTGGCCGCTGCGCCCACCAGCGCCAGCGTGCGCAGGTTGGGGACGGCCGAAGGAACCGGATGCGTGGAAGAGGACATGGCGCGCTCCTGGGTGCCGGGCGCGGCGTCTGCGCCCGATGGGTTGGCCTGAGGCATGAATCAGATGCACAGCGTAAGGGATAGCCCGCACCGGGGCAAGGGGCCGGTGCAGACGTCAAACGGTGGTAGTCTTTCGCCTCCACACTCGCAGGGGGACAGCAGGGCCATGAAAACCATCGTCATCACCGGGGCGTCCGACGGCATAGGCGCGGAAATGGCGCGTCAGCTGGCACAGCGCCATGGCGCGGCAGTGGCGTTGGTGCTGGCCGCGCGCAACGAAGCCGCGCTTGACGCCGTCGCCGTCCAGTGCCGGGCCGGCGGGGCCGCGGCGCTGGTGGTCCCCACCGATGTCTCCGAGCCGGCCCAGTGCCGCGCGCTGATCACCACGGCCGTCCAGGCCTTCGGCCAGATCGACGCCCTGATCAACAACGCCGGCATGTCGGCACAGGCGCTGTTTGAAGATGTCCAAACCGACGACCTCGGCTGGTACGAGGACCTGATGCGCATCAACCTCTGGGGCAGCGTGTGGTGCACCCATGCCGTCCTGCCCCACCTGAAACAAAGTCGCGGCAGCCTGGTGGCGGTCTCCAGCCTGGCCGGGTTGGTGGGTGTGCCCGGGCGCACCGCCTACAGCGCCAGCAAATTCGCCATGACCGGTTTTTTTGAAGCCCTGCGCACCGAACTGAAAACCGCCGGCATCAGCGTCACCACCGCTTACCCCGGCGTGGTCGCCACGCAGATCCGCCACCGGGGCTTCAACGCCGCGGGCACACCGGCCGGTGCCAGCGGCCTCAGGGAAGACAATGCCATGAGCGTCGAGACCTGCGCCCGGCTGATTCTTGACGGCATGGACCAACGCGCACGTGAAGTCGTGATGACGCCCAAAGGCAAACTCGGGCGCTGGCTCAAGCTGCTGGCACCCGGGGCCGTCGAATCCATGGCGCTGGCCGCCCTCAAGGACGAGGTCAAGCCGCATTGAAGAATATGGCCCCCACGCTTGTCACTTCGTGTACTGCGCGAGGCCTTGCAGGCCGCCGCTCGCCAGAGGCTTCGCTTCTGTCGCCTGTCCAAACCTGCTCAAGCAGGTTTGGAGCCGCAGGCTTCAGCCCCTCGGGGGCGCTGCGCCTGCGGCCCGGCGAAGCCGGTTCCGCGGCCCCGGTTGGTGAAGAGGCAGTTCCCACGCCCGTCGCGGCGCAGTCAAACTCCGATTGGGCAAGCTGATGCACGGAAGCGAAACCCCGTCGGCTTGGGTCCGGCGCTGGTCCCACCTGGTGCCGGCCCAGGGCCGCGTGCTTGACGTCGCCTGCGGCCATGGCCGGCACGCCTGGTGGTTTCACCAGAGAAATCATCCCCTGACCCTCGTGGACCGGTCGCAGGAAGCTATCGAATCCATAGCAATTCCGGCGCCCTCCTGCGAAGCCGTGGTGGCCGACATTGAAAACGCCCCCTGGCCTTTTGCGGGCCGCCAGTTCGACGCCGTCGTCGTCACCAACTACCTGTGGCGCCCCCTGCTGCCAACGCTGCTGGCCAGCCTGGCGCCGGGCGGCGTGCTGATTTACGAAACCTTTGCCCAGGGCAACCAAACCGTGGGCAAACCCTCGCGGCCCGATTTCCTGCTGCGCACCGGCGAGCTGCTCGAGGTGTGCCGTGGCCTGCGGGTGGTCGCGTTTGAGGACGGATTCCAGCAAGCCCCCGACCGCTTTACACAGCGGATTGCAGCCGTCCGGGAACTGGTGTCGCCAGGGACGGTCCCACGCTATTTGATCGACCAGCGCACTGGGTAGAATGCTGAATTGGCTTTACCGCAGCATTGGCCCCGGCCAGCGCTCCACCCCTGACACAAAGACATGAAAACCATTACCGGCAGCATCGTTGCACTGGCGACCCCCCTGCATGAAGACGGCAGCGTTGACTACCCGACCCTGCGCAAGCTGGTGGACTGGCACATTGCCGAGGGCACCGACTGCATTGGCGTGGTCGGCACCACCGGCGAGTCGCCCACCGTCAGCGTTGAAGAACACTGCGAGATCATCCGCGTCTCGGTGGAGCAAGCCAAGGGCCGGGTGCCGGTCATGGCTGGCTGCGGCGCCAACTCCACCGCCGAAGCCATCGAGCTGGCACGCTTTGCAAAAACCGTCGGTGCCGACTGCCAGTTGCAGGTCGTGCCCTACTACAACAAGCCGACGCAGGAAGGCCAGTATCGGCACTTCACCGCGATTGCCGAAGCAGTGGATCTGCCCATGGTGCTGTACAACGTCCCCGGCCGCACCGTGGCCGACATGCTGCATGCCACCGTGCTGCGGCTGGCGCAGGTGCCCGGTATCGTGGGCATCAAGGAGGCGACCGGCAACATCGAACGCGCGCAGTGGCTGATCAAGGAAGTGCCGGCCGGCTTTGCCGTCTATTCCGGCGACGACCCGACCGCCGTGGCGCTGATGCTGTGCGGCGGCCAGGGCAACATCAGTGTGACGGCCAATGTGGCACCGCGCCTGATGCACGAGCTCTGCGTCGCGGCGATCGCTGGCGACGCGCGCAGCGCGATGAACATCCAGTTCCAGTTGCTGCCGCTGCACAAACATCTGTTCGTGGAAGCCAACCCGATTCCGGTCAAATGGGCCATGGCCCGCATGGGGCTGTGCAGCGGAACCCTGCGCCTGCCCATGACACCGCTTGAAACGGCCAACGAGGCCACGGTCGAAAACGCCCTGCGTGTTTGCGGCCTGCTCTGATTTTTAAGGAAACCCCAGTGATGACATTGCACACGCCCAGCGCTTCCGGATCTGTATCTGCACCACGGCTTGCCGCTGCCCCGCTACTGGCGCTCGTCGCCGCGCTCCTCCTCTCGGGTTGCTCCTCGTTGAGCGAGTCCATGCAGGGCGACAAGGTCGATTACAAAAGCGCCGGCAAGGCGCCCTCGCTGGAGGTTCCTCCCGACCTGACGCAGCTGTCGCGCGATACACGTTACCTCGTGCCCGGCAGTTCCGTGACGGCCAGCGGCTT
Source organism: Polaromonas sp. AER18D-145 (assembly GCF_002379095.1). Taxonomy (GTDB): domain Bacteria; phylum Pseudomonadota; class Gammaproteobacteria; order Burkholderiales; family Burkholderiaceae_C; genus Polaromonas. The sequence continues at coordinate 12,470 of NZ_NBZV01000042.1, forward strand.
CCAGGTCGGCCAGACTACCCAGTCCGTGCCGACGGCGGCCTTGACGGTCGGCGACGTGCGCATCGAGCGCGCGGGCACGCAACGCTGGCTGGTGGTTAACCGCCCGGCCGACAAGCTGTGGGGTCCGGTGCGCGAGTTCTGGCAGGAAAACGGTTTTCTGATCGCCACCGAGCAGGAAAACCTGGGCATCATGGAAACCGACTACGCGGAAAACCGCGCCAAGCTTCCACAGGACTTCATCCGCGCCACCCTGGGCAAGCTGCTCGACAGCCTGTACTCCACCGGCGAACGCGACAAGTTCCGCACCCGCCTGGAGCGCACGCCGACCGGCGGCACCGAGATCTACATCAGCCACCGCGGCATGGTGGAGGTGCTGACGGGCACGGTCAGGACACCGCAGAAAAGCGATGGCACGGTGTGGCAGCCACGCCCGGCCGATCCGGAACTGGAAGCAGAATTCCTGCGCCGCCTGATGGTCAAGCTCGGTGTCAGCCAGGAGCAGTCCAAGGCGCTGATCGCCACCGGCCCGGCGCGGCAGAGCGCGCGTGTCGCCAATGTCAACAACATGCCCGTGGTTCAGATCGACGAAGGTTTTGAGCGCGCCTGGCGCCGGGTCGGCCTGGCCCTGGACCGCACCGGTTTCACCGTTGAAGACCGTGACCGTGCACAAGGCACTTATTTTGTGCGCTACGTCGAGCCTACCGGCGACAAGAAGGAACCCGGCTTCTTCAGCAAGCTCTTCAGCAGCTCCTCGGCGGGCCCGGCCCCCCTCAAATACCGGATCGCCGTGCGCAGCCAGGGCGAAGCGACCACCGTGTCCGTGCTCAACGCCCAGGGCAATCCCGAAGCATCGGCCAATGCCCAGCGCATCGTGCAGGTCATTGCCGACGACCTGAAATAAGGCGTCGCGTGGAGCCTGGCCGGTGCTGAGGTTCAAAAGCCTGGGCAGCGGCAGCACAGGCAATGCCACGCTGGTAGAGGCGGCCGGGCTGCGGCCCAGGCGGCTGCTGGTCGATTGCGGGCTGGGATTGCGGCAGCTTTCTTTGCGGCTGGCCGAGGCTGGCTTGGCCGATGGCGACATCGACGCCATCTTCATCACCCACGAACACAGCGACCACATCGGCTGCGCGCGCCAGTTCGCGCGGCGCCACCGGGTCCCGGTCTGGATGAGCCGCGGCACCCAGGAAGGCATCGGCCTGCCCGACTTCGACGGGCTGCTTCACACCGCACGCGATGGGGAGGCAATTGACCTCGGCGAACTGCAGCTCATGCCGTTCACGGTTCCGCATGACGCGCGTGAGCCCTTGCAGCTCACCTGCACGGACGGCGCGTCCAAACTGGGGCTGCTGACCGACCTCGGTCACGCCACCGCCCACCTGCTGGCCCACCTCGCACACTGCGACGCCCTGTTACTCGAGTGCAACCATGACAGTGAGTTACTGGCCCAGTCGACCTACCCGCCTTTTCTCAAGCGGCGGGTAGGCGGCATGTATGGCCACCTGTCCAATGCTGCCGCGGGCGAGATTGCCCGCTCGGTCGCGCATGGCGGCCTCAGGCAGCTGGTGGCGGCCCATTTGAGCCAGCAGAACAATCGGCCGGAGCTGGCCCGGCAAGCCATGCAGGAGGCGCTGGGAAGCGCCACGGAAATCATGGTTGCAGACGCCGGAGCGGGAACGCACTGGCTGGACGTTTGATCCGCGCCCCCTGCGCACAGGACAGGCGTAAAAAAGCCGCCCGCAGGCGGCTTTCAGGCAAGCAGCAGGAATTACTTCGCGGCGCTGGCAGGAGTCTGGGCTTCAGCAGGAACCGGTGCAGGCGTGACAGCTGCAGGTGCGGAAGCTGCCTCGGCAGGTGCGGGAGCAGGTGCTGGCGTGACAACGACAGGAGCAGGTGCAGCCGCTTCTTCTTTTTTACCGCAGGCAGCCAGAGCAACCGCAGCGACGATGGCGGCCAAAACGAGGGACTTGTTCATATCGAGATCCTTGATGAATGAGAGAGAGACAACTTATAAATCCGTCAAAAAAAAACCCAAACCTGACGATTCGAGTTTTCCGACGGGAGGGCGAGTGACGCGAGCTCAAACTGCCCTGAGAGCGAGTATATGCGGGTTTTCACCGCCGTAAAAACCCTCAATTCACAAAAAAGCAGCGAAAGACCGTAGCAAAACCGCCACTTTCGCCAGCATGGCACCCTGCGGTATCGCCCCGCGGCATCAAATCCCCAAAGTGGTCGCCGGGAAGGCCGGACTGCTGCGCAGCAGCTTTTCCGTCAGCCTTTCCCTCAGTGCCACGCGCCGCGCAGCTTCGGATCCCGCCACACCGGTGCTGCGAACCAGGTCCAGCCGCTCGAACACCCAGCCCGGGCTCCAGAAGGCACTGGGCAGGTCGCTGGCCGCCACCTGACCGCTGCCGCGACATTCAACAATGTGCGACCAGGTTCGGCGCCAGGTCACAAACCGCGCGTGCCGGCGCGTCACTTCGTCATAGTTCTGGGCCAGCATGGTCAGTGTCCGGCCCGATGTTGACCACTCGTTGAGGGATTGCGCGACACTGCGCTCGCCCAGCGGCCAGTCCTCAAACGTGGCGTCGCAAAGAATGATTTCACGCCAGCCCTGCGCGGCCGCTGTTGCGAAGGCTTGCCGGACCAGCTCGGCGAATGCCGAGCGGCCCTCGAAGCGACCCTGCAGCAGTGCGGGCGAAGAAGTTGCGGGCGAAGGATGGGGATCGTTCATCATCGGCTCCTTGAAGGCATGAAACTGCAGGTCTGGCGCGTGGTTCAGCAACCTTCCGGATGAGCCAGCCAGCCGGCCGCATGCCAGTCTGCCAGCAAGTCCAGCGCCGAAGGTCCCGCGCGGCGAAGGTCGACGGCAGAGAGCCGGCGCTGGTCGGCCAGGCGCCGCATCAGGGTCGCGTCGGCCCCCCTGGCGCGGTAGCTTTCTCCATTGATGAACACATGCTGCGCGTCGTACATCATGCGGGTGCGCGGATCCAGGCAGAGACCCTCGGCGCAGCGCGGGTCCCACCGTCCCGACGGGTCGTCAAACCAGACCGAGGCCTTGGGCTCCGTCAGGCATTCACCGAGCGCACAGGCCAGCGCCAGCGGGTCTTCCAAGGCGTCATGCACCGCCTTTTGCGCAAACGCGAGCAGGCCTTCTGGCACAGCCGCGGGCGTTGGCGTTGCGGCCTGCGATGGATCGCGGTACAGGCCCTGGCTGAGGGCACCATCGTCCTCATCATCATCGGCAAAGTCCGCCAGGCGCTGCAGCAGTTCACTCGCCAGCTCGGCGCGTTTGGGCGCTCGAAAACCAATGGAATACGTCATGCAGTCCTGCGCCTTGCCGTCCTCGTCCTGCGACGGCTCTGCCAGCCCGTCATGGGCATAACGTGGCGGCAGGTAAAGCATGTCGCCGGCCTCCAGCACAAACTCCTGCTCGGGCTCGAAGTTCTGCAGGATCTTCAGCGGCACACCTTCCTGCAGCGTCAGGTCTTTCTGCCGGCCTATCTTCCAGCGTCGGCGGCCGCTGGCCTGGAGCAGGAAAACGTCGTAACTGTCAAAGTGCGGGCCCACGCCGCCGCCCGGCGTGGCAAATGAAATCATCAGGTCATCGAGCCGGGCGTCGGGCACAAAGCGAAAGTGCTGCAGCAACTCATGGGCCCGGCGATCGTGCAGGTCCACGCCCTGCAACAGCAGGGTCCACTGCGGCCGGCTCAGGGCCGGCAGGCTGCGCGGCCCGAACGGGCCCTGCTTCATGCGCCAGCCGGTGGGCTGTTGCACCACGAGGCGCGACTCCACCTGTTTCTGCGCCGCGAGGTCGAACAGCGCCCTGCGGCTCAGCAAGGGCTTGAAACCGGGCATGGCCTGGCGCACCAGCAGGGGCTTTTTCTGCCAGTGGCGGCGCATGAATTGGGCCGGGGTCAGACCGGCGAGAAGGGCAAGGGGTTGATTGACATCCATGGGACAATTGTCCGATGAAAATCACCCCGCAATGCGTCGTTGCCCTGACTTGGACGCTGAAAGATACCCTGGGCGAAATACTGGACGAGCTCGACGAGCCGGTGGAGTTTCTGCTGGGCGGCGATGACCTGCTCGCCAAAATCGAGGAAAGCCTGCAGAGCCATGAGGCGGGCGCCAGGATCGACCTGCATCTGGAGCCTGAAAACGCATTTGGCGACTACGACGAAAACCTGGTTTTTCTGGAAGCCCGCAAGCTGTTTCCGGCCGAACTCGAGGAAGGCCTGACCTTTGACGGCGCCGCCCTGCCCGCGGGCGTCAACCCCGACACGCCGCCGGATCGCATTTACACGGTGACGGAAATTTATCCCGAGCATGTCGTGCTCGATGGCAACCACCCGCTGGCCGGCATCGCGATCCGCCTGAGCCTGAAGATCGAGTCCGTGCGCGAGGCCTCTGAGGCGGAAATCGGCCAGGGCTCCATGGGGACCGGTTTTTTCAAGCTTGAATCACAAGCTCCCGGCAACAACACGCTGCATTAGAGCCGCCAAATAAAAAAGCCGGCCTGCTCCGAAGAGCAGGCCGGCCTGAACTGAGGCCGCCGTGGCTTAACGCATGCGGTACAGCTGGTTGTTTTCAATCTTGACGCGGTCGCCGATGCGCAGCTCGCCGTAAGACGGCACGTCATAAGCACGTGTACCACCGTTGTCCAGCTGGACAGAAACGCGGTAGGTTTCATTCACGGGCTGGGTGTTGCGATTCTTCTCGACGGCATTGCCGGCGACAGCACCGCCAACAGCGCCGAGCACGGTGGCTGCCGTGCGTCCGCTACCGCCGCCGATCTGGCTGCCCACGGCTGCACCGGCCACGCCGCCGATCACGGCACCCAGACCAGAGGTCGTGGCCGGTTGTTGCGTACGCAGGACTTCTACATTGCTGACACGACCGTATTCAATGTAATTGCCCTGCGGGTTCTGTGCAGGGTAAGTCGATGCAGGATAGGTGGCAGCGGGGTAGGTGGAGGCCGGTGCTGGCTGGCTCATGGGCGCAGCGCAGGCGGCAAGCCCGGCGACAACCACCACGGATGAAACGACTGAAATGAAACGGGAAGCTTGGCGCATGGAAATCTCCTGTGTGTGAACATTCAGAGGGCCCACCGCACCTGCCTTTGAAGGACAAGTTGCCTGAGGACCCTGCTGCATTGATTACACCCATGCCGCGCCGGTGGACGGGTGGGGTCCCAGGCTGTCCGGGCGTGGGAGCCCACTGCCGGCAGGTGTAGGAAAAGCCTGACGCTGCGGCTTCTCTGCTCAGGCCTTGCCGGTCGAGCCGTAGCCGCCTTCACCGCGCTGACTGGCTGCCGCGAAATCATCGACGACGTTGAACTCGGCCTGCACCACAGGCACGATCACCAGTTGGGCGATACGCTCCATGGGCGCGATCGTGAAGGCCACATCGCTGCGGTTCCAGGCGCTGACCATGAGCTGGCCTTGGTAATCGCTGTCGATCAATCCGACCAGGTTGCCGAGGACGATGCCGTGTTTGTGCCCCAGCCCCGAACGCGGCAGGATCATGGCCGCGTAAGCGGGGTTGTGCAGATGGATCGCCAGGCCGGTGGGCACCAGCTGCCAGGCGTTGGGCTGCAGCGTCAGCGGCGCGTCCAGGCAGGCGCGCAGGTCCAGCCCGGCGCTGCCAGGCGTGGCGTAGGCGGGCAGGTTGCCGCGCAGGCGCTCGTCGATGATCTTGACGTCGATTTTCATGTCACTTGCCTTGTTTGAATTCTTTGGCGGCCTGTTCGCCCAGCGCACGCAAGCGCGCCTTGAGCAGCTCCGGCGAGTATTTTTTAAAGCGGTAAAACGCCCATGCGGCAAAAGCGATCAGCAGCGGCAGGGCCAGCATGCCGGCGCGCGGAATCACTGCGGAGACCAGCTGCAACACCATCCAGCCGACCAGCACCCATTTACCCACCGTCCACAAGGACGGTCCGGCGGTCCGGCTCGACGCAGCGCCCCTGGCGGCTTCCTGGCGTGCCGGCGTGGCGGCCCCAGGCATCAGGCCGGCGCCCGGCTGCGCGTCGGCCTTCGCCTGCCTGGCAAGGACAGCTGCCGCCGCGGTGGCACTCAGCGTTTCCACATACCGGGCAAAGTCGCCATCGGGCGGGGTGTCGGAAGGCAGTTGCATGCGGCCTCACCCTGCCCGCTTGATCCGGCTGGCGATCTCTGCCACCAGTTGCCGCGCCAGCGACAGCTTGGAGGCACGCGCCAGCTCCCGGCTGCCCTGCGCATCGACCAGCAGCAGGGCGTTGTCATCCCGGCCAAAAGTGGCCGGACCGATGTTGCCGACCAGCAGCGGCACGCCCTTGCGCTGGCGCTTGGCCTGCGCGTTGTCCGCGAGGTCGTGGCTCTCGGCGGCAAAACCAACGCAGAACAGCGCACCCGACACGCCACGCGGCGATTGCGCCAGCGTCGCCAGGATGTCAGGGTTCTCGGTAAAAGCCAGCTGGGGCGCCTGACCCGAGCCGTCTTTCTTGATCTTGCGCTCCGCGCTGCTCGCCGGCCGCCAGTCGGCCACCGCCGCAGTCGCTATGAAAACAGTAGCTGTTGGCACTTGCTGCATAACGGCTTCAAGCATGTTTTGTGCTGATTTGACGTCGATGCGCGTGACACCGCGTGGCGTGCTCAAGCTGACCGGCCCGGCCACCAGCGTGACCTGCGCGCCGGCCTCGCGCGCGGCGCGCGCCACGGCAAAACCCATCTTGCCGCTCGACAGGTTGGTGATGCCGCGCACAGGATCGATGGCCTCGTAAGTCGGGCCCGCCGTCACCAGCACGTGCTGGCCGGCCAGCACCCTGGGCGTGAAAAAGGCAATAATGTCTTCGAGCAGCTCGGGCGGCTCCAGCATGCGTCCGTCGCCGGTTTCGCCGCAGGCCTGGAATCCGCTGCCCACGCCGAGGATGGTCGCGCCATCGGCAGACAGCTGCGCCATGTTGCGCTGGGTCGCGGGATGGGCCCACATTTCACGGTTCATCGCCGGCGCGATCAGCAGCGGCACCGTGGCGATGGGCCGGGCCAGGCACATCAGACTGAGCAGGTCGTCGGCACGGCCATGCAGGAGCTTGGCCATGAAGTCGGCGCTACAGGGCGCGATCAGGATGGCGTCGGCTTCGCGGCTCAGGTTGATGTGCGCCATGTTGTTGGCCTCACGGCTGTCCCACTGGCTGGTGTAGACCGGCCGGCCGCTGAGCGCCTGCAGCGTCACCGCCGTGATGAACTGCTCGGCGGCTTCGGTCATCACCACCTGCACGGTCGCGCCCTGCTTGATCATCGCGCGGCACAACTCCGCCGCCTTGTAGCAGGCAATGCCGCCCGACAGGCCCAGCACGATGTGCCGGCCGGCCAGATCGCCGCCTGCTTCGATGGCTTCTTCATTTGCTTGCTTCGTCATGCCCCGCAATGTATCCCAGTTTGTCCGAGCCCTTGACGGCGCGAACCGGGGCGGACGCGGACTCACCCGTATAATCCCCGTTTACCACCTAAGCGAACTTGCGGTTCGTACCTGACATGACCAAATTTGTCTTCGTCACCGGCGGTGTGGTGTCTTCCCTGGGCAAGGGAATCGCCTCAGCCTCCTTAGCAGCGATCCTTGAATCGCGAGGCCTCAAAGTCACTTTGATCAAGCTGGACCCTTACCTCAACGTCGATCCCGGCACGATGTCGCCGTTCCAGCACGGCGAGGTGTTTGTCACCGACGACGGCGCGGAAACCGACCTGGACCTGGGCCACTACGAGCGTTTTGTCGAAACGCGCATGCGCAAGGCCAACAATTTCACGACCGGCCAGATCTACAAAAGCGTGCTTGAAAAGGAACGCCGCGGCGACTACCTCGGCAAGACCGTGCAGGTCATTCCGCACGTCACCAACGAAATCCAGGAATTCATCAAGCGCGGCGCCGGTTACGACACGCCGCAGGCGGTCGATGTCGCGATTGTCGAAATCGGCGGCACGGTGGGCGACATCGAGTCGCTGCCCTTCCTCGAGGCGGTGCGCCAGATGAGCCTGCGCCTGGGCGCCAACAACACGGCCTTTGTGCACCTCAGCTATGTGCCCTGGATCGCTGCCGCGGGCGAGCTCAAGACCAAGCCGACCCAGCACACCGCCAAACAGCTTCGCGAAATCGGCATCCAGGCCGATGTGCTGCTGTGCCGCGCCGACCGCCCCATCCCCAGCGAAGAGCGTGAAAAGATTTCGCTGTTCTCCAACGTCCCCGAGTGGGGCGTGATTTCCATGTGGGACGTGGACACGATTTACAAGGTGCCGCGCATGCTGCACGAGCAGGGCCTGGACGGGCTGATCTGCGACAAGCTGCGCCTGAACACGCCACCGGCCAACCTCAAGCGCTGGGACGAACTGGTTTACGAAACTGCGCATCCGGCCAATGAAGTGCACATTGCCATGGTCGGCAAGTACGTGGACCTGTCGGACAGCTACAAGTCACTCAACGAAGCGATTCGCCACGCCGGCATGAAAAACCATGCCAAGGTCGTCATCGAGTATGTCGATTCGGAAACCCTGACGCCGGACAACGTCTCGCGCCTGGCCAAGTTCGACGGCATCCTGGTGCCCGGCGGCTTCGGCATACGCGGCGTGGAGGGCAAGATCTGCGCGGCGCGTTTTGCGCGCGAAAACAAGGTGCCCTACCTCGGCATCTGCCTGGGCATGCAGGTCGCCACCATCGAGTTTGCACGCCATGTGGCGGGCCTGAAGGACGCCAACAGCACCGAGTTCGCGCCGGGCACACCTCACCCGGTCATCGCGCTGATCACCGAGTGGAAAGACGAAGACGGCACCATCAAGACGCGCAACGAGCAGTCCGACCTCGGCGGCACCATGCGCCTGGGTGCGCAAAGCTCCGACGTCGCAAAAGACACCCTGGCCCACAAGATCTACGGCGACGTGGTCACCGAGCGGCACCGCCACCGCTACGAGGCCAACGTCCACTACCTCGACAGGCTGCGTGAAGCCGGCCTGGTGATCTCGGCACTGACCCAGCGCGAACACCTGACCGAAATTGTCGAGCTGCCGCAAAACGTACACCCCTGGTTCATCGGCGTGCAGTTCCACCCTGAATTCAAGTCCACCCCCTGGGCCGGCCACCCGCTGTTCAACGCCTACGTGAAAGCCGCACTGGACCACCAGGCGGCCGGAAAAACACTGAAAGTGGTGGCGTGATGAAGCTCTGTGGATTCGATATGACGGCCGCAGGGCTGGAGAGGGGCCCCGGCTCCGCCGGGGATCGCAACCCGAAGGCCGTCGCGCCCACGTCGCAAGAGGTGTCGGCATGAAATTATGTGGCTTCGACGTGGGTCTTGATCAACCGTTTTTCCTGATCGCCGGCCCCTGTGTCGTCGAGTCCGAGCAACTGCAGATGGACACGGCGGGCACGCTCAAGGAGATCACGGCTGCACTGGGCATTCCCTTCATCTTCAAGTCCAGCTACGACAAGGCGAACCGCTCCAGCGGCACCAGCTTTCGCGGTCCCGGCATGGAAAAAGGCCTGGAGATCCTGGCCAAGGTCAAACGCGAGTTGAACCTGCCCATCCTGACCGATGTGCATTCGGAGGCCGAGATTGCCGCCGTGGCGGCCGTGGTGGACGTGTTGCAGACGCCGGCCTTCCTGTGTCGGCAGACCGACTTCATCCACGCGGTGGCGCAGTCGGGCAAACCGGTCAACATCAAGAAGGGCCAGTTTCTCGCGCCCGGCGACATGAAAAACGTCATCGACAAGGCCCGCGCGGCAGCACGCGAAAAAGGCCTGAACGAAGACAACTTCATGGCCTGCGAACGCGGTGCCAGTTTCGGCTACAACAACCTGGTGAGCGACATGCGCAGCCTGGCCATCATGCGCGAGACCGGCGCCCCCGTGGTGTTTGACGCCACCCATTCCGTGCAGTTGCCCGGCGGCCAGGGCACCACCAGCGGCGGCCAGCGCGAAATGGTGCCGGTGCTGGCCCGCGCCGCCGTCGCGGTCGGCATTGCGGGCATCTTCATGGAGACCCACCCGGACCCGTCCAAGGCCATGAGTGACGGCCCCAACGCCGTGCCGCTCAAACACATGAAGGCCCTGCTGGAGACGCTGCTCGAGCTCGACCGCGTCACCAAGAAAAACGGTTTTCTCGAAAACAATTTCGAAGCCTGATCATGACCAGTGCCTACATCATTGCCAACGTGACGGTCACCAACCCGGTGCAGTACGAGGAATACAAGAAGTGGTCCAGCGCCGCCATGCAGGCGCATGGTGCCGAGGTCTGCGTGCGCGGTGGCAAGGTCGAGGTGCTCGAAGGCGACTGGGCGCCCGAACGCCTCGTCATCCTGAAATTTCCGACGTTTGGAGCGGCGCAGGCCTTTGACGCCTCCCCCGAATACGGCAAAGCCAGGGCCGCGCGGCAAGGCGCGGCCATCATGCGGATGATCATCGTCGAAGGTGTCTGACCCTTCGTCTGCCAGTTTTTAATTTTGATTTGAAAGACCTCCATGAGTGCAATTGTTGATATCGTTGGCCGCGAAATCCTGGACAGCCGGGGCAACCCCACCGTCGAATGCGACGTGTTGCTCGAATCCGGCGTCATGGGCCGGGCCGCCGTGCCTTCGGGCGCATCCACCGGTTCGCGCGAAGCCATCGAGCTGCGCGACGGCGACACCTCGCGTTACCTCGGCAAGGGCGTGCTCAAGGCGGTCGAGTACATCAACACCGAAATCTCCGAAGCCGTGCTGGGCCTGGACGCCAGCGAACAGGCCTTCCTGGACCGCACGCTGATCGACCTGGACGGCACCGAGAACAAAGCGCGCCTGGGCGCCAACGCGATGCTGGCCGTCAGCATGGCCGTGGCACGCGCCGCTGCCGAGGAAGCCGGCCTGCCGCTGTACCGTTACTTCGGCGGCATGGGCGCGATGCAGATGCCCGTTCCCATGATGAACGTGATCAACGGCGGCGCCCACGCCAACAACAGCCTGGACCTGCAGGAGTTCATGATCGTGCCGGTGGGCGCGCCCAGCTTCCGCGAAGCCCTGCGCTGGGGCGCCGAAGTGTTCCACGCGCTCAAGAAAATCCTGCACGACCGGGGCATCAGCACCGCCGTGGGCGACGAAGGCGGCTTTGCGCCCAGCGTTGAAAACCATGAAGCGGCGATTGCGCTGATTCTGGAAGCCATCGACAAGGCCGGCTACACCGCCGGCGACCAGATCGCCCTGGCGCTGGACTGCGCCGCCAGCGAGTTCTACAAGGACGGCCTGTATGTGCTCGAAGGCGAAGGCGGCCTGCAACTCAATGCCCAGCAGTGGACCGACATGCTGGCCACCTGGTGCGACAAGTACCCCATCATCAGCATCGAAGACGGCATGCACGAAGGCGACTGGGACGGCTGGAAAATCCTGACCGAACGTTTGGGCAAGAAGGTGCAGCTGGTCGGCGACGACCTGTTTGTCACCAACACCAAGATCCTCAAGGAAGGCATCGACAAGCACATTGCCAACTCCATCCTGATCAAGATCAACCAGATCGGCACACTGACCGAGACCTTTGCCGCGATTGAAATGGCCAAACGCGCCGGCTACACCGCCGTGATTTCGCACCGCTCCGGCGAGACCGAAGACAGCACGATTGCCGACATCGCGGTCGGCACCAACGCCGGCCAGATCAAGACCGGCTCGCTGAGCCGCTCCGACCGCATGGCCAAGTACAACCAGCTGCTGCGCATCGAAGAAGACCTGGGCGACATCGCGATCTACCCCGGCCGCGATGCCTTCTACAACTTAAGGTAATGGCCCCCACGTTCGCGCACTTCGTGTCGTTCGCGAGGCCTTGCAGGCCGCCGCTAGCCGGAGGCTTCGCTTCTGTCGCCTGTCCAAACCTGCTCAAGCAGGTTCGGAGCCGCAGGCTCCAGCCCCTCGGGGGCCGCGTTTCGCCTTGGGGCGGCCCGGCGGCGAAACATTTTCCTCAAGCATAGGTATGGGTTCACGCGTCGTCCCCGCCCTCCTGATTGCGCTGCTGGTCATCGTGCATGCGCAGCTCTGGATTGGCCGGGGCAGCCTTCCCAGCGTCAACGAGATGCAGCGCAGGCTCAGCGAGCAGACCGTCAGGAACACCCAGGCGCACGCCGACAACGAACGGCTGGCCGCCGAGGTCAAGGACCTGCGCGAAGGCCTGGAGATGGTGGAAGAAAAGGCGCGCCAGGAGCTGGGCATGGTCAAACCCAATGAAATTTTTGTACAAATCACGCCCTGACCGCGGCCATCGCGCGCTTCTCTTGCTCTGCTTTTGATAGCTTCCGGCGCTTTACCTGCAAGGGCTGGAACCTGATTTGACTCATGATTTGACCGCCCGACCTGAACCCGGGCCCGCTCCGCGCCACATCGCGCTGCTGGGCGCAGCGGGTACCGGCAAGACCCGGCTGGCTCGCGAACTCCTGGCGGCGCTGGACAATCGCCCCACCCCACACCCGACATTCCTGGTCGCCGACAACCCGCCACTGGCGGCTGTGCTGGGTGCAAGCGCCGACGGCCTGTCCGGCCAGCACGGCTTCGATCGGGTCCTGCTCATGGGTCTGGATCTGCCGGCACCCGCCGGCCTCGCGGCGGCACAGGAAGCGGTCGACCAGCAGCTGCGCCTGACGCTTGCCAACGCGGAGGTACCCTACACCGTGGTTTACGGCCAGGGACCGCAGCGCCTGGCCCATGCACTGGACGCGCTGCAGGGGCTGCGGGACGGCAGCCAGGCCGGTGTGCAGGCGCGCAACCCCTGGGTCTGGGCCTGCGACACCTGCAGCGACCCGGGCTGCGAACGCCGCCTGCTCAGCGACCTGCTGGCCCGCCGGCCGCGCTGAGGGCAGCACCCCCTGTAACTATTGCAACTACTGCACGGTAGGCGCGGGCGGCAACTGGCTTTCCTGGCGGGTGAAAATCTGCGCCGCATCGACCGGATCGAAACCATACTGCGCGCCGCAAAACTCGCAACCCACGTCGATGCGCCCCTGCTCGGCGATGATGCTTTCCACCTCGGCCGTGCCCAGGCTGCGCAACATGCCGCTGACACGCTCCTGCGAGCAGCTGCAGGCAAAGGTCGGCGTGCTGGGCACAAAACGCGTGACTTTTTCTTCCCAGAACAGGCGGTGCAGGATGGTGTCGGCGTCCAGGCCCAGCAACTCCTCCCGCTTGAGCGTGCCGGCCAGCATGGCGATGCGTTTGTAGTCTTCGTTGCGGCCGATTTCGTCTTCGTCGGCGCGTTGCCCGCCCTGCAGGTTGCCCTGGCCCTGCACCGGCAGGCGCTGGATCAGCAGGCCGGCAGCGACCTGGCCGTCGGCCGCCAGAATCAGCCGGGTGTCGAGCTGCTCGCTTTGCAGCATGTAGTGCTCCAGCACTTCGCCGAGGTTTTCGAGCTTTTCATGCTGGTCGCCAAACAGCGGCACCACGCCCTGATAGGGCTGCTGGCCCGGCAGACGGTCTTTCGGGTCCAGCGTGATCGCGCAGCGGCCCTGGTTGTTGACGTTGACGAGCCGGCTCAGGCTGTCGCCCGGCACCACCTCACCGGTCACGGTGGCGGTGGCGCGCAGGCTCAGGTCGGGCTGCACTTCGGCCACGGCCAGTTTGACCGGGCCGTCCCCGAAGATCTGCAGGACCAGCGCCCCGTTGAACTTGATGTTGCCTTGCATCAGCGCCCCGGCGGCCGTCATCTCACCGAGCAGTTGCATGACTTCGGGCGGGTAGCCGCCGCCGGCCTCGCGGCGTTTGAGGATTTCCTGCCAGGCGTCCGTCAGGCGCACCAGCATGCCGCGCACCGGCAGGCCGTCGAAAATGAATTTATGCAGTTCGGACATGAAGCCCCCACGGTCGCTCACTGCGTGTAGCTCCCTGCCCCCCGAGGGGGCCGCTGCGCCTGCGGGCCGGCAAAGCCGGACCCGCGGCCCCGGCTGAAATAAAAGCCGGCGCGCAGGCTCTCAGTGTGGAAGTAATGGGTTTGGTCATGGTGACGATAAGGTTCAGGCGATCTTCTTGAGCCCGGTCTTGTAGCGCCGGGCATTGTCTACATAGTGCTGCGCGCTCATTTTTAAACCCTCGATCTGCTCGGGGGTCAGTTGCCGCACGGCCTTGGCCGGGCTGCCGAGAATCATGGAGCCGTCGGGAAACTCCTTGCCTTCGGTCACCAGTGAGCCGGCGCCCACCAGGCAGTTCTTGCCGATTTTTGCGCCATTGAGCACCACGGCCTGGATGCCGATCAGCGAACCGTCGCCAATGGTGCAGCCGTGCAGCATGACCTGGTGGCCCACGGTGACGTTGTCGCCGATGGAAAGCGGCATGCCCATGTCGGCATGCAGGACGCTGTTGTCCTGGATGTTGGAGCCCTTGCCCACGCGGATGGTTTCGGTGTCGCCGCGAATCACCACGCCGAACCAGACGCTGCTGTCCTCGGCCAGTGACACATTGCCCATGACCTGTGCGTTGTCGGCGACCCAGGCGGATTCATGAACGGCAGGGGTCAGGTCGTCGAGTTGGTAGAGGGCCATGGGTCTTTGTGAAGTCGGGAAAAGGGGCCGCCTGGCGCAGCGGGGCGCGGCGGGAAGAGCCCCAATTGTAGGCAGGCGCCTGCCCCCTGTCTTTGCCGGGCGCTGCCCGCATGCTGCGCGCTATCGTCGACAATCCAGCCATGACGGCGACACCCGCACCCCCCGAACTGCGCCAGCAGGCCCTGCGCGCACTGATGGAACCCGATCCACAGCAAAAAGTGCTTCTGGCCCAATCCCTGTGGGCGCAGGCAGCTACTCTTTCGATAGCATTCCAAAACCATTTTGAGGCGCCCGCCGGCCTGCCCGGCTGTCCGGCGCGGCCCGAGTTGCGCTCGCACCTCGATGTACCCAAACGTTCACCCTTCACCCCGCAGGGCCTGGCCGCCCTGCTACACGCGGTGACACACATCGAATTCAACGCGATCAACCTGGCGCTCGACGCCGCCTGGCGCTTTGACGGGATGCCGCAGGCCTATTACCTCGACTGGCTCAAAGTGGCCGCCGAGGAGGCGCAACACTTCAGCCTGCTGCGCGAGCACCTGCAGACCCTGGGTCATGACTACGGCGACTTTCCCGCCCACACCGGCCTGTGGGACATGACCGAAAAAACCGCCGGCGACGTGCTCGCGCGCATGGCGCTGGTGCCGCGCACGCTGGAAGCCCGGGGGCTGGACGCCACCCCCGCGATGCAGGCCAAACTGCGCCGGGTCGGCAGCCCCGCCGCCCTGCGCGCGGTGGCGATTCTGGACATCCTCCTGCGCGACGAAATCGGCCATGTCGCCATCGGCAACCACTGGTACCGCCACCTGTGCAGCGAGCGCGGGCTGGACCCGGTCGCCACCTACGCCGAGCTGGCGGCCCGGTATGAAGCGCCCGCACTGCGAGGCCCGTTCAACCTGGCCGCCCGGCGCGCCGCCGGGTTCGACGAGGCCGAACTGGCCCGGCTGGGAACCTGAACCTGAACCGGGAAACGGCAGCGGCCCGTATGCCCGTATGCCCGCATGCCCGCCGGCTTGATACATGTCAATGCGCCGGGGTCTGGGGCGGCTGACACTGAATCGGGAATTTTCCCTACGGCGCGAGTGCACGGAACACCGGCAAGCTGGCGCAGGATTGAGTAATATTTCTGCTTCAGACCGTCAGGTCTCAGAGGAGGGTTTGCAATGATCCGGCATCTCGTTCCCCAGATTGAGTCGCAAATCGTGCGCCTGCCGTCGCCGGTGGCCGTGCAGCTGCCCGCGGGCCAGGTGCTTGGCCCGCCCGGCGCCCCGGTCAAGATGTTGTTTTCCCACTGGTCCAGCCTGACCCGGCTGCGCGCCGGCCAGATCGGCGCGCTGGCCGAGGAGTTTGTCGAGGGCAAGCTGCATCTGGAAGGCCGCATGCGCGACGTGATGGCCGTGGCAGTCAGCCTGCTGCCGGCCAACCCGGTCCACATCGACGCCGGCTGGTGGACGACCCTGCAGCGCCAGATCCGGGCGCTCAGGGCGCATACGCCGGAAAAAGACGCTGAGCAAATCCAGTTTCACTACGATGTGTCGGACGACTTCTATGCCCTGTGGCTGGACCCGCGCCGCGTTTATTCCTGCGCCTACTACCGGGACGACAGCATGACGCTGGCCCAGGCCCAGGAAGCCAAGCTCGACCACATCTGCCGCAAGCTCATGCTGCAGCCCGGCGAGCGTTTCCTGGACATTGGCGCGGGCTGGGGCGGCCTGCTGCTGTGGGCCGCCGAACATTACGGTGTACAGGCTACCGGCATCACGCTGTCGAAAAACCAGCACGCCCATGTGCAGCGCCTGATCGCGGACAAGGGCCTGCAGGGCCGGGTCCGGATGGAGCTGTGCGACTACCGCCAGCTCGATGAAAGCCAGCCCTTCGACAAAATTTCGTCAGTGGGCATGTTCGAACATGTGGGCCGACCCAACATGACGGCGTACTTCAGCAAGATCCGGCGCCTGCTGGCACTGGGCGGGCTGGTCATGAACCACGGCATCACCGCCGGCGGGCCGGACAACGACCAGCTCGGCGCGGGCATGGGCGACTTCATCGAGAAATACATTTTTCCCGGCGGGCAATTGCTGCATGTCAGCAACGTGCTCAACCACATGGCGCGCGGCGGGCTGGAGATGGTCGATACGGAAAACCTGCGGCCCCACTATGCGCGCACGTTGTGGGACTGGTCCGATGCGCTGGAAGCCCGGCTGGAGGCCGCGCAGCAGGTGCTGGCCACGGGCAGCGGCGGCAGCGAGCGCGGCGAAAAAATCCTGCGCGCCTACCGCCTCTACCTGGCCGGCAGCGCCATGGGTTTCGAGCAGGGCTGGCTCTCGCTGCACCAGATGCTGGCCACCCGGCCCGCCGAGGGCGCGTCCGGCAACGCCGGCAATACCGGCAAGGGTGCGCAAAGCCGTTACCCGTTCAGGCGCGACTACATGTATGCGCCGCCGGCCGGCGCGGGCAGTACGCCGGACTGAACCGGTCGCCTCTCCCGGCAATCATCAATAAAATCGCCCTCCAGCCCTTATGCAACGGGCGCAAACAGCTATTGAATTCATAGCATGCTGCGCCCCGCGTGTCAGTCGCCCTTGATCTGCGCCGCCTTGATGATGCGGGCGTTGTTGTCCGACTCCTGCGCAATCTGCCGCCCGAACTCGGCGGCGCTGCCGCCCGTCGGCACGTTGTCGGCGCCCAGCAGGCGCTTGCGCAACTCGGGCGTCTTCAGGGCCAGATTGATTTCGGTGTTCAGGCGCGCCAGCACGGCCTCGGGTGTTTTTCCGGGTGCAAACACGCCGAACAGCGAGCTCAGGTTGGCCGGCGCAAAACCGAGCTCGGCAAAGGTCGGCACCTGCGGCAGGGCCTCCACCCGCGCCGGTGCACCCAGCGCCAGCGGACGCAGCTTGCCCGACTGGATGTGCGGCATCACCGCGCCGCTGAGGTTGGTGGTGATCACTTCAAACTGTCCGCTCAGGGCGTCGGTCAGTTGCTGGCCGCCGCCTTTGTAGGGGATATGGGTGATCTCCACTTTGGCACCGTTCTGGACCTGCTCGAGCACGATGTGGCCCACCGTGGCAAGCCCCGAGGTGGACCAGCGGATGCTGCCGGGTCTGGCTTTCGCCGCCGCCAGCAGGTCCTTGAAGTCCTTGCCTTCAAAAGCAGAGGTGGCCAGCAGCACCACCGGCGAATACATCACGCTGGCCACCGGGGCAATGTCCCGGGCCGGGTCATAGGGCAGCTTGCCCAGATGCGGGTTCAGCGCCAGCGGGCTGATCGAGGAAAAGCCGATGGTGTAGCCGTCCGGCGCGGCCTTGGCCACGACGTCCATGCCGATGCTGCCACCCGCACCGGCCCGGTTTTCCACCACCACCGGTGTGCCCAGCTGCACGGCCAGCTTGTCGGCCAGCGCCCGCGCGATGTTGTCGCTCAGGCCGCCCGGCGGATAAGCCACCACGATGCGGATGGGGCGCGCCGGCCAGGCGGCCTGGGCGATTGAAAACGAAGGCAGCGCGGCGGCGCACAGCGCAAGCACAGGCAGGGCCAGCAGTCGGCGGCGCGGTGAGGTCAATGACATGAATTTTCCTGAGGTGAACGTTGCCGTATTTTGCGACAGACTCAGGATGATTGGTTCGTAGCCACCGACGTGGGCTCTCTTTACCAGCAGGGCCGCGGAACCGGCTTCGCCGGGCCGCAGGCGCAGCGGCCCCTTTCTCCATGCATGGGGCAGGGAGTTGCCGCAGGCTCGCAGTGAGCGACCGTGGGGGCCTATCCTCGGGGGTGGTGGTGCGCGTGCAGCGCCTTCAGCCGTTCGCGCGCCACATGGGTGTAGATGGTGGTGGTGGAGATGTCGGCGTGGCCCAGCAGCATCTGCACCGCACGCAGGTCAGCGCCGTGGTTGAGCAGGTGGGTGGCAAAGGCATGGCGCAAGGTGTGCGGCGACAGCGGTGAGGTGATGCCCGCCCGCAGCGCATGTTTCTTGACCAGCATCCAGAACATCACGCGGCTCATGCCGCTGCCGCGGCCGGTGACAAACAGGTCGTCGGTCTGCTGCCCGCCCAGGATCGCGGGGCGCGCTTCGGCAAGGTAGTGCTCGATCGCCTGCCGCGCAACCTGGCCGAAGGGCACCAGGCGCTCCTTGCTGCCCTTGCCCATGACGCGCAGCACGCCCTCGTTCATGCCGACATGGAAGGTCTTGAGTCCCACCAGCTCGCTCACCCGCAGGCCGCTGGCGTACATCAGCTCCAGCATGGCGCGGTCGCGCAGGCCCAGCGGCGTGTCGCTGTCGGGCGCGGCCAGCAGCAACTCGACCTGGGCTTCCGACATGAGTTTGGGCACACGCAGGGCCTGTTTGGCCGACTGCAGTTTGAGGGTGGGGTCGGCGTTGATCAGACGCTCGCGCAGAGCCCAGCGGAAGTAGCGCTTGAACACCGTCAGCCGCCGGTTCGCGGAGGTCGCCCGGGTGCTGGCGTGCCTGGCCGAAAAATAGGCGTTCAGGTCGCTCTCGGCGCTGTCGTCGAGCTTGCGCCCGCCCTGCTCTTTCGCCCCCAGCCACAGCGCGTACAGCGACAGGTCGCGCCGATAGGCGGCCAGCGTGTTTTTGGACAAGCCGTCTTCCAGCCACATGGCGTCGACAAAGGCATCAATGCTGGACTGGCTCTGGGGATTCATAAGCGCAACGATAACAAACTGACCAGACAGCCCCCTGCAAAAAAAAGAGCCCCGCAAGCTCGGGGCCGGCGGGGCTGACAGGAAACGTGGACAAGGCGGTCAAACCGCCTGGCCGGCACTTAGTCGAGCGACAGCTTGGAGGTGGTCACCACTTTTTTGTAGACCTCGTACTCGGCCTTGATCTGGGCCGTGAACTGCTCCGGCGTGTTGCCGACGATGATGGAGCCGGTGTCCTCGATGCGCTTGCGCACCGCCGGGTCCTGCAGGGCCTTGAGCGTGGCGGCGCTGACCTTGTCGACCACCTCTTTCGGCAGGCCTTTGGGGCCGAGAATGCCGTAATACGCCATTCGGTTGACCGGCTCGAGGCCGACTTCCTTGAAGGTCGGCACATCCGGCAGGACCGCCAGACGCTGCGGCGCGGCCACCACGATCGGGATCAGGCGTTTTTGCTGGATGAAGGGCAGTGCCGAGGGGATGTTGTCGAAAATGATCTGCACCTGGCCGGCCACCGTGTCGTTCAGGGCCGGGCCCGCGCCGCGGTAGGGAATGTGCGTGATGAAGGCACCGCTCAGGCTTTTGAACAGCTCGGTCTGCAGGTGGCCGATGCCGCCGGTGCCGGACGAGGCGTAGGAGTACTTGCCGGGGTTCTTCTTGATCTCGGCAATGAACTCCTTGTAGTTGCGCGCCGGAAAGCTCGGGTGCACCGCGATGATGTTGGGCGTGGCCGCAATGTTGATGATGGGCGTGAAGTCCGTCAGCGGGTTGTACGGAATCTTGGTGTTGATGGCCGGGTTGGCCGCCGTGGTGGACACCGTCGCCATGCCCAGCGAATAGCCGTCCGGCACGGAACGCACGGTTTCCAGGGCGCCGACCACGCCGCCGCCACCGGCCTTGTTCTCGACGATCACGCTTTGCCCCAGGGCCTTGCCCAGCGGCTCGGCGATCACGCGCGCGACGATGTCGGTGGTGCCGCCCGGTGCAAAAGGCACCTGCAGCTTGACGACCTTGTTCGGGTAGGACTGGGCCAGGGCAGAACCTGCCGCGGCCGTGGCCAGCGTCAGTGCAGAAAGGGTGAGCAGATAGCGACGTTGCATAACGATTTTCCTTGCGATAGAAAGTGAACAACCTCTATCGTAAACGCAAGCACCGTGCCACCTTGTTGTGGAATACGCATAAGGGCAATCCCTAGGCTTTGCGCCTATTGCGGTTATTCTTGCCGGGGTGAATTACGCCCAACTTCTGTTCCCGGACTTCTCCCTGATTCTCTGCGGCTACCTGGTGTGCCGTTACACCGCCCTCAACCGCACGGTGTGGCAGCAGGTGGAAAGCCTGGTGTATTACTTCCTGTTTCCGGTCCTGCTGTTCCAGTCCATCGTCAAAAGCCCGCTGGACCTGGGCGCGGCCTCCAGCCTGATTGCGGCCGGCCTCAGCATGGGGGTGCTCGGCATTGCGCTGGCTTACTCGCTGCCGCACCTGCCCTGGCTGGGGTCGCACATTGACCGGCGGGAGCACGCGGCCAGCGCGCAGGTGGCTTTCCGCTTCAACTCCTTCATCGGGCTGGCGCTGGCCGAACGGCTGGCCGGTGCCGAAGGCCTGCTCCTGATTGCCGTGCTGATCGGCGTCTGCGTGCCGCTGTTCAATGTCGGCGCGGTCTGGCCGATGGCGCGCCACGCCAACAGCGGTTTCCTCGGTGCGCTGGTGCGCAACCCGCTGATCATCGCCACCGCCACCGGCCTGGCCGCCAACCTCGCGGGTTTCCAGATCCCGGTCTGGCTGGAGCCCACCGTGACCCGCATTGGTGCGGCCTCGCTGGCGCTGGGCCTGATGGCTGCCGGCGCCGGCATGCAGTTCGGCCAGCTGGCCAAAGCCAAAACCCTGGCGGTGGCGCTGCTGGCCATCCGCCACCTGCTGATTCCGCTGCTTGCGCTGGGTCTGTCCTGGGTGTTTCGCCTGTCGCCGGTGCAGACCACCGTGCTGCTGGCGTTTTCGGCCCTGCCCACCGCCTCGAGTTGTTACGTGCTGGCGGCGCGCATGGGCTACGACGGCGCCTACGTGGCGGGCCTGGTCACCTTGTCGACCCTGCTCGGCATGTTCAGCCTGCCGTTTGCGCTGGGCGTGCTCCGCTGAAATAGGGCCCCCACGTTCGCTCACTGCGTGTAGCTCTCTGCCCCCCGGGGGGGGCGCTGCGCCTGCGGCCCGGCTAAGCCGGTTCCGCGGCCCCTGCTTGAATGGGAAATTCTTCGAGACGCACACTTCTGATCCGATCGTCCTGAGCCTGTCGAAGGATGCCCCCGAGGAGGCCGCTGCGCCTGCGGCCCGGCAAAGCCGGTTCCGCGGCCCCTGCTTGAAGGGGAGAGTCCGGCATCGCCTCCCGACGTCCGCTTACTGGCGCGCGGCGTTTGGAAAGAACAGCTGCTCCCCGCCTATCTTGTAGCTGGCAATCGCCGCCTGGCCGGCCGGCGAAATCACCCAGTCCACGAATTTCTGCGCCTCGGCCACCTTGACTTTCGGGTGTTTGGCGGGGTTGACCACCATCACGCCGTACTGGTTGAACAGGCGTGTATCACCTTCCACCAGCACCGCCAGATCCGCGCGGTTCTTGAACGCCAGCCAGGTGCCGCGGTCCGCCATCACGTAGGCGCCCGCGCTGGCGGCGATGTTCAGCGCCGGGCCCATCCCGCAGCCGCAGGCCTTGTAGCCGGCAAACTGCGGGTTGTCGACGCCGGCATTTTTCCAGTAACGCAACTCGGCGGCATGGGTGCCGCTCTTGTCACCGCGCGAGACGAAACTCGCGTTGGTCGCGCTGATTTTTTTCAGGGCTTCGACAATGTCCTTGCCCCTGGTTTTTGCCGGGTCGGCGGCCGGGCCGATCAGCACGAAGTCGTTGTACATCACCGGGTAGCGTTTGATCGCATAACCCTCGGCAACAACTTTTTCCTCGGCCGCCTGGTCGTGCACAAACAGCACGTCGGCATCGCCGCGGCGGCCCATGTCGATGGCCTGGCCGGTGCCCAGGGCCACCACCTTGACGTCGATGCCGCTGGCCTGCTTGAAAGCCGGCAGCAGCGTGCCGAACAGGCCCGACTGCTCGGTCGAGGTCGTCGAGGCCATCACGATGGTGTTTTGCTGCGCTATGGAAACAGTAGCTGCCAGCGCAATAGAGACAAAGGCCACGGCCCGAAAACACTTGAACATCCGGGACAGGGCGGGGGTGGGATTCATACAAGTTCTCCTTTGACAAACATCTCGGCTTCCAGCGGCAAGGGACCGTTGAAAAAATCATGGGTGGGCCGGTCGGCCAGCAGGCGACCGTGCTCGAGGTAGATCACGCGGCTGGCCAGGCGTTTGACCTGACCCAGGTTGTGGCTGCTGAACACCAGCGTCATGCCGGCATCGGAAAACTCGGTCATCAGCGCCTCCACGTCGCGTTTGGCGCCAGGGTCCAGGCTGGCGGTGGGCTCGTCGAGCAGCAGGACCTGGGGCTGCAAGGCCCAGGCGCGCGCCAGCGCCAGTCGCTGCTGCTGCCCGCCTGACAGGGCCTTGGCATTGCGGTGGGCAACGCCCGCCAGCCCGACACGCGCGAGCGCCTGCAGCGCCTGGGTCTGGGCGTTTTTCCAGGGCACGGCCTTGAGCCACAGGCCCAGCGCCACGTTGTTCAGGGCACTGGCACGCAGCATGTAGGGCCGCTGGAACAACATGGCCTGGCGCGCCGATGCGTCTGAAGACAGCGTGCCGCGCGTCGGCCGGACCAGTCCATGCAGGGTTCTGAGCAGCGTGCTTTTGCCGCTGCCGTTGGCACCCACCAGGGCCACCCGTTCACCGGCGTGAATGCTGAGCGCGCACCCGGCCAGCGCGCGGGTCTGGCCGAAGTGCACGTCCACCGCTTTGAGTTCGAACAGCGCGCTCATGATTTGACGGCGCCGGTCTCGGGCACCAGCAGCTGGGCCGTCTCGGGCAGGCCGTCATCGAGGCGCTCGCGCCAGCGCCGCAGCAGCGCGATCAGCACGTTGAGCAGCAGCACCACGGCCAGCAGCAGCAGGCCCAGCGCCAGGGCCAGCGGCAGGTCGCCCTTGCTGGTCTCCAGCGCAATCGCGGTGGTCATGACGCGCGTGAAGCCGTCGATGTTGCCGCCCACCACCATCACCGCGCCGACCTCCGAGATGGCGCGGCCGAAGGAGGCAATCAGCACGGTCAGCAGCGCATAACGCTCGTCCCACAGCAGCAGCAGGCTGCGCATGCCCTTGCCCGCGCCTAGCGACTCGAACTGCTCGCCATGCAGGCGGTCGGCATCTTCGATGGTCTGGCGCACCAGCGCCGTCACCACCGGCAGCACCAGCACGGCCTGCGCCAGCACCATGGCCTGAAACGAAAACAGCCAGCCGAGAAAGCCCAGCGGGCCGGACCGCGACAGCAGCAGGTACACCACCAGCCCGACCACCACCGACGGCAGGGCCAGCAACGTGTTGAGCACGGTCAGGACGATGCCGCGGCCGCGAAAACGCGCGACGCCCAGCCAAGCGCCGAGCAGCAGCCCGGCGCTGCAGGCGATCGCACAGGCACAGGCGCTGACAGCCAGCGACCGGAGCACGATGCTCGCCAGCAGGGGATCCAGGGAAACGATGAGCGAGAACGCCGTGCCGACGCTGTCCGAGAAAGTGTTCATGCAAAAGAAAAGTTGTGACCTTATCGTAGAAGCGATGGCCGCGGGTCACCATCGGGAATCACGAGCTATGAAGCCGATTGCATAAGGAAGACGCGCCCGGCCTTGCGCCCATAATCAGCACACCTTCCTGCCACCCCATGCACAAAGTCGAACTTTCCTACCTGCTGACGCCCGAGCGCAGCAAGGGCACGCTGATCCGCAATCCGCTGATGGACCTGCTGCATGCCGTGCGTGAACAGGGCTCCATTTCGAACGCCGCGCGCGCCCTCGATCTGTCCTACCGCCATGTCTGGGGGGCGCTGAAGAAGTGGGAGCTGACATTGGAGCGGCCGCTGATCGTCTGGGACAAGGGTCAACGCGCCCAGCTCACCGAGTTTGGTGAAAAGCTGCTGTGGGCCGAGCGCCAGGCCCAGGCCAGGCTGGCGCCGCAGATCGAAGCGCTGCGCGGCGACATCGAACGGGCCTTCTCCACCGCCTTTGATGATGAGGCCCACGTGCTCACGCTGTATGCCAGCCACGACACCGCACTGAGCGCACTGCGCGAACAGACCAGTGCGCGCGGCCTGCACCTGGACATCCGTTTCATGGGCAGCGTGGACGCGATTGCGGCGCTCAACGCCGGTCGTTGCATGATGGCCGGCTTTCACACCCTGGAGCAGCCAGACAGCAAGTCGGTGGCGGCGCTGACTTACCGCAGCCTGCTCAAGCCCGGCCAGCACAAGCTGATCGGTTTCGCGCATCGCCAGCAGGGCCTGATGGTGGCGAAGAACAACCCACTGGCCATCAACGGCATCGCCGATTTGAAACGGCCGGGCATCCGTTATGTCAACCGCGCAGTGGGTACCGGCACGCGGGTGCTGCTCGACGAGCTGCTGGCGCAGGCCGGCCTGAACGCGGACGGCATTGAAGGCTACAACACGCAGGAGCCCTCCCACGGCGCGGTCGCGCAGGCCATCGCCAGCGGCGCCGCCGATGCCGGCCTGGGCATCGAGGCCGCAGCGCGCGAAAAAGACCTCGGTTTTGTGCCGCTGGTCCAGGAGCGTTACCACCTGGTCTGCCTGAAGTCCGAACTGCCGCAGCCACAGGTACAGGCCCTGCTCAGGGAGTTGCAGAGCAGCGACTGGCAGACGACGCTGGCCGGACTGCCCGGCTACAGCGGCGACCATGCGCAGAGCGGCAAGGTGCTGTCGCTGCGGGCGATGTTGCCTTGGTGGAATTACCGGAAAGCCAAGACTTCCCACTCTTGAGGGTGATTTTTGGCTCCATCCCTTGATGGTCGGGCTTAGAATGCTATTTAATTCATAGCAATCACTGAGGCACCTCCAACGTGGAGGGACGCCAACAAGCCGGGTCTCGCCCCGGCGGGCGACTTACTTTTCTTTGCTTCGCCAAAGAAACCTAAGGAAAAGAAAGGCGACCCGATGGTCTGGGACCCTTCGCTTCGCTACGGGCACCCTGCGGTGCTCGACAAAAGCGGGGTCTCGCTCGAACTCGGCTTCGCCTCAGACAATCGCGATCCCTGATCCGCTTTTGCCTGCGCTCCTCGGCCCAGCCCGACGGGTGGAGGAAGAGAAATCCAATGCGGATGCGGGGAGACCTGACGCGCGAAGCGCGTCAGGTCGGACTCAACAGACTGTCATTCATGCACGCGGACGCAGCACACACGGCCAAATGAAGTCCCCCTCCATCGCCCAGCGGGGCGAGGGAGGGGTTAGGGGTGGGAGTGGGAGTGGGGAGTCGCTCCTACTGCCAGTAGCAAGCCACAAGCGCAGCGTGATGCCGGATTCAACAAGAAATACGCCTCCAGCCCTTACCCAGAAAGCGCCGACAGCTATCAAACATATAGCACTACAAGGCGCAGGACCGAAACCCACAGAAGATATCGTCCCGCTCGGGCCGGTAGAAGTTACGGTACTTCGGGGATTTCATGCGGGCGCGGGTCGCAAAAGAACCGCCGCGCAGCACCTTGTGCGTGCCGAACCAGGGCTGCGAATAATCGGCATAGGGGCCGGGCACAAAACCCGGGTAGGGCCGGAAGGTGCTGCCCATCCACTCCCACACATCACCCCAGCGAAACCCGCGCCGCGCGGCCGTGTGCGCCGCCACTTCCCATTCGACCTCGGCCGGCAGGCGGCGCCCGGCCCAGCGGCACCAGGCGTCGGCTTCCCACCAGCTCATGTGCATGGCCGGCTGGTTGGCCAGCATGCGCATCGGCTTGCCAAAGCGGGTCTGCATCACCGCGCCGCTGGCCACACCGATCTGCTCGACATAACGCGGGCCGCGCCGTCCTTCACGGGTCGCCGTGGCCTGCAGCCAGTCCCAGCCTTCGCTCTGCCAGAACTCGGGCTGGTCGTAGCCGCCGTCATCGACAAATTCGACGAACTGCGCCCAACTCACCGGCTGGGCGTCGATCTCGAACTCGGGCACGCTGACCGTGTGCTGGGCCAGCTCGTTGTCGAACACGAATCCCGGCGCCGCGGCGCTGCCGAGCGTCCAGACGGTGGCCGGCACCAGCAAGGGCTCGCGCAGGGTCATGGTGAGTGGCATGAAGGCCTGCAGCAGCGCCTTGTCCAGGCCCAGGCTCAATGTCTGCGCGGTGTAGCTCAGGGCTTCGCCATGCATGTCCTCGTGGAACAGGCAGAGGCGGAAAAAATAGAGCGCATCATCGTCCTCCCCGGTTTTCTCCAGCAGCTCCAGCGTGCTTTCCAGCGTGTCGAGCAAATAGGCACGGCAACTCGCGACCGGGGGAAGATCCAGTGTCCAGCGCTGGTGGTGCGGCACGTTGGCCGAGTCCCACCAGCGGTCGGCGCCCGGTTCGATGGAGGCCAGCCGCGCATGCGCGGGCTCGCAGCGGTCACCCCGGGCGCGCTGCATGTTGCGCCCGATCCACCACTCCTGAAACCAGCCGATATGCCCGAGCTCCCACAGCGGAGGATTGAGGACCGTCAACTCGGGCACCGCAAAATTGACGGACTCCAGCGCCTGCTGGTACTGGCCAAACAGGTGCAAGGTATGGTTGCGCGCATCCATCAGGGCCAGCGACAGGGCATCCCGTCCGGCGCTGCGCATCAAGGGCGAGTCAATCAGGCCGGCTGCGTGGGCAGCAGACAAATGGGGTGATGAAGGGGGTAGCGGATCTGAAGCCAAAACCGTCGTCCTGGTAAGCCGGCTGCAGCATGCCAACCCTGGCAAGCGGCGCACCGCGCATGGGGGAACCCAGAATAGCAGACCTGCGACTGCCCGGGACAGCGGCGAGCGGCCTGCGCCGCCGGTGAAAATCCGGCCGGAGAGGCCCTGGCCTCCACCAGTCAAGCGCTTTTTCCGACCGGTCGTCACCCCGCCCATCACCGGTTCGGCACAGTCGGGATAGACTTCGATGGTTTTTCTATCAAGGCAAGGCCGCTTGCCGGGTTCCTCCTTTGCCTTCGCGTGTGAATCAGATCCATCAACCGGTCCGCCATTTATGCCATCCAACGAGCTGAATGCCTCCCCCGAAGATCTCGACCTGAGCATCGTGGACATGAGTCCACTGGCCTGGGTCCTGGACGAACTCGGAAAATCACTGGACAGTTCGAGCAAGGCGCTGAAACGTTTTGTACGGGAAGCCGAAGTGGCGCAGGACGCTGAGCTTGCCGCGCTTGATGCAAGCCAGTTGCGCATCGCCCGCCAGCAGCTGCATCAGGCGGTGGGCGCGCTGGAGATGGTCGGCTTGAGTGCGCCGGCACTGGTGCTGCGGGCGATGGAGGCCGCGGTGCAGAAGTTTGTCCAGACACCCGGTCAATGCACCCCGGAGGCCGTCAACAAGGTCGAACTGGCCGGTTTTGCCCTGACCGCTTACCTCGAGGATGTGTTGGCGGGCAAACCAGCTTCGGCCGTGTCGCTGTTCCCCCAATACCGGGATGTCCAGGGCCTGATCGGCGCGGACCGCATCCATCCGGCCGACCTCTGGGCCTTTGAGTGGCACTGGATTGAGGCGGAGCTGGCGTCCGGCGCCCATCCCCTGGCCTACGGCGACGCCAGCCGGGAACTGCTGGACCGGTCGACACTGAAACTCGTCCGGAGCAGCCATCCCGAGGCGGCCCAACACCTGTGCGACATGTGCCTGGGCTTCGCGCAGGCGGAAACGGACAGTGAACCCAGGGCCTTCTGGAAACTGGCTGCCGGCTTTTTTGAAGCCCTCGCACAAGGCCTGCTGAAAGTGGATGTGTATGCCAAAAGGGCCATTTTGCGCATCCTGCTGCAGTATGCGGCCCTGGCGCGGGGCAACGCCCGTGCGTCGGAAAGGTTGGCGCAGGATTTGCTCTTTCTCTGCACCCAGGCGGTGCCCAAGAACACCACGGATGCCCCGGTGCTGTCGGCGGTCCGTGCAAGTTATGGCCTGGACCGCTTCCAGCCCATCGACTACGAGGCCATCCAGTTCGGGCGCTTCGCCCCGGCGCTGATCGCCCAGGCCCGCAAGCGGATCAGTTCGGCCAAGGACACCTGGTCATGGGTGAGCTCGGGCGACCTCACCCGGTTCAAGACCATGAACGACCAGTTCAGCCTGGTCACGGACTCCCTGGTCAAGATGCACCCGCCCAGCGAGCCGCTGGCGCGCGTGCTGGCGCGGGTGATCGAGACGACCGCACGCTCGGGCCAGGTGCCCGGCCCCGAACTGGCGCTGGAAGTGGCGACGGCCGTGTTGTACCTCGAAGTCGCTTTTGACGATCTCGACCCCAGTGACCCCCAACTGACCGCCCGCACCGCCCGGCTCGCCGAACGGCTAGCCGCGGCCCAGGCCGGTGGGCCGTCACAACTGCTGGAGCCCTGGATGGAAGAGCTTTACCGGCGGGTCAGCGACAAACAAACCATGGCGACCCTGGTGGTTGAACTGCGGGTGACGCTCGGTGATCTGGAAAAATCGCTGGACAATTTTTCCCGTGCGCCCCAGGACAAGACGGTGTTGAGCGCGGTGCCCGGGCAACTGGGGCAGATGCGCGGCGTGTTGGCCCTGCTGGGGCTGGACCAGGCCGCGCTGGCGGTGGTGCACATGCGCGAACTCGTCGACCAGATGCTGCACGCCGATGTCGACGGACAGCAGCTTCTCGCGGCCGGGACGTTTGACTGCCTCGGCAACAACCTCGGCGCCCTGAGCTTCTTGATCGACATGCTCAACTACCAGCCTGCGCTTGCCAGGAAACAGTTTGTCTACGACGCAAAGAAGGGCGAACTCACGGCGGACAGGGATGCCGAAGGCGGGCCGGCCTGAGGCCTGTTAACCTTGCTGCGAGAGGAGCTCTCCGGCTCGCGAAACAAGGTGGTCCATGGGCAACGTGTCCGAAACAAAAACCGTGGTGCTGGTCAGCCCGGCCCTGGCCGATGCCAACAACGGCAACTGGCACACCACCCGGCGCTGGGCGCAATGCCTGGCGGGCCACTGTGCCACCCTCCTGCGGGCGCAGTGGCCGGAACCGCCCCCTTCGGCGGAGGCCGAGGCCGATGCCCTGATCGCGCTGCATGCACGCCGCTCTGCGCCTTCCATCGCAGCCTGGGCGCGGCAGTGCCCCGGCAAACCGCTGATTCTCATTTTGACGGGCACCGACCTGTACCGCGACATCCTTGCGAACACCAGCGCGCAGCAATCGCTGGCGCTGGCCACACATCTGGTGGTGCTGCAGGAGGCCGGCCTGCAGGCGCTGCCCGCCGCCATGCGCCACAAGGCCCGCGTGATTTACCAGTCGGCCCGCGCCTTGAAGCCTGCCGTCAAACCGGTGCGGCACTTTCGCGCCCTGATGGTCGGCCACCTGCGGGAGGAAAAAGACCCGCTGACCTGGATACGGGCGGCAGCGCGGCTGGCCCCGGGAACCGCAAGCCCGCCGGTACGCCTGCTGTTTGACCATATCGGGGACGCACTCACACCGGATCTCGCGCTGGCCGTGCAGACAGCGCAGACATCCATCCCCGGCTACCGCTGGCTGGGCGGCCTGCCCCAGGCAACAACCCGCCAGCACATCAAACAGGCGCACGTGCTGGTCAACAGCTCGCGCATGGAAGGCGGCGCCCAGGTCATCTTGCAGGCCGTCCAGTCCGGCACCCCCGTGCTGGCGTCAAAAATCAACGGCAACATCGGCATGCTGGGCGCCGGTTATGCGGGCTATTTTCCCGTCGGTGACGACGCTGCGCTGGCAGTGCTCCTGCTGCGCTGCGCCACCGATGCAGGTTTTCTGGCCCTGCTCGAAAAACAATGCAGCGAGCGCGCCCACCTGTTCGACCCCGAAGCGGAAAAGCGCCTTGTCTTAAACTTGATGCTCAGCGCATTGTCTGCCGCACCGCCCAGGAAACCCTCCCCATGAACGCACCCGACCCACTCACACCCGCCGCCC
>NZ_NBZV01000043.1 GCF_002379095.1 Polaromonas sp. AER18D-145
CCCCCGCCGAACCCGCCACCAAACCCGCCACCGAATCCGCCACCATAAGCACTCATTTCTCTCTCTCTTTCTTCATGTTGAATCGAGGTATTACTCTTCAGGTAAGCCAAGTTTGCGAAGCGCGGCAGCACAACGTTGACGCGTCACGCTGCTAGAGCTACCCATTGACAAATATGCGGAGACAGTCAGGTGCGGCTCTTCTTTATGTAGTGCTCGCAAGGTATCTCCTGCCTCCGCGAGGAGGCCAACTTCCGTCTGCGCCGTCAATAGGACGCGTAGCGTTGGTGAGTGATGTCTATTCAATTTCAATGACCTTTTCGCATAGTCGATAGCACGTTCATGTGCGTTGTCTGCTAACAGCGCAGCAGCCGTGAGCAGATCAAAGTAGTACCCCAATGGGTCTATCGGCGAAAGTGCACGCGCATACTCCGCTTCATTCACAGAGTCTGGTGCTGAACCCCACATAGAAGAAGCTACGCTCTTGAATAACCAAGCCATTGGTTCGTTTGGATTTGCTTGAATAGCGCGAGCCAACCTAGAATTCGTTTCCTCGACATTACCTAGAAGTTGGCAATGCGCATAACCTTCTACTGCCAGCGTCAACGCATTTTCCGGTTCGCTATCGAGGGCTTTCTTCGTCTGCTCAAGGGCGAGCTGAGTGTCGCGGTGCGGAGAATCGCTTAACCCCCGGATGATGCGCATGATGTACCACTTGGCCAGCCAGGCGCGCGGAGTAGCTATTCGACCATGCCTCTCTATCAGGGCATCAAGGGCCTGCCGGCTGCGGTCGAAGTCGCGGACCGAGGACCGGTGCATCATCGAAATTCCACCGAGCAGCAACGAGCTGCTATCCAGCCGTGGCATGGGTTGCACCAAAGACTGCTGGATTTCAGCATCGATCAGTGCGCGAGATGTTGACGCTGCCAAGCTGTTAAGTAACTCACTTTGGGCTTGTAGCAAGTCGTCCGTATCGCCGGACACACGTTCAGCCCAGACGATTTGAGTAGTCCGCGCATCTGCTAACTCGGCAATGATCAGAATCTTGCCGCCGCTAGCGATGTAGCTACCAGACAGAACAAACGAAGCGCCCAATCGCGATTCCACATCCTGCATGACGCTGGCCCGTCCTCTGAACGCAGTGGTAGACAGACGAGAGATGACGCGGATATCGGGGCTGCGCGAAAGTTGCGCGATGACTCCATCGGCAATGAGTTCTCCGATAACGAAATGTTCTGGCTCGTTGCTGCGTGCTTCGAATGGGATGACCGCGATGGTCGGTCGGAAGTCGGGCGGCAACGCATGGGGTGCGGGAATAATGGGCGCGTGGCCAACAGGGCCGACCCGATAGGCGCGCACTGGCTTTTCAACATGCTTGAGATGGCAGTCACCCAAGTCTTCGACGTCGGCGTCCAGTCCGACTGCGAGTTCATCGCGTAGCTCGGAGGAAACCACCATTTCCCCCGGTCCGGCCAGCGTGCTCACGCGCGAGGTCAGGTTGACGTCGGTGCCGTAGATGTCGTGCTGGTCGGTCACGAAGCTGGCGAGGTGGCCGCCCATGCGCAGGTGCATCTGATGCTCGGGCCGCAAGCCGCTATTGGCCTGCCGCGTGAAACTGTGCAGGGCAAAGGCGGCTTTGACGCAACTTTGGGCGTTGGAAAATTCGAGCATCAGGCCATCACCCAGGCTTTTGACGATGCGGCCGCCATGCAGCGGCAGCACGTTCTGCTCCGCTTCTTCCACGAGTTGTTGCCACCGCCGTACAAAGCCATCCTGGTCCTGCTCCATGATCCTGACCGACTCCACCACGTCCATGACCAGCAACACTTTCGTGCTTCTTGTCATGTTGGCAGGTAGTTCAATCAACGGGAGCCTCATCGTAGACGGTGTAACAAAATTTTACCTCCTCATTTTGTAGGAGGAAACCGTCCCGCCGTCCATTCAATGGCTGTGGCGCCCCTGTTGCGCCCCGCGATGTTGTTTCAGTGTTGAACGATTTCTTCTTCTTCAGCCGGCCTTGCTCCGGTGGCGATGTCGGGCAAGCCCTGGAGGCGCTGGTAGATGGATGTGAAATCCGGCGCGGTTTTGTCGAATAGCTCCTGGAAACTGTTGATGACGAAGTAGGTCTGCTGGTAGCTGTCGATCTTGTAGCGGGTGCGCATCACGCGTTCAATGTCCAGCGGCAGGCGCTGCGGTTCTGGGCTTTGGACCGCATGCTGCAGCTCGCCGGATGAACTCAGGATGCCGGCACCGTAGGCGCGCAGGCCGCCTTTCTGCTGGATCAGGCCGAACTCGACGGTGTACCAGTAGAGCCGGCTCAGTTGTTCGCAGGCGCCCAGGCCGTGCGCCTTGAGCCCGCCCTTGCCGTATTCCTGCATGTGGTCGGCAAAAATGGGGTTGAACAGCAGCGGCACATGGCCGAACAGGTCATGAAAGACGTCGGGCTCGACGATGTAGTCGAACTCTTCCGGCTTGCGTATCCAGTCGGTCACCGGAAACTTGCGATTCGCCAGCAGCGTGAAGAAGGGCACCTCGGGGATCAGCCCGGGCACCGTGACAATTTCCCAACCGGTGGCTTGGCGCAGGCGCTGGTTGATGTCCTCAAAACGAGGAATGTGGTCGCTGGCACCCAGCGAGGGCAGGGCAGCAATGAATTCGTCGCAGGCCAGGCCCGGCAGCAGCGCGGCCTGGCGCGCGTACAGGCGCCGGTAGGTGTCGTGGTCGGCTGCCGTGTAAGCCGCGTAGTTTTGCGGGCAGGTGTAGTCTGCGCCGGCGCGCGTGTAATCGCCGCGCGGCGGGCGCTCGCTGGCGCCGTAAACAACCGGTGGAGCAGCCCCCACGCTCCCCACTGCGTGTGGTTCGCTGCCCCCCGAGGGGGCCGTCGCTTGCTCGGGGCGGCCCTTCTCGGCGCGGGCTGCGTCACCGCTGATCGCTGCGTGTGACATGGTGGTTGTCAGGCTGTCTGCAGCACGCCGCGGCGCATCTGGTCCAGCTCCATGGTTTCAAACAGCGCCTTGAAGTTGCCTTCGCCAAAACCCTGGTTGCCCTTGCGCTGGATGAACTCGAAGAAGATCGGGCCGAGCTGGTTTTCGCTGAAGATCTGCAGCAGCAGCTCGCCGGGCGTGCCGTCCACCAGGATGTTGCGCGCTCTCAGCTCGGCTACGTTTTCGCCGTGGCCCGGAATGCGTTTGTCGAGCAGCTCGTAGTAGGTCTCGCTGGTGTTGAGCAGCTTGATGCCGCTCAGCTGCAGCGCATCCACCGTGGCGTACAGGTTGTCCGAGCCCATCGCAATGTGCTGGATGCCTTCACCCTGGTAGCGGTCCAGGTACTCCTGGATCTGGCCGGCTTTTTCATTGCCTTCCTCGTTGATCGGGATGCGGATCTTGCCGCAGGGGCTGGTCATGGCCTTGCTCTTGACGCCGGTGGCCTGGCCTTCGATGTCGAAGTAACGCACCTCACGGAAGTTGAACAGGCGCTCGTAAAAGCCCGACCACTCGGCCATGCGGCCGCGGTGCACGTTGTGCGTGAGGTGGTCGATGTAGGTCAGCCCATGGCCGACCGGGTTGAGTTCCGCACCCGGCAGGGGTTCGAAGTCCACATCAAAGAAACCGATGTTGCCGATGTCGCCTTCCCTGGCGCCGTTTTTGCCGCGCCAGCGGTCGATGAAATAGATGATGGAGTCGCCAATGCCCTTGATCGCCGGGATGTTCAGCTCGCCGGGGCCGGCGGTGTGGGCATAACCCCAGGCGCCCAGGGAAATGGCGCGTTCGTAGGCGGCTTTGGCGTCCTGCACGCGGAAGGCGATGGCGCAGACGCTGGGGCCGTGCTGGCGCGCAAAACGCTGGGCAAAGGAGTCGGGCTCGGCGTTGATGATGAAGTTGATGCCGCCCTGGCGGTACAGCGTCACGTTTTTGTGGCGGTGTTTGGCAATCGGCTTGAAGCCCATGCGCTCGAACAAGGCGCCCATGGCGGCCGGCTCCGGCGCGGCGTATTCAATGAACTCGAAGCCGTCCGTGCCCATGGGGTTGTCCCAGGCAGCTGCGGCGGGCGGCGCTGAAGAAGGGGCGGGTTGGGTAATGGCGGCGTTCATGCGTGTCTCCATGCGGTTCAGAAAAATAGCGGCACATCCACTTTAAACGCGGCGCGCATCAATTTTTATGCAAAACACGGCGCCAAACTTCATAAGCACGCATCAAACCTGCATAATACGAGTCATGGAAGCACTCGACAAGCTGGACAAGCTCATACTGCGCAGCCTTCAAGCCGACGGACGGGCGACTTACGAGCTGATCGCCGAGCAGGTCAGCCTGTCGCCCAGCGCCGTGCTGCGGCGGGTCAAGCGGCTGGAGGAAAGCGGCGTGATCGACCGCTATGTGGCGCTGGTCAAGCCCGAGTCGGTCGGGCTGGGGCTGACCGCCTACATCAACGTGCGGCTGGAAAAACACACGGAATCGCACAAGCGCAACCCCATGGACCTGTTTCGCGCGAGTGTGCAGACCTGGCCCGAGGTGGTGGAATGTGCGGCGCTGACCGGCGAGATGGATTACCTGCTGCGTGTGGTGGTGGCCGACATGGGCCACTACAGCCGCTTCATCATGGACACGCTGCTCAAACACCCCAGCGTGCAGGACTGCAAGACCAGTTTTGTGCTGGACCGCGTGAAGTCGACCACGGCGGTGCCGGTTTGATGCGGGGTCGCCAAAGCGGGCCAGGTCAGGGGCTGATTTAGGGGTTGGCCCCCCTTTCGATGTCGATTCATGCCGGTTCGGCAGGCGCCTGGCGGGGGAAATTGCTACCGTATTCATAGCTGCTGGCGCCCATTTCTAAAGGGCAAAAAGCCTTTTTGACTATAAACTTGAGCGACTCCCCCGGTCTGTCGGATTAAATAGCCTTCAGGGCTGGACATTCTAGGGAAAACCCTTATATTGAACCCATGGTTACCCCCGGCACATTGATCAAGGCGTCCCTTTCTGCGGGCAAGGAGTTTTTCCGCCCACCGGTGGACGATGCAACGCGCGCGCCGCACAGGCCGCCTGTGCTGGTGCCCATCCGCTCCATCGGTCCCACCCACGGCGAACGCATCGAAAAACATCTGCTGGCGCTGGATCCGCATGACCGTTACCTGCGGTTTGGTTACGCCGCCAGCGACGAGCAGATCCGCCGTTACGTGGCCGGCCTGAACTTTGAGCGCGACGAGATTTTCGGCATCTACAACCGCAAGCTCGAGCTGATCGCCATGGCGCACCTGGCGCTGTCGATCGACCCGGAGTTGAAAAGCTGCGCGGAGTTTGGCGTCTCGGTGCTCAAGCACGCACGCGGGCGCGGCTACGGCGCGCGCCTGTTCGACCGCGCCGTGATCCATTCACGCAATGAGGGGGTGAGCATGATGTTCATCCACGCGCTCAGTGAAAACACCGCCATGCTCAACATCGCCCGCAAGGCCGGCGCCGTGATCGAGCGTGACGGCTCGGAAAGCGAGGCCTACCTCAAGCTGCCACCGGCCGACCTGGACTCGCGCATGACCGAGATGGTCGAGGAGCAGATCGCCCAGACCGACTACCGCCTGAAAGTCCAGGCCAAGCAGTTCTGGGACATCCTGGCCGTGGTCCAGGAGGTGCGGCAGGGCGTGCGTGACAGCCGCGAGCGCAGGCCGATGTGAGTGTGGCCCCCACGGTCGCTCACTGCGTGTAGCTCTCTGCCTCCCGCCGGGGCGCTGGGCCTGCGGTCTGGCAAAGCCAGTCCCGCGACCCCCTGCTTGAACATAGATGCCTTCACGGCCGCCCTGTTAACCCGTTCATCCTGAGCCTGTCGAAGGATGCGCCCGAGCGGCTGCATCGCCTGATTGAATTACGTTATCCTTGGCAACTTGCCAACTACCGAACACCTCCGTGTCCGACACCCCTCCCAGTAGACCGCCCAAGCCCGAAGACAAACGTGGCTTCCTCCAGAAGCTGGCTGAAATGCTTCACCCCGGGCCCGATTCCAAAGACGAGCTGATTGAAACCCTGGTCGAGGCGCAGGACAACGATGTCATCGGCGCGCAAAGCCGGGAAATGCTCGAAGGCGTGATCCGCATGGCCGACATGACGGCCGGCGACGTGATGGTGGCAACGCCCCGCATGGACGTCATCAACATCGATGCGCCGTTTGACGAGTTGCTGCACCTGGTGATCGACACCGCTCACTCGCGTTTTCCCGTTTACGAAAACGAAAAAGAAAACATCATTGGCATTCTGATGGCCAAGGACCTGCTCAAGCTGCAGCGTGCGCCCGAACTCAACATCCGCGCGCTGCTGCGGCCGGCGGTGTTTGTGCCCGAGAGCAAGGGCCTGAACGACCTGCTGCGCGAATTCCGTGGCAACCGCAACCACCTGGCCATCGTCATCGACGAGTTTGGCCGGGTCGCCGGACTCATCACGATTGAAGACGTGCTCGAGCAGATCGTCGGCGAGATCGAGGACGAGTTCGACATCGCCGAGGACGAGGGCGACATCTTCGGCCTGACCGACCACACCTACCGCGTCAGCGGCGACACCTCGATCGAGCGTGTGAACGAGGCCTTTGGTGTGCTGCTGCCCGAAACCGACTTCGAAACCATAGGCGGTCTGGTGGCTCACGAGATGGGCCATGTGCCCAAACGCGGCGAACTCTACGCGCTGGCCGGCCTGCAGTTCACCGTGCTGCACACCAAAGGGGGCGCCGTGCGCTGGTTCAAGGTTTCGCCCGTCGCCACGGGCACCTGAGGCGCGGCGGGCAGAAGCAACGGATGGCACGGAACTCGCTCCACAGCATGATCTCGGTGCTGCCGACGCTGCCAGCCCTGCTGGAGCATATCGGGCACCCGCAAGCGCGCCGGGGCCTTTCCTTTCTCGACATTGCTATTGTTTTAATAGCTGGCTGCGCCCACGCCTTGAGCGTTGCGTGGCCTTTTTCTTCTGGATTGGCGCAGGGCCAGCCGGTCTGGTGGCTGCAGCTGCTGGCCCTTGCCGCGCTGGTCCGCTCGCTGGACCGTTGCGCCCGCTTCAAGCAGGGGCTGCTGCTGGGCTGGCTGTTTGGCGGCGCCTGGCTGTGCGGCATTTTCTGGTGGCTGTTCATCTCGCTGCATGTGTACGGCGGCCTGGCCGCGCCGCTGACGGTGCTGGCCGTGGGCGGTCTGGCGATTTTTTTGGCCACCTATTACGCCGTGGCCTGCGCGGCCTACGTCTCCCTGGCCCCCGCAGGGCGAACGCGCCGGGCGATTGTTTTTGCGGCTCTCTGGCTGCTGGCCGAGCTGGCCCGGGTGGAGTTTTTCACCGGCTTTCCGTGGGGCGCGGCCGGTTACGCGCACCTGGACGGCTGGCTGGACGGTTATGCGCGCTGGATCGGGGTGCACGGCATCACCTTCCTGGCCGCTTTCTTGGCTGCCAGCCTGGCCGGCCTGGGCCGGTCACGGCGCCAGCTGGCCGTGTTCCCGGTGTTGGTGGCGCTGATCGTGGCGGGGGCGCTGGCGGCGGGAAAGCAGACCTCCACCTCGGCCGGCAGCCTGCAGGTGACGCTGCTCCAGGGCAACATTCCCCAGGATGAAAAATTCCAGCCCG
The DNA here is from genome assembly GCF_002379095.1 of Polaromonas sp. AER18D-145. GTDB lineage: Bacteria > Pseudomonadota > Gammaproteobacteria > Burkholderiales > Burkholderiaceae_C > Polaromonas. Next base: position 7,575 of record NZ_NBZV01000043.1, read on the forward strand.
GCACCGGTCTGCCCACGGCGCTGCGCTGGTACGGCGAGCAGCTGCAGGGCGCTAAAACCGCGCTGGTGGTGGCGCCGGAAACTTCGCTTCCCCTGCTGCCGCAGCAACTGCCCGACGGTTACTGGCGCGCCGTGCAGGCACGTTTTGCCTCGGGCCAGCAGGCGGCGCTGATCGGCATGCCGCTGGGCAGCTACAGCGCGGGTTACGCCAATTCGGCGGTGGGGCTCAAGCCGGGGGAGGCCCAGGCCTTCCGTTTCGACAAGCACCACCTGGTGCCCTTTGGCGAGTTTGTCCCGCCGGGCTTTCGCTGGTTCATCAACCTCATGAACATCCCGCTCGGCGACTTCAAGCGCGGCCCGCTGGGCCAGCCTTCGTTTGACTGGCAGGGCCAGCGGCTGGCGCCCAACATCTGCTACGAAGACCTGTTTGGCGAAGAGCTGGGCGTCAGTTTCACCAACGCAGCCACGGCGCCCACGGTGCTCGTCAACCTCAGCAACATCGGCTGGTTCGGCAACACCATCGCCATCGACCAGCACTTGGCCATCTCGCGCATGCGGGCGCTGGAGTTCGAGCGGCCCATGCTGCGCGCCACCAACACCGGCGCCACGGTGATCATCGACCACCGCGGCAAGGTCACCCACGAACTGCCGCGCCACACGCGCGGTGTGCTGGTCGGCGAGGTGGAAGGCCGCAACGGCATTACGCCTTACGCCTGGTGGGTGTCGCGTTACGGCCTGTGGCCGCTGTGGACCCTGGGCCTGGGTGTGGCGGGGCTGGCGCTGGCCTTTCGCCTGCGTTCAGGCCGTTCCCTGGCCTGAACGCACGAGCCGGCCCGGCCGCGCGGCCGTGACCTCGCCCTCGCGGGCCACACATTCGCCCGCGACCCAAGTGCCGAGGTAACCCTGCGCCTTTTGCAGAAAACGTTTGCCGCCGGCGGGCAGATCGCGCACCAGCTGCGGCAGGCCGACGCTCAATCGCGAGGGGTCGATGACGTTGATGTCGGCACGCAGGCCGGGCGCCAGCAACCCGCGGTCGCCCAGCCCCAGGTAGCGCGCATTGCGCGAGCTCATCATTTCCACCGCCTGCTCCAGCGGCAGGCGGCCTTGCGCCCGGCCCTGCACCCAGTGCGTGAGCATGAAGGTGGAAAAACTCGCGTCGCACACGGTACCCACATGCGCGCCGGCATCGCCCAGGCCGAACAGCGCGCGCGGGTGGCCCAGCATCTGGCGCACGGTGTCGAGCGAGCCCTGGTTGTAGTTGAAGATCGGGAAGTAGACGAGTTGGCTGCCGTCGCCTTCGCTGAAGTAGTCGTACAGCGCCTCCAGCGCGGTGACGCCGCGCTGTTTGGCGCGCACCAGAAAACTCTGCATCACGTTGGGTTCATAGTTGAGCGCGGCGTCCAGCGGGAACATGCGCCCGGCGATCATTTCGATCCGTGCCAGCAGCATGTCCACCAGCGGAGGGATCGGTGTGCCGTCGCCCGCCAGGCGTTCGGACTTCTCGCTCAGTATGCGGGATTTTCGTGCTGGTTCCCTCATGGCGGCTGCGCGGTCTGCTACTGAAAGCGTAGCAATTTCCTTGTAGCCGGGAAACCCCATGAAGGGGTGAAAACTCGCGTCCAGCCCGTTGATGACGCCGATGCCGCGCGCGGCGGTCTGCAGGTACAGCGGCAGGCCGCGCGCCACGGCCGCTTCCACGCGGGCCTGCATGGCCAGGTACTGCTCGCCGCCAGGGTCGCGCTGCAGCCAGCTCATCGAGAGTGGTCGCCCGCTGGCCGCTGCCAGCTGCTCGACCAGGTCGAACTCGGCATCGAAGTTCTGCGGTCCCTGCATCAGGTCGAAATCGCTGACCACCTGCACCACGCCGTGGCTCAGTCCTTCAAAGGCGCGGGCAATGCCGGTCAGCTCGGCCGCGCTGGCAATCGAGGCCGGCGTGTCATGCCCCTCGGCCGTGCGATGGTTGTCCGAGCGGCCGGTGGAAAAACCCACCGCTCCGGCGGCCAACGCCGTGCGCAGGTGGCCGCGCATGGCGGCAATGTCTTGCTCGTTGGCAGCTTCACGTGCCTCGGCGCGTTCGCCCATCACCAGCATGCGCAGCGGGTCGTGCGGCACCATGGCCATGAAGTCCAGGCTGTGTGGCATGGCGTCGAGCGCGTTCATGTAGTCGCCAAAACTCTCCCATGAAAATTTCACGCCTTCGGTCAGGGCCACGCCGGGGATGTCTTCCACGCCCTCCATCAGCTTGATCAGGCGGTCCTCGCTGCCCGGTCGCAGCGGCGCGAAACCGACGCCGCAGTTGCCCATGACCACGGTCGTCACGCCGTGGTGGATGCTGGGGCTGAAGGTCTCGTCCCAGGTGGCCTGCCCGTCGTAATGGGTGTGGATGTCCACAAAGCCCGGCGTGACCCAGGCGCCGCTGGCGTCCACCGTGTCGCGCGCCGCCGTGGTGATGGGGCCGATGGCCACGATGCGGCCATCCTGCACGCCGACGTCGGCCACAAAGGGCGCGGCGCCGCTGCCGTCGATCACGGTGCCGCCTTTAATGAGCAAGTCGAGCATCTTTTTTCCTCCAGAAGTAGGCCAGCGACAGGCCGCTGACGATGTGCCACATGCCCCACAGGCTGGCAATGAGGACCATGCCGAGGTCCGAATTGAACTGCACGGCAATGATGCCCAGGGCCAGGCCCGAGTTCTGCATGCCGCCCTCGATCATCACGGCGCGGCGGTCGCGTTCGCTCACGCCCATGGCCTTGCTGGTGGCCCAGCCGAACAACAGGCCGCTGGCGTTGTGCGCGATCACGATGGCCAGCATGGGCAGCAGGCCCAGCGTCAGCAGCTGGCGCTCCTTGATCAGCCCCAGCACGATGAAGGCCAGCAGTGCCAGCAGCGAAAAGTTGCCCAGCGGCTTCTGGATACGCGCCGTCAGCGCAGGCAACTGGTGCGAGAACACCAGGCCCAAGGCCATAGGCAGGGCCAGCAGCAAAAACAGGCTGATCCAGATGCCCGAGGGGTCGATGTCCAGGGTCTTGAGCCAGCCGGCCGTGGCCGGGTTGGCCGCCACCATCCAGCTGAAGTTGAAGGGTGTGGCAACCAGCGCAATGATGCTGGCCACGGCTGACACGCTGACCGACAGCGCCGTGTTGCCGCGGCCCAGGTGGGTGACCACGTTGCTCAGGCTGCCGCCGGGGCAGGCCGCCACCAGGATCATCGCGGCCTCGACGTTGGGTGGCAGGTCCAGCGCCAGGGTGGCCAGCCAGGTGCCCACGGGCAGCAGGATGAACTGCGGGATCAGCCCGCAGACCACCGCCTTGGGCGTTTGCGCGACGCGCCTGAAGTCGCTCACCTTGAGCTCCAGCGCGACCGAAAACACCATGGTGGCCAGCACCAGGCTCAAAATCCATTGTTGGGTTGTCATGACACTTTCCTTGTGTCTCAGGGTAACCCGGTGAAAGCTCCGTAAAATCAAGGGTTTTCGCGGGTTCAGGCCCGTGCGGTCCCTTACCCGCGGCCCTGCGTCGCCGCACACCCTATTTATGTTGACCTTTCAGCAAATCATCTTGAAGCTCCAGTCCTACTGGGATGCCCAGGGCTGCGCACTGTTGCAGCCTTATGACATGGAAGTGGGCGCCGGGACGTCGCACACTGCTACGTTTTTAAGAGCGCTGGGCCCGGAGCCGTGGAAGGCCGCCTATGTGCAGCCGAGCCGCCGGCCGAAGGACGGCCGTTACGGCGAGAACCCGAACCGCCTGCAGCACTACTACCAGTACCAGGTCGTGCTCAAGCCCGCGCCCAGCAACATCCTGGCGCTCTACCTCGGCTCGCTCGAGGCGCTGGGGTTTGACCTGAAGAAAAACGACATCCGCTTCGTGGAAGACGATTGGGAGAATCCGACGCTGGGCGCCTGGGGCCTGGGCTGGGAGGTCTGGCTCAACGGCATGGAAGTCACGCAGTTCACCTACTTCCAGCAGGTCGGCGGCATCGACTGCCGGCCCATCACCGGCGAGATCACCTACGGCCTGGAGCGTCTGGCCATGTACCTGCAGGGGGTGGACAACGTCTACAACCTGCAGTGGACAGACAGCATGAGTTATGGCGACGTCTACCTGCAAAACGAAAAGGAACAGTCGGCCTACAACTTTGAACACAGCGACGCCGATTTCCTGTTCACCGCCTTCACCGCGTACGAGAAGCAGGCCAAACACCTGATCGACGTGCAGCTGGCGTTGCCGGCCTACGAGCAGGTGCTCAAGGCCGCGCACAGCTTCAACCTGCTGGATGCGCGTGGCGCCATCAGCGTGACCGAACGCGCCGCCTACATCGGCCGCATCCGCAACCTGGCGCGCGCCGTCGCGCAGAGTTATTACGAATCCAGAGAGCGCCTGGGCTTTCCGATGGCGCCGCGCGAGTGGGTGGAACAGATGACGAAGAAGGCCGCATAACCATGACAACGCAAAACCTTCTGGTCGAACTGTTTGTGGAAGAGCTGCCGCCCAAGGCGCTCAAAAAACTGGGCGATGCCTTTGCCGGCGTCTTGTTCGAGCAGCTCAAGGCCCAGGGCCTGGCCAGCGCCGACGTCTCGGTGGTGACGGCGTATGCCTCGCCGCGCCGCCTGGCTGCGCATGTCACGCATGTCTGGCGCAAGGCCGCCGACAAGGCGGTGCAGCAAAAACTCATGCCGGTCTCGGTGGGGCTGGACGCTTCCGGCAACGCCACGCCTGCGTTGCTGAAAAAGCTGCAGGCCCTCGGTGCTGACGTGTCCGACCCGGCCGTGGCCGTGGCCGCCCTCAAGCGCGCGCCCGACGGCAAGGCCGAGGCGCTGTTCTACGACAGCCTGGTGACGGGTGCTGCGCTGGATACCGGCCTGCAGAAAGCGCTCGAAGAAGCCATCGCGAAGCTGCCGATTCCCAAGGTCATGAGTTACCAGCTCGAGACCGACTGCGCCTTGCCCGGCTGGAGCAGCGTGAACTTCGTGCGTCCGGCGCACGGCCTGGTGGCGCTGCACGGCAGCACGGTGGTACCGGTCACGGCGCTGGGCCTGAAGGCGGGCAACACCACGCAGGGCCACCGCTTTGAAGCCAGAGTGTCGCCGGTGGTGATCAAGGATGCCGACGCATACGCCCAGACCCTGCTGGGCGACGGCGCGGTGATTGCCAGCTTCAACGACCGCCGTTTTGCCATCGTGCAGCAACTCGCGCAGGCGGCCGAGCGTCTGGGTCCGGGCTACGAGGTGCTGATGGACGAGGACCTGCTGAGCGAGGTGACCGGGCTGGTCGAGCACCCCAATGTGCTGGTGTGTGCGTTCGAGTCGCAATTCCTCGACGTGCCGCAGGAGTGCCTGATCCTCACGATGAAGGCCAACCAGAAATATTTCCCGCTGGTCGACGCGAAGGGCAAGCTCACCAACAAATTTCTGGTGGTCAGCAACATCAGCCCGGATGACGCGAGCGCGGTGATCGGCGGCAACGAACGCGTGGTGCGGCCACGCCTGGCCGACGCCAAGTTCTTTTTTGACCAGGACCGCAAGAAGACGCTGGCCTCGCGCGTGGCGGGGCTGGACAAGGTGGTTTATCACAACAAGCTGGGCTCCCAGGGTGAACGCGTCAAACGCGTGCGCGCGATTGCCGAAACGATTGCCAATCGGCTGGGTGCCGATGTGGCCGACGTGCAGCGCGCTGCCGAACTGGCCAAGACCGATCTGGTGACCGACATGGTGGGCGAATTCCCCGAGTTGCAGGGCATCATGGGCCGTTATTACGCGCTCAACGATGGCCTGAGCCAGGACGTGGCCGACGCGATTGAAGATCACTACAAACCGCGTTTTGCCGGCGACGAGCTGCCGCGCAACACCATCGGCGTGATCGTGACGCTGGCCGACAAGCTCGAAACCCTGGTGGGCATGTTCGGCATCGGCAATGTGCCGACCGGTGACAAGGACCCGTTTGCGTTGCGGCGCCACGCACTGGGCGTGATCCGCATGCTGGTCGAGAAAGACCTGCCTCTGAAGCTGGCCGAACTGGTCGAGGACGCGATGCCGGTCTTTGGAGACAAGATCACCAACGCTTCCACCGCATTGGTCGATTTTATTTACGACCGCCTGGCCGGTTCGCTGCGCGAACAGGGCTTCAGCGCGCAGGAGGTTGATGCCGTGCTGGCGCTTCAACCCCAGCGCCTCGGCGATGTCGCCAAACGTCTGTCGGCCGTGCGCGCCTTCGCCGCGCTGCCCGAAGCCCCGGCCCTGGCCGCCGCCAACAAACGCATCGCCAACATCCTCAAGAAGGCTGGCGACGTCGATGCCCATGTCAGCGAGGTGCTGCTCCAGGAGCCCGCTGAAGTCGCCCTGTACGCCGCCATGAAAGAGGTGGCACCCAAGGCCAACACCCAGTTCGAGGCCGGCGACTACACCGCTTCGCTGCAGACGCTGGCCGCGCTGCGTGCGCCGGTCGATGCCTTTTTCGACGGCGTGATGGTCAACGCCGAAGAGATGGACTTGCGCCTGAACCGGCAGGGCTTGCTCAAGAGCCTGCACGATGCCATGAACCGCGTCGCCGACCTGTCCAGACTCGCCAGCTAGGCGACATGTCATGAAACTCGTCATTCTTGACCGCGACGGCACCATCAACAGCGACAGCGAGGATTTCGTCAAGACGCCTGACGAGTGGGTGCCGCTGCCCGGTGCGCTGGAGGCGATTGCGCGGCTGACCCACGCCGGCTGGCATGTGGTGATTGCGTCCAACCAGTCGGGGCTGGGGCGCGGCCTGTTTGATGTGGCTTCGCTCAACGCCATGCATGCCAAGATGCACAAGATGCTGGCCGCTGTGGGCGGGCGCGTCGATGCGGTGTTTTATTGCCCGCACAGCCCGGAAGAAACCTGCACCTGCCGCAAGCCCCTGCCCGGGTTGTTCGAGCAGATAGGCACGCGTTTTGGCGTGCCGCTCAAGGGTGTGCCGACCGCCGGTGATTCGGTGCGTGATCTGCTGGCGGGTGCTGCCGCGGGTTGCGAGCCGCACCTGGTGCTGACCGGAAAATCGGCAAGGTACCGGGACGGCGGCCAGCCGGAAGGCTTGCCGCCCGGCGCGCAGCTGCATGCCGACCTGCCGGCCTTTGTGGAGTTCCTGCTGGCGCGCAGTGCCTCCGCCTGATGCTATAGAAAAAGTAGCTCCCTGCGTCCTGTTTAAAAGGGATGTGGCCATGTGTTGCTTGAAAATCGACTGAAAAACACACCATGCCCCTGATTCGCTCCGTCCTGCATCTTCTGTGGATGATCGTTACCGTGATTCCCTGGGGGCTGGCTGTCCTGTTTTTTTCGCTGTTCGGCAGCAGCACGCAGATCTACTGGATGTGTGCCGGCTGGCTGCGCCTGGCTGTCAGCGGTGGCACGGTGATCCTCGGCATCCGCAACCGCGTGACCGGCATGGAAAACCTGCCGACCGGCGAGACCAGCGCGGCCGTCCTGCTGCTCAAGCACCAGAGCACCTGGGAGACGTTTTCAATGCCGACATTGATGCCGCACCCGCTGGCCTATGTCTTCAAGAAGGAGCTTTTGTACGTGCCCTTTTTCGGCTGGGCCATGGCGCGCATGGACATGATTCATATCGACCGCAGCCAGCGCACGCAGGCCTTCAACAAGGTGGTCGAGCAGGGCCGCCGGCTGATGCGCCAGGGGGTCTGGGTCATCATGTTTCCCGAGGGGACGCGGATCGAGCGCGGAAAAAAAGGCGTCTACAAGTCCGGTGGCACGCGGCTGGCCATCGAGACGGGCGCGCCGGTGATTCCGGTGGCCGTGACATCGGCCAAGTGCTGGCCGCGCAAGGCCTTCATCAAGAAACCGGGCATCGTCGACATCTCGATCGGCAAGCCCATCAGCAGCGTGGGCCGCAAGCCCGAGGAACTGATGCGTGAGGTCGAGACCTGGATCGAAGCGGAAATGCGCCGGCTCGACCCCGAGGCCTATCCGGAAACCGCCGGCGCCAGCGCGTAGGGCCCGCCCCGGGCAAGCCGTCACAGCGCTAAACTGTTTGCATGCAACGGCTTCTCCAGTTCACGCTTGACCTTTTTGACCTGGAGCCTGCCAGGCCTGCGGCAACTCCTCCTGGAAAGCGTGCCGGACCAAGGTCAAATCAGCCTCCAGCCCATGCCGGTCCTGCGGGTGTCGCTATAAAAATAGTAGCAAATGACGCGCCGGACGCGTTAGCGCCCCAAACCCTGGCGCAAGTGCTGGCGCCGGCCACCTACCGCCACCCTGCGGCCACACGCGAGGCCCTGCTGGAGGGCGCCGTGGTGGCTTACCAGTTCCGGCGCGGCAAGCGGCGCACCATCGGGTTTTCAGTCGGAGCCGAAGGGCTGGTCGTCAGCGCGCCCAAATGGGTGCCGCTGTATGACATCGACAAGGCCGTACAGGAAAAATCCGGCTGGATCGTGCGCAAGCTGCAGGAAACCCGCGCCCGTCATGTCCGGCTCGAGTCGGCGCGCATCGAATGGAAAGACGGGGCTACCCTGCCTTTTCTCGGTGAGCCCGTGACGGTGGTGATTGACCCGCGGCATGCCTTTGGTGCGGTGGGCGGTGAACTCAAGAGCCTCGCTGGGCCCGGGTCTGTACTGCACACCGGCGCCGACGCGCCCGACAGCAGCCTGCCAGGCGAGGTGGGTCTGAGCTTGCACATCGCCTTGGCGCACGATGCGACGCCGGAGCAGATCCGCGACTCCGTGCAGGCCTGGCTGATGCGCCAGGCCAAGCGCCTCTTCACCGAACGCCTCAACCACTTTGCGCCCCACCTGGGTGTGCAGTGGCGAAAGCTGAGCCTGAGCAGCGCCGGAACGCGCTGGGGCAGCGCCAGCGCCGATGGTGCGATCCGGCTGAACTGGCGGCTGATTCACTTCAAGCAGTCGGTGATCGACTATGTGGTGGTGCACGAGCTGAGCCATTTGCGGGTGATGGACCACAGTCCGCGTTTTTGGGACACTGTGCGTACGGTGGTTCCTGACTATGCCGAGCTGCGCAGCCAGTTGAAGGAAGAGGCGGTCCCGAGGTGGTAGCAATGCAAGGGCGGACCAATGCGTCCCTCAGGGCGCTTTGGGAGCATCGAAAAAACGGTCACAAGATGCTGGACAAATATGTAAATTTCTGTAATATATCAAATATATCAAATATATCAAATATGATAAAAACACCAAAGAATGCGATGAACATAAAGGTTTTTTATGCATGACAAACCCATTCTCGTGGTGGAGGACAACCCCGACCACCTGGAGCTCACTGTCCTGACCTTGCAGGAGCAGGGTGCGGACACGGCCATCGTGACCGCGCGCGATGGCGCCGAGGCGCTGGATTACCTGTTTGGCCAGGGCGCCCACGCAGGGCGAGATACACAGAAGCAGCCAGCCTTTGTCCTGCTCGACATGAAGCTGCCCAAGCTGTCTGGCCTGGATGTTTTGCGCAGCCTGCGCAGCAACCCGTTGACGGCGCTGGTTCCGGTGGTCATGCTGACCTCGTCGAGCGAGCAGTCCGACATCATTGCCTGCTACCAGAGCGGCGCCAACGGCTTTGTGCGCAAGCCGGTCGATTTCGGCGACTTCACGGAAAAGCTCAATCGTCTGCAGGACTACTGGCTGCGGGTCAACGAGTCCATCGCCGCCGCTTGACCGCCGCTTGGCCAGCCCTTGCGACCAGGCGGGTCCCGTCGGTGGAACAAGGCGGGAGGGCTGTCGCAGATGACTTACAGTCGGGTGAGTCCATCTGAAAGCGGCCGCTGGCGGCCTGCTTCAGCAACACCGACCGAATGAACACCGACCTGATTCCTTTTCAAGCCCTTCAGCCCCGTCTCATGTGCGCCTGTCCGGGCGCGTCCCGCCCCCGTTGGCCCATGCCGCAGCGGGTCACCGCATGAAAGTGAACGTCAGCCTGCGCACGCGCATTGTCGTGCTGGTGCTGGTGGCGATTGTCCCGCTGTTCGGCCTGTCGATGTTCAAGGCGCTGCATAACGCTGACGCTGAGGTGGAACGCGCCAAGGCCAACCTGCAGTTCGCCGCTTCGCTCGCCGCTGCGAGCCAGGAGCGGGTGGCCGACTCCGCCCGGCAGGTGCTGACCCTGCTTGCTTCGCTGCCGGAAGTGCAGGACGGTAACAACGCCGACTGCGACCACCGTTTTTCAAGCCTGACCCGCCATCTTCCCGAGTACGCCAATCTGGGCGTTCTGGGGCTGGACGGACAAACCCGCTGCCACGCGCTGGGGAGCACCAAGAAAGTCTTTTTGGGTGATCGCACCTATTTCCGCGATGCCATCGCCCAGCGCCGCTTTGTGGTCGGCACCTATGCGATCGGACGGCTGACCGGCACGCCGGTCCTGACATTTGCACTGCCGGTCATGGGGGCTGATGACAAGGTAACCGGGGTGGTGTACGCCTCCTTCGATCTGGCCCGGATGGCCGACACGATTGCGGGCATACAGCTGCCGTCGGGGGCTGCACTGGGCGTTCAGGACCGCGAGGGTGCCCTGCTGGCGGGCAGACCGGCCCTGCCTATCCGCGTGGGCGAAAAGGTTCGCAGCCCTGTCTTGCAGGAAGCAGTCAAGTCCATGAGCACCGGGGTGCGCGAAGGCCCGGATGGCGGGGGCCATGAACGTTTGTGGGCGTTCATGCCGAGCAGTCCGTACACGGAAGCCGCGGTTTTTGTGTCGGTCAGCATGGACCGCGACCTGATCGTCGCGCCTGTCCGGCGCCAGCTGTGGCTGGAGCTGGCGGCGCTTGCGCTGGTGGCGCTTCTTGGCGGGGGACTTGCCTGGTTGATTGCCAGCCGTTCGATTGTGGCGCCGGCCCGCCAGCTTCTTCACGCCACGCGGGAGCTGGAAAAGGGCTTCCTGGACGCGCGTGTACCCATGCGACCGGGTGAGGTCCAGAGTGAATTCTCCAGAATCGCGGCGGGCTTCAACCTGATGGCTGACTCGCTGCAGCATCGCGAAAGGGCTCTGGAAAATGAACTGACGCGAAACCGGCAGGCGTATGCCGCGCTGGAGCTGACCATTAACAGCATGCAGGAAGGCCTGCTGGCGGTGGACGCTGCCGGACGGGTGATCCTGGTCAATCAGACCGCCTCCCAGTTGTTCGGCATTGATGACACCTCCATGGTGCTGGCGCCGCTGTGGCCCCAGCGCCAGGGGCTGTTTGTCCCGGACACGCAGCGCCTGTATGGTTTCGAGGACCTGCCCCTGCACAAGGCCCTGAGCGGCGAGAGGGGCGGCCCCCTGCCCATGCTGGTGCGCAACGAGCGCGAGCCGGTGGGCCGCCTGATCAGCTGCACCTACCGTCCGATGCAGGGCGCGGACGGCATTGTGGGCGCCCTGATGGTGTTTTCAGACATCACCCAGATGCAGGAGTTGCAGCTGGAGCAGATGCGCAGTTACGAGCAGCTCAGCGAGGTCCAGCGCAAGCTGCTCAACGCCCAGCGGCTGGGGCGGATCGGCAACTGGGAACTGAACCTGGTCACCGGCCGGCTCTGGTGGTCCGACGAGGTGTACGAACTCTTCGGGTTGACCCGGGCGGGCTTTGACGGGCGACCGGACACCGTGATTGCGATGATCCATCCGGAAGACCGTGACGGCTACATCCGCGTGCGGGAGGCTGCCATGCAGGAGGGCCAGCGCATGGACGTGGAGTACCGCATCCGCACCGTGGACGGCCAGATCCGCTGGATACACCAGCTCGGGGAGTCCCATGCCGACGGCAGCGGCCAGATCGTGTGGCGTGCCGGCGTGGTTCAGGACATCACGGCCCGCAAGCAGGCGGAACTGGCCGTGGCCCGCCACACGGAGTTGCTGCAGCAGACCGGCGAGATGGCGCGCATCGGGGGGTGGGAGTTCACCGTCGAGACCATGACACCTTACTGGTCCGCAGAGGTGTACCGGATTCTTGACCTCGATCCGTCCGTGCCACTGGGAACGGCGCAGGTACTCGAGTTTCACCCGCCGGACATGCAGCCCCTGGCGCGCGCCGCGCTGGCCGCGGCGCTGGCCCACGGCACGCCCTGGGACATGGAGGTGCCGTTGGTCACGGCGCGGGGACGCCGCATCTGGGTGCGCACGCGGGGACATGCCATGTTGAGGGACGGCAAGGTCGTGCGCCTCATGGGGGTGCTCCAGGACATCACCGACCAGCATGAATCCCAGGCGCAACTCCGGTTGCTGGAGACTGCCATCTCCCGGCTGAACGACATCGTGCTGATCACAGAAGCCGATCCGCTGGATGAGCCGGGGCCGCGCATCGTGTTTGTCAACAACGCGTTCGAGCGGCGCACCGGCTACAGCCGCGAGGAAGCGCTGGGCCGGTCACCACGTTTTCTGCAGGGCCCGCAAACCCAGCGCGCCGAGCTGGATCGCATCGGTTCGGCGTTGCGCAAGGGAGAGTCCGTGCGTGCGGAATTGATCAACTACAAGAAGAGCGGTGAAGCGATCTGGCTGGACCTGGACATGGTGCCCATTGCAGACACGCAGGGGCGGGTGACCCACATCGTCGCCGTCGAGCGCGACATCACCCGGCGCAAACTCGCCGAGCAGGCCATGATCGACAGCGAGCAACGTTATGCGGCCCTGTTCAAGGCTGCGCCGGTACCAATGTGGATCGTCGACGCCGAGACCTCCCGGTTTCTCGCGGTCAACGAGGCTGCGGTCGCGAACTATGGCCACTCCCGCGAAGAGTTTTTGCAGCTGACGCTATTCGACATCCGGTCCGAGGGGGAGCAGGCCCGGTTGAGGCAGCATCTTGCCCTGGGCGTCATCGGCCAGCCTGGCCGCTGGCTGCATCTGCGCAAGGACGGCATTGAGTTTCCCGTGGAGACCGTGGCCCGGGCCATCACCTACATGGGACGCGATGCGCGGTTCGCGGTCGCTCTGGACATCACCGCACAGGTCAGGGCCGAAAAAGAAGTACAGGATTACCTGTTCACGCTGCAGCGTGCCGCCGACGCGACCCACGCGATCACGCGCCACCGCACCGTCGAGGCAACGATGCAGGAAACCGTGGACCAGGTCCGGGCCGTGGTGGGCGCCCACCAGGCCGTGGTAAGCCTGACGGTTTCCGGAGAGCAGGCGCGGACTGTCAACGCCGTGTCGCATTCGGACAAATATGCACACTGCCGCGACCTGGTGCGATTGACTCATGCCTGTGGCCTGGATACGGCCGTCTGCGAGACCAACCGGCCGATGCGCTTGACCCAGTCCGGGCTGGAGGCGGATCCGCGCTGGATCGGTGCTGGCGATGGCACCGGGGCAGGCCTGTCCGGCTGGCTGGCTGTTCCGCTGACCGGCCAGAGTGGCGAGAACATCGGGCTGCTGCAATTGAGCGATAAATACGACGGGGAGTTCACCCTGCAGGACGAGTATGTGGGTGTCGAGCTCGCGCAACTGGCGTCCATCGCCATTGAAAACAGCCAGCTTTTTGAGCAGGTTCAGCAGCTCAACCAGGGGCTGGAGGAAAAAGTCGTGGAAAGGACCGCCGCCCTGGCGCGACAGGAGGCCCTGTTTCGGGCACTGGCCGAACAGGCTCCGCAGATCATCTGGAATGTCGATGACGACGGCAAGGTGACCTACCTGAACCGCAAGTGGTATGAGTTGATGGGTGGGACACCGGCTGACTGGCTCGGATACAAGTGGGTCGCCGTGGTGCACCCCGATGACCTCGCTGACATGTCTGCCAAATGGAAGATGTCCCGCCAGAGCCTGACGGCTTACGTGGGGATGCGGCGACTGCGTGCGGCGGACGGCACTTACCACACCATGTCTTACCGGGCTTCCCCGGTGCTGGACGATCAGGCTAACGTGATGTTCTGGGTCGGCATCGACGCAGACGTGACCGAAATCAAGGACATTGAGTCAGCCCTGCGCCTGTCCAACCAGGAACTAGAAGCCTTTTCCTACTCGGTTTCGCATGATCTGCGTTCACCCTTGAACACGGTGGACGGCTTCAGCCGCCTGTTGGCCAAGCAGCTCAACGCCGGCCGCCCGAACGAAAAAATCCAGCACTACCTGTCGCGTATCCATGCGGGTGTGGCCCAGATGGGGCGGCTGATCGAGGACCTGTTGTCCCTGGCGCAGGTTTCGCGCATGCAGTTGCGCCATGAAACGGTGGATTTGAGCGTGATGGCGCGGGAAATTGCCGATGAATGCCAGGGACGCAACCCGGAGCGCGTGGCCAGCATCACCATCGAAGAGGGCTTGCAGGCCCAGGGCGACGGGCGACTGATCCACGTGGTGATGGAAAACCTGCTCGGCAACGCCTGGAAATTTTCTTCCGGGCGGTCACATACCGATATCCGGGTCGGACGAACGACCGACGCTGCCGGGCTGTCTGTGTTTTTCGTGCAGGACAACGGCGCGGGCTTTGACATGGCCTATGCCGACAAGCTATTCCATACTTTTCAGCGGCTGCATGCGGTGACCGAGTTTCCAGGCACCGGTGTGGGGCTGGCCACCGTCAGCCGGGTGATTGGCCGCCATGGTGGCATGGTCTGGGCTCAGGCTGAACCCGGCAAGGGCGCCACCTTCTTTTTTACCCTGCCCGGCAGCGGGGCCGTTGCGTGAGCAGGGCGCAGGCGCCAATTGTAAAAAGTGTGTATGAATTGATGGTTATTAAATCCAATTGCTTAAATTCATTAAATTGTTTAAATTGCAGATGTAGTATTCAATAGGTGTTTTTATGTCCCGCGAACCCCAAACTTTCGAAAAGACCATCACTGCGAGCGATTTTTCCAGCGATGACTATTGCGGAACCACCTATGCCGCCAAACTGCTGGGTTTGTCGGTAGCTACCGTGCAGTCACTGGTCGAGAAGGGCGAGATTGAGGCTTGGAAAACCCTGGGAGGCCACCGCCGGCTGTCCCTGCGTGCCATCAATGCCTACCTCCAGAAACACAGTCCGCAACGTGCCCAGGTGGACGCAGATCCCCGCAATCGCCTGAGCGTCCTGGTGGTGGAAGACGACGAGGCCACCTGCGAGCTTTACAAGGCCCATTTCGACGGATGGGACATGGCGGTGGATTGCAGCTTCATGCCGTCTGCGCTGGAGGCCTTGATGGACATTGCCAGCATGCGCCCGGACCTCCTGATCACCGACCTGAACATGCCTGGCGTGGACGGCATGGAAATGCTGCGGGCCCTCAAGCGCAACCAGCAGTTGCTGGCCATGCAGATCCTCGTCATCAGCGGCTTGCCCCGCGAATCCATCACGGAAAGAGGCGGCCTGCCACCCAACTCCTACTACCTTGAGAAGCCGATCAATTTCGACTGGCTGCATGGGTACGTCACGGCGCTGCTGGTGGCCAACCGCAAGTGGCGCTAGGACGCCGCCCGGACCTGTCGACACATGAAGGCGTACCCTCGCTCTTCCGTCCCTGGTAAATCCTGGCCAAGGCTGCGTCTGTGGTTGGCGTCTGACCCCGGGCGCGAATCAATCGGTTTCATCGTGTGCAGGTATTCCTGGAACGACGCACCAGGGCAGCATCCCCCCCGCGTTTGAAGAGGCCTGGTCTTGGCCCCGCTGACCCATTTCAAAGCATGGCTGAAGTCGCTGAGGGGAAGCCGACGGGCACTGCTTCCAGGAGCCCAATCCGGGCAGGCGTGCGCCAACGCGGAGGCCTTGCAGGCCGGCCTCGATCTGTCGTCCGACGGCATTGTCTTGCTGGACAACACCGGCCGGGTGGTGGCCTTCAACAGTTGTGCCCAGGTGCTCATGCACTCCGCGCTCGGCAATCTCCGGGGGATTGATTTCTGGGATGCGGTACCGGAAGAAATTGCAGATGAGTACCGCGGCGCCACCGAGCAGGCGCTGCTGGAAACCGGAAGCCACACCTTTGTCGTCTGGCATGCGTTTGAGGAGCAGTGGGTCGAGTACTGCCTGCGCCAGCATGACGACGGCTTGCTGGTAACGCTCAGGGATATCAGCGCCATCCAGCAGGCCTCGCGTTCGCTGCGATACAGCGAGTCCTGCAACCAGACCCTGTTCGACGCCCATCCGCAGGCGATGTGGTTGTTCGATGCCGGCTCACGGCACATTTTGGCTGCCAACAACGCTGCTGCCGTGCTGTATGGCATGGTGCCGGCAGCGCTGAAGGCGCTTTTCGTTGAAGCGCTTTCCCCCGAGGGTGAAGGGGCATCCCTGCTGGACTCGCTGCCGCCGGGTGACTTTCAGCAGGAAATGCGGCTGTGCACCCAGAAGAGGGCAGATGGCGAGCTCATGCTTGTTGAACTGGCCTGCTCCAGCGTGCAATGGACGTTGCGGCCGGCCGTGCTGGTCAGTGTGACTGACGTTGGTGCGCGTCACCTCGCCGATGCCCATCTGTCCAGGCTCAATGAAGAGCTCGAGATGCGCATCGCGCAATGCACCGGCGAACTGCAGCGCAGCCAGGGTGAACTGAAGGCTTTCACGAGCGCGATGCTGCACGACCTGAAGGCGCCGTTGCATGTTATCGATGGTTTTGCCACCACGCTGGCAGAGCGCCATGGCGCAGCGCTTGATGCGCAAGGTCAGCATTACCTCGCGCGCATTCAGGCGAGCAGCCTCCAACTGGCCAGGCTGATCGATGAACTGCGCACCCTGACCTATCTGCCGAGCATGCCCATGGCGCCGCAACGGGTGGACCTGGCCCCCGTGTGCCAGCGCATTGTGGCCGAGTTGCACAAGCGCGAGCCGGCCCGGCGTCTGGTGCTTGAGATGGAGCCTGCGCTGCCGCTTGTCTGTGACAAAGACCAGCTTTGCATTGCGTTGGCCTGTCTGCTCGACAACGCCTGGAAGTTCACCGCCAGGAAAGAGCAGAGCTGGATCAGGGTGGGCCTCATGCCGGGGGAAAACCCGACGGAGATCGTCCTGTCGGTCTCTGACAATGGGGCCGGTTTCGATACGGCCTACACCGACAAACTGTTCACGGCATTCGAGCGCCTGCATTCGTCGGTGGATTTTCCTGGCACCGGCTTGGGCCTGGCGATTGTCAAGCGTGTGGCCCAACTGCACGGCGGTGAGGTCTGGGCTGTTGCTGCTGACAAGGGCGGCGCCAGCTTCTTCATGTCGCTGCCGCAGGAGTCGGACTCTTCCAGCTGGCCTCCGCCAGCAGCCTGATTTTGAATCCGGAAAACAGAGGGATGATTCCAGGCTTTCTTGGATGATCAAGTTCATTTCCCAAGTTTATAGTTTCGGTTGGAAAGCCCGCTGTCTGCGCGATAGATCAAAGACGGGGATAACTTCTTCTCACCACTTGGCGCCAGAGATTGTCACGCGAAAATAGCTTTCTTTTCAGAGTACCGCTGCTGGACGCGAAGCAACACGTCATTGGCTACAGGCTGGCGTGCCAGAGCGACGGGGCCGTGAACGAAACCTCTGGCGGAGCTGGCGCGGATCAGCTGCTGGCCCTTTTGGCCGGGCGCTCCGGCGAGATCAAGTCGGGCCTGTTTTTTATGGAGACGGGTCCCGCGGGGCTGCCTGAGGAAGCAGTGCAAACCCTGTCGCCTCAAGCCACGGTGCTGGTCCTTAAACCGTCCGACCTGATCGCTGACAGCCATCTTGCTCTGGCGGCGTCCTTTCGGGACAAGGGCGGTGTCCTGGCGCTGCGCGATGCTGACCTTGCCTTTCTGAAGGCCAACGAGCAGCTGCTTCCTCACCTGAGCTACATTTTTCTCCCCCATGGCCATCCAGACCTGGGCGAGATAGCCGGTCTGGCCCGACGCAGGCAGCCGGACATGGCCCTGGTTGTGGACAACATTTCAGGCTGGCAGGAGTTTGATGCCTGCACTGGTTCCGGCGTCCACGGCATCTTCCGGAATTTGTGTGCCGCTCGCCGGGCGACGAGCTCGCCGGGGAAACTGGGTCCTCAAGCGCAACAGATTCTGCAACTGATGCACATGGTTCAGGGTGATGCCGACATACGTCACCTGGAAAAAGTGCTCAAGAGCGACGTGGCCCTTTCCTATAAATTGCTGCGGTATATCAACTCTGCGGGGTTTGGCCTGGAGTTTGAAATCGATTCGCCGCGACATGCCGTTGCCATGCTAGGTTATGCGCCCATGTTCCGCTGGCTTTTGCTCCTGCTGGTGAGGACCAATACCGTGGCGTTTTCCCCGGCACTGATGCAGGCCGCCATGGTTCGCGGGCGGTTTGCAGAACTGCTGGGGCAAGGTTTTTTATCCAGGAGAGAGGCGGAAAACCTGTTTGTGGTCGGCATGTTTTCGTTTCTCGATCATTTGCTAGGAATTCCGGTACAGGAAGTACTCAGGCAACTGACCTTGCCCGAAACAGTGACGCAGGCCTTGCTTTCGCGGGAGGGCGTCTACGGGCCGGTTCTGGCACTGGTCGAGGCGAGCGAGCAGGTGGATGGCCGTGCTGCGCATTTTGCCCAAGCCCTGTCCATGACGGCAACCCACGTGAACGAGGCGCATTTGTCGGCGCTTGCCTGGGCGCAGAACATCAAGCTTTAGCCCGCACGGTGAGCACGCGTTCCGGTACCGCTCCGGCCATGCTCCGTCCGGCATCATCGTCGCGGCACCGACGGAGTCCAGCACCCTGCTAGACGGTAAACGCGCCGCCACCGCGGCCGGCTTGCGTTGGCCAAGAGGCCTGCCGTTTTCTTTTCCTAATCGGGAAAATGAAGGGGAATTTTCATTCTTCTCCGGCAATCGACATCGCCTCTCACCGCTTACAGTAAAAAAATGAAAAAGACCGTTATGAAAAAGTGCCGGGTCGTGTTTGTGTCAGCGAGGCTTGGCGTCTGATGGCTGCCGACAGCTACCTTGTTCGAGCCCCCCTGCTTGATCCCAAGCAGAAGGTTATTGGCTACAAGTTCGCATGGCAGAAAACTGGCGAAAGCGACGACATGCCCGGTGAGGCGGAGCTGCGTCACCTATTGACCTTTGTTGCCGAGCATGTGGTCGATGCCAGGCTGGGCCTGCTCTTTCTCGACGCCGTTCCTGCCGTCCTGTCTGCTGCCGCGCTGCAGTCCTTGCCGCCTGCAAGCACGGTGCTGGTGCTAAGCCGTGCCGACCTGGTGGAGGAGGACCATCTGGCGCTCGCAGCGGGGCTGCGCAGACGGGGCTTTGGCCTGGCGTTGCGTGATGCGGACCTCGCCTGCCTGGAGGCAGACGAGACGCTGTTGCCTCTGGTCACCCACGTCGAGCTTGGCGCGAATCATCCGGAATTGGCCGCGATCAACAAGCTCGCCAGGAACAGGAAAATCCCGCTCTCCGTGGTGGTGAACCAGTTCCCCGGATGGCGGGAGTTTGATGCCTGCGCCCTCATGGGGTTGAATGGGATTTTTGGGAATATCTGCCTGACGCCGCGCCCGCCGAACCCGGGAGAAAAGCCAAGCCCCCAAGCCGTGCTGATTCTGCAGCTGATGCAGCTGGTTCAGGACAACGCCGACATTCGTCATCTCGAGAAAATCCTGAATCAGGATGCGACGATTGCCGAAAAATTGCTCCATCACATGAATTCCGCGAGGTTCGGCCTGGACGGCCGCATCGAGTCCATGCGCCAGGCGGTAGCCATGCTGGGTTACAAGCCGTTATTTCGCTGGCTTTCGCTGCTGCTGGCCATCACCAGCAAATCCGGGTTCTCTCCTGCATTGTTGCAGGCCGCCATTATTCGCGGGCGCTTTATCGAGCTGCTTGGTCAAGGGCTGCTTCACAAGAGTGAGGCGGATAACCTGTTTGTCGTCGGCATGTTTTCCCTGCTGGACCAGCTGCTGGGTATTCCTGTCGACGAGGTATTCCGTCTGGTGGTGTTGCCGGAGCCCGTCGCGCTGGCGCTGCGCTCCCGCGAAGGGGTGTACGGGCCGTTTCTTGCGCTGGCAGAGGCGTGTGAGCGAGGCGAGGGGGGGGCGGCGGCGCTGGCCAGTGCGCTGTCCATGGACGCCCAGCGCGTCAATCAGGCACATCTCGCTGCGACGGTCTGGGCGCAGAACATCAAACTCTAGAAGTTTTTCGAAAATAAATTGGCACCGGGTCGCAGGCCGGACCGGTGCAGGGAGACCCCCGCAGTGGGAGCTTGGGCCGGAAAAAAGCAAGGGCGGTTATCCGGATTTCAGAGTAAGCGCAGTTTTTTGAAATCAAAAACAAAGGGATCATTTCTTGTCTTCTTTCAGGAATCAATCCCGCCAGTTGTCCTTACAGTTACTTCAGGAAAGGCCCGCTATCGGCACGCCGACGCAAGGCGGGTTTATCTTTGTCATCCCACCTGGTTAGAAGCTTGATGTTTGAAACCAAATACCTTGTGCGCGCTCCCCTGCTTGATCCCCGGCAAAATGTCCTGGGCTACAAGCTCGGATGGCAGAAAAAGGAAAAAAGCGACGCTCCGTCCAGCGAGGCCGACCTGCGCCAACTGCTGGCCTTTGTCGGCGAACATGCCGCCGACGGGTTGGGTTTGTTGTATATGGATGCCGTTCCTGCGCTACTGTCCACCGAGGCGCTGAAAACCATTTCCCCGGCCACGACGGTGCTGGTTCTCAAGCAAGGCGACCTGCTGGGCGCCCGGCACCTGACTTTTGTCGCGTCGTTGATCGAGCGGGGTTTTGGCGTCGCGCTGCGGGATGCAGAGCTTGGCTGCCTGATCTCGAATCCGGCCTTGCTGTCCATTGTCACGCAGGTGGAGGTCGCGCCCGATCACCCGGATCTGGCTGCAATAAGCCGGCTGTCCCAGCACAGCGACTCGTCGTTTTCCGTGATCGTGAGGCAGTTCCCGGGATGGCGGGAGTTTGACGCCTGCGCGGCACTGGGTTTGACCGGTTTCTTTCCGAATCTTTGTCTTGCGGCTCGCGAGTCGAATCCCCATGGGGAACTGGGACCCCAAACGGCACTGATTCTCAAGCTGATGAAAATGGTTCAGGACAATGCCGATGTACGTGAGCTTGAGAGGGTGCTCAAACACGATGCAACCATTTCATACAAACTGTTCCGCTACATCAACTCCGCTGGTTTCGGCATCGAGGTCGAAATCGAATCGCTTCGGCTGGCGGTGGCCATGCTCGGCTACAGGCCGCTGTTTCGCTGGCTCTCGCTGTTGCTGGCAGCGACCAGCAGCACCGGATTCTCACCGGCGCTGATGCAGGCCGCGATTGTCCGCGGGCGCTTTGCGGAGTTGCTCGGCCGGGGGACGCTCCCGAAAAGCGAGGCTGAAAACCTCTTTTTTGTCGGCATGTTTTCCCTGCTTGACCGTTTGCTGGGAATTCCTATGCAGGAGGTGCTGAGCAGGATACTCCTGCCTGAAGCAGTGGTGCAGGCCCTGCTTGCCCGTGAGGGCGCG
Organism: Polaromonas sp. AER18D-145; assembly: GCF_002379095.1. Lineage (GTDB taxonomy): Bacteria > Pseudomonadota > Gammaproteobacteria > Burkholderiales > Burkholderiaceae_C > Polaromonas. The sequence goes on from NZ_NBZV01000043.1 coordinate 28,840, forward strand.
TATGGACCGTTTCTTGCGCTGGTGGAGGCCTGCGAGCAGGAGGAAGGGTGCTCGGCCCTTCACGCAGATGCCTTGTTCATGACGGCTGTGGACGTGAACCAGGCGCATGTGTCGGCATTGGCATGGGCGCAGAACATCAAGCTTTAGTTTCAGGCCGTTGCACGTTCGCCGGCCAAGGACCGCCTTCCTGTTGCGGATTGTCCCGGCATACCAAAAAGAGCAGGGTGTTTGGAGTGCTTTTCCGTGTATCGATACAGGCGGGGGCTGGATACATTGAAGCGTATGCCGTTGACACGATGCACAAGGGATCTACCCGGCGCGCGCGATGGCATCAAAGAACATGACTACAAACACGGATTTCGCTACAGCTGCACCGGTCGGACCGGACTTTCTCCTGACTGACCACGATTTCTCGCGAATACGCGAGCTGATCCATCAGCGGGCGGGAATAGCGCTGAGCGTCCAGAAGCGGCAAATGGTCTATAGCCGCCTTGCGCGGCGCTTGCGGGAGCTGCGACTCAAGGAGTTCTCTACCTACCTTGGCTTCCTGGAAGCCAATCCGGACGGTGACGAGTGGCAGCTGTTCACCAATGCGCTGACCACCAATCTCACGGCGTTCTTTCGTGAGGCGCACCACTTCCCGGTGCTGGCAGAGCACGCCAAAAAATGCCCGCAGCCATTGACGGTCTGGTGTTCGGCCGCGTCCACGGGGGAGGAGCCCTATTCGATCGCGATGACGCTGATCGACGCGCTGGGCTCCCGGGCGGGCGCGGCCAGTGTTGTGGCCACCGATATCGACACCCAGGTCCTGGCCAAGGCGGCGACGGGTGTATTCACTGCCGAACAGGTCAGCAAGCTTCCGCCTACCTACCTCAAGCGGTTTTTCCTCAAAGGCACGGGAGCGCATGAAGGCAGGGTCCGCGTGCGGCCGGAGGTGGCAGCGATGGTGAAGTTCGAACGGCTCAACCTGCTCGATCCAAAGTGGGCACTCAAGGATCCGTTTGACGCGATTTTCTGCCGCAATGTCATGATCTATTTTGACAAACCCACCCAGGGAAAAATCCTGCAGCGGTTTGCACCCCTGATGAAACCGCATGGACTTCTGTTTGCCGGACATTCAGAGAACTTTTCATTCGCCAGCCAGACTTTTCGGTTGCGTGGGCAGACGATTTATGAGTTGGTTGGCAGCAGCACCAAGGCGGTGACATGAGTTCGGCGCACATGGAGACGGTCGCCACCCATCACTATTTCGATCGTGAGTTTGGCATCTCAGCGGTGAAGTTGCTCCCCGGTGAGTACTTCGTCACGTCCAGCGACATGGTGCTGACAACCGTGTTGGGGTCGTGCGTGTCCGCCTGCGTGCGTGACAGCACAGCAGGCGTGGGTGGAATGAATCACTTCATGCTGCCGGAGGATGCCGACCCAAGGTCTCGTGGTGCAGCCTCTGCCATGCGTTATGGCGCCTATGCCATGGAAATGCTCCTCAATGAATTGTTCAAGGCTGGCGCAAGGCGTGAGCGGCTGGAGGCCAAGGTCTTCGGCGGCGGAGCGGTCCTGGCCAATATGACCATGCTCAATATAGGCGAGCGCAACGCCGATTTTGTGCTGCGTTATCTCCAGATGGAGCAGGTCCGGATAGCGGCCCAGGATCTGCGGGGAAAGCTGCCACGCCGCATCAACTATTTCCCGGCGACCGGTAAAGTCACCATGCGAAAGCTCAGTCAGCAGGACGACCTTGCGCAGGTCGATCGCGGCGAACAGGCCCTGGCACAGGCCTTGTCAGGACGGCAAGGACGCAGCAAGGTAGACCTCTTCGACAGGGACGCCGTCCGCGACGCCGCCAACAAGAATGCGTGGGCTTTATGAGCGTTCCAAAAATCAGGGTGTTGTGTGTCGACGACTCGGCGCTGATACGCAGTTTGATGACAGAAATCATCAACAGCCAGCCCGACATGGTGGTGGTGGCGACCGCTTCCGACCCTCTGGTTGCCCGCGACCTGGTCAAGCTGCACAACCCCGACGTGATGACGCTGGATGTGGAAATGCCACGCATGGACGGGCTCGAATTTCTCGAAAAACTGATGCGCCTGCGGCCCATGCCCGTGGTGATGGTGTCCTCGCTGACAGAACGTGGCTCGGAAGCCGCGCTGCGTGCGCTGGAGCTGGGGGCCATTGACTTTGTCACCAAGCCACGCCTGGGCATACGCGATGGCTTGTTGTCTTACACCGACCTCATTGCGGGGAAAATCCGCATCGCTGCCACGGCCCGGCTGCTGCCCGCGAAGCGGGTTGCAACACCAGGAGGCATGGCGACCGCGGCGGAAGTGCTGCCGCTGCACAGTCCGCTGCTGAGTACTGAAAAACTCATCATCATTGGTGCATCAACCGGTGGAACCGAAGCGATTCGCGAGGTCCTGCAGCCGCTGCCCCCGGACAGCCCGGGCATCATGATTGCGCAGCACATGCCCGCAGGTTTTACAAATTCCTTCGCGCAACGCCTCAACAGTCTGTGCCGCATCGCTGTGTCGGAAGCCATTCATGGCGAGCGAATTCTGCCCGGTCACGCCTACATCGCGCCGGGCGGCTTTCATCTGTCTCTCACGCGCAGCGGCGCCAATTACGTGGCGCAGGTCCACCAGGAGCCGCCTGTGAACCGGCATCGTCCTTCGGTGGATGTGCTGTTTGATTCGGCGGCAATACACGCCGGCAAGAATGCCATCGGCGTGATTCTGACCGGCATGGGACGTGACGGTGCCGAAGGCCTGCTGCGCATGCGGCAGGCCGGCGCTCATACGCTGGCACAGGACGAGGCCAGTTGTGTGGTTTTTGGCATGCCGCGCGAGGCGATTGCCATCGGCGCAGTGAGTGAGGTCGCCCCGCTGCAGGAAATGAGCCAGCGCGTGATGACCTACCTGAGGTCCCTCGGTGCGCGGAGCAATCGGGTGTAGGCGAAGTGGAAGAGCGCTTGGGTGGCGCCTTGTGAGCCGCCCGTTGATGTGTGTTGGTAGTCAAAATTTGGAGTGAACGTGGTCGACAAAAATATCAAAATTCTGGTCGTGGACGATTTCCCGACCATGCGAAGAATTGTTCGCAACCTGCTCAAGGAGCTGGAGTTCGTCAACGTGGATGAAGCCGAAGATGGCGCTGTTGGCCTGGAAAAAGTCCGCAACGGCAACTACGGTTTTGTCGTCTCGGACTGGAACATGCCAAACATGGACGGCCTGGCGATGTTGCAGGCGATTCGCGCCGATCCCTCGTTCGCCAAGCTGCCGGTGCTGATGGTGACGGCGGAAGCAAAGAAGGAAAACATCATTGCAGCAGCCAAGGCGGGAGCCAACGGGTATGTGGTCAAGCCGTTTACAGCCATCACGCTGGAGGAAAAGATCACCAAGATCTTCGAAAAAATAGAAAAAGAAGGTGCTTGACATGGCTCACGACACAATCTCCCCTGCGGCCGTGGGCGATTCCACCGAACAGCTGGTCAATCGCATCGGGCATCTGACGCGCCAGATGCGCGAGGGCATGCGCGAGCTGGGCCTGGACAAGGGCATTGCCCGGGCGGCCGAGGCCATTCCCAATGCGCGTGACCGCCTGAGCTATGTCGCCCAGATGACCGAACGTGCGGCGGAACGGGCGCTCAACGCAATCGATGTGGCTCAGCCTATCCAGGACAACCTGTCGAAACAGGCCATCACCCTGTCCCAGCGCTGGGACGTGTGGTTTGCCAGCCCGCTGGAGCTGGACGATGCACGTGACCTGGTGAGGGACACGCGCAGCTACCTGGCGGCCGTCCCGCAGCAGACCAGTGCGACCAACGCGCAGCTCATGGAAATCATGATGGCCCAGGACTTCCAGGACCTGACCGGTCAAGTCATCAAGAAAATGATGGACGTGATCAAGGACATGGAGACGCAGCTGCTGCAACTGTTGATTGACAACGCCCCCATTGACAAGCGGCAAGAGGCCGGCCACGGCCTGCTCAACGGCCCCCAGATCAAGCTGGGAAACACCGATGCGGTGGACGACCAAGGCCAGGTCGATGACCTGCTGGCCAGTCTCGGCTTCTAGCCCGCGGCGGTGGCTGATTGCCCAAGGAACAGGCCTATCCCCGGCCTGTTTGCCTGATCGGTTCAGGGGGCTTTCCCCAATAATCTTCGAGATGCGGCGCCTTCCGGCGTCTGTCGCTCCGGAGCATTGATGGCGGAAGAAAGTGATCTCGAAAAAACCGAACCGGCCTCGCCCCGGCGTCTGGAAAAGGCGCGCGAGGAGGGGCAGGTCGCCCGGTCCCGGGAGCTGGTGACCTTTGTCATGCTGACCACGGGCGTTGGCGCCCTTTGGACCCTGGGAGACATGATAGGCGGGCATTTCGACAGCGCCCTGCGCAACGGCCTGCAATTCGAGCGGGCGTCGGCCTTCGATGCGTCACACATGATGGTGCAGGCAGGGACGGCCGTCCTGCACGCGATGCAGGCGCTGATGCCGGTACTTCTCATGATGCTGGTGGCGGCGCTGGTGGCGCCGATGATGCTGGGCGGCTGGCTGCTCTCGGGTAAGTCACTGGCGCCCAATTTCTCCAAGTTGAATCCCGTGGCCGGCATCGGGCGCATGTTTTCGGCCGAGTCACTGGCCGAACTGGTCAAGACCATCGTCAAGTCGCTGCTGGTCGGCGGCGTGGCCTGGTGGGTCATCTCGGGCAAGCTCGATGCCATCATGGCCTTGATGAACGAGCCGGCGCGCGCTGCGCTGCCGCATGCCCTGTATCTGGTGGTAGGCAGCTGTGCCCTGATCATCGCTTCGCTGCTGCTGGTGGCGCTCATCGATGTGCCCTACCAGCTGTGGAGCCATGCCCGCAAGCTGCGCATGTCGCGCGAGGATTTGCGCCAGGAGCAGAAGGAAAGCGACGGTGATCCGCAGGTCAAGGCCCAGATCCGCAGGCAGCAGCAGCAAATGGCCAGGCGCCGCATGATGGCCGAGGTGCCCAAGGCCGACATCGTTGTCACCAACCCCACCCACTTTGCGGTCGCGCTGAAATACCACGACAAGGACATGCGCGCACCGCGCGTGGTTGCCAAAGGTTCCGACCTGGTGGCCCTGCGTATCCGCGCCATGGCGGAAGAACACAAGGTGCCGGTTCTGGAGGCGCCGCCTTTGACCCGGGCCCTGTTCCGTCACACCCAGCTGGGCGATGAAATCCCGGCCGCCCTGTATGCCGCCGTGGCCGAAGTGCTGGCTTGGGCCTACCAGCTGAACCGCGCCGGCACGGATGGCGGCGCGCTGCCCCGCACCCCGCGTGACCTGCCGGTCCCCGAATCACTCGATCCTCTTGGAAGTCCCGCATGACACTGGCGAATTCGTTGTTGCGTCTGCCCAGGCAGATGCTGGCCGGCAACCAGGGCAAGGGGCTGGTCGGCCCCATCCTGATCATCCTGATTCTAAGTATGATGGTGTTGCCGCTGCCGCCGTTTTTGCTGGACCTGCTGTTCACGTTCAATATCGCGCTGTCGATCATGGTGCTGCTGGTCAGCATGTACACCATGAAGGCGCTGGATTTTGCGGCTTTCCCAGCCGTGCTGCTGTTCACCACGCTGCTGCGGCTGTCGCTCAATGTCGCGTCCACCCGCGTGGTGCTGATGGAGGGCCATACGGGTCCGGATGCCGCCGGCAAGGTGATCGAGGCGTTCGGACATTTCCTGGTCGGCGGCAACTTTGCCGTGGGTGTCATGGTCTTCATCATCCTGGTCGTGATCAACTTCATGGTCATCACCAAGGGCGCCGGGCGTATTGCCGAGGTGGGCGCTCGTTTCACGCTCGACGCGATGCCGGGCAAGCAGATGGCGATCGACGCGGACCTCAATGCCGGCCTGATTGGCGAAGACGTGGCGCGCAAGCGCCGTGCCGAAGTGGCACAGGAGGCCGACTTCTACGGTTCGATGGACGGCGCCAGCAAGTTCGTCCGCGGCGACGCCGTTGCCGGCCTTCTCATCCTGGTGATCAACATCATTGGCGGCCTGATTGTCGGCATGGCCCAGCACGGCCTCGGTTTTTCGGAGGCCGCCACGACCTACACCCTGCTGGCCATCGGCGACGGCCTGGTCGCGCAGATTCCGGCCCTGGTCATTTCCACCGCGGCGGGTGTCATCGTCTCACGCGTGACGACTGACGAGGACGTGGGCGGTCAGCTCACCGGCCAGCTGTTTGCCAATCCCCAGGTCCTGTTCCTGACGGCGGGCGTGATTGGCCTGATGGGCTTGATCCCCGGCATGCCGAACCTCGCCTTCCTGATCATTGCGGGCGGCCTGGTCTGGCTCGGCCGGCGGGTCACGCGAGGCGACGGGAAGCGCGCCGATGCCGCGGTGGCGGCGCCTGCGCCGGCGGTGAACGCCGTGGAGTCGCAGGAGGCCACGTGGGACGATGTGGCGCTGGTGGATCCGCTTGGCCTTGAGGTGGGCTACCGCTTGATTTCCCTGGTGGACAAAACCCAGAACGGCGAGTTGCTGGGGCGCATCAAAAGCATACGTAAAAAATTCGCGCAGGACATTGGCTTCCTGGTGCCCGTGGTGCACATCCGCGACAACCTCGAAATCAAGCCGAACGCGTATGTGGTCAAACTCAAGGGCGTACAGATCGGCCAGGGCGAGGCGTTCCCCGGGCAGTGGATGGCCATCAACCCGGGTCAGGTCAGTGCCACCCTTCCAGGAACGCAGACGCGGGACCCGGCCTTCGGCCTGCCGGCGATCTGGATCGACAGCAGCCTGCGCGAGCAGGCCCAGATTTACGGCTATACGGTTGTGGATGCCAGCACGGTTGTCGCGACCCACCTCAATCACCTGATTCACGCGCACGCCGCCGAGCTGCTGGGGCGGCAGGAAGTCCAGCAACTGCTTGATCGCATCGGGAAAGAGTCGCCCATGCTCATTCAGGATCTGGTTCCCAAGACCCTGACCCTCACGACGCTGCAGAAGGTGCTCCAGAACCTGCTCGACGAGAGCGTGCCCATCCGCGACATGCGCACCATTCTTGATGTGCTCGCCGAGCACGCACCGACGGTGACAGACACCACGGAGCTGACGTCGCTGATCCGGCTGGCGCTGGGCCGTGCGATTGTCCAGCAGATTTTCCCGGGCAACGAGGAGCTGCAGGTGATAGGCCTCGACAGCTCGCTGGATCGTGTTTTGCTGCAGGCGCTGACCAACAGCAGTGGTCTTGAGCCGGGCCTGGCTGACAGCCTGCTGAGGGAAACCCAGCTGGCCATGGACCGCCAGTCGCAGTTGGGTCTGGCGCCCGTGCTGGTGGTTCAGCACCCGTTGCGTGTGTTGCTGGCCCGCTTTCTGCGCCGCAGCCTGCCGCAGCTCAAGGTGCTTTCCCACGCTGAGATACCCGACACCCGCACCATCAAGGTGACTGCCACCATTGGAGGAAAAGCATGACTACCCATCTAACACCCGGCACCCAGAACTATCGTTTTACAGCGCCATCCAGCCGTGAGGCGCTGCGCCTGGTCCGCGAGGCACTGGGCCCCGACGCCATAGTCCTGTCCAACCGCGTGACGGCAGACGGCGTTGAGGTGGTGGCGACCATGGACGGCCTCGTCGCGAGGGACGCGGCCCCGGTGGCGCCGCTGCCGGTACCGCTCCCGCCTCCGGCCCTTCCCCTGCAGGCGGTGGCGCCACTGCCGTTGCCGGCTCTGGACGACGGCAACAGCCTGCTGCGGGAAATTCACTCGATGCGCGGGATGATCGAAGAGCAGCTTGCCGGCATGGCCTGGAACGAGCATCAAAGGCGTGACCCGGTGCGTGGGCACTTGCTGCGCACACTGCTGGGCGCAGGCTTCAGTGCACGCCTGGCCAAGGACATTCTGGAAGACCTGCCAACAGGTCTGAGCCATGCCTGCGGCATGGACCATGCCAGGGCGGAGCTGGCACGCCGCCTCCCCGTGCTGGAAGACGAAAACACACTGATGGACGAGGGTGGTGTTTATGCCCTGATGGGCCCGACAGGCGTCGGCAAGACCACCACGACCGCCAAGCTGGCCGCGCGTTGCGTCCTGCATTTCGGTGCAGACAAGCTGGCGCTGGTGACCACCGATAGCTACCGGATTGGCGCCTACGAGCAACTGCGAATTTATGGCCAGATCCTCGGTGTATCGGTGCATGCGGTCAAGGATGCGGCTGACCTGGCGCATGTATTGGCAGGTTTGCGCGACAAACACATGGTGCTGATCGACACCGTGGGCATGAGCCAGCGCGACCGGGCCGTGTCCGACCAGATCGCCATGCTTGGCGGTGCCAGCCGGCCTGTCAAGCGCCTGTTGCTGCTCAATGCCTCCAGCCATGGCGATACGCTCAATGAGGTGGTCGAGGCCTACCGCCATGGCGGCAAGTCGGCGAAGGGGTCCGATCTGGCGGGGTGCATTTTCACCAAGGTGGACGAGGCCACCCACCCCGGTGTGCTGGTGGACATGGCCATTCGCCACCAGTTGCCAGTGCACTACATTTCCAGCGGACAGAAGGTTCCCGAGCACCTGATGCTGGTTGATCGTCTGGCGTTGGTGGACAGTGTGTTCCATGCCAAAAGCCGAAGCGCCTTGTTCGTGCCCGGCGAGGCAGATCTTGACGAGCGGCCAGCGCCTCTGAGCAACGAGGCCGAAGTGGCTGCGGCAGAGGCTGTCAACGAACGCTTGCGCACGCAATGCCAGCAACTGATTCGGGCGCTGACCCACAACGCCCAGGAACTGGCGTCCAATGCCAGCGCGCTTGCCCATGGCCAGATCGGCTTTGAGGAAACCCGCGCGCTCTGGCGCAAGCTTGGCGACGCCAAGCTTGGGGAGCAGGCCATTAGTCAGACATTGCACTCCCAGGCTTTGACCGACATCTATGCCGACTGCAGCGACTATGTCCTGGCCGTGACTGGTGATACCAGCCTCGCAGGCGAGGACGACGCAGACCCCCGGGTGCTCACCAGCACCGTGCTGTTGTCGGATCGCACTGGCCGGCCCTTCGCTGCACCGCAGCAGATTCTGGCTGGTCCGGGGCAGGCTGGCATTTCGCTGCCGGGCGACTGGGCACAAAAATCCGGAAAACCGCTTGTCCATTTGCTGGCCCGCCTCCCTGGCGCCGCGCTGATCGAACAGTGGCGGTCCAGCGGAAATCAATGGGCGGCATCTGCAACCGCCGCCCTTCGCATCCTGGACACAGGAAATGGAACGCCAGGAACACTCGCCAAGCTGGCTGCCGGGCTGACCTTCAGTGCGCCGCAAGCGACGACATATCGCAGAAAACCGGCGTGGGTGTCGGTGGCAGAAGCGCAGGTTGTTGTCCGGCCTCCCGTCGGGGACGATGCGCCGGGCGCGCAGGCAGTGGTTTCCAGTCTGCGCTGCGTGGTGCGGCGCATTGTCGACGTGGACAGCGGCAAACCGCTGGCGCACAGCTACATGCTGGCCAGCAACGGCATCCAGGCGACAGCACTGCAAGTGGCGAAGTGGCCCGGCTGGCGGATCGCGGCCGAGCCGTATTTCAAACTGCTCAAGCAGGGCATCGGGCAGCTCGCGAGTGATGTCCAGCCAGACGACGCGACCATGCGCAAACAATGGCTGATTGCCGGGCAGGTTTCAACCACGGTTTTTCGCCTGCAGTATGTGCAGGACGCCTGGGCTGACGCGGCACGCAAGGTGCTGGCGCGGCTGGCTGGACGATCGGTGCGCCCGGGCCGACCGGTGCCGGGCCCGGTGCTGCTGGAAGGCCTGAGCAAATTCTTTGTGCTGCTCGACGCGCTGGAGTCCGACGGCGCCGATCTCTCGCCCCAGCCCCGCAGGGTGACGGCGCAGGCATGAGGAATCTACCGTGAAGCAAGTGATTGCCGATCAGGCGGATGGCCTGCGGCGCCTGATGGCTGGCAGCAGCGGGCGGCTGGTGGCTGTGGTGGGCAGCGGGCCGGCTGTGGGCGCCACAAGCGTTACGCTGAACCTGGCGGCAGCGCTGATGCAGCAGGGCAAGGATGTGCTGCTGCTCGACGAGCGCAGCGCCTTGGATTCCACCCCGGCCCTGCGCCAGGGACGGCTGGTGTTGGTCGACACCGTGCTTGACAAGGATGGCGCACTTTCACCGCTGGCTGCCCAGGCAGACCATGTTTTCGTGGTGTTGCAGCCCAATGCGGCGTCCATCACGGCGGCTTATGTCTGTATCAAGCGGCTTTGCCACGCGCATGCGTTGCAGCACATGCGCGTGCTGGTCAATCATGCGGCCGGTGCGGCGGAGGCGCAGCGCATTCTGTCGAACCTCGCGCTGACAGGGAACCGCTATCTTGCCGTGGCGCTGGAGCCCGCCGGGTGTGTCAGGGCGGACCCGCGTTTGCCCCAGGCGCAGCGACTGAACCTGACGGTTGTTGAGGCATTTCCGACAAGTCCTGCAGCAATGGATTTTTGCCGGATCGCAGCTGATTTTCTGCATTGGCCCCAGCCGCCACGGGGTGGCCATGCGCCGTGGCTGGCTCGCGCTCCAGTGTTCATGCAGGGCGAAAGTCCCATGCTGGAGGTGCATTGATGCGGCTGCCGAATTCCGAGTTCCACGAGTGTTAAAAATGCAGGAGGGTTCCTCGATGTACACATCCCAGGGAAAAATCGAAAAGTCCGGCCCGTCTGACTTGCTGATGCAGTACGCGCCGCTGGTGCGACGCCTGGCCCTGCAGCTGATTGCCAAGTTGCCGGCCAGCGTCGAGTTGGACGACCTGATCCAGGTGGGCATGATGGGGCTGCTCGATGCCGGCAATCGCTACAAGGACGATCAGGGAGCCAAATTTGAAACCTATGCCAGTCAGCGTATTCGCGGCGCGATGCTCGATGAGCTGCGTGCCAATGACTGGGTGTCGCGTGGTTTGCGGCAGTCCTCCCGCGGTGTTGCCCGGGCGGTCCAGGCCCAGGAACAAAAACTGGGTCGGCCGGCCACTGAAGGCGAAATTGCCCGGGAATTGGAGCTCTCGCTCGACGCCTATCAGCACCTGCTGCAGGAGATCCAGGGTTGCCAGCTGGTCTATTACGACGACTTTGACCAGGGCGATCAGGAGAACAGCTTTCTGGACCGGCAAGCCCTGGGTGCCCAAAGCCTGGCCGACGAACCGCTGACACAGCTGCTCAGAGGCGACTTTCGCCGCCAGTTGATCGAAGCCATCGAACTCATGCCCGAGCGAGAGCGCCTGTTGCTCAGTTTGTATTACGACGAAGAACTGAATCTGCGGGAAATTGGCGCTGTGCTGGAGGTGACACAGTCGCGGGTTTGCCAGCTCCACAGCCAGGCCATCAGCCGCCTGCGCGCCAGTCTGGGCGACTCGCTGGATGCCCTGAAGAACTCCCTTTAAGCAGGCTGCGAGCGGTCTGCGAATAACCCATCAACCATCCCGAGTGCATGTCAAAGAAAGGCCTATAGTGCGCAGCAATTTTCCCGTGACGATGACCGAGTACGAACTTCCGGAGGATGCCACGCTGGTTTCCAGGACGGATCTACAGGGTCGCATTACCTATGCCAACCCTGCGTTTGTGGAGGTTAGCAATTTCACCAAAGAAGAGCTGATTGGAAGCGCGCATAACATCGTGCGCCATCCCGACATGCCGGAAGAAGCGTTTGCAGATCTCTGGACCACGCTGGGCAGGGGACTCTCCTGGACCGGCCTTGTCAAAAACCGGCGCAAAAACGGCGATTTCTACTGGGTGCTTGCCAACGTGACACCGATTCAGGTCGACGGCAGGACACAGGGGTTTATGTCGGTGCGCAGCAAGCCGGAACGGAGCCAGATCCTCGAAGCCGAGCAAATCTACCGACAAATCAGGGAAGGCGCGTCAGCGCATTTGACCATTCGGCAGGGCAGCGTGGTGCGGCGCGGCTGGCGCGATGTCCTCACCTTGGTCAGGCTTGTTTCGATCCGGAAACGGATCGCATGGACCACGGGCATGGGTGCTGCATGGGCGCTGCTTCTGGGGGCATTGGGCTGGTGGCAGGCAAGCGCGCTGGTCAAGACCGCAGGAGAACCCAGCTGGTTGCCGGCGCTGATCGCAGCGGCGTGCGGGCTGGCGGCGCTTGCATTGGCAGGGTTCGGCTATTTCATTGTGCAGACAATCCTGAAACCCCTGGACAAGGCCAGTGGGGTGGCGCATGCCATTGCCGGTGGTGCCTTGCTTCTCAAATTTCCGACGGCGGCCACCGATGAGACCGGGCAGTTGATGCGCGCGCTCAATCAGATGAGCGCCAACCTTGTGGCCGTGGTATCCGATGTGAGTGCCAACGTTGGCTCCATTGCAACGGCCGCTACCGAAATCGCCGCCGGCAACCACGACCTGTCGTCCCGGACCGAAGAGCAGGCCAGCTCCCTGGAAGAGACCGCCGCGTCGATGGAAGAGCTGACCAGCACCGTCAAACAAAACGCCGACAACGCCCGCCAGGCCAACCAGCTGGCGGTGACCGCCTCCAGCGTGGCCGTCAAGGGCGGCAGCGTGGTCGCCGAAGTGGTGGGCACCATGGGGGCCATCAACGCCTCGTCCAGAAAGATCGTCGACATCATCGGCGTGATCGACGGCATCGCCTTCCAGACCAATATTCTTGCTCTGAACGCCGCGGTCGAAGCGGCCCGGGCCGGGGAACAAGGCAGAGGCTTTGCGGTGGTGGCCGCTGA
>NZ_NBZV01000044.1 GCF_002379095.1 Polaromonas sp. AER18D-145
GGCTGGCCGCTGCCAACTCGGGTGTCAGCCCGGTTGCCAGTCCCAGTTGCGGCGCTGCCTCTTCAGCGGATGCGACCGGTGCAGGCACGGTGATCGGTTCGCCTGCCCTCGCCATGTCTGCCGCGAGGGTTTTTCCCGCAAACAGACCGGTGAGCGCAGGATTGGCAGCGCCCGGGCCGGTGCCAGCGCTTGGCGCCGCGGCAGCAACGTCGGCGGCCAACGCCTTGGGTAGCAGGTTTTCCAGCGGGATCAGGGGCAGCGCCATCGCATTGACCAGCTCCTCGGGATCGGCCTTGCGGCCCTCCGGTGGACGCCGGGCCGGTGCGACAGCGGTGGCCTTGCCCTCGGCCTTGCCGGCCGCCTCGCCGGCGGGCGCCAGAGTGCGGGAAAGCACGGCGCCGAAACTTTCGGAGCCGTTCGGGTCCGGCTCATCGCTGCGTGCCGCCGCCTGGGACGGCTGGCTGTCGGGTGGATGGGGCGCGCTGACGGATGGAAGAATAAAAGACATGGTTTTCTCGGGTGGGTTCAATCGGCCACGGTGCCCGCGCGCAGGTAGAACTGCCGAGCGCTGCGTTCGTCACTGTCGCGTTGCTCCCTTTTGCCGAGGGTGAGCATTTCCTGCTGGCGAACCCGGTTGGCCAGGGTGTCGAAGGAGTTGAGGCGGCGCTTGTTGTTCTGCCAGTCGCCGCGTCCGTGCGCCAGCCGCGTGTCGGCCTGGACGGTCAGGGCACGCTGTTGCTCGATGGCGCCGTCCAGGGTGCCGATGAAATCCTGGAAATTGCGCACATGGGACGATGACAGGCCGGCCTGCATCTGGTGTTGCAACTGGTCCAGGTACTCCTGCCGGTACTGCAGCAACATTTCCAGTTTTCCGGCAGCGCTGGTGTGGGCGTTCTGCAGCTGGCCCAGCCGGCGAGTCGCCTCGTCGGTCTTGTTTTGCGCCAGTTCGATCAGTGTCGCGAGAGGGAGCTTGTTGGGCACGGCGTTTTCTCCTGGTGGTTCAAGGGGCTGCGGTGAATGCGTAAGCGGGCTCAGGCCGGGAACAGGCTGTTCAGTTGCGCGGTGGCGGCCGCGTAGTCGACGCGTTCTTCCATCGTTTGCTGCAAAAAAGCCTCAATTTTTGGGTAGAGGGCAATGGCCTGGTCCAGCTGGGCGTCATGGCCGGGGGCATAAGCCCCCACGCTGATGAGGTCGCGGTTGCGTTGGTACCGCGACAGGGCCTGCTTGAAACTGCGAACGACCTGGAATTGCGCGGGGTCGATCAGCGCCGTCATGGCGCGGCTGATGGACGCTTCGATGTCGATCGCCGGGTAGTGGCCGGATTCGGCGAGGCTGCGCGACAGCACCACGTGGCCGTCCAGAATGGCGCGCGCCGAATCGGCAATCGGATCCTGCTGGTCGTCGCCTTCGGTCAGCACCGTGTAGAACGCGGTGATGGAGCCGCCGCGGCCTTCGGCATCGCGAGCGCCATTGCCCGCGCGCTCCACCAGGGCCGGCAGCTTGGCAAACACCGAAGGCGGGTAGCCTTTGGTGGCCGGCGGTTCGCCGACGGCCAGCGCGATCTCCCGCTGGGCCATCGCGTAGCGCGTCAGCGAGTCCATGATCAGCAGGACATTTTTCCCCTGGTCGCGAAAATATTCAGCCAGGCAGGTGGCGTAGGCGGCGCCCTGCAGGCGGAACAGGGGTGAGGTATCGGCCGGCGCCGCCACCAGCACGGCGCGGGCCATGCCCTCCTTGCCCAGCGTGTTTTCAATGAAGTCCTTGACCTCGCGGCCGCGTTCGCCAATCAGGCCAACCACAATCACGTCGGCACTGGTGTAGCGCGCCATCATGCCCAGCAGCACACTCTTGCCGACGCCGGAGCCGGCGAACAGGCCCATGCGCTGGCCGCGTCCGACGGTCAGCAGGCCATTGATGGCGCGCACGCCGACATCGAGCACGCTGTCAATCGGCGCGCGGGTCAGCGGGTTGATGGGGGCGGCCGCCAACGGCACTTCCTTGGAGAAATCGAGCGGGCCCAGCCCGTCGAGGGGTCGTCCGGCCGCATCGACCACGCGGCCCAGCATGCCGTCGCCCACCGGCAGGCGTTTGGTTCGCGGCCCGGTGCCACTGGCGTGGCCCACTGGCGACTCCAGCGCGTAGACCCGGGCCCCGGGCAGCAGGCCGTCCACCTCGCTTTGGGGCATCAGGAAAATGCGGTCCCCGGCGAAACCGACGACTTCAGCCTCGGCGTTTTTCTGGGGGTAGCCGGGAGGCAATTCAATCAGGCAGTCGCTGCCGACCGGCAGTCGCAGCCCGACCGCTTCGAGGACCAGCCCCACGGCGCGTGTCAGCCGGCCATAGGTGCGCACCGGAACACTGAGTGCCACGGAAGAGCGGGCGTCTTCCAGCAGGGTTTGCCAGGCCTCCAGCGGTGACTGGGTGGCAGCGTCGGAGGTGTCAACCATGGACCAGCGGCGCGGTGGCGGCGGTGTGGGGGGGCAGGGCCGCGACGACGCGGTCCCAGCGGCTTTGCAGTGTGGCGTCCCGTTCACCGCTGGCCGCCAGGACCCGGCAACCGCCGCGCTGGGTATCCGCGTCGGCGCGGATTCGCCATCCCGCAGTTTGCAGGTCATCCGCGAGGTGTTCCCGCACCAGTACCGCGTCATCCGGATGCAGGACCAACTGGGGTGAACCGGTCAGGGCGGGTTCCGCCTGCAGCAACTCACGGACCGTCGGCAAAATGGCCTGCGGATCCAGTGCCAGCGCCTGGCCCAGCACCTGGCGCGCAATGTCCATTGCCAGCGCCAGCAACTGGCCGGCGACCTCGTGCTCGGCAAGGCGCAAGGCGGCGGGAAGGGCCTGGGTCAGTGCCCGCAGGTGGTCGGCCTGTTCATGGACGGCCGCCATCGCGGCGGCATGGCCCTCGGCCTGCCCCTGCGTATAACCCTCTTGACGCCCTTCCTCTTCGCCGGCCCGGCGCGCCTGAAGCCGCAGGCGGGCCAGTTCGTTTTCATCGATCAGCAGCTCCGGCTTGAGCGGCTCGACCACCGGAGTCGGCCCGGGTTCAGCGGGAAGGGGCGCCATATCCTGCGCGAGGGAGGTCATCTCCCAGCGTTCCCAGGCGGTCATCTGCTCCTTCGCTGCGCCGGGCCGACGCACGGCAGGCGCGGCGAAGCCGGAGGCAAACCGGTCGGCACCGGAACGCTGCGCGAGCGGGGCCTTGTCATACATAAGAGTCGTTTCCCTGCCCGCCGAGCACGATTTCCCCGGCATCGGCCAGGCGGCGCACGATCAGCAGAATGCCTTTTTGCTCGGCTTCGACCTGCGACACCCGCACCGGACCGCGCATCTCGATGTCCTCGCGCAGCATTTCGGCAGCGCGTTGTGACATGTTCTTGAGGAACTTGTCGCGCAGTTCCTGTGGCGCGCCCTTGAGCGCAATGATCAGCGACTCCGACTCCACTTCCTTGAGCAGGAGCTGGACGCTGCGGTCTTCGAGTTCCAGCAGGTTCTCGAAGAGGAACATTTCGTCGATCATTTTCTGCGCCAGCGCTTCGTCATGCTCGCGAACATGCTTGATCACGCTTTCTTCCTGTGCGCTGCTCATCATGTTGACAATTTCGGCGGCGGCGCGGATGCCGCCGAGACGGCTGCGCTTGCCGCCTTCGCCGCCCAGCATGTCGGTCAGCACCTCGGTCAGTTCCTTGAGCGCTGCAGGCTGCACGCCGCCGAAGGTGGCCACGCGCAAAACGGCATCGTGGCGTGCACGCTCGGGGAGTTGCTCCAGCACGTCCGCGGCCTTGTTGCGGTCCATGTGGACCAGCAGCGTGGCGATGATCTGCGGGTGCTCGTCGCGAATCAGCTCGACCACTTCGGTGGCCTCCAGCTGGTTCAGCCGCTCGATGCCGCTGGCCGATTCAGTCGACTGCAGGATGCCCTCCAGCAGATCTGCGGCACGGTCATTGCCCATGGCCTTGTTCAGCACGGCCCGCAGATAGCTGCCCGAATCCAGGTGGAGGGCCGAATACTGTTCGGTCTCGAGGCGGAACTCTTCCAGGACGTCATTGACCTCGGTGCGCTTGACATGCGCCAGGGTGGCCATGGCCTCGCCGAGCGCCTGAACTTCGTTGGGGGACATCTGCTGCAGCACCTTGCCGGCAGCTTCTTCGCCGAGCGTCATCAACAGGATGGCGCTTTTACGTGTTCCTTCGTCAAACATTTTTCTCGCCCATCCAGTGTTTGATCAGCATGGCAACAGCCCGTGGCTCCTTGGCGGCTGTTTCCTGCGCATACCGGATGTTCTCCAGATGACGCTCGGCCTGCCGTTCCTGTGACTGCGCAACGGCGTCTGCGGAGGGCGTCTCTTCCTGGCCCGGCGCTGCTGCCTGGGCCGGCACCGGATGCAAATGCTTGCGCAGCAGCGGCCGCAGCACGGCAAACCAGATGTACAGGGCCAGTATTCCCAGCAACAGGTATTTGCCGCCGGCCTTGGCCATTTCGATGTTGTCGGGCTGGCGCCAGATGGGCAGTTCAGGCGCGTCGCTGGCATCCGAGGCAAACGGGCTGTTGACCACATTGAGCGAGTCGCCGCGTTCGGCACTGAAACCCATGGCCTGCCTGGCCAGGTTCTTGATCTGTTCCAGCTCGGCGGCTGTCAGCGCCTGCGCGGCGCGCTTGCCCTGGGCGCCGGTGGCGCCGCGGTAGTTGACCACCACGGCCACCGACAGGCGCTTGATGCCGCCCGCCCCTTGCTGCACATGACGGATCGAGCGGTCCACCTCATAGTTGGTGGTCACGTCCTTGCGTGTATTGCTGCTTGCGCCGGTACTGCGCGCAAGCGTGCCGCCCGCGCTCAGCTCCGTGCTCATCTTGAGTTGCCCCGCCGCCGGGGCACCGGGCTTGCCCGCCAGTGCCGGATCGGTGATGGGGGCGACCGGGTCGGACGGCGGCTGGTTGCTCAGGGCGCCCGGGACCCCGCCCGCCGGATTGCCGCCTTGCTGGCCGGATTCGCTGGACTGCTGGCTCCGGACCGCAGCGCTGCCGGGTTCCTGGTTGGGGCGGTACTTCTCATCGGTGTTCTCAACGATGGAGAAATCGATGTCCGCCGCCACCTGCGCGTGGACATTGCCGCTGCCGACGATGGGCTGCAGGATGGCTTCGATACGGCGGATGTAGCCCTGTTCGATCTCCTGTGCATATTTGAGCTGGCTGACGTCGAGGCCGCGTGTGCCGGCGTTCGCCGCCGACAGCAGGTTGCCCGCCTGGTCCACCACGGTGATGCTTTTGGCCGACAGTTCGGGCACGCTGCTGGAGATCAGATGAACAATGGCACTGATCTGGCCCTCGTCGATGGTCCGTCCGCGATGCAGGGTCAGGACCACGGAAGCACTCGGTTTTTTCTGGTCGCGCACGAACAGCGATGGTTTGGGCAGCGCCAGGTGCACGCGTGCCGACTCCACTGCGGAAATCGAATTGATCGACCGCGCGAGTTCGCCTTCGAGGGCGCGCTGGTAATTGACCTGCTCGGCGAACTGGCTGGTGCCGAACTTCTGGCTGTCCATCAGCTCGAACCCCACCGTGCCGCCTTTGGGCAAGCCCTGGGAGGCCAGCCGCAGGCGGGCTTCGGGAACCTTGTTGGCCGCGACCAGCAATGCTCCGCCGCCTTCGGCGAACTTGTAGGGAATGTTCATCTGCTGCAGCGACGCGATGATGGCGCCACCGTCGCGGTCCGACAGATTGCTGTACAGCACGCCGTAGTCCGGGGCGCGGCTCCACAGCCACAGGGCTGCGACCGCCGCCACCGCGGCAGACGCGCCAATCATCAGCGGCAGGCGGGGATTGGCCCGCAGCTGCTCCAGCCACGGCAGGGCTTTGGGCAGGGCTGCTTCAGTGCCCATGGCAGCAGAACTCATGCGTTCACCCGCCTACCGCCGCGGCTCGGGCATGGCCCGCGCCAGTGGATGTCCGGCAGTCCGGGTGCCTGCGGAGGCTGCAGATCGGCGACAGGGCAGAAACAACAGGTGACATACGACAGTGGTTGATTACTAAGACATAAGGAGAAGGGCCGTCTGGCCGGTGCTGGGGGCCGCCGGTGTTCGTGAATGATTGTCAGAGCGCGCTGTTTTTCCCGATCAGCCGAATAGCCGGGGGTTTTGCCGTCTTTTGGCGGGATGCGCCGCCTGGCCCGCTGGTACGCTTCAAGCCGTTCATCAAGCAATGGGCGCACAGGCGCCAGGAAAACACCATGGCTATATTTTCTATTGAGTCCGTCCTGCAGCAAATGCGGGTTCTTGCCCAGACCTCAGGTCATCCGTCGGCGGTGAGCAGCGAGGTGGCCGGCGGCGGTTTTGCCGGAGAGCTCAAGAAGTCGCTGGACCGCATCAGTGACGCCCAGCAAGCCGCCTCCAGGCAGGCCGAGGACTTCGAACTGGGCAAGCCCGGGGTGGCGCTGAACGACGTGATGGTGGATATGCAAAAGGCCGGCATCGGCTTCCAGATGGGCCTGCAGGTGCGCAACCGGGTGGTTGATTCCTACAAAGAGATCATGAATATGCCGGCCTGACAGGGGGCGGCCCGGCGAGGCATTGATTTTTTTGCATGGGCGCTAAAGGTTTTTCCAGGACTGGCCGTTAACTTGAATAGCGGTGGCTTGCAGACTGTCTCGGCAGGCAAGGCCAGCGTGACGGCAAGACGCCGGAGTACACCAACTTTGAAATTCAGGAGTTCCTCATGGGCCAAGTCATCAACACCAATTCGCTTTCCCTGCTCACGCAGAACAACCTCAACAAGTCGCAAGGCGCGCTGAACAGCGCGATCGAACGCCTGTCGTCCGGCATGCGCATCAACAGCGCCAAGGATGATGCCGCCGGCCAGGCCATCGCCAACCGCTTCACCGCCAACATCAGGGGTCTGACCCAGGCGCAGCGCAATGCCAACGACGGCATCTCGATCGCGCAAACGACCGAAGGCGCGTTGAACGAAATCAACAACAACCTGCAGCGCGTCCGTGAACTGTCCGTGCAGGCTGCCAACGGCAGCAACTCTGTAAACGACAAGGCATCCATCCAGGCTGAGATCACCCAGCGTCTGGCTGAGATCGACCGCACTTCCAAGCAGACCGACTTCAATGGTGTCAAGGTGCTGTCCAAGGACGCCACCCTGTCCATTCAGGTGGGCGCCAACGACAGCGAAACCATCGGAATCAATCTTAAGCAGATCGATAGCGGTACGATAAACATGCGGACGTTCAGCGTGTCCGGTCCTGATGCAGCGGGCGCAGCCAGTTCGGCAACAACGGTTGCTGCATTCCTCGGCAGAACAGTTTCTGGCACTCCCGCTACAGCTATAACCATCACGGCAGGCAGTACGGGAGTCGCTGATCTGGGTACTGTTGCTCCAACCGCAGTTGTCACTATGGACAGCAAAGGTAATTATTTCGCCGAGGTGACGGCAGCGGCCGGGACTACCCGCGCAGGCGTTGTTGCCGGTGACAAGCTGTATGTCGCTCTGGCTCCTGCCAATGTCACGTATACCACCGGTGCTCCTGACACCGCCGTTGCGGCTGCCGTGGATTTTACTGGTGCCGGCTTCGCGAAATCGACAGCACAACTGGCAACCGTAGACGCGGCACTTTCCAAAGTCGACAGCCTGCGCGGCTCACTGGGTGCGGTGCAAAACCGCTTTGACTCGGTGATCTCCAACCTCGGCACCACCATCAACAACCTGTCTTCTTCACGCTCACGCATCGAAGATGCGGACTACGCTGTCGAGGTGTCCAACATGAGCCGCGCGCAGATTCTGCAGCAAGCCGGTACCTCGGTGCTGGCCCAGGCCAACCAGACGACCCAGGGCGTGTTGTCCCTGCTGCGTTAACCAGCTAAAAAGCGTGCATCTTCGGGTGCGCGCTTTTCGTTTGACATGCACTCAGGCCTTTTGCCCGCCTGCGTTAAGCACTCCCGCTTGAAAAATTTCAGGCGGGAGTCCCTAGCGATTTCTCAGGAGATGAAGCCATGGCGATTCCCGTAAATGCCTTGCCGGCCAGCACTCAGCGCGAATCTGTGTTGTCCGCACCGCAGACCCAGAAAATTACCGCTCCCGTGCGTGAAGCGGAGGCGCTTGACGGCCTTGAAAAAACCGCCGGGCTCACGTCCAGCAAAAAAAATGAAGCGCTTGACGAGATCAATCGCAGTCTGAAAATGGCGTCCATCGGGGTCCGCTTTGAGTTTGACAAGGCGGCCAACACGCTGGTCACTCGGGTGGTGGACGTGGAAAGCGGCGAGTTGATTCGCCAGATGCCTTCCGACGAGATGGTGCGTATTGCCAGGATCATGAGCAACCTGACGGGGCTGTTGTTTTCCAGGGCCGCGTGAGGGCGCGGGGGATGCGTCGGCTTACGCTGCGCTAACCCGGCCTGCGGGGACGGGGTCTGCTGGTGTCGAGTGCTTACGTTAATGAAAAAGGAACTGATATGGCTGCAATTTCTTCTCTCGGCGTCGGCTCGAATCTGGACTTGAATTCCTTGCTGGCAAACATTAAATCCGCCGAGCAAGCACCGCTGGTGGTAATTCAGCAGCAGCAACGGAGTTATACCTCCAGGCTGTCGGCTTACGGCCAGCTCAGCAGTGCGCTGAGTGCGCTGCAAACCGCGTCGGCGGCACTGGCCAAGCCCACTTTGTTTCAGGGTATGAAGGTCGGATCGAGTGCCGTCGATGTGCTGACGGCCACGGCCCTGTCAACCGCATCGAGCGGCAGCTATGCGGTGAATGTGACGCAGTTGTCCCAAGCGCAGTCGCTGGCGGCCGCTGGCGTGACGAGCACCACCGCCACGATTGGCGGGGGCGCGGCGACCACGGTGACGCTTGACTTCGGCACCATTTCCGGCGGCACGCTGGACCCCGCGACCGGCAAATATACCGGCGCGACTTTCACTGCGGATGCCGCACGCACGGCGACCTCAATCACCATTGATTCCAGCAACAACACGCTGGCAGGCATTCGCGACGCGATCAATGGCAGCGCCACCATGGGCGTGACGGCCTCGATCGTCAATGACGGCGGCGCCACGCCGAACCGGCTGGTATTGGCATCCAGGCAAACCGGCGAAACATCGAGCATGCGCATTGCGGTTGCGGGCGATGCGGCTCTGTCGGGCTTGCTGGCGAATGACCCGGCTGCAACGCAGAACCTGCAGCAAACCGCAGCCGCGCAAAACACCAAATTGACCGTGAACGGGATCGCCATCACCAGCGCCACCAACAGCGTGGCGGGGGCGGTCCAGGACGTCACTATGACCGTGCTCAAGCTCGGGAGCAGCACCTTGGCTGTGCAAAACGATAGCGCCAGCGTGCAAAGCGCCATCTCCACGTTTGTGAGCGCCTTTAACAGCTTGCAGAGCGTCGCCGCGAAGTTGACCGCTTTTGACGCCACCAGCAAGGCAGGCGCGGTTCTGATGGGAGACTTTACCCTGCGCAACATCCAGGTGGGCATCCGTTCGGCGCTGACCACGGCGCAGGCTGCCGATGGCAGCGGCCTGTCGATGCTGTCGCAGATCGGCGTATCGTTTCAGAAAGATGGCGCGCTGGCGATTGATTCGACCAAGCTGACCGCCGCGCTGGGCAGCCAGTTGAGCGGCGTGGCGAATCTGTTTTCCGGCGGAACCGGTGGTTTTGGTTCCCGGATATCGTCACTGATTACCGACATGACGGGTACCAACGGGGTGTTGACCGCAGCCACCAAAGGCCTCAATACGACCCTGGCTTCTCTCGACAAGCAATACTCGGCGACTTCGGGCCGGATCGACGCCACCATGGCGCGCTACAAGGCTCAGTTTACGCAGCTTGACGGGCTGATGAGCCGCATGACTTCCACCACCAGTTACCTGACGCAGCAGTTCGCCAACATGAGTTCAAACAAATAGGCCTGAAGGTTTTATGTACACCCCCTCCCACTCCTACAATTCCGGCGCAAGCGCCTACGCCAAGGTCGGCACCGAAAGCGGGGCCATGAGTGCCTCGCCCCACCAGCTGATCACCATGCTGTTCGATGGTGCCAAAACGGCCATTGCCATGGCGCGTCACCACATGACCAACAACGAAATCGGCGCCAAGGGCCAAGCCATTTCGAAGGCCATCAACATTGTCGAAAGCGGCTTGAAGGCGAGTCTGGACCCGGAGGCCGGCGGCATGGCCGGCGCCGAGTTGGTGGCAGACCTGTCGGCGTTTTACGACTATGTCACCCAGCGCCTTCTTTATGCCAACCTGCGCAACGACCCTGCGCTGCTGGACGAGGCGGACCGCTTGCTGGACAACATCAGTTCCGCGTGGCGCGAAATTGATCCTCAGCAGTCGCGACCGTTGCCGGCGGCTTCCGATGCGCCCGGGGGGAGCCGTTTTTCTGCAGGAGCGTGACATGGGGTCCCAAAGTGAAGTCATGCACTGTTACGAGCAGATTGCACCGCTGACCGAGCGAATGCTGTTGCTCGCGCGAACCAAGCAGTGGGGTGCGCTGCCGGCGCTGGAAGCGCAATACAGCGGCATGGTGGATCGCCTGAAGGTGATCGAGCCCCTGGAGACGCTGGATGAGGTGCAGGCGGCGCGCAAGTACCAGTTGCTTAGCCGGATCACTGCCAATTCCACCGAAATCTTCGGCATGGTCATGCCCCAGCTTACCAAGCTGGTGACCTTGATGCAGAGCCTGGAGCAGCAGCAGAGCCTTCAGCGGACCTACGGTCAGGGCGGTGCCCTTTCATGAGCGGTGTGACGCCTTTGGTCGATACCCTTTTGGCCACGCGGCTGGGACAGCGCGTGGATCTGGTACCGCTGAAGGCGCAGGTTGAAATTGCCGGTCCTGGGCCCGTGACCAATGTTGAAAAAATCAGCAATGACGTCCGCCTGCCATCGCGCGAAGCCCTGCAGCGTCAGTTGGCCGGGGTGCTTTTCGACAGGGGTGACAGCGGGCAGGGCGGCGCCTCGGGCCGGGCGGGCGGTGCCGTTACCTTGAGTGCTGCCGCCCGTGTGGTCAGCACCATCCTGAAGCTGCCGGCGGATGCCGTGCCTGCCGTTCGTGGAGTGGTACCCCTCTCGCCGCAGGTTCCCACGCTGGCGGTTCCTGCCTTGGCGGCGACGCTGGCCCGGACGGTCGCCGGCTCGGGCCTGTTTTACGAGTCCCACTTGCAGCAGTATGCCGCCGGTACGCGCACGCTGGCCCAGATGGTGCAGGAGCCGCAAGCCGGGCTGTCGTCTGCCGCCAGGCGCGTGATGACCGTTCCGGCTACGGCCCTTGCAGCGCCGGATATCGCTGCCAGCGGCGCCGGAGGCCTTTCGGCGCCCGCTGTCCCGGCATCTGCCGGGGGGGCGCTCGCGGGTGCCGTTTCTGCAGTGCCTGGCGTCGGTACGCAAGCGTTTGTGGCAGCGCAGCAGGATGCTGCCCCTGATTCAGCAGACAGCAGCGCTGAAGCCGGTGCTGCTCCGGACCGCGGGCCGCCGCCATCGGTCAGGACTGTTCACCCGGAAACAGCCGAACTCGCCGCAGCCTACAGCCGTGTGGGGATGCCAGCAGGCGGGTTGACCACCCTTCATGGCGCTGGCGGACAGGAATTCACCGACGCGGGCCCCGGCACAGGTTCTGTACCCGTTCCAGAGCGTGGCGAACCGGTCGCAGCCATTCATCCGGAGGCGGTTGCCCTGGTGCGCCAGCAGCTCGAGATGCTGGCGCTGCCGGTCTTTCGCTGGAGCGGCGAAGGCTGGCCAGGCATGCCCATGGACTGGGAAATACGCGAGGAGCGCGGTGAGCCGCAGGAACAGGAGGATGGCCGCGGTGACGATGGCGATATCCCGGCAGCGTCCACCTGGACCACCCGGATCACCATGCAATTGCCCAAGCTGGGTGCCGTGGACCTCCGCTTGAGCCTTGCCGACACCGCGCTGCGGCTGCATCTGGTGGCATCGGAAAAGGCCACCGTTGCGCTGCTCGACGCGGGCCGCGATGTGTTGCCACAGCGCTTCGATGCGCTGGGGCTGCAGTTGACCGAGTTCCAGATCGGCGCCATGGCGGAAGACACCGCAGCATCGAATACACCGGGGCAAGGCGATGCCGCTGCTTAACCCCCCCCAGGGACCCATGGCCGAAAGCCAGCTGCCCGCCAGGCCAAGCGCGATTGCGCTCTCTGCTGCGGTCGGAAATGCTGCACCCAGGGTCGTCGCCAAGGGCTACGGCGCGGCGGCCGAGGCCATCGTCCAGCGCGCGCAGGAAAGCGGCCTGTATGTCCACACCTCGCCTGATCTGGTGAAACTGCTGATGCATGTGGACCTCGATTCCCAGATCCCGCCCAAGCTGTACCTGGCCGTCGCGCAAATGCTGGCCTGGGTACACCAACTCGAGAGGAAGCAGAAGTAGGTCTAAATAAGCAAAAGTTTTGATTTATCAGTTTTTATCAGCGCATTTATCTGACAATTGACGTAAAAATGATACTGAAATGATAAATTTGGTTGGTATGTGTAAGTTTTAATGTTCATGTGTTAAAAATTGCAAATCAGATTTTTACTGACATAAATGATGATTAATCTGTGTTAAGGCTTTAATACGACAAAAGTATTGCTTTTGGTTGACCCTTCCGCAAAGAACATAACGAGATACAAGAGGAGCTCAGACGTGGTTGAAACTGGTACTGTTAACGAGATTGGTGACTTGAATTTGGCCTACCTGCTGCTGGCCCAGCGGCTGGTCAGGGAAGACGTTGCATCTGCCATGTTCCGGCTGGGCATGAGCCGGGAACTGGCCGACCTGCTCGGCAACCTGTCGCTTTCGCAGATTGTGAAGCTGGCTGGCTCCAGCCTGCTGCTGTGCCGCTTCAGGTTTGACGACCAACCCATTTTGTCGGCGCTGACGCTGGACGGCAAAAATCTGGCTCTGCAGCAGGCGCACACCGCCATTTTGCTGTCCGGGCAGCGGGTCGAGGCGGTCCAGTGATGTGCCGTCCAGTTCGCATGGCCACCGCGCTGCCTATTTCCGGGGGCCGTCCTCATGGCCACTAAAAGCGTCATCCTTGAAGCACGTGAAATCCACCTGGCCATTGACCTGATCAAGCTGGGTGCCCGCCTGCAATTCCTGGAAGCTGAAACCAGCCTGAGCCGGGACCGCCTGATCAAGCTGTACAAGGAGATCAAGGGCGCTTCGCCCCCCAAAGGCTTGCTGCCTTTCTCCACCGACTGGTTCATGACCTGGCTGTCGAATATCCACTCGTCGATGTTTTACAACATCTACCGCTTCATGGTCACGCATGGGGGGTGCACCCGGATCCAGGCCATCATCAAAAGCTACCGGCTCTATCTCGAGCAGGTGCAGCAGCAGGGCGGCGAGCCGGTTCTTGACTTCACCAGGGCCTGGACACTGGTGCGCTTCTTTGACAGTGACATGCTGCAACTGAGCACCTGCACCCGCTGCACAGGCCTTTTTGTCGCCCATGCCCACGACTCCCAGTCCGGTTACGTCTGCGTGTTGTGTCGCCCGCCCTCGCGCGCAGGCAAGACACGCAAGATCAGCCTCCAGCACGACCATGCCGACCTGCCGGTCGCCGTTACCGGCAACCAGCGCGCGGCGTCCTCCTCGCAATGGCTGGCGGACGTGATGAACGGGGCGCGCGGGTCACAGACGGCTGGCCTGCCTGCCGCCTGATTTGAATGATTAGCGGGAGAACACTGTGCTGGTAATTGTTGGCTATATGGTTGTGCTGGGGTCCGTGTTCGGCGGGTATGCGCTGATGGGCGGGCATTTCGGCGTGCTGTTTCAGCCCCTGGAGGTGCTGATTATCGGCGGGGCCGCCGTGGGAGCATTCATCGCGGGCAACGACGGCAAGACCATACGCGCCACGATGAAGCAGCTTCCCAAGCTGCTGGGCAACTCCAAGAAGCACGACAAGGCGCTTTACATGGAGCTGCTGGCACTGTTGTATGTGTTGCTGTCCAAAGGCCGCAAGGAAGGAATGATGGCGCTGGAGTCGGACATTGACGACCCCCAGAACAGCCCCATTTTCGCCCCCTACCAGGTCATCCTGAAAGACGAGCGGGTGCTGGAGTTCATGACCGACTACCTGCGCCTGATCGTGAGCGGCAACACCGATGCGCACGAGATCGGGGAGTTGATGGAGCACGAGCTCGAGACCTACAAGCACGAGGCCGAGGTTCCCGCGCACAGCCTGATGCGGGTCGGCGACGCGCTTCCGGCGCTGGGCATTGTGGCTGCGGTTCTCGGCGTGGTGCATGCGCTGGCATCTGCCGACCTGCCACCTGCGGAGATGGGGCAGTTGATTGCGCATGCGATGGTCGGCACCTTCCTCGGCATCCTGATGGCCTATGGCTTCGTGTCACCGCTGGCCACACTGATCGAGCACAAGGTGGTCGAGTCCCTGAAGGTCTACCAATGCATCAAGGTCACACTGATGGCCAGCCTGAACGGCTATGCGCCGCAGCTGGCCGTGGAATTTGGCCGGAAGATTCTGTGTTCGACCGAACGCCCGTCGTTTACCGAGCTTGACGAGCACGTCCGTGACGTCAAGAGCCGCTAAGGCGGGCGGGAGGAGTCTGCCATGAGCGACGCCGGTGGCAAACGTCCCATCATCATCATCAAGCGGCCGGTGCGGGCCGCCGCCCACCACGGCGGCGCGTGGAAGATTGCGTTTGCCGACTTCATGACGGCCATGTTCGCGTTTTTCCTGGTCATGTGGCTGCTGAGCACCTCGTCGCCCAAGCAGTTGGCAGGCATTGCGGAGCAGTTCAAGATGCCCCTGAAGGTGGCCATCAACGGGGGCCAGAAAAGCAGCAACAGCACCAGTGTGATTCCGGGCGGCGGCTCCGATCCGACTTCCCGTGTGGATGGGGAAGTCAAGAAGTCCGAAGAGGAGAGCAGCAACGATCCGAATGATGCCAAGCGCCTGGAGGACCTGAAGCAGCGGCTCGACGACATGATCGAGTCCAGCCCGGTGCTCAAGCAGTTCCGGCCACAGCTGCTGATCGACATCACGCCCGAAGGCCTGCGGATCCAGATCGTCGACAGCAGCAACAGGCCGATGTTCGACCGCTCCAGCGCTGTAGTGGCGTCCTACATGCGCGCCATTTTGCGCGAACTCGGCCCGGTGCTCAACGAACAACCCAGCAAACTCACACTCTCCGGACACACCGACGCAACGGCGTACACCCAGGGAGACAAGTCCTACAGCAATTGGGAACTGTCGGCGGACCGGGCCAACGCGTCGCGGCGGGAACTGCTTGCCGGCGGCATGCAGGACACGAAGGTGTTGCGGGTCGTGGGGGTGTCTTCGAGCGTGCACCTGGACAAGGAAGACCCGTATGCGCCGGTCAACCGCCGCATCAGCATCGTGGTGCTGAACCGCCGTGCGCAAGCAGATATAGAAAACAGCAACACCGCCACGTCCGCCCTCAAGCAGGCCAGCGTCAGGCCGGCCGGCGGCAAGCAAGCCGCGGTCGATGCCACAACCGCAAAACCCGGAAGCTGAATCTGATGATGAACAGGAAAACCATACTGGTGGTTGACGACTCGGCCGTCATGCGCCATCTCAACTCCGCCGTGCTCCAGCAGGCGGGCTACGCCGTGTTGCTTGCCGAGGACGGCAGTGCTGCCCTGGAGCAGGTCAACAAGGCCGCCGTCGATCTGGTGCTGACCGACTGGACCATGATTCCCATGGATGGCGGCGAACTGACGCGCCAACTGCGGCAGCGACCCGATTGCCTGCAGGTGCCCATCCTGGTCCTAAGCACGGTCAGCAATGACGCCAGCAAATCAGAGGCAAGAAAAGCCGGCGCAACCGGCTGGTTGTGCAAGCCCATCGAATCCGAAACCCTTCTGGCAGTGGTGGGCAGCCTGATCGCCTGACACCGGCTTCCACCCCGGCGTACGACATCTGTTGCCCGCCGGGGACAGACCGAACCTAACACGAGAGACCTAGCGCGATGGATATCACCCAGTTTTACCAGGCATTTTTTGAGGAGGCCGACGAGTTGCTGGCCGAGATGGAGCTGCTGCTTCTGGGGCTCGATCTCGAGGCGCCGGACAGCGAACACCTCAATGCGATCTTTCGTGCCGCGCATTCGATCAAGGGCGGCGCAGCCACGTTTGGTTTTCTCGCGCTGACGGAGACCACACACCTGCTTGAAAACCTGTTCGACCGTGCGCGCCACGGCGAACTCAAACTGAACACCAGGCTGATGGATGCCTTTCTGGAGACCAAAGACGTGCTGCAAAAACAAATGAGTGCCTACCGTGATGGCGGCGAACCTGACCGCGATACGGTCGCGCGAATCTGCGAAGTGCTGCGGCAACTGGCGGAGGAGGAGGGCGGATCGGCTGCCGGCGCTGCAGCAGCCCCGGCGCAGGCGGTGGCTGCCGTGCCGGCGCCGGCCCCGCCTGTAGCCGAGGCGGCTGCCGCCTCGGACGGGCGGACGCTGAAAGTGCGTTTCAGCAAAGTCTCCGAAGGCGATTGCCGGGTGCTCAGCGAGGAGCTGGCCAATCTGGGACAGGTGATCGCGCAAACCCAGACGGAGGACAGCTTGAGCATCTGGCTCAAGACCACCTGTGATGCCGATGACATCATCGCCGTTTGCTGTTTCATCATCGAGGCCGATCAGATGGAAATCAGCACGGAGCCCCTGGCCGCGCCCGATGCCGCAGCGGCGGCCCCGGACGCCAGCGTCCCGGCGAGCCGGGCTGTTTCCCCTGAGCCGTCTGCGCTCACACCGGCTCCTGCCAAGCCCGCCGCGGGTGCTGCCACGGTGGCGGTGGCCGGGAGTGCCAAGGAGTCCAGTTCCATTCGGGTGGATGTCGAAAAAGTCGACCAGATCATCAACCTGGTCGGGGAGCTCGTGATCACCCAGTCGATGCTGACGCAGACCGCTTCGACGCTGGACCCGGTGCTGCACGAGCGCCTGCTCAGCGGCATGGGCCATCTGGAGCGCAATGCCCGGGATCTGCAGGAATCGGTGATGTCGATCCGGATGATGCCCATGGACTATGTCTTCAGTCGCTTTCCGCGCCTGATCCGCGACCTGTCGGCCAAGCTCGGCAAGCAGGTGCAGCTGATCACGGTTGGCAAGGAAACGGAGCTGGACAAGAGCCTGATCGAGCGGATCATCGACCCGATCACCCACCTGGTCCGCAACAGCCTGGACCATGGCATCGAAAGTCCCGAGCAACGCATTTTCGCGGGCAAGGACCCGGTCGGTCGTCTGACCATGTCGGCACAGCACCAGGGCGGCAGCATCGTGATCGAGGTCAGGGACGACGGCGGCGGGCTGGTCCGGGAGAGGATTCTGGCCAAGGCGATCCAGCAGGGCATGGCGATCAGCGAGACCATTTCCGATGATGAAGTCTGGCAGCTGATTTTCGCGCCCGGTTTTTCCACGGCAGAGGCCGTGACGGACGTGTCCGGTCGCGGGGTGGGCATGGATGTCGTGAAACGCAATATCCACGAAATGGGGGGCCATGTGGAAATTGCGTCCGCGCAGGGCAAGGGAACGACCATCAGGATTGTCCTGCCGCTGACGCTGGCCATCCTCAACGGCATGTCGGTCAAGGTTGGCAAGGAAATCTACATTCTTCCGCTGAACTACGTCATCGAATCCCTGCAACCGCTGGAAAAGGATGTCCACTCGATCACCAGCGACGAACATGTCATGCATGTACGCGGCGAATACCTGGCGCTGATCGAGCTGCACAAGCTGTTCGGGGTCGCCGATGCGGTGAGCCATCCGATGCAGGGCATCGCTGTCATCGTGCAGGCTGACGGAACGCGTTTTGCGCTGCTGGTGGATCAACTGGTCGGCCAGCATCAGGTGGTGGTCAAGAACCTGGAAACCAACTACCGCAAGGTGCCGGGCATTTCCGCTGCAACGATTCTGGGCGACGGCAACGTGGCGCTGATCATTGATGTCGTGGCCGTGCAGCGGATCAACCGCGAAAAGGCAGGCCAGCGGGGCTCGAAGCGTCAGGGGCCCGAGCAAAAACCTGGCTGATCCTCACACGTCGCCCAGCCAGGTTGGCCGTACGTCCAGCCCGGCGGTGAGGCAGTCTCGCCAGCGCGGACGCCTGCGGACCGGTTGGGACGCATGACCGGCATATTGGCCGTTCCAGGGTGGCCGGAGAACCACGGTACCATGGCGGGTGATTTCAGTCTACAAGTATCAAATACGCTGGAATAGTGAAATTTATGAACAAATCCATCAAAATGCGCCATTTGCCGGATGCCAACCTTTCCGGGTTTTCTCGTGACGCGTGACCCCCAATCTTTGGGGAGCGCCATCCCGGCGAAAGAGTTCTCCAGTGACGACTACTGCGGCACCACCTATGCTGCCAAGTTGCTGGGGCTGTCGGTGGCCACGGTGCAGTCGCTGGTTGAAAGGGGAGAGATTCCGGCCTGGAAAACGCTGGGCGGCCATCGCCGGCTGTCCCTGCGTGCGCTCAACACCTATCTGAAGAAACACAGCCCGCAAGTTGCCCAAGCTGACCCGGATCCCCGGCAGCGTCTGAGTGTCCTGGTGGTGGAAGACGAAGAGTTGACCCGCGAGCTGTACCTGGCCCATTTCGATGAATGGGACCTGGCGATGGACTGCACCTTCATGCCGTCGGCTATGGAAGCGCTGATGGACATTGCCAGCATGCGGCCAGACTTGCTGATCACCGATCTGAACATGCCCGGCGTCGATGGCATCGAGATGCTGCGCAGCATCAAGCGCAACCAGCAACTGGCCGCCATGCAGATCCTGGTGATCAGCGGTTTGTCCCAGGAAGCCATCCAGGCCAGGGGCGGCCTTCCGCCCGACGCCCATTTTCATGGCAAACCGATCAATTTTGACTGGTTGCAAGGGTACGTGACCGCCCTGGTCGGGGCCAATCGCAAATGGCGCTGATACGGCCCTGATGCGGTAGGTCGCTGGCTGGTTGGCGCCCGTTTTCGTCAATTGACAGCCGACGCCCGCTGAGCCGGGCGTCCCTTTCGGGGGGGTGGCGCTTCAGGCTGGTTCAAACCGGTAAATGCCGTCGTCGCCCAGCCGGCGCTGCAGCCGGCCTTCAAACCACAAGGTGTGCAGATGCGCCACGGCCTCGCCCATGGCGAAGGTGGTCTGGTGCAGGTCCAGGACACGCTTGAACATCACCGGCAGGATGTCGGCGCCGCTGCAGGGGCTGGCCTGGCAGGCTTGCATGACCTCGGCCAAGCGGTCGCGGTGATGCTCGTGCAGCTGCGCAATCCGTGTGTGCAGGCCCCGGAAGGGCTTGCCGTGCGAGGGCAGGGTCAGCGTATCGGCATGCAGGGGCGCGAACTTGTCGATGGACTGCAAAAACAGGGTCAGCGGGTTGGATTCGGGCTCGGTGTCGTACACGCTGACATTGGTCGAGATGCGCGGCAACACCATGTCACCGCTGATCAGCGTGTGTGTTTCGGCGCAGTGCAGCGCGATGTGTTCGGGTGCATGGCCGTAGCCGCTGATGCAGGTCCAGCGGCGCCCGCCGATGGTGATGGCCTGGCCGTCCATCATGCGGTGGAAGCGGGCGGGAACGTCGGGCACCAGGCCCGGGTAGTAGTTGGCGCGCGCCCGGATCATGGCCAGTGACTCGGGGTCTGTCAGCCCGTGCGAGGCAAAAAAGCCGGCTGCGCTTTCGCCGCCGAAGCCGTTGCTGCTCTGCGTGGCGAGGCGGGCCGTGTGGTAGTCGGTGGCGCTGATCCACAGCGGCGCGTTCCAGCGCTGGCACAGCCAGTGCGCCAGGCCGATGTGGTCCGGGTGCATGTGCGTCACGATGACCCGCAGAATCGGCAAGCCTTCCAGCTCGCCGGCAAAAATCTGCTCCCACTGCGCCTTGGCCTCGTCCTTGCTGATGCAGCAGTCCACCACGGTCCAGCCGGGCACGCTGCCCGCGGGGCCGGGCAACTCGTCGCGCAGCAGCCACAGGTTGATGTGGTCCAGCGCAAAGGGCAGGCGCATGCGCAGCCACTTGACGCCCGGGGCGACCTCCAGGGCGCCGCCGGACGGCGGCAGGGCATCGCCGAAAGGGTAGAGCAGCTGGGCTTCCTGTGGATTCATCTTGTAAGATCGCCGGTTGGATTGACGTTTACGTTAACGTAAGCTTGATGTCTGCATTACACCCGAATTAGCTAGCGGCTTCACGAGGGCCCTGTCACCAGGGTTTCACCACATGGCAACCACGACCACGCATTCCATCAGCGATCTGGCCAAAGAGTTCGACCTGACCACACGCGCCATCCGTTTCTACGAAGACATGGGCCTGTTGCAGCCGCAGCGCGAGGGGCCCGGCGGGCGCAACCGCGTGTACAGCGCGCGCGACCGCACGCGGCTCAAGCTGACCCTGCGCGCCAAGCGCCTGGGGCTGAGCCTGTCCGAGGCCAAGGAAATCATCGACACCTACGACAGCCCGCGCGACACCGGCCCGCAGCTGAAGAAATTCCTGGCCGTGCTGGCCCAGCACCGCAAGCAGCTGGAGGAACAGATGGCCGACCTGCAGGCCAATCTGGAAGAGGTCCGGCTCCATGAAAAGGAAGCCCGCGCCCTGCTGGCCAAGACGGCCAAAACCGCAAAATAGGCCATAATTGACGTTTACGTAAACGTCAACCAGGAACCGGCCATGGAACTACCCCATTTCGAGCCCAAGGACGAGGGCTATGCGGCCCGCGTGCAGGACAGTTTTGCACGCCAGGGCGCCATGGCCACGCTGGGGGCCGCGCTGGCCGGCATAGAGCCCGGCCGGGTGGTCATCGAGCTCGATTGGGCGGCCGGCCTGAGCCAGCAGCATGGTTTTCTGCATGCCGGCATGGTGGCCACGGCGCTCGACTCGGCCTGCGGTTACGCCGGCTTCACGCTCATGCCGCTGGACGCCGGCGTGCTGACCATCGAATACAAGATCAACCTGCTTGCCCCCGCCAAAGGCCAACGTTTCCGCATGGTCGGGCAGGTGATCAAGCCCGGACGCACCGTGACCGTGACCGAGGGGCGCGCCTACGCCATCGACAACGGCCGCGAAAAACTCATTGCCACCATGGGCGCGACGCTGATGACCATCACCGGCCGCGACGACGTGAAAAACTGAACCCAGTCAAGGAGACCCTCATGAACAACCTGCCCGGACTCAACTTCCAGCTCGGCGAAGACATTGACACGTTGCGCGACGCCGTGCGCGAATTTGCCCAGGCCGAAATCGCGCCGCGTGCCGCCGCCATCGACGCCAACGACCAGTTTCCCATGGACCTCTGGCAGAAAATGGGCAGCCTGGGCGTGCTCGGCATCACCGTCAGCGAGGAGTACGGCGGCGCCAACATGGGCTACCTGGCCCACATGATCGCGATGGAGGAAATCAGCCGTGCCAGCGCCTCCGTCGGCCTGTCCTACGGCGCGCACAGCAACCTGTGCGTCAACCAGATCAAGCGCAACGGCACCGAAGCGCAGCGCCAGAAATACCTGCCCAAACTGATCAGCGGCGAACATGTCGGCGCGCTGGCCATGAGCGAGCCCGGCGCCGGCAGCGACGTCATCAGCATGAAGCTGAAAGCCGAAGACAAGGGCGGTTATTACCTGCTCAACGGCAGCAAGATGTGGATCACCAACGGCCCCGACGCCGACACGCTGGTGGTGTATGCCAAGACCGAGCCCGAACTCGGCGCGCGCGGCGTCACCGCCTTTCTGATCGAAAAAGGCATGAAGGGCTTTTCGGTCGCGCAGAAACTCGACAAGCTGGGCATGCGCGGCTCGCACACCGGCGAGCTGGTGTTCAGCAATGTCGAGGTGCCGGCGCAGAACATCCTGGGCGGCCTCAACGGTGGCGCCAAGGTGCTCATGAGCGGGCTGGACTACGAACGTGCGGTGCTCACCGGCGGGCCGCTGGGCATCATGCAGTCGGTCATGGACAGCGTGATTCCCTATATCCATGACCGCAAGCAGTTCGGCACCAGCATCGGCGAGTTCCAGCTGATCCAGGGCAAGGTGGCCGACATGTACACCGTGCTGCAGGCCGGCCGATCCTTTGCCTACACCGTCGCCAAAAACCTCGATCTGCTGGGCACCGAGCATGTGCGCCAGGTGCGCAAGGACTGCGCGTCAGTCATTCTCTGGTGCGCCGAAAAAGCCACCTGGATGGCCGGCGAGGGCGTGCAGATTTTTGGCGGCAACGGCTACATCAACGACTACCCGCTGGGCCGCCTCTGGCGCGATGCCAAGCTGTATGAAATCGGCGCCGGCACCAGCGAGATCCGCCGCATGCTGATCGGGCGGGAGTTGTTTGCCGAAACCATGTAAGCCGTCCATGCAAGCCTTGTCAGTCCCAGCAGGTGAAAATAGCAACATGACTTCCTCCATCCAAGACCTTTTCTCCCACAACCGCGCCTGGGCCGAGCAGATGGAGCGTGATCGCCCCGGCTTTTTCACCAAACTCGTCAAGCAGCAAAAGCCCAAGTACATGTGGATTGGCTGCTCCGACAGTCGCGTGCCGGCCAACCAGATCACCGGCCTGGAGCCGGGCGAGGTGTTTGTGCACCGCAACGTGGCCAACATCGTGGTGCACTCCGACCTCAACGCCCTGTCGGCCATCCAGTTCGCGGTGGACATGCTCAAGGTCGAACACATCATGGTGGTGGGCCACTACGGTTGCGGCGGCGTGCAGGCGGCGCTGGACGGCGCGCGCATCGGCCTGGCCGACAACTGGATACGCCACATCCAGGACGTGCGCCATCGCCACCGCCAGCTGCTCGACAGCCTGCCCGAGGCCTTGCGCGCCGACGCGCTGTGTGACCTCAATGTGATCGAGCAGGTGGTCAACGTCTGCGTCAGCACCGTCATGGTCGATGCCTGGGCCAAGGGCCAGAAGGTCAGCATCCATGGCTGGGCCTTCGGCGTCAACGACGGGCTGTTGCAGGACCTGAGCATGACCATCTCCGACCCTGCCGACATGGACACGCTGTACCGTGCCGCGGTGGACCGCGTCTGGGACACGAGACGGTAAACAAACATGTTTCCGCAGCGCCTCGACTCGCCGCTTGCCTACGACATCGCCAAGGCGATGATGGACGGCTTCAACCGGCATTACCAGCTGTTCCGTACCGAGTCGGCGCGCGCCAAACACCGCTTTGAAACCGCGGACTGGCACGGCCAGCAGCGGGCGCAGCGCGAGCGCATCGAGTTCTACGACCTGCGGGTGCGCGAGGCCTCGACCCGGCTGGAGCGCGAGTTCAAGGCGGGCGAGCAGTCCATGGACGTCTGGCACCAGGTCAAGCTGCACTACATCGGGCTGCTGGTCGACCATCACCAGCCCGAGCTGGCCGAGACCTTTTTCAATTCGGTTACCACCAAGATCCTGCACCGCAGCTATTTCCAGAACGACTTCATTTTTGTCCGGCCGGCCATCAGCACCGAGTACATCGAAAACGACGAGCCCGCCGCGCGGCCCACCTACCGGGCCTACTACCCCCAGCGCGACACCCTGCACAGCCACCTGGTCCGGCTGGTCAACGATTTCGAGCTGCACATCGAGTTTGAAGACCTGGCGCGCGACGCCGCCTACGTGGTCGAGGAGCTGGGCGGCCGGCTCGGCGACGTCAAACTGCGCGCCAACTTCCAGATCCAGGTGCTCTCGGGCCTGTTCTTTCGCAACAAGGGCGCCTACATCGTCGGCAAGCTGATCAACGGCTTCAACGAGCTGCCCTTTGCCCTGCCGCTGCTGCACGCGAAATCGGGCAAGCTGGCGATTGATGCCGTGCTGATCGGCGAAGACGACCTGCTGATCCTGTTCAGTTTTGCCCGGGCCTACTTCATGGTGGACATGGGCATTCCCTCGGCCTATGTGCAGTTCCTGCGCAGCATGATGCCGCGCATGCCGCGCGCCGAAATCTACAACGCGCTCGGCCTGGCCAAGCAGGGCAAGACGCTGTTCTACCGCGACTTCCTGTACCACCTGCGCCACTCGACCGACAAGTTCCGCATTGCCCCCGGCATCAAGGGCATGGTCATGCTGGTGTTCGACCTGCCGTCCTTTCCCTATGTGTTCAAGGTCATCAAGGACTACTACCCGCCGCAGAAAGACACCACGCGCGAGCAGATCAAGGCCAAGTACCTGCTGGTCAAGCAGCACGACCGGGTCGGCCGCATGGCCGACACGCAGGAGTACAGCGAGGTGGCCTTCCCGCGCGAACGTTTTGACGACGAGCTGATTGCCGAGATCGAGAAATTCGCGCCCAGCCAGCTCGAAATCAGCGACCGCGACGGCGACGGCAACATCGAGGTCATCATCAAGCATGTGTACATCGAGCGGCGCATGATCCCGCTCAACATCTACCTGCAGGAAGCCTTCGACACCGGCGTGGACGAGCCGGCGGCGAAGGCGCAGATCGAACGCGCCGTGATCGAATACGGCAACGCCATCAAGGACATGGTGGCGGCCAACATCTTCCCCGGCGACATGCTGTTCAAGAACTTCGGCATCACGCGCCACGGCAAGGTCGTGTTCTACGACTACGACGAGATCGAATACCTCACCGACTGCAACTTCCGCAAGGTGCCCACGCCGCGCAACGAGGAAGAAGAGATGAGCGGCGAGGTCTGGTACTCGGTCGGGCCCCGGGATGTGTTTCCTGAAACCTTCGAGCCCTTCCTGCTGGGCAACGCCGCCGTGCGCGAGGTCTTCATGAAACACCACGCCGACCTGCTCGATGCCGCCTTCTGGCAGGGCCACAAGGAGCGCATTGCCGCAGGCCATGTGCACGACGTGTTTCCCTACGAGCGCGAGCGGCGTTTTGTGCGCAGGCACGCGGCGCAGAAAGCCTGAGGGTGGCCATGCGGGACGCCTGGGAATACGCCAGCTTCGTGGTCACCGCGCTGGCCTTGCCGTTTGCGATATTTTTCTTTGCCCTCGAACAGCGCAAGGAGCGCAACAACGAGGAAGAAGCGGCCTACCAGCTGCTGTCCGACGCCTACAACGACTTCCTCAAGGTCGTGCTGGCCAACCCCGACCTGCACCTGCGCACCAACGAGCCGCTGGAGAGCCCCACGCGCGAGCAGAATGAACGCACCATGATCATCTACGACATGCTGATTTCGCTGTTCGAGCGCGCCTACATCGTTGCCTGGAGCGAGCGCATGAGCGAGGTCGAGGCGCGCCGCTGGAACAGCTGGGACGACTACATGCGCGAGTGGTGCCAGCGCGAGAGTTTTTTCAATGCCCTGCCGCTGTTGCTGCGCGGTGAAGACCCCGGCTTTCAGCAATACATCCTGCGCGTCGCCCGGGAAGAGCGCGGCGCAGTCATCCAGCTTGCCTAATTTGTTTAACTTGTTCAACTCAGGAGAAAACCACCATGTCCAATCCCATCACTGATTCCGTCGTCATCCTCGGCGCCGCCCGCACCCCCATGGGCGGCTTCCAGGGCGACTTTTCCAGCCTCGCCGCGCACGACCTCGGCGGCGCCGCCATCAAAGCCGCGATCGAGCGCTCGGGCGTCGCGCCCGAAAAAGTCGACGAAGTGCTGTTCGGCAACTGCCTGATGGCTGGCCAGGGCCAGGCGCCGGCGCGCCAAGCCGGTTTCAAGGGCGGCCTGCCCGCCAGCGCGGGCGCGGTCACGCTGTCCAAGATGTGCGGCTCCGGCATGGAAGCCACCCTGCTCGCGCACGACCAGCTGCTGGTCGGCAGCCGCGACGTGATGGTGTCCGGCGGCATGGAAAGCATGACCAACGCACCGCACCTGCTGCTCAAGGGTCGCAGCGGCATCCGCATCGGCCATGACCGCATTTACGACCACATGATGCTCGACGGCCTGGAAGACGCCTACGAACCCGGCCGCGCCATGGGCACCTTCGGCGAGCAGTGCGCCGAGAAGTACCAGTTCACGCGTGAAGCGCAGGACGCGTTCGCCACCGCCAGCGTGAACCGCGCCAAGGCCGCCACCGAGTCCGGCGCCTTCAAGGCCGAAATCACCCCCGTCACCGTCAAGGGCCGCAGCGGCGACACGGTGATCGCCATCGACGAAGGTCCGGGCAAGGTCAAGCTCGACAAGATCTCCACGCTGCGCCCTGCCTTCAAGAAAGACGGCACCATCACCGCGGCTTCCAGCTCGTCGATCAACGACGGCGCGGCCGCCCTGGTGCTCACCCGCGAATCGACGGCCAAAGAGCTGGGCGCCAAGCCGCTGGCCCGCATCGTCGGCCACGCCACCTTTGCCCAGGCGCCGGAGTGGTTCACCACCGCGCCGGTCGGCGCCGTGCAGAAGCTGCTCAAGAAAATCGGCTGGAGCGTGAAAGACGTGGACCTGTGGGAAATCAACGAGGCTTTTGCCGTCGTGCCCATGGCCGCCATGAAGGAACTCGGCATCAGCCACGACATCGTCAACGTCAACGGCGGCGCCTGCGCGCTCGGCCACCCGATTGGTTGCAGCGGCGCCCGCATCATCGTCACGCTGATGTATGCGCTCAAGGCCCGCGGCCTGAAAAAAGGTGTTGCCACGCTGTGCATAGGCGGCGGTGAAGGCACGGCGATAGCGATTGAGTTGCTATAAATTGTATAGCTGCTTGCGCTTGTTGCGTAAGGGCTGGAGGCCGATTTCATGCATGAAAGCCTGACATGAGCACGGTGCTCGTCATCGGCGCCTCGCGCGGCATCGGGCTGGAGTTTGTGCGCCAGTACGTGGCAGACGGCGCGAAGGTCATTGCCACGGCCCGCGACGACGCGGGGCTGCAGCGCCTGAAAGCGCTGGGCGCCAAGGCCCTGCGCGTCGATGTGGCCGAGCCGGCCAGCATCAGCGGCCTGGCCTGGTTGCTGGACGGCGAGGAGATCGACCTCGCGCTCTACGTCGCCGGTGTCTTTCCCCACGGTGATGCGCTGACGCCGCCCACGCGCGAGGTCTTCGACCAGGCCATGCGCACCAATGTGCTGGGGGCGATGCAGGCCATTCCGCAGGTGGCGCCCATGGTCGAAGCGGCCAGGTCGGGGGGTGGCGGCCAAGGCCGCTTTGTCTTCATCAGCAGCGCGATGGCGCAAATTGACGGCGTTGAAAACAGCCGCGGCTGGGTTTACCGCGCCAGCAAGGCCGCCCTCAACATGGCGGTCGCCTCGGCGCAGCACGACTACCCCAGTGCCATCCTGGTTGCCCTGTCGCCGGGCTGGGTGCAGACCGACATGGGCGGCGCGGGCGCCCCGCTGACGGTGGCGCAAAGCGTGGCCAGCATGCGGCAGACGATTTCGGGCCTGGGCCCTCAACACAAAGGCGCGTTCCTCGACCACGACGGTTCGCGTTTTGCTACATGGTGAACCAGGGCCTGTTCATACTATTTATGCAAGATGCGTTGCGAGTCAAAAAGGTCATGCACGAGGCGCAAAATGCAGCCGGGCCTATGCCCGGCAAGGCTTTGCAACGCTGTGCATGGCCTTTTTGGCCGCAACCCGAAGGGAACGGGGTGAAAACAGCGCCACTCGTTGTTGCACTCCTAACCCAGACGCCCGGTCTGGGTGTCGTCGCGCGCCTAGATTGGCGCTGTTTTCACCCCCTTCGCACTTGTATAAATAGTATGAACAGGCCCTAAGATGCTTTTGACGCAGGACCAGCAGATGATCCGCGACGCGGTGCGCGACTTTGCGCAGACCGAGCTCTGGCCCCATGCCGCGAAGTGGGACAAGGCGCACCACTTCCCGAAAGAGGCGCATAAAGGGCTGGCGGCGCTGGGTGCCTACGGCATCTGCGTGCCCGAAGAGTTTGGCGGCGCCAACCTCGACTACCTGACGCTCGCGCTGGTGATCGAGGAAATTGCCGCCGGCGACGGCGGCACCAGCACGGCCATCAGTGTGACCAACTGCCCGGTCAACGCCATCCTCATGCGGTACGGCAATGCCGCGCAGAAAAAGCAGTGGCTCACGCCGCTGGCGCAGGGCCAGATGCTGGGCGTGTTCTGCCTGACCGAGCCGCATGTGGGCAGCGACGCCTCGTCGCTGCGCACCACCGCGGTGAAAGAGGGTGACGAGTACGTGATCAACGGCGTCAAGCAGTTCATCACCAGCGGCAAGAACGGCCACGCGGCCGTGGTGATTGCGGTCACCGACAAGGGCGCCGGCAAAAAAGGCATGAGCGCCTTCATGGTGCCCACCGACGCGCCGGGTTACGTCGTGGCGCGTCTTGAAGACAAGTTGGGCCAGAACTCCAGCGACACCGCGCAGATCAACTTCGACAACTGCCGCATCCCGGCCGAGAACCTGATTGGCGCCGAGGGCGAGGGCTACAAGATCGCGCTGGGCGCACTCGAAGGCGGGCGCATCGGCATCGCCGCGCAAAGTGTCGGCATGGCGCGCAGCGCGTTTGAATTTGCCGTGCAGTATTCCAAAGAGCGCCAGAGTTTCGGCACGGCCATCTTCAACCACCAGGCGGTCGGTTTCCGCCTGGCCGACTGCGCCACCAAACTGGAAGCCGCACGCCAGCTGATCTGGCACGCCGCCAGCCTGCGCGACGCCGGGCTGCCCTGCCTGAAGGAAGCGGCCATGGCCAAACTCTTCGCCAGCGAGATGGCCGAGCAGGTTTGCAGCGCCGCCATCCAGACCCTGGGCGGCTACGGTTATGTCAG
The DNA here is from genome assembly GCF_002379095.1 of Polaromonas sp. AER18D-145. Lineage (GTDB taxonomy): Bacteria > Pseudomonadota > Gammaproteobacteria > Burkholderiales > Burkholderiaceae_C > Polaromonas. The sequence continues at coordinate 28,584 of NZ_NBZV01000044.1, forward strand.
CGACTTCCCGGTGGAGCGTATCTACCGCGACGTGCGCGTCTGTCAGATCTACGAAGGCACGTCTGACGTGCAGAAAATCATCATCCAGCGCGCGCTGGCCTGAAGGGGTAGGTTAATAGATGGTTGAAATTCAACCATTGCGTGGTTGAATTTCAACCATTAAAATGGCAGCAATGTACACCAGACACATTGCCCCGCTGCTGGCCGGTGCCTTGGCCGACACACCAGTCGTGCTGATCAACGGCGCGCGCCAAAGCGGCAAAAGCACGCTGGTGCAGTCGCAGGCGATATCTGCCGGTGCGCCGCGCCAGTACCTGACGCTGGACGATAGCGCGGTGCTCAATGCCGCCAAGTCCGATCCGGCGGGTTTCATCAATGGGCTGCAGGGGGCCGTCACGCTGGACGAGGTGCAGCGTGTGCCCGAACTGTTTCTGGCCATCAAGGCGGCCGTGGACCGTCAGCGGCAGCCGGGCCGGTTTTTGCTGACCGGCTCCGCCGACGTGCTGCTGCTGCCGGGCATTGCGGATTCACTGGCCGGGCGCATGGAGGTGTTGTCCTTGTGGCCATTGTCGTGCGCGGAAATGGCGGGGAGCCCGGTGCTGAATCGGGCCGATGCCCTGTTTCAGGGGAACTGGTCTGCCCTGGTCGTGCCTCCGTGCGAACGGGACGAACTCATCGCCCGTCTTCTGGAGGGCGGCTTTGCGGACGCCGTGGCGCGTACCAGTGCGCGCCGGCGCGAAGCCTGGTTTGACAGCTATGTACAGGCCATCCTGCAGCGCGATGTACGCGACCTGGCGAACATCGAGCAACTGACCGAAATTCCAAACCTGCTGCAGTTGCTGGCTACGCGCAGTGGCACCCTGCTTAACTTTGCCGAACTGTCCCGCACCGCGGGCTTGTCTCAAAGCACGCTCAAGCGCTATTTCGCGTTGCTGGAAATGCTGTTTCTCGTGGTGCGCCTGCCCTCGTGGGAGCGCAACCCTGGTAAACGTCTGGTGAAGGCGCCCAAGGTGTTTTTGCCCGACAGCGGCCTGCTCAACCACTTCATGGCGGCCACGCCAGAGAGTCTGGCGGCCAAGCCAGGCTTGCTTGGCGGGATGGTGGAAACTTTTGTGCTGGCCGAGCTGCTGAAACACGTGGCGTTTTCAAGGCAACGCCTGTCGCTTTGGCACTACCGGACGCAAACCAATATCGAGGTCGATTTCATTCTGGAAAATCGCTTGAACCAGATCACCGGCATTGAAGTCAAGGCCAGCGCCACAGTGGACAGCAAAGACTTCAAAGGCCTGCGTCATTTGCAGGAGACCGAGCCGGCGATCTTCCAGTGCGGCATTGTGTTGTATGCCGGGCGCGAGGTGGTGCCATTTGGGGAAAAGCTGTGGGCTGTGCCGCTGTCCATATGGTGGGCGCCGCAGCAGCAGGCGGCCGTATCTGGATAGACTCTTCCCATTGGGTGATCATGCGTTCAAGCTTGGCATTCTCACGACAAACAAACCCGTCTGACCACATCGCCTGAAGGAAACCACCATGCCCATCACCAAAGGATTCCGCGCCCTCGTCGATGAGGCCATGGCGCAGGTCACCACTTATTCAGTCGCCGAAGCCCAGGCCAAACTCACCGACCCGCAGGTGCAGATCGTCGACATCCGCGACGTGCGCGAGCTGGAACGCGAAGGCACCGTGCCGGGGGCCCTGCTGGCGCCGCGCGGCATGCTGGAGTTCTGGGTAGACCCGGCTTCGCCCTATTTCAAGCCGGTGTTCGGTGACGAGGGCAAGCAGTTCATCCTGTTCTGCGGCGCCGGCTGGCGCAGCGCGCTGGCCACCAAGACGCTGCAGGATATGGGCATGACCAACGTGGCCCACATCGACGGCGGCTTTGCCGAGTGGAAAAAGCAGGGCGCCCCGATGGAAACCCTGGAAGCGCACAAGCAGGCCCACGCGGCGCGCCACCCCGCCAAAGGTTGACGGTGGCTGCCTGCCCCTGCGGCCGGGCCGATGCACGCGGCCGGCCGCTGGCCTACGCCGCCTGCTGCGCCCGCTACATCGCGCACAACACGCCGGCGCCTGATGCCGAGGCGCTGATGCGCTCGCGCTACACCGCCTTTGTGCTCGAGCGGGCCGACTACCTGCTGGCCACCTGGCATGCCAGCCACCGCCCACCAGGCATCGAGTTCGACCCCGGCGTGAAGTGGCTGGGGCTGGACGTGCGCCAGCACCGGCCGCTGGACGACAGCCACGCCGAAGTCGAATTTGTCGCCCGCCAGAAAAGCCCGGGCAGCCCGGCCGTGCGCCTGCACGAGCGCAGCCGCTTTGTGCGCGAAGCCGGCCGTTGGTACTATGTGGACGGCGACCAGCTGTAGCGCTGGGGCGGCTGGCATGGCTTGGTAGCCCGGCAGCCCGCTTAGCCTTCTCGCACCCTGTTCCTGTTCCTGTTCCCGTTCCCGTTCGCCCTGAGCCCGTCGAAGGGTCTTGACCGGTCGGCTGACGCACAACAGGCGCAGCGTGAATGCGAGGGAGCGGCATGTGCCGGGATTATGAGTAAAAAATGCCTCCATCCCTTATCCCTCCTGCGCCAACAGCTACCAAATCAATAGCATTTTGAAGAGAGGCCACCCGTGTTGAAATTCGAAGCCGTGTTGTTTGACTGTGACGGCGTGTTGGTCGACAGCGAGCCCATCACCAACGGCGTGCTGCGTGACATGCTGGAAGAGGCCGGCTGGAAGCTCAGCTCCGCCGAGTGCATGCGCCTGTTCATCGGCAAGGCCGTCAAGGACGAGATCGCCGTCATCGAGGCCAACACCGGGCAGCCGCTGACCGAGCAGTGGCTGCACGAGTTTCGCGGCCGGCGCAACGAGGCGCTCGTCGAAGGCCTGCTGCCGATTCGCGGCGCCGTCGAAGCCGTGGCGCAGATCCACACCCTGTACGAAGGCCGCATTGCCTGCGCCTCCGGCGCCGACCGCTTCAAGGTCGAGCTGCAGCTGGAAAAGTGCGGCCTCATGCCCAGCTTCCACGGCCGCATCTTCAGCGGGCACGAAATGCCGCGCTCCAAACCCGCGCCCGACGTTTACCTGGCCGCCGCCGCGGCGCTGGGCATCGCCCCGCACCGCTGTGTGGTGGTGGAAGACACCGTGACCGGTGTCACCGCCGGCGTGGCCGCCGGTGCCACCGTGTTCGGCTACAGCCCGCCCGAAGCCGGGCATGACACCCCCGAGGCCCTGCGCGCCGCCGGCGCCAGCCTCATCTTCATCGACATGGCCGAGCTGCCGGTGCTGATGATGGCCTGAACGCGCCTTTACGCGGACTTTGCATCAAATAGGCCCCTAGCCCTTGTCTGGCGGGCGCAAGCAGCTATGAAAAGTGTAGTAATGCGGTGCCGCCTTCACCGGCAGGCTGCGCTCACCCGGTGAGGATGGGGCGCAGCGTGTCCATCTCGCTGGCCATGAACGCGAAGAAGGCCGACACGCGCGGCGTGCGCCGCAGCTGGCGCGTGGTCAGCAGGCGCCAGATGCGCGTCAGCTCGGGCACCGGGCCCAGCACCCGCACCAGGTCGGGTTCGGCATCGCCCAGCGCCGTCGGCAGTGCGGCCAGGCCCACATTCGCCTTCGCCAGCTGAACCAGGCCCAGCACACTGCCGCTGGTGGCCACGATGCGTGCGCCGGGCGCCACCTGGTGCAGCCACTGCGTGGCGCGGTGCTTGCCCATGCTGGCGTCCAGGCCGATCCAGGCGTGCTGCGCCAGGTCCTCGGTGCGCGCCGGGCTGCCGTGGCGCGCCAGGTAGTCGCGCCCCCCGTACACCGCCCACAGCGAATCGGCCACCTTGCGGCCGATGAGCTGGTTGTCCACGGTGTCGCCCGAGCGCAGCGCCACATCGGCTTCGCCCTGGCCCAGGTCCACATAATGGTCGCTCACTACAAACTCCACGCGCAGGCCGGGGTGCCGTGTCTGCAAGCGCTCCAGCAAGGGGGATCGGGTGATGCGTGCCACCAGCGGTTCCGGGCAGGTCAGGCGGATGACGCCGTTCAGCTCGCGCGCGGACGACTGCACCACGTTCTGCAGGGTCAGCATGTGCTGCTCAACCCGCTGCGCATGCGGCAGCAACTGCTGGCCGTAAGCGGTCAGCCGGTAGCCGCTGGGGTGGCGCTCGACCAGGGGCTGGCCGATGCGTTGTTCCAGCCGGGTGATGCGCCGCTGCACGGTGGACTGGTCGGTGTTCAGCGCGCGCCCCGCGGCGGTGGTGCTGCCGTGGCGCGCCACGGCCAGGAAATGCTTGAGGTCATCCCAATCGAACATGTGAGCTCCGCGTCGGTGCGGCCCCATTATGCAGTTCTGCGGCTGGCGCCGAGCCGGGGCGCTGCCTAAACTGGCCGCATCGTCCCCTCTGCTGAAAGGCCTTGCCATGAACCCACGCCATGAACCCCCACCGCCCGCCCGTCGCGCCGGCCTGGCTTTGCTGCTGGGCGCTGCCTTCTGTGTGCCCGCGGCCCATGCCCAGGTCCCCGGCCTGGCCGCGCCCCAGCTGGTGTTGAAAGAAAACGTGCTGCAGATGCCCAGGGGCGACACGCAGGAAGTCAGGGTGATGACCGCCGCGTTCAAGCCCGGCGACCGGACGGTTTTTCACACCCACCGCTCTCCGGTGACGGTGTACGTGCTCGAAGGCCAGTTCACGCTGGACCTCGAGGGCCGGGCGCCGGTGGTCCTCAGCGCCGGCCAGGCGTTTGTCGAACCACCCAACGTGAAAATGACCGGCTACAACAAGAGTGCCACCGACCCGCTGCGAGTGGTCATCTTCTACGTGAGCGACCCCAACACGCCGTTTCTGGACGCTGCCCACTGACTGGCCGCGGTCCCAGCGTCCACTGCGGGGCTTGCCGGTGGTGACGGGCTTCAACGAGGGATGAAGGGGCCTGCGGGCGAAACTTGTGCATCAAATCGGCTTCCAGCCCTTGCATGGTGGGCGCAGGCAGCTATTAAAACAGTAGCAACTGGAGCGGGCTGACCGAGTGGCCGAGACGGTTGGTGCCTGATGGACGGTCAGCTGTGTTTGCCCGGAGCGGGGGAATAGAGGCTTGAAAAAGCTTCCGCGATTGCTGCAGATGGCACGTTTTATATCAAATAGATATAATCAGCCAATGCACGTGATCTCCCTCAAAATGCTCCGGGTCTTTTGGCAGAAGCATCCCGAGGCTGAAAACGTTTTGCGCGAATGGCACTCCGTTGTCGAACATGCCGAGTTCAAGGACTTCACGCACATCCGCGAATTTTTCAACTCGGCGGATTACGTGCCGCCGTTTACTGTGTTCGATGTCGGCGGCAACAACTATCGCGTGGTGGTCATCGTCCGGTACAGATTCAAAAAAGTCTTTGTACAAAAAGTCTTGACGCATCGGGAGTACGACGACTGGAACAAACTTTATCGGAAAGGCAAGGTGTAAACATGCAAGCAGCACGCGCTCTGACTCGCAAGCCGATCGACATGCCGGCCCTGCAGGCTTCCTGGCAGGCGTTCGACACCCTGGCTCACCTGCGCCCCATCCACAGCGAGGCCGACTACGACCGCATGGTCGCCATGATGAATGCGCTGCTGGAGGTGGCCGGCGACGACGAAGACCATCCGCTGTCTGGTTTGCTGGAGCTGGTCGCTGATGTGGTGTCGCGCTACGAACAGGAGCACCACGCGATAGAAGCGGCGAATCCCAAAGACGCCCTGCGGTTTTTGATGGACGCACGCGGCTTGAAGCAGGAAGACCTCTCTGCCATTGTTCCCCAGGGCAATCTGTCGGCGATTCTGGCCGGAAAACGAAGCATCAGCGCCGCCATGGCCGGCAAACTGGGCGGGTTTTTTGGCATCAGCCCGGCGGTGTTCGTGCCCAGGTGAGCAGCCCGTCCGCGTCGGTCTGTACGGACCGGAGAAGTGGCGCCCGACCAACAGCACGGTGGGCAAACTGGCGGATGCGCTGGGCGATTGCTGGCTGAAGGGCAATCCTCGCCCTTCTCAAATGGCTTCCCTGGTGGACGCCTTTTTTGCATTGGGCGGGGTTCGATGTCGAAAGGCAGGCTCTCCGTTCGTCGTGCAGGTGTGACCATCAACCACCAACCCAAGGACGTCCCCATGAAATACCTCTGCCTCGCTTACTACAACCCCGACAAATTCGCCGCCATGGCGCCCGCCGACGTGCAGGCCCTGGTCAGCCAGTGCCCCGCCAAGGACGCCGAGCTCAAGGCCACCGGCCAGCTGGTCGTGAGCGCCTCGCTCGGAGGCCCGCAAGCTGCGTTTGCCCTGCGCCCGCGCGACGGCAAGACGCAGGTGACCGACGGGCCTTATGCCGAAGCCAAGGAAATGGTCGGCGGGTTCTTCATCATTGAAGCGGCGGATAAAGACGAGGCGGTGCGGCTGGCGTCGCTGCATCCGGCGGCGACGCTGGGAGAGCGTGTGGGGTGGGGGATTGAGGTGCACCCGATTGGGTTTTTTGAGATGACGCCCGGCAAGTAAAGCGTTCGGCGAGGCGGAAGCAAAAAAGCCGCCGCCGGCGTGCCGGCGCAGAGCGACGGAAGGCCCGATTTGCTCGCTCAGCATTGGCTTGTTCAGCATGGAGAAAATGTCATCAGACAGATAACCCGTTCCACAAGTAAACCCTTCGCAACTAGATTCCGTAGTGTTGTCGCACCGATTCACGGATTTCTTTGCAGAAGGTAGAAGAGCCTGACCGCACGATTTCAATGTCTAGAAGCCTGATCGCGTCCTCAGGACGCCCAAGGTTAGACAAAGCTACCGCATGGGCCGCGATGTATCGGTCTGCTAACTTCGGCTGTTCCTTGATGAGTTGTTGAACATCTCCAAGTTCAAAGCAAAACAGAGCACTAATCCAATTCTCAGCCTGCAAAAATTTTTCACCAGCTATCCCACAGTGGTGAGGACTGATAAAGCAAGAAGCTATTCCAAATCCAAGTCTTTTGGTTGTGTTTAGTACCCAGAGCGGAGGGCTTTCAGCTTTAAGCAACTCCGCACGTCTGAATCCCACGGAATTGGCGGGGAAAATTACACCAAATCCCGCTTGGAGCAGGTAAAAACCGATCTCATTTCCTTGGCCACCTCTGGGTTCGTCGTCGCCGAAATCGAAGGAATGGCCTCCCAGCTGCGCAGTACCAAAATCCATAGGCTGTGGAGTGTCGGAGATAGGTGTGCGGGCGAATAGCGATGATCCAGCGTAGTTGATGTAACGGAACTTCCCTTTGTCTGTGCATAGCGGAACGATTGCGCCTCCGACCGAAGGAATGCTCGGATCGTCCACGACTACTTTCAATGCGTTGAAGAGCTGCGGGTAAATATCCTCGTCGTCCACAGGTTCGGGAATGCGCAAAAATTGAGCTTGTCCGCTATTGGGAAGGCCTTGAGGCTGAAGCTCGCCACTGTGATAGGCCGACTGGAATCCGTCATAGGCGAGCGAGTCGCCTATAAAGCCGGCTAGCGCGGTTGTGACACACCCTTGCTTAATAAATGTAATGTTGTCTTTTCCAATTTCACAAACGAGAAGGTCAAGCCCCATTGCTTTATCGAGGTTTCTGAGGACTACTTCGACAACTTCAGCAGTGCTGGCGCAGGCGAGTATTTTTTCGCAGAGGCTTTCGAAAATTAGTGCGTCGCCAGCAAAGGCGACCGCAAGATGATCGCCTATTCGGTATTGTTTGAGGCATCCTTCTATAAGGGCATTTGCCCCGAGCTTATGGCAATAAGTTAATGCCGTATCCCCGAGAATATGAATCTTTTGACCGACCATGCGGGCCACGATTAACGACATTTAGCCTCCGGCGAGAAAAATTGGAGGGCGTGTCAGGTCGCATAGATTGTTGCCGTGTAACGGCTAGATCATGGCCTGTTTCGCCTAGTTGGACATCCTAGGGTTTCCCACGCTGCTCAAGGCTTGAAATACTCCTGAACCGTCTCCCAAGCCACCGTCTGCAGATGTTTTGCAATCGCCGGGTCCAGGCCGGCCGTGTATTTCAGGTCCACCGGTGAAGCCTTGAACAGCGTCGCGTACGTGGTGCACGCCGCCAGGTAGCTGCCGGCCACGTTGGGGTGACGCAGGTCGGCCACGTACAGATTCAGCTCGGGCATTTTCGCAATCGACTTGTCGAAGGCCAGGCCCGCGGGAATGACCAGCGCATTGTTGTCGTTGCCGGCCTGGGTGTAGGCCTCGGCGAGTTCGGCTGTCATGGACGGCACGTCCTTGTAAGCCCAGGACATGAAGAACACCGGCTTGGCGCCATGCTTGCGCACGGTGTCGGCGTGTTTCTTGGCGTATTCATGGAACAGGGGCTTGAGCTGCGGGTGCAGCGGGCACTGGCTGCAGTCCATCATGATGGCGACGTCGAACAGACGGTCCAGCTTGTTGAAGCTGACGGTGTTGTTGGCGCCAAACGAATACGAGCCGACGGCATTGGGGCGGAAATAACTTTCCACGTCGTGCCAGTTCATGCCCGAGCCGCTGATGGTGGCCGAGCTGGCGCGGTGCCGGAAGCCGGGCTGGCCTTCCCGGATCAGTTGCCCCACATGGTTGTGCAGGCTGTTGTTGTAATAAAAAAAGCTGTTGCCGATGTAAATGGCCGATGCGGGCTTGTCGCCGCCGTCCGTCACCCTGGGTTTGGTCTGGGCCAGCGCGCCGGTGACGGCGCCGAACAGGACGGCGAGGCCGAGGGCGGCGGACAGCAGGGGTTTGAAGAGGGTGGTGGGCAAGAGGTGGTACATGCTTGTCTCCTTGGTTTTTTGTGTCTGGCGAGTCTAGTGGACTTGCGGCGCGCCGTCATGCCCTTTTCTCCGCAAGCCCGGGCCGCTGCAGGCAAGGTCCTTCTGGACGGATACTTGGGTCTGGAACAAATAAAAAGGAGACCCCATGAACCCCGCCATCCGCCGGCAAACGATTGCCGACCTGCTCCACCGCACCGCCAAACGCTACCCGGGCAAGACCGGCCTGATCTGCGGCGACACACGCTGGACCTTTGCCGAGTTTGATGCGGTGGTGGATCGTGTGGCGGCTGGCCTTGTCGGCATGGGTGTGGGCCATGGCAGCCGCATTGCCGTGCTGGCGCGCAACTCGCACGGGTTTGCGGCCATGCGGTTTGCGCTGGCGCGGCTGGGCGCGGTGCTGGTGCCGATCAACTTCATGCTCAAGGCCGAAGAGGTGGCCTTCATCCTGCGCCATGCCGAGGCGCAGATGCTGGCCACCGACTCGGGCCTGGCCGAGCTGGCCCGCAGCGCCGCGGCGCTGGACACCGCCGTCACGCAATTTGTCTGGCTGCCTTCGGACGAGGCCACGCCGCCCGTGCCGGGCATGGTCTCGTTCGACGACCTGGCCGCCACCCGGGGCATGCCGCCCGAGGTGGCGCTGGGCAGCACCGACCTGGCGCAGATTGTCTACACCAGCGGCACCGAGTCCATGCCCAAGGGCGCCATGCTGACGCACGACGCGGTGATCTCGCAGTACGCCAGCTGCGCGGTGGATGCCAGCATTGCCCATGGTGACGTGATGCTGCATGCGCTGCCGCTGTACCACTGCGCGCAGCTCGACGTGTTTTTCGGCCCGGCCATCTACGTGGGCGCTACCAGCATCATCACCGCCAAGCCGACACCGGACAACCTGCTGCCGCTGATGGCGCAGCACCGCATCACCTCCTTCTTTGCGCCGCCTACGGTGTGGATCGCGCTGCTGCGCTCGCCGCTGTTCGATGGCTCCGACCTGTCCAGCCTGCGCAAGGGTTATTACGGCGCGTCCATCATGCCGGTAGAGGTATTGCGCGAGCTGGCGCGGCGGCTGCCCGACGTCGGCTTCTGGAACCTGTACGGCCAGACCGAAATTGCGCCACTGGCCACGATGCTGGGCCCCGACGACCAGCTGCGCAAGCCCGGCTCCTGCGGGCGCGCCGTGCTCAATGTGGAAACGCGCGTGGTGGACGACGCCATGAACGACGTGGCAACCGGCGAGGTCGGCGAGATCGTGCACCGCTCGCCGCACCTGATGCTGGGCTACTTTCGCGACGAGGAGAAAACGAAGGCCGCCTTCCAGGGTGGCTGGTTCCATTCGGGCGACCTGGCCACCATCGACGACGAAGGTTTCATCACCGTGGTGGACCGCAAGAAGGACATGATCAAGACCGGCGGCGAAAACGTGGCCAGCCGTGAGGTGGAAGAAATGATTTACCGCCTGGGCGCTGTGTCTGAAGTGGCGGTGGTCGGCGTGCCGCACCCCAAGTGGGTGGAGGCCGTGGTGGCGGTGATTGTGGTCAAGGCCGGCCAGACGCTGACCGAGCAGCAGGTGCTGGCGCATTGCAGTGAGCACATTGCCAGCTTCAAGGCGCCCAAGGCCGTTGTGTTCACCGACGCGCTGCCGAAAAACCCCAGCGGCAAGCTGCTGAAGCGGGATTTGCGGGCGCTTTACCAGGACGTGTTTGCTGGAAAATGATGGAAGCGCCCTTGGTCAACTGCTCACCGCAAGCATCGTCACCGGTCTGTTTTCCGTTCGCCCAGAGCCTGTCGAAGGGTCCCTTCGTCAAGCTCAGGAAAGGCTTCGACCCCTTCGGCGGAGCTCAGGACAGGCGGCTCAACCCGAACGGGGAATGCGACGCTTGATTGAATCTGCAGCATGGCGATGATTGAGACGGCCATAAATCATGATAAGCAACTTATTGATCCGGCCCTATGAAATATGAACCGTTCGTCCTGAGCTTGTCGAAGGGTTTCGACAAGCTCAACCCGAACGGAAATTAATACATCATCGGGCCGGATCAATACTACCGTTCGCCCTGAGCCTGTCGAAGGGTCAAGGCTTCGACCCCTTCGGCGGAGCTCAGGACAGGCGGCTCAGCCCGAACGGTGGGGTGCCATGACCTGTGAAATCCATTCAGTCCACATTCACCCCATCCATCCAATCATTCATTCAACAAGAGAGACAGACATGACAACACCCCCCACCCCCACCGGCCTGCAACTGCAATCCCTCGTCAAACCCGAGGGCGTGCTGGAGATCTCGCTGGCCAGCCTGCCCACGCCCACCCCTGCCGACGATGAAGTGGTGGTGCGTATCGAGGCCACCCCTATCAACCCGTCCGACATCGGCCTGCTGTTCGGCGCGGGCGACATCCGCACCGCCAAGCTGTCGGGAACGGCCACGCACCCGGTGATCACGATGCAGATTCCCCCGGCGGCCATGAAAGCCATGGCCGGCCGCCTGGGCCAGGCGCTGCCCGTGGGCAACGAAGGCGCGGGCGTGGTGGTGGCGGCCGGCAGCGCACCTGCCGCGCAGGCGCTGCTGGGCAAGACGGTGGCCACGCTGGGCGGCGCCATGTATGCGCAATACCGCTGCGTCAAGGCCGAGCAATGCCTGCTGCTGCCCGAAGGCACCACGCCGGCCGAGGGCGCCTCGTGTTTTGTGAACCCGCTGACGGCGCTGGGCATGGTGGAGACCATGCGCCGCGAGGGCCACACGGCCCTGGTGCACACCGCCGCGGCGTCCAACCTGGGGCAGATGCTCAACCGGATCTGCCTCAAGGACGGCATCGGCCTGGTGAACATCGTGCGCAAGCCGGAACAGGCGGCGCTGCTCAGGTCGCAGGGCGCCAGCCATGTGTGCGACGCCTCGGCGCCCACCTTCCTCGAAGACCTGACGCAGGCGCTGGTGGCCACCGGCGCCACCCTGGCCTTTGATGCCACGGGCGGCGGCAAGCTGGCGGGGCAGATTCTCGGCTGCATGGAGGCCGCGCTGAACCGCACGGCCAAGGAGTACAGCCGCTACGGTTCCACCACGCACAAGCAGGTTTACATCTACGGCGGCCTGGACACCGGCCCCACCGAGTTCGTCCGCAACTTCGGCATGGCCTGGGGCATGGGCGGCTGGTTGTTGTTCCCCTTCCTGGAGCGCATCGGCCCGGTGGCTGCGCAAGCCCTGCGCCAGCGGGTGGCCGACGAGCTGAAAACCACCTTTGCCAGCAGCTACTCAAAAGAGATCTCGCTGACCGAGGCGCTGCAACCGGCAGAAATTGCGGTGTACGGCCAGCGCGCCACCGGCACCAAGTACCTGCTCAACCCGAACAAGGGTTTGGCGGGCTGATCCGGCATTTTCTGCCCCGCCGTTGCCGCCAGACCCGGCCAGGCACCTGATCGGCAGGGCGGGTACAGGCGAAAAAAAACCGGCCCTGAAGCCGGTTTTTTCAATGGAGAAGCAGAGCTTAGTAGCCGCCGCGGCCACCGCCGCCGCCACCACCGTAG
>NZ_NBZV01000045.1 GCF_002379095.1 Polaromonas sp. AER18D-145
GGAGGAGGTGGTCATGCTGCTTGGGTGGTGGGAAGGGGCCGGCGGGACGGACATGCAAGCCCGATAGAATCCAAGCCAAGATTCTAAGGGTTCACCCCCCGTCCGCCTGCATGCAATTTACTTCTGCCCAAAAACGTACAGCCGCCTGGTGCCTGATCGCGGCCCTGGTGATGCTGGCGTTGTGGCTGCTGGGGCCGGTGCTCACGCCTTTTGTGGTGGGTGCCGTGCTGGCCTATGTGCTGACGCCGGTGGTGAACTGGCTCGATGGCTTGGGCCGCGGACGGATGCCGCGCGTGCTGGCCGTCCTGATCGTGGAGACCCTGTTCATCCTGATTCTGCTGTCCATCCTGTTGCTGGTGGTACCGATTTTTGCCAAGGAACTGCCGCTGCTGCGCGAGCAGTTGCCGTTGCTGGCCGATCGCGTCAACACCGCCCTGGGGCCTTGGCTGGCGCAGTTCGGCATCAAGGTGTCGCTGGATGTGGCCAGCATCAAGGCCTTTGTCGTGAAGTACCTCAGCGCCAACTTTGAAGATGCCTTCGGCTCGGTCCTGTCCTCGCTCAAGCTGGGCGGCAGCGTGGCACTGGCCATCGTGGGCAATGGCGTGCTGATTCCAGTGGCCCTGTTTTTCCTGCTCAAGGACTGGGACCGCTTCGTCGGCCTCGTGGTCGAGCTGGTGCCGCCCAAGCTGCGCGTTTCGTTTGACAGCTTCATGGCCGAGTCCGACCTGGTGCTGGGCCAGTATCTGCGCGGCCAGTTTCTGGTCATGGGCACGCTGGCGGTTTATTTCAGCGTGGCGCTGGCCGTGTTCGGGTTCGATTTGGCCGTGCCGGTCGGTGTGTTCACCGGCCTGGCGTTTTTCATCCCTTACCTGGGCTTCGGGCTGGGGCTGGTGCTGGCCCTGCTGGCCGGCGTCCTCCAGTTCGGCGGTCTGTATGGCGTGCTGGTGGTCGCCGGCGTGTATGGCGCGGGGCAACTGGTCGAGAGTTTTTACCTGACCCCGCGGCTGGTCGGTGAGCGTATCGGCCTGCACCCGCTGGCCGTCATTTTTGCCCTGCTGGCTTTCGGGCAGCTGTTCGGCTTTCTCGGCGTGCTGATTGCCTTGCCGGCCAGCGCGGTGCTGCTGGTGGCGATTCGCCGCATGCGGGCCAGCTACATGCTGAGCAAGCTGTACCAGAATTGATATGGCCCCCACGCTTGTCACTTCGCGTGCCTACGGCGGTGCGCTGCCCCTTGCACGAAGAAGAGGGGCGCTGCGCCTGCGGCCCGGCCAAGCCGGTTCCGAGGCCCTTGCTGGTGAAGAGGGAATTCCTGTGCTCTCCACTGCGTTTGTGCCTCGTGCCATGAACCACGCTGAAGGGGGGCAACGATGAAGCAGATTGCACTGGACATCGGGCTGGCATCGCCCCCGTCGTTCGCCAATTTTTTTGCCGGCCCCAACGAGGCGGCGCTCAGGCACCTGGAACTGTGGGCCGGCAACAGCCTGCGCTCCCCGGTGCCGACCTACCTGTGGGGAGAGCCCGGCAGCGGCAAGACCCATCTGCTCAAGGCCGTCAGCGAGGCGCTGCGCGAGCAGGGCGCGTCGGTGGGCTGGCTCGATGCCTCCATGCTGGAGCCGCCCGAATTCAACGACAACTGGGCGGCGGTGATCATGGACGACTGCCACCTGTACACCGCGGTGCAGCAGCAGGCGGCCTTCAACTGGTTCGTCAATGCCCTCAATGCCGCCGACGGTCACCCGCGCTGGGTGCTGGCGGCCGGCAACGCGCCGCCGGCCGACCTGGCCCTGCGCGAAGACCTGCGCACCCGCCTGGGCTGGGGTCATGTGTTTGCGCTGCAGGCCCTGACCGAGCCGGAACGCCGTGCGGTGCTGCGCCAGGAGGCCGACGCGCGCGGCGTGTTCCTCAGCGACGAGGCCATGGATTTCATCCTGAGCCGCTTCTCGCGCGACCTCGGCAACCTGATGCAGCTGCTGGACCAGCTCGACGCCTACGCGCTGCAGACCCAGCGCGCGATCACGATTCCGCTGATCAAATCCATGCTGGAGACACTGTGACATCACGCCCGGGCGCCGCAAAACGGCGCGTAGCCCTGTTCGACCTCGACCACACCCTGATTCCCATCGATTCCGACTACGAGTGGGGCGAGTTCACGATTGCACTGGGCTGGTGCGAGGGCCACGAGTTCAAGCGCCGCAACGCCGAGTTTTTTGCCCACTACCAGGCCGGAACGCTCGACATCCATGACTACATGCGTTTTGCCACCCAGGCCATCCGGGAGCAGGGTGCTACAAAATCGATAGCTGCTCACGCCCGTTTCATGAGCGAAATCGTGCAAAAAGGCATACAAGCCGCGGCGCTGGACCTGGTCCGCAGCCACCAGGCGGCGGGTGACGACACCGTCATCGTCACCGCCACCAACGAATTCGTGACCCGGCCCATCGCCCAGGCGTTCGGGGTGGCCGAGCTGATTGCGGTGGAACTCGAGCGTGACGCCGGCGGCCAGCTGACCGGTGAAATCCGCGGCATACCGTCTTTCCGGGAAGGCAAGGTGGCGCGGGTCCAGCAGTGGCTGGCCGACCGCGGGCTGCACTGGGAGGCGGTGGAGAGTACTTTTTACAGCGACTCCATGAACGATCTGCCCTTGCTGGAAAAAGTCACGCACCCGGTGGCCACCAACCCCGAGGAGCGCCTGCGGGCGATCGCCACCGAGCGCGGATGGCGCATACTTGAGCTGTTCTAACTGCTGGAGGCCATGCCCCTTGCCCTGCAAGCGCGGCCAGCCCGGCACAATCTCCTGATTCCATGATCAAAAAATTTATCGACAAGCTGTTTGGCAAGTCTGCCAGTCCCGCCAGCGGTGCCACCCGGTCCAAAAAATCAGTTTTCGGGGAGCGCCGCGAAGTCGGCCCGCAGGACCATGCGATCAATCCCAAGCTGGTCGATGAGCGCGCGATGGACGTGGTGCACACCCTCAAGCGGGCCGGCTACGAGGCCTTCATCGTCGGCGGTGCGGTGCGTGACCTGCTGGTCGGCCTGCGTCCCAAGGACTTCGATGTGGCCACCAACGCCACGCCCGAGCAGGTCAAATCGCTGTTCCGCCGCGCCTTCATCATTGGCCGGCGCTTTCGCATCGTGCATGTGATTTACGGCCGCGGCCGCGAGCACGAGGTGATCGAGGTCTCGACCTTCCGCGCGCACCTGGACAGCAGCCTGGCCGAGCAGGTCGGCGGCAACGAGCGCACCAGCAAGAGTGAACTCGCCGGCATGAAACACGCCGTGGACGCCTCCGGCCGCGTGCTGCGCGACAACGTCTGGGGCCCGATGGAAGAAGATGCCGCGCGGCGCGACTTCACCATCAACGCCATGTATTACGACCCGGAGACGCAGATCGTGGTCGACTACCACCACGGCATCCGCGACGCGAAGAAAAAAATCATCCGCATGATTGGTGATCCGGCCACGCGTTACCGCGAAGACCCGGTGCGCATCATCCGCGCCGTGCGTTTTGCCGCCAAGCTCAGCGAGCTGGGTTTCAAGTTTGAAGACAAGACCGTGGCGCCCCTGCGCGAGATGAAAGGCCTGCTGGCCGACGTGCCGCAGTCGCGCCTGTTTGACGAAATGCTCAAGCTGCTGCAAACCGGCCACTCGCTGGCCAGCATCGAGCAGCTCAAGTTCCTCGGCCTGAACACCGGCATCTACCCCTTGCTGGATGTGGTGGTGGACACGTCGGAAGAACCCTTCCTGCAACTGGCGCTGCTCGACACCGACCGCCGTGTCGGCGAAGGCAAGCCGGTCGCGCCCAGCTTTCTGCTGTCCTGCGTGCTCTGGGCCGATGTGCGCGAAGGCTGGGCGCGGCGCCTCAAACGCGGCGAACACACCATGCCCGCGCTGCAGGATGCGATCGACGATGCCTTCAACGCCAAGATCGGCGATGTGTCGGGCCGCGGCAAGCTGGGCACCGACATGCGCGAGATCTGGACCATGCAGCCGCGCTTTGAAAAACGCACCGGCAGCTCGCCTTATTCGCTGCTGGAGCAGCCACGTTTTCGCGCCGGTTTTGACTTCCTGCGCCTGCGCGCGCAGACCGGCGAGATCGAACCCGAGCTGTCCGAGTGGTGGGAGAAATTCAGCACCGCTTACGACGACGAACGCCACGAGATGATCGAGCAGGCCAGGCTCGAGCAGTCGAAAAAACCGCAGCCACCGCGCACCCGCGTCAAGCGCGCCGAAGGCGATGCGCCGCGCAGCGACGATGCCGGCCATGGTCCGGCACCTGCGCCCGAAGCCGGCGAGTCCGGTGAACCCGCGCCCGCCAAAAAACGCCGGCGCCGCCGCAAGCCGGCCAACCGCGAAGGCGGCCCGGCTGCCGGTCCGGCGTCGGACGCCCCCACCGACTTTTAAGTCAGCCGGCATGGGGACGGCCCTGCGCCCTGAACGCCCCGAACCTGTCACGGCTTACGTGGCGCTGGGCGCCAACCTGGGTGACGCCGCCGCGGCGGTGCGGGCGGCCATGAACGCCTTGTCTGACCTGCCGCTGACCCGGGTCACCCGCCGCTCCAGCCTGTACCGGACCGCGCCGCTGGCCGACGCGGGCGACACGCCCGGCCTGGCCGCCGGTGGCGACTACATCAATGCCGTGGTGGAAGTACAGACGGCACTGAGCGCGCCCGAGCTGCTGCGCCAGCTGCAGGCCCTGGAACAGGCCGCCGGCCGCGAGCGGCCCTACCGCAACGCGCCGCGCACGCTGGACCTTGATCTTCTTTTGTACGGCAGTGGCCGCATGACGTCGGCGCAGTTGGTGCTGCCGCACCCGCGCATGGATCAGCGTGCTTTTGTGCTGGTGCCGCTCGCGGAGATTGCGCCGGCGCTGGTGTTGCAGGCGCAGCTTGATGCGGTGGCTCACCAGCGCATAGAGCGGTTGAGCAAGCTGGCCTAGTCACTTACGGCTTCACATCACTCAGCTTTGTCCCCCACGAGATGCGAGCCAATTGGGGAAAGAATGGTTCGGTGACGACATCTATGGAGCGCGTTAGCTCCCATATCTGCGCTGATCGTTCATCTATTTGGGCCGGTAAGGTTGCGACCGATTTTTCGAAAAACTCTGACTCGCCGGCCCAACTTAATGAAACAAAACGAAATTCTGAGGTTCTAGGGTCGTGGACCCAACGTCCGTGGGCGTAGTCATTGCGGAGCGTTCTAATGGTTTCCGCGTGCGCAATCCAGGCATCCCACTTAGAGCGGTGTGCAGTTTTTGCGTAAGGTTCAGTTTGTTCAACCAAGCCGCGAAGACAATCGAGTCGCAACTTCATGGGAATGGTTGGCTTGAGAAGTGCGAGAACAGCCGTTGCATTATTTGAATAGCTTTTAATCTTCAAGCCTAGACTTACATCGAACCATGCGTAGGCTTCCATTAGTCCGCCAATGCTTCGGTGCAATTCGGCCTGAGCATTCTCACGGTCCTTCAACCGCATTCCGAGCAAAAGGATCTCTGCGGCTTCGCGCTTCTTGCGTCCCTCAGCTATTTGCGCAAGTACGCTGGGAGAGTAAGTGGCTTCTCGCGCTACCCGCGCTCTGAGTGCATCGCCAGAGATATCTTCGCGTTGATTCGCGGGATTTTCTTCTGGGAAATCTTCAAAATAATCTGACCATTCACCCATGATTTGAGTTCTTAGTTGCAAGGGCTATCCGCTGTGCGTCAAATAGACGCATTGTATTTTTCATGTAAACGGTCTGACCCTGAAGTACATCGGCAGATGAACAGGCACTAAGGCGCCAGGCGCTCGCGCAGCCAGCCGGCCTCGACCTGGGTGTAGCGCAGCCGGTCATGCAGCCGGCTCTTGCGGCCCTGCCAGAACTGCCAGTTGTCGGGCTTGAGCCGGTAGCCGCCCCAGTGCGGCGGCCGTGGCGGTTGCAGCAAAAATTTCGCGCCGTATTTCGCCGCATTGGCCAGCAGCACGCTGCGGCCTGAGATCACCTGGCTTTGCGGGCTGGCCCAGGCGCCGATACGCGAATCCAGGGGCCGGCTGTGGAAATACTCGTCGCTTTCCTCGGCAGAGACTTTTTCGACCAGACCTTCGATGCGCACCACGCGCTCGAGCTCGACCCAGTGAAACTGCAACGCGGCGAAGGGGTTGGCGGCCAGCTCCTGGCCCTTGCGGCTGTCATAGTTGGTGTACCAGACAATGCCGCGCTCGTCATACCCCTTGATCAGCACCACGCGGGTCGAAGGCCGCCCGTTGGCGGCCACCGTGGCGACCGTCATCGCATTGGGCTCGGGCACCTCGGCCGCAATGGCTTCCTTGAGCCACTGGTCAAATTGCTGCAGCGGGTCGGCATGCGACGCCTCTTCGTTGAGTTCGGCGCGCTCGTAGCTTTTGCGCAGGTCGGCAATGGAGTTGGACTGGCTCATCCACACGATTGTGCACGGTCTGGTGCGGCCCCAATGTTTATGAAGACGGGTTAACTTGAAGCCGAATTAATATTCGGTTATATTCGCGCTTCCGATGAAACCCAAAGACGACGAAAAGCAGCGCGCGATCGCCGAGGCCACCTTTACCCTGGTGGCCCAGACCGGCCTGAGCGGGCTGACCATGGCCGACATCGCCCGGACGGCCGGCATCGCCACCAGTACGCTGTACGTCTATTACCCGTCCAAGGACGAGTTGATCAGCCAGCTCTACCAGGACGCCAAAACCGCCACCATGCAGCGCCTGATGGAAGGCGTGGTGCCTGGCGCCTCGCTGCGCAGCCGGGTGCGCCGCATCTGGGGCAACCTGCTGCGGCACCGGCTGGAGCGTTATGCCGAAGTGGTGTTCCAGGAGCAGTACTACAACTCGCCCTGGTTCACACAGGGCAACCGCGAACTGTCGACCCGACTGGCTGCCGGTTTTCTGGCACTGATGGAAGAGGGCCAGCAGCAGGAGATTTTCAAGCCGGTGCCCCTGCCGCTGCTGACGGCCAGTGTGGTGGGCTCGGTGCGCGAAACCGCCAACCTGATCCGCACCGGGGTGTTGCCCGACGACGAGGCGGTGCAACTGGCGGCCTTCACGCTGTGCTGGGACGCCATCAAGGCCTGAGCGTCACGCGTCATGCTAATGCCCACCTAATTTAAGCGAATAAGAATTCGTCAACTTTTCCTCCATTCCCCAAAGACAGTCCCCACAAGGAGTTCCACGATGCCCACCCTGAACATCAACGGCAAAGACGTGCCGGTCAATGCCGACGCTTCCACCCCCATCCTCTGGGCCCTGCGTGACACGCTGGGCATGACAGGCACCAAGTTCGGTTGCGGCGCCGCCCTGTGCGGCGCCTGCACCGTGCATCTCAACGGCGCGGCCATTCGCTCCTGCGTGACGCCGGTGTCGGCGGCCGTGGGCCAGAAAATCACCACCATCGAAGCCGTGGGCAATGACCGCGTCGGCAAGGCGGTCCAGGCCGCCTGGGTCAAACACGACGTGGCCCAGTGCGGCTACTGCCAGAGCGGGCAGGTGATGAGCGCCACCGCGCTGCTCAAGACCCAGCCCAAACCGACCGACGCGGACATTGACGCGGCCATGGCCGGCAACATCTGCCGCTGCGGCACTTACGTGCGTATCCGCGCTGCCATCAAAGACGCCGCCGTGGCCCTGGCTTGAAGGAGATCGCCATGTACAGCACCACTTCTTCCGACATCTTCAATCAGTTGCCAAAAGGCCTGCAAGTCCTTGCACAACAAGCGCAAGGTGCTCCTGAAAACGGAGCAATGGCAGGCCTGCAACGACGCAGTTTTCTGAAAGTTGCGACGGCCGGCGGGTTTGCTCTGGGCGCGTTTCCGCTGCTGGCGCAGGCCCAGGGCGCCGCGCCCGCTGCCGCTGCTTCCGCGCTGAAGCCGACGCAGCAGCCTTCGGCCTTTGTGCGTATCGACAAGGACGGTACCGTCACCGTCACCATCAACCGGCTCGATTTCGGGCAGGGCGTGCAGACCGGCCTGCCGATGATCCTGGCCGAAGAACTCGACGCCGACTGGCGTCTGGTGAAAAGCCAGCACGGCAATGCCGACCCGGCCTATGTGGACCCGGCCTTCGGCATGCACCTGACCGGCGGCTCGGGCTCGATCAAGAATTCGTACACGCAGTACCGCGAGCTCGGCGCCCGCACACGCGCCATGCTGGTGTCGGCGGCCGCGGCGCAGTGGGGCGTGGATGCCGCCGGCCTGCGCACCCGCGAAGGCGTGGTGATCGGCCCCGGCGGCAAACGCCTGGGGTATGGCGAGCTGGCCGAAGCGGCGATGAAGCAGCCGGTGCCGGAGCAGGTCACACTCAAGGACCCGAAGCAGTTCCGCATCATCGGCCAGCCCACGGGCCGCCTAGATGCACGTGCCAAATCCACCGGCACCCAGAGTTATGGCATCGACGTACGTCTGCCCGGCATGCTGACGGCGGTGGTCGCGCATCCGCCGGTGTTCGCCGGCAAGGTCAAATCGCTCGACGACGCCGCTACGCGCGCCATCCCCGGCGTCAAGGGCGTGTTTCGCGTGCCGCTGGACCGCGGCGGCGAGGGCGTGGCCGTGGTCGCCGAGGGTTACTGGGCGGCCAAGCAGGGCCGTGACGCACTCAAGGTCGAGTGGGACAGCAGCGCGGTCGAGAAGGTGGACAGCGCAAAACAGCTGGCCAGCTACCGCGCGCTGGCGCAAACCACCGGGGCCATCAAGTACGCCGCCGATGTCGGCAAGCTCGCCGCCGCGCCGAAAAAAATCAGCGCCGAGTTTGTGTTTCCCTACCTCGCCCATGCGCCCATGGAGCCACTCAATTGCACCGTGCAGTTCAGCGGGCAGGGCGCCGACACGCGCGCCGAACTCTGGCTGGGCACGCAGATGCCGGGGCTGGACACCATGGCGGCGGCCAAGGTGCTGGGCGTGACGCCGCAGAACCTGAAGATGAATGTGCAGATGGCCGGTGGCGGTTTCGGCCGCCGCGCCATTCCGAGCAGCGACTACGTGGTGGAAGCCTGCGCCGTCGCGAAAGCAGCACGCGCCGCCGGCCTGAACGGTGCGGTGCGCACCCTGTGGAGCCGTGAGGACGACATCAAGGGTGGCTACTACCGGCCCATGCATGTGCACCGCGCCGAGATCGGTCTGGATGCGCAGGGCAACATCCTGGCCTGGGACCATGTGATCGTTGGCCAGTCCATCGTGACCGGTTCGCCCTTTGAAGCTTTCATGGTCAAGGACGGTGTGGACGGCACCATGGTCGAGGGCATGAGGGAGCCCTACGACATTCCGATGCGGCTGTCGGTGCACCATCCGAAGGTCAACGTGCCGGTGCTCTGGTGGCGCAGTGTCGGCTCGACCCACACCGCCTATGTGATGGAAACGCTGATCGACGAGATCGCGCGCAGCAGCGGCCAGGACCCGGTGGCGTACCGCATGAAACATTTCGGCAGCCAGCACCCGCGCCACCGCGCGGCGCTGCAACTCGCGGTGGACAAGTCCGGCTATGGCAAACGCACGCTGGCGGCCGGGCGCGCCTGGGGCGTGGCGGTGCACGAGTCCTTCAACACCGTGGTGGCCTACGTGGTCGAAGCTTCGGTCAAGGACAAGACACCGGTGCTGCATGCGGTCACGGCCGGCGTGCACTGCAACCTGGCGATCAACCCGACCAGCATCGAGGCGCAGATTCAGGGCGGGGCGCTGATGGGTTTGTCCATGTGCCTGCCGGGTGCGGCCATCACGCTGAAAGACGGCGTGGTCGAGCAAGGCAACTTCGGTGACTTTGCGGTGCCGCGCATCACCGACATGCCGGCGGTCGCCGTGTTTGTCGTGCCGAGTGCCGATGCGCCCACAGGTCTCGGCGAGCCCGGCCTGCCGCCGCTGGCGCCGGCCTTTGCCAACGCCGTGGCGCGCCTGACCGGCCAGGCGCCGCGCGAGCTGCCTTTCAAGCTGGCCTGATGGACGCAACCCGGCCTGAGACCGATTTGCCCACGGTGCTGGTGCTGGCCTCGGGCCGCGGTGAACGTTTCACTGCGTCCGGCGGCCACACCCACAAGCTGCAGGCCCTGCTGGCTGGCAAGCCGGTGCTGCAGCACACGCTGGACGCGGTGATTGCCAGCGGCCTGCCCTGGCACCTCGAAGACGCGGGCCATCCCGGCATGGGGGACTCGATTGCGGCGGCGGTGCGTGCCACGCCGGATGCGGCGGGCTGGCTGGTGCTGCCGGGCGACTTGCCGCTGGTGCGCAGCGACACGCTGCAGGTCGTGGCCCGGGCGCTGGCGCAGCACGCGGTGGTGATTCCGCTGTACCAGGGCGTGCGCGGTCACCCCGTGGGGTTCTCCGCGGTTTGCCGGGACGGCTTGCTGGATTTAAAGGGAAATCAGGGTGCAGCGCCCGTGGTACGGGCGCAGGACGCTCTCAATTCAGTAGCGTCTCTGGCGCTCGACGATGTCGGCATCGTGACCGATGTCGATACCGTGGACGATCTGGCGCGCGCCGAAGCGCTGCTGGCGGCGCGCTGATCATGCGGTCTAGTTCTGGGCGATGACCGCGCAAGCCAGCCGCGGGCCGGCGTTGCCGGTTGGCTGGGTTTTGTAGTCATCGGGGTCGCGGTGAACAATCAGGCCTTTGCCGACGATGTTGGTCACGCCGCTGCCGACGGCCAGGGAACCTGATTCAAAGTTGAAGCGGGCGATGCCGCCGGCATCGGCTTTCAGGCTGGGCAGGTCGCCGGTGTGGTGCATGCCCATGCCGTGGGCGCCATGTGGCGCGCCGGTGGGGTTGAAGTGCCCGCCCGCACTCATGCCGTCGCCGCTGGAGCAGTCGCCTTTTTCATGCACATGGAAACCGTGTTCCGCATTCGGCTTGAGGCCGCGGATCTCGCCGCTCACAAGAACCTTGTTGCCCTTCTGGACAAAACTGACGCTGCCGCTGGTGGCATTGCCGGTGGTGGGCTGCAGCTGCGCGGTGGCGCGTGGGCCGCTGGGGCTGCTGGCACAGGCGCCGAGCAGGGCGGCCGTGGCAAAAAGAAGAAAGGCTGTTTTCATGGTGTCTCCAGGTTACGGACAAGTTCCAAGTCGTTGCGGAAAGACTTCTATGACGCATGACTTTAGGCCTGCGGCCCGTCGCTGGCAATCCCTGCTTGCGAGAGTTTGAGCAGGCGCGCCAGCCTGGGATCCGAAATGCCGTGGCTGTGCAGGCTTTCCAGCGTCTGGCGTGCATAGTCGTGCGTGGTGCCGTAACAGCCGCAGGCGCTTGAGAAAATCTGCCGGTAACGCGTCTCGCTGAGCTCGCCGGTGAAGCTGGGGCTGCGCCGCGACAGGGTGAATGCCAGCGCCTGGACCGGTCCCTTCTCGGTGTTGCAGCGCAGCGAGCGCGGGTCATAGAGCGCCGTGACCATTTCGCGCAGCCAGAGCCTGGCCACCACGTCCGGCACTTCGTGCCGGGGCACACGGTAGACCACGCCGTGGCAACTGCCGCCCGAGAGCAGCGCAAACACCAGCCCCGGGCACTCGGGCGTGCCGCGGTTGATGCGGCTCCACATCTTCAGCGCCCGGTGCCAGCCGTGCACCCGCGCGCGCCGCAGTTCGGCAAAGTCGAAATCGGGCCGCCAGATCAGCGAGGCGTAGCCGAAAATCCATAGGTCCTCGCGGCCGCCCCACTGGTGCAGAAAACGCTCCAGCATGGGCGCCGGATCACGCAGGGCTGGCGGGTCGTAGTGCGGGGTAGTTTCCACAGTCACACTTTACAATGACCGGCTCTCACCGGCGAAGCTGCCGGTTATTTTTTGCGGCTGGCACAGGCGCCGCAGCCTGTGCAGTTTCACGGAGTTTTATCCATGTCTTCTCCATCGGATGATGACCAGCTGGGTCTGGTCCTGGGCCTTGTTTTTGCCCTTGTTGCCCTCGTGATCGCGCTGGCGATAGGCGCTGCGCTGCACCGCCGGGACACGCCGGCCCTGTCAGCGTTGACCACCCTGCCAAGCGCCGCCGCGTTGCCGGTGATGGCCGCGCCGTTGCCGGCTGCGCCGGCCCCTGCCGTGCCGCCCGCGCCGTCGCAGCAGGCCGTGTCGGATGCCGCCAGCATCACGGTGGAATACGGTGTGGTGAAATTTTATTTTGCGTCCGGCAAGGCCGATCTGGCCCCCGGTGCCGGCGTGGCCCTGGTCGATGTGGTCAGGGCCGCCAGGACCGGCAAGAAAGTGGTCATTACGGGTTTTCACGACCCCAGGGGCCATGCCGCCGTCAATGCCGAACTGGCCCGCCAGCGCGCGCTGGCAGTCCGCGATGCGCTGAAAGCAGCGGGTGTGGCCGACAGCCAGATCACCCTGCAAAAACCCGAGCAGATGGCCGGCTCGGGCAGCGACGCCGAGGCGCGCAGGGTCGAGATCAGCTTGCAATAAGGCTGCAGTAAAGCGGCGCACCCCGGGGGCCTTTATGGGCTGCGGTAGCCCTGCTTTTGTCCTTGCGCGGTGCCTGGTCTGTAACCCGCGCCTTTCCAACGGAGGAGTAAACAAGTACGATGAGCAACGTAATAAAGTTACCGACTCATCTTCAGCCACCTGTTTGGCCCGCACCCCATGACCCTTCATTCCACCGTCGCCGACGTCACCGCGCGCATCCGCGAGCGCAGCCGTGCGACGCGCAGCGCCTACCTCCAGCGCCTGGACGGCGCGGCCACACGGGCCATCAGCGTTGATCGCATGGGTTGCGGCAACATCGCGCACGCGGTGGCCGGCATGCCGCTGGATGACCGGTTCAAGGTGGTCACACAGCGCGCACCCAACATCGGCATCGTGACCGCCTACAACGACATGCTGTCGGCGCACACGCCGCTGCAGCCCTATCCGGACCTGATCAAGTGGGAGGCGCGCTTGCACGGTGCCACCGCCCAGGTCGCCGGCGGTGTGCCGGCCATGTGCGACGGTGTCACGCAGGGCACGCCGGGCATGGAGCTCAGCCTGTTCAGCCGCGACGTGATTGCCATGGCGACGGCCGTGTCCCTGAGTCATGACATGTTCGACGCCGCGCTGATGCTCGGTGTGTGCGACAAGATCGTGCCGGGCCTGCTGATAGGCGCGCTGCATTTCGGCCACCTGCCCATGGTGTTTGTGCCGGCCGGCCCCATGCCGTCCGGCCTGCCCAACAAGGAAAAAGCCCGCGTGCGCGAGCAGGCCGCGCAGGGCCTGGTCGGCCGCGCGGAATTGCTCGAGGCCGAACTCAAGAGTTACCACAGCCCCGGCACCTGCACCTTTTACGGCACGGCCAACAGCAACCAGATGCTGCTCGAAGCCATGGGCCTGCACGTGCCCGGCACCGCGTTTGTGAACCCCGGCGGCGACCTGCGCGACGAACTCACGCGCGAAGCGGCACGCACGGTGCTGGGCATCGTCAAATCGTCGAAACGGTTTTCACCGATCGGGAAAATCGTCGACGAAAAGGCCATCGTCAATGCGATGGTTGCGCTGCTGGCCACCGGCGGCTCCACCAACCACCTGATCCACTGGGTGGCCGTGGCGCGTTCGGCCGGCATCCTGATCGACTGGGACGATTTTTCTGCCTTGTCCGCGGTGGTGCCGCTGCTGACCCATGTCTATCCCAACGGCAGTGCCGACGTGAACCAGTTCCAGGCAGCCGGCGGCACGGGTTTCGTGATCCGTGAACTGCTCGACGCCGGCTTCATGCACGAGGACGTGCTCACTGTGCGTGAGGGCGGCATCCGCGAATACACACGTGAGCCGGCCATGGTGGACGGCAAGCTGGCCTGGCACGAGATGGGTGCGACGAAAGACGAGGCCATCGTGCGGCCGGCCAGCGCGCCTTTCAGCGCCACCGGCGGCCTCAAGCTGCTGCAGGGCAACCTGGGGCGCAGCGTGATCAAGGTTTCGGCCGTGCCCGACGACCGCCATGTCATCGAGGCGCCTGCACGCGTGTTTGATTCGCAGGAAGACCTGCATGTGGCTTTCCGTGCCGGTGAACTGGAGCGCGACGTGGTCTGTGTGGTGCGCTGGCAGGGCCCGCAGGCCAACGGCATGCCCGAGCTGCACAAACTCACGCCGCCGCTGGCGGTGTTGCAGGGCAAGGGTTTCAAGGTGGCGCTGGTGACCGACGGGCGCATGAGCGGCGCTTCGGGCAAGGTGCCGGCGGCCATCCATGTGTCGCCGGAAGCGGCGGCCGGCGGCCCGCTGGCGAAAGTGCGTGATGGCGACATCGTGCGGGTGGACGCACTCGCCGGCACGCTGGAGGTCAGGGTTGCGGCCGACGAGTGGGCGGCGCGGCCGACCGCGGTCATGCCGCAGGCGCTGCGTGATGCCAATGGTCAGGGGCTGGGGCGCGAACTGTTTGCCGGCATGCGCCGGCACGCGCTGACGGCCGAAGAAGGAGCGTTATCGTGGATGTGAGTATCGATATCCAGGGACCGCTGACGGCCCTGCAGGTGATGCAGGATGCGGCGGTGATTCCGGTGATTGTGTTGACCGATGTGGCGCATGCCGTTCCGCTGGCGCGTGCGCTGGTGGCCGGCGGGATACGCATGCTGGAAGTGACCCTGCGCACGCCGCAGGCGCTGGCCTGCATCGAGGCGATTGCGCGTGACGTGCCCGAGGCGGTGGTCGGCGCGGGGACCGCGCGCAGCGCCGCCGACGTGCAGGCCTGCGCGATGGCCGGCGCGCGTTTCATCGTCAGCCCGGGTTACACCCACGCCGTCGGCGCGGCCTGCCGCGATGCGCACCTGCCGCTGTTGCCCGGCGTGGCCACGGCCAGTGAAATCATGGCGGCGCAGGAAGACGGGTTCACCGAACTCAAGTTTTTCCCGGCCCTGCAGGCGGGTGGGCTGGCCATGCTCAAGGCCTGGAACGGACCGTTTGGCGACGTGACGTTCTGCCCCACCGGCGGCATCACGGCAGCCAACGCAGCCGATTTTCTGGCACTGCCCAACGTGGTGTGTGTCGGCGGCTCCTGGCTGGTGCCGGCCGATGCGCTGGCACGCGGCGATTGGAGCCGGGTGACCGAGCTGGCCCGGCACGCCAGCGAGTTGCCGCGGCCGCTGGTTTAGGGTCAGTTCCATCATCAAATCGGCCTGCAGCCCTTGTTTGACGGGCGCAAAATGCTATCAAAAGAAGAGTGTTTTTGTGGCCTGCTAGCCGCCCGCTGACGCGCCGGTGAGCTTGGCCACTGCCGCGCGGGCCTGCTGGCCCAGTTCGGCCAGATCCAGGCCGGGAATGGCACCCTCGCGCACGATCTCCTGTCCGCCCCGCAGCAGCGCCTTCAGGTGCGCCGCACCGCCGCTGGCCACCGGGCCAATGGCCGGGTCGTGCAGACCGAAATAACGCGGGTCGCGGTCCAGCGCGTAAATCGCGATGTCCGCCGCCTGGCCGGGCGCCAGCGTGCCGATGCCGGGCAGGCCCAGCACTTTGGCGCCACCGGCCGTGCCCCAGCGCACCACGTCTTCGACCGTCGCGCTGGCCGCTGCTTCGGCTTCGCCCTGGCCGCCGCGACACACCGGCACGGTGGCTTCACCGGCTTTGGCGCGCTGCATCAGCCAGGCCGCATGGGTTTCCGACAACATGTCCGCGGCTTCGTTGGACGCCGCACCGTCCACACCGATGGACACCGCAGCGCCGGCGGCTTCAAGTTCGCGCACCGGCGCGATGCCGCTGCCCAGTCGTCCGTTGCTTTGCGGGCAGTGCGAAATGCCGGTGCCGGTCGCGCCCAGCAGCGCGATTTCGTCGGCATCGAGCTTGACCAGGTGAGCGAACCAGACGTCGCTCCCCAGCCAGCCCACGCTTTCGCAGAACTGCACCGGCTTCATGCCGTGCTGCGCAAACACGCTGTCCTGGTAATGCACGGTTTCTGACAAATGCGAATGCAGGTGCAGGCCGAGGCGGCGTGCGACGTCGGCGCATTCGCGCAGTTCCTGCGGACGCATCGAGTGCGGCGGCGTGGTCGGCGCCACCACGATGCGCTGCATGGCATCGGGCGCGCTGTCGTGAAAACGCGCGGCCAGGCGTTCGATGTCGGCGAGGTAGCCGTCCAGGGTTTCCGGCCGCGAGGCGGGCGGCAGCTCACCTTCCTTCTGGCGCGACAAGGTGCCGCCGCCGCGGCAGAGCACAAACCGCAGGCCCAGCGCCGCGGCTTCTTCGAACAGGATGGCCGAGCCGTCGTAAGGCATACCCGGCCAGTAGTGGTAGTTGTGATCGGCCACGGTGGCGCAGCCCGACAGCGCAAGCTCGACCAGGCCGATGCGCGCCGCCAGCCGGAACATGCCTTCGTCCATGGCCGGGCGCAGCCGCATCGGCGTGGCCGCGAGCCAGGGCGTCAGCGTGGCGTTGATGCCCAGCGGGTCGCCCTTGAGCAGCGACTGGAACAGGTGGTGGTGGGTGTTGACCCAGGCCGGGTAGACCACGCAGCCGCCGGCGTCGATCTGGCGCTCGCCCGGCCCGGGTGTGAGCTTGCCCATGGCGGCGATCTTGCCGCCCAGCACGCGGATGTCCGGCCCGGCGTGCCGCGCGGCGCTGCCGGGCCGCCCGGTCAGGATGGCCGCGGCGTTGCGGATCAGGACATTCATGCCGCCGGTCTGCCATGAACCGCGATCGGGATGCGCTTTTTCTGCAGGGAGGGCGAGCCGCGGTGGATTTCCTCCTCGCCGTGCGCGCGCAGCAGGTCCAGCAGCTGCCTGCGTATCACCAGGCCGGGTTTGTCCGAGGGCATGTGAAACTCCACCTTGCGTGTCGTGTCCACGCAGGCGTCGGCATCGGTGGCTTCCAGGATGTCGCGGTCTTCGGCGGTGATGGCGGCGTCCCAGTCAATCAGCTTTTGCGTCGGGCAGCTTTCCTCGCTGTCGTTGCGGTACAGCCACTGCACCAGCATCATGCGTTCGTCGTCGATCGGCGTGGCGCAGTTATAGATGATGTGGTCGACGCCGCTGGCCGGGTAGGTGCAACCGAAGCGCCGCGCAAACGGCAGGTAGTAGCGGTTGATCAGGTGGCGCTCGGTGATGGGTTCGGTCGTGCCAGTCACGCGGTGGCCGGCTTCCGGGTTGCGGATCGGCACATGGGTCTCGGCTTCAAACCCGTAATCGGTTTCGCGGAAGATGTAGGGCGCTGGCTTGGGCTGCTCGAGGATGCCGAAGTTGGCCTTGTGCACATAGGAAAAATGCGAGTTGTCGAAGGAGTTTTCCATCATGCGCAGGGGGCTGGTTTTCCATTCTTCGTAGAACTGGAAAATCCGGCGGTAACCGGGCGCACCGTCCTCGGGGAAATGCGGAATCGGCTTGAGCGGGTCCTCCAGCGCGACCCAGACGTAGCCGTATTTTTCCTGGGCGCGGTAGGCCGGCACTTTGGCACCCGCCGGAATCAACATGTCGGGGTTTTGCGGAATCCGCACGCAGCTGCCGGTGCAGTCATAGGTCCAGCCGTGGTAGCCACAAACGATGTTGCCGTTTTCGACCGTGCCTTTGGACAGTTTGGCGGTGCGGTGGCAGCAGCGGTCGCGCACCGCGGCCGGTGTGCCGTCGGCCTGTTTCCACAGCACGATGTCTTCGCCCATCAGGGTGAAGGGCTGGGGGCCGGCGTCGAGTGTCGTCATAGGCATCAGCGCGTACCAGAAGCGGCGCAGCACCTTCTGTTTAGTGGTCAGCATGAGCAGCCTCCTTCTGGACTGGGTGGATACGCGTCCAGCCGAATTTCTCGGTCTCGCCGTGCTCTTGCAGCAGCTGCAGCAGGCGCTTGCGCATCAGCATGCCCGGCCGGTCGCTGGCCATGCTCTGCTCGTCGCGGCGGGCCACGTCTACCGGCGCGTCGGCGTCCACCGACTCCAGGATGACCTTGTCTTCCAGCACCACTTTGGTGTCCCATTCGTTGAGCAGCTCGGCCGGGCAGTCCGCTTCGCTGTCGTTGCGGTACAGCCACTGGATCAACTGCACGCGGTGGTCGTCGATGGGCGTGGCGCAGGTGAAAATGGTGTGTTTGATGCCGCTGGGATAGACCAGGCCCAGCTTGCGCAGGAAGGGCATGTGCCACTGGTTGGAGAACTGGCGCTTCGTCGTCGGCTCGGTCGTGCCGGTGATGCGGTGCGACTGCGGCGGGTTGTTGATGCTGATGACCATGCTGGCCTCGAAGCCGTAGTCGGTTTCGTCCAGCGCGAATTGCTCCGGCTTGGGCTGGCCGCCCTGGCCGAAGGTGCCGGCGTGGACGAAGGCGAAGTGCGCCGAGTCGAAGGAGTTCTCCATCAGCCGCAGCGCGCCGGTGGCCCAGGCTTCGTCGAACTGGTGGATGCGGCGGTAGCCCAGCGCCTCTTCCTCGGCGTCCGGCAAGGGCAACAGCGGGTCGTCCAGCGCGACCCAGGCGTAGCCGAATTTTTCCTGGCAGTGGAAGGCAGGCACGCGCGCGCCGGCCGGGATCTGCAGGTCGGGCGCCTGCGGGATTTTCACGCAGGCGCCACTGCAGTCGTAGGTCCAGCCGTGGTAGCCGCAGACGATGTGGTCGCCCTCGACAAAACCCTTGGACAGTTTGGCGGTGCGGTGGCAGCAGCGGTCGCGCACGGCGGCGGGCGTGCCGTCGGACTTTTTCCATAGCACGATGTGTTCACCGAGCAGGGTGAAGGGCTGGGGGCCGGCGGCGAGTTTGTCCATCGGCATGACGGCGTACCAGAAGCGCCGCAAGACCGGTTGTTGGGTGACGAGCATGGCTGGTTGTCCCTTACTTCTTCAGGTCCTTGAGGAACTGCAGCGTGTAGGCCTGCTGCCAGTTCGGATTCGGCTTGAGCTGGCCGCTGGTGACCATCAGTTCGTAGGTCTGTTTCCAGCGCGCGTCGGTCATCACGCCGGCGCCCGCTTTGGCCGCATCGCCGCCGTCGAGGAACTTCATCTCCTTCATGGTCTTGACCGAGTAGGCGATCAGCTCGTCCTCCATTTTGGGGTTGTCCTGCTTGATCAGGGCGTTGCCCGGTGCCGGGTTGTCCAGGTAGCTTTTCCATCCTTCCAGCGTGGCCTTGACGAAACGCTGCACCAGCTCGGGCTTGTCCTTGACCATCTGCCGCGTCGTGACGATGGTGTTGCCGTAGGGCGGGTAGCCTTCATTGGCGAACAGGAAGAACTTGATTTTCTGGCCGGCCTTCTCGGCGAGGAAGGGCTCGGAGCCGGGGTAGCCTTGCTGCGCCACGTTCTTGTCGGCGAAAAAGGGGGCCATGCTGAAGCTGTAGGGACGGGTCTGGTCGTCCTTCAGGCCGTGCTTGATCTTCAGCCAGGGCCACCAGCTGGTGCGGCCGCTGGTGGCCAGCAGGATGGTCTTGCCCTTGAGGTCGGCCAGGCTGTTCACGTCAGGATGCGTGACCATGCCCTGCGGCTCCATCTGGAACACGGCCGCGACCGTGGTCAGGGGCACGCCATTCTCGATGGCCGACAGGGTCTGGAAGTCCTTGCCCATGATGAAGTCGGCCTGGCCGGCGGCGATGATCTGGATCGCGTTGACCTGCGGGCCGCCCATCTTGATGGTGACGTCGAGGCCGTATTTTTTGTAGATGCCGGTGGCAATCGCCTGGTAGTAGCCGCCGTGCTCGGCCTGCGCGTACCAGGAGGTGAGGAAGGTGACCTTGTCCTGCGCTTGGGCCAGGCTGGCCGTGGCGGCCAGCGCGAGCGCCGGCAACATCTTGCGAACGAGTGTGGGGAATGACATTGAGGTTTCTCCGGTTATGTTGATCAACACAAAGCGCCACCATGGCGCACGTCGGGAGGGTTCCCGCCGCCAGAGCAATGACCCGCGGTACCTGGACCGTTGCCTGCTTCTACTCTGAAAATCAAGACGCAAATTTCATGCCGCGCCAGGGCTTATCGGGGCAAATAAATCGTGGCCTCCACCTCAATCAGCGCGCCGTCGCCGGGCATGAAACGCGACACCTCGACCACCGTGCTGGCCGGCGGCTCGCCGGGGTAAAACAGGCCGCGCACGCGGTTGTAAAAGGGGTAGTGGCGCAGGTCGCGGAAGTACTGCACCAGCTTGACCACGTCGGCCATGCTGCCGCCGTGTTCGACGGCCAGCTGGCGTATGCGTTCGAGCACGAACCAGCTCTGCGCGACAGCCGGGGCTTCATAGATGTCCACCGTCATCTGGCCGGTGACATAACCCAGGCTGCGCAGGGCTTGCACAGCCTCGGGCGGCAAGTCGTCATAAGCCTGCACCACGGCCTGGCGCGCCGGATCGACCGCAACCACGCCGCTGACAAAAACGAAATCGCCGGCGCGCCGCGCGGCCGCGTAGTTGGCCATGGGCCGGCCCATGCCCGCGCCCGGGCTCATGCGTCCATCCAGGCGCGCACCTTGCCGGGGTTGAGCAGGTTCAAGGGGTCGAAACGGCGCTTGATGTCGAGCACGGCGGGCGACAGCTCGCCACCGGCCTTGCCGTCTTCGACGATGAACACATGCGGGTCGTTGATGCGCACGCCGTTGTCGCGGTGGATCTGCATGATTTCCTGCAGGCGCTCCTCGGTCGTGAACTTCACGAGCTGCAGCGCCGTGCAGGTCAGCAGGCCGTCCATGTTGCGTATGAATTCGGTGTGCATCAGCACCTCGCCGCCCAATAACTTTTCCATGCGTTTGACCTGCTCGACATGCTGGCCCGCGACAAAGGCGCTTTGCAAATAGGTGATGCCCTTGTCCACCTTCAGCGCATTGAGCGTGGTGTGGTTCCAGGTGTATTCCAGCAGCGTGCGGTTGCTGGCGGCAATTTCTTCGGCCGTCTTGCGGTAGGTGACCGTTCCCTGGTACTGGGCCACCAGTTCCAGCAGCGGCACCTCGCTGCTGGATGCGGCGGCCACGATCACGGCGTGGCAACCAGCCGGCAGGTAGTTGGCCAGCTGCTTCATGTAGTCCGGAATGGGCGCGGCCAGCAGGCAGACTTCCTTCTTGACGATGCCAGGCGCGCGTGCGACGGCGTCGCCGAACTCCAGCGCCTCGTCGAAACTGCCGAAGGTGACGATGTTCTCCATCCAGTCGTGCACCGGCGCCAGTCCGACCTCGACTTCCAGCACCAGGCCGTTGGTGCCCCACATGTGGTGCATCAGCAGCGCTTCGGGGCCGCACAGCTCGATGAACTGCGGCTCCTCCTCGATGGTGATGGCGCGCACGCCCAGGATGTTGCCGCGCGCGGCGAGCGGTCCGTAGTTGATGGAGCCGACGCCGCCGAAGCCGCCGCCGAACAGTCCGCCCAGCGTGGCGCTGCGGAAGGTGGAGGGGATGCAGCGCAACTCCTGGCCATGCGGTTTGGCGGCCTTGTCGAAATCGCCGAGGCGTATGCCGGCCTGGGCGCGGCCCGTGCCGCCGCGCACCCAGAGAAAGGCGTTGTAGCCGCTCATGTCCAGCACCACGCCGCCCTGCAGCGGCACGGCCTGGCCATAGTTGCCGGTGCCGCTGCCACGCACGGTGATGGGTACACGCAGGCGAGCGCACAGGCTGACCAGGCGGCGGATTTCGTCCTCGTTGCGCGGGCGCACCACGGCGGCGGCGCGTTTGCCTTCGAGCTGGCGCTTGAGCACCGGGCTGAACCAGGAGAAGTCCTGGGACAGGCGCGTGATGCGGCCTTCGTCGGTGACCCAGTCCAGGTCGGCGAGTTCGGCGTGGAGTTGTTCGATGGGATGGGCGGGAGCGTTCACCGTGGGTCTTTCAAGTGTTTTTGGCCTCTGGCCCAGATGGGACGGGCGCAAGCAGCTATTAAAAATGTAGCGTCTGGTAGATGCCGGCCTCAGTCGCGCGAGAGTTCACTGGCGTGCCAGGAGCCCAGCGCCAGCTTGGTCAGCCAGGCCATCAGCGCGAACAGGCCCACGCCCGCCAGCGAGATCAGCAGCAGCGCGGCAAACATGCGCGGGATGTTGAGCTGGTAGCCGGCCATCAGGATCTGGTAGGCCAGGCCGGTGGCCGCGCCGCCGGTGCCGGCCACGAATTCTGCGACCACTGCGCCAATCAGGGCCAGGCCGCTGGAGATGCGCAGGCCGCCGAAGAAGTAGGGCAGGGCGCTCGGAATGCGCAGCCGCACCAGGGTCTGCAGGCGGCTGGCGCGGTTCATCGCGAAGTAGCTCTGCAGGTCGGGGTCGATGCTGCGCAGGCCCAGCGTGGTGTTGGAGATGATGGGAAACAGCGCGACCAGCGAGGCACACATCACCAGCGAAGCGGTTGGATCCTTGACCCAGATGATGATCAGCGGCGCCACCGCCACGATGGGTGTGACCTGCAGCAGCACGGCGTAGGGAAACAAAGCGGTTTCGATCTTGCGGCTTTGCACGAACAGAAACGAGATCAGCACACCGACCACGGTGGCCGCGACGAAGGAGAGCAGCGTGATTTTCAGCGTCACCAGCAGCGAGCCGCCCAGCGACTGCCAGTCGGTCACCAGCGTCTGGAACATCAGCAGCGGCGAAGGCACCAGGTAGGGCGGCAGCTTGAAGCCGGTGACCAGCGCCTGCCAGCTGCCCAGCAGCACGATGGCGACCAGTGCGGGATAGAGAATGCGCTGCACGCGCGGCGAAGCAAAGGCGGCGACACGGGTCATGCGCGGTTCTCCTCATCGGTGTCGTGGCTGGCGCGCAGCAGGCTGTCCTGCAGGCGCTTGGCATAGGCCGCAAAACGCGGCGTGACCATGAAGTCGTGGCTGCGCGGGTAAGGCTCGTCGATCAGCACCTCTTCGGTGATGCGGCCGGGCCGTGCGGCCATCATCACCACGCGTGTCGAGAGAAAGACCGCCTCGTGGATGGAATGGGTCACGAAAATCACCGTGAGCTTTTTCTCGCGCCACAGCGCCAGCAGGTCGGCGTCAAGCTTGTGGCGGGTGATCTCGTCGAGCGCGCCAAAGGGCTCGTCCATCAGCAGCAGGTTGGGCTGAACCACCAGGCTGCGCGCGATCGACACGCGCATCTGCATGCCGCCCGAGAGGTTGCGCGGCAATGCGCTGGCAAATTTGGCGAGGCCAACCAGCGCCAGCGCGTCCATGACACGCGTTTCGGCCTCGGCCCGCGCGACACCGGCCAGGTCCAGCGGCAACCGCACATTAGTGGCCACGCTGGCCCAGGGCATCAGCGTGGGGGACTGGAACACAAAGGCCAGCTTGCGCTGCGATTCTTCCAGCGCCGCCACCGGCTTGCGCCAGAGCAGCAGTCGGCCGTCGGTGGGATCCAGCAAGCCGGCGATCATCTTGAGCAGCGTGCTTTTGCCGCAGCCCGAAGGCCCCAGCAGGGTGACGAACTCGCCCTCCTGCACCGTGAGCTCCACCGGCTGCAGGGCGACCGTCCCGTTCGGGTAGGTCTTGTGCGCCGACAACACCTCGACGGCCGGCGCTGCGCTGCCCTGCAGGGCGCCGGCCAGGACAGCGGGTGGTTCGCGCATCAAGGCATCACCTTCAGGTCCTTGATGTAGTCGAAGTTGTAGGCCTGGGTCGGCCCGAGCTTGCCGGCATCCACCAGCTTGTTTTCCAGCAGGAAGGCGTGGTTCTTCCGGACGCGGTCAATGTCCATGCTGCCGATGCCGTTTTTGCCAGCGCCGCCGCCGGTCACAATGCCCATTTCCTTGAGCTTGGCCACGCTGTAGGCCAGCTGCTCGTCGCTCATGTTGGGGTTGTCCTTCTTGATCAGCACGTTGCCCGGCGCCGGGTCGGCCAAGTAGCTCTTCCAGCCTTCCATGGTTCCCCGGACGAAGGCGGCGGCCGCCTTGCTGCGGTTTTTCACCGTGTCGTCCATGCAGGAAATCGTGGTGGCGTAGGTGGGCCAGCCGTGGTCGGCAAAGAGGAAGGTTTTGGCCTTGACGCCCGCCTTCTGGATGGCGAAGGGCTCGGAGGTCAGGTAGCCCTGCTGCACCGTGTTTTTATCGGCCACAAACGGCTGGATGTTGAAGGTGTAAGGACGCGTCTGCGAATCCTGGAAACCGTACTTGCCCTTGAGCCAGAGCCAGTAGCCGCGCTGGGCCGAGGGCGCGATCAGGATGGTTTTTCCCTTCATGTCCTCGAAGCTTTTGACGTCTTCATGGGCAATCAGCACCTGCGGGTCTTTCTGGAACACCGCCGCCAGCGTGACGATGGGCAGTCCGCCGCTGCGCGCGATCATCATCTGCAGGTCGCTCGAACCCATGATGCAGTCGGTCTGGCCGGCGGCCATCAGCTGCATGATGTTGACCTGCGGGCCGCCCATCTTGATGGTGACGTCCAGGCCGTATTTTTTGTAGATGCCGGTGGCCACCGCCTGGTAGAAGCCGCCGTGCTCGGCCTGCGCATACCAGTTCGTCATGTAGGTGAATTTTTCCTGGGCCTGCGCTTGGGCGCCGGCCGCCAGGGCCATGCCGAGCGAGGCGGCGAGCAGGGTGCGCGTGACAGAAGTTTTCATGGTGGCCTTTCGAAGAACGGTTGAAGGTTGAACAGCGGAAGTGAAATCGTGGAAGGGTCAATGCAAGTTGTGCGCCTGGTGCCGGCGTGTCAGAGCGTTTGCTGGATATGCCCCTGCTGGTGGCCGTAGCCCCAGGACGGGACGTCGCGCACCACCCACTGCATGTGGAACAAGTCGGTGATGGCTTCCACCCAGCTGGCCGACAAGGTGTCGAGAATGTCTTCGCCCTGCTCGCGGGTGGCGGACAGTGGATCGCCGATCACGCCGCTGGGGCCGAAGTCGCGTGCCGTCCAGGCACAGGCTGGCCGGCCATCGCCGGACAGGATCTTTGAAGGAAAGGGCGGCGGAAAATTGGCGACCGCGCGCTCCATGTGCACGGTGTCGGGCGCCAGCGCCAGCATCAGTGCGGTTTCCGAATGCCCGGCATGCATGGCCAGCTTGCGTTCCTGCTCGGAGATGTATTTGCCCGACGAATTGGGCAGGCGCGACACATGGTAGGGCACGATGACGAAGTCGCCGTGGCGCAGGCGCAGTTCGCGCGCCGCCATCTCCAGCACCTGCGGCTGGCCGCCGTGGCCGTTGGCCAGCAGCAGCTTGCGAAAGCCGGCTCGGTACACCGACTCGCCGATTTCGGTGATGGTCGCCAGCAGCGTCGGACCGGTCAGCGTCATGGTGCCGGGAAAATGCAGGTGCTCGTCGGACTTGCCGTAGGTGATGGGCGCCAGGCCGAAGGCGCGCACGTCGGACGGCAGGCGCTCCAGCGCCTTGCCCAGCACACCCGAAGAAATCACGCTGTCGACCGAGCAGGGCAGGTGCGGGCCGTGCTGCTCGATGGCGCCCACGGGCAACACGATGACCGTGTTCTCGCGGTCCGGCAGCGCGCTGATTTCGGTCCAGCTCAGGTAGGGCAGGAAACGGTGGGACGGGATATAGCCGTGAATCATGGGTGCAGTCTTTCGGGCTGGGGAGAAAATGGGGAAGGTGGAGAAAGTGGGGAGAGAGGGACACCGCTGCGCAGGACCACGCGGCGCGACGCACGCGAGGGCCAGCCCCAGGCGTCGGCGTCGCTGAAAACCACGAGGTCGGCCGCGGCGCCGACGAGGGTGGGCGCGCTGTCGGGTGTGCGGCGCAGCCAGTCGCTGCGGCACAGGCTGTCCGACCAGTCATCGAAGGGGTCCCCGAGTTGCGCGGCGAGCACACCCGCGGCCAGTGCTTCCACCGGGTCGTAACTGCCGACGCGGCAAAACGGGTCTTGCACGTTGTCGCTGGCCACCAGCACCGGAATGCCGCGCTCGCGCGCTTCCTTGACCAGCGTCAGGCCGCGCAGCCGCGGCGTGCGGCCGGTGGCCGCGTCCTGCAGCAGCAGGTTGGTGATGGGCAAGGTGATCAGCGTGATGGGTAGCTGTGCCACCGCGTCCAGTGTGGCCAGGGCTTCGTTGTCGGGTTGCGCGGCCAGGGCGCAGGTGTGGCCGCAGACCACGCGCCCGCTGAAACCAGTCTCGCGCACGATGGCTGCCGTGGCTGCCAGCCCGCGGGCTTCGGGGTTCAGTTCTTCGTCCACATGCAGGTCCACGTCCAGCCCGGTTTCTGCGGCGGCGATGAAAACATGGCGCAGTGCCTCGGCGTCCCAGTTGGAGCTGTGGACAAAGGCGCCCAGCACGGCATGCGCTCCAGTGGCGGCCACCCGGGCGGCCAGGCGCCGCGCCTGCGCCAGATCGGCGAACAGCGGCAGCTTGATCAGGCTGACCTGCTCCAGGTGAATGCGGCCACGCCACTCGGCCGCCAGTCCGGCCAGCACCTCCCAGGCCAGCGGGATGCCATCGGCCTCCCACCAGTCGACATGGCTGCGCAGGTGCACGCAGCCGGCCTGGTACGCCCAGTCGAGGGCGCGGCCGGCGCGCGCATGCACGTCGTCTTCGGTCCAGCCGGCGCGGTCCGTCATCATTGCGTCTATCGCTGCCAGCAGCCCGGGTTTTACTTGACCGATACGCGGCAAGGTCAAGGTTTTGTCCAGGTGGGTGTGGGCGTCCACCAGACCGGGCAGTACTGGTGCACCCTGGACATCCCAGCGTCCGCTGTCGGGTAGCGTTTCTGCCCGGTCGGTCATGGGGGCGACGCTGGTGATGCGGCCGCCGGCCAGCGTCAATTCAGCCAGTGCCGGCCCGTCTGCGCGTTTGGGCCAGGCGGGCGGCAGCAGCCAGCGCGGCAGGCGGGCGTTGACGATGGACCCGGGCGCTTTCATGCAAACCTTGCCATGGCCTGGCCGACCCGCTGCAGGAAACGCTTCAGGCGCGGTTCGGTGGCCACGTTCATGTGGTAGTACGCATGGAAGTCCACGCGCGCTGCGTTGCCGGTCAGGCGCAGCATGTAGCGCGTGATCATCTTGCGCGGCGGGTCGCCCATGTACCAGGCCACCCAGCGCGGCCGGCCATAGGTGACCACGGCCGAGATGCGCTTGATGTGGGTGAGCATGGGTTTGACATTGGCCGGGTCGCTGAGGTCGAAGGCTACGCCGGGCATGAAGAGGCGGTCGAAATAACCCTTGAGCATGGCCGGCAGGCCGAAACACCAGGTGGGGAAGCAGAAGACGATGGCCTCGGCCTGGCGCAGCCTGTCCACATGCGCCGCCAGCGGCAACTGGTTGGACGGCACGTCGTGGTAGCCCAGGCGCTCCTCGCGCGAGAGCACCGGGTTGAAACCCTCGGCGTACAGGTCGCAGTCATCCACCGTGTGGCCGGCGGCCAGCAGATTGGCCACCACTTCCTTGTGCAGCGCGGCATGAAAACTGGTTTCCACCGGGTGGCAATAAACGACGAGGACATGCATCAGGTACGGCCGGCAGGCCCCCGCTGGACAAGAAGAGAAGGGGTGTGCACCGGCGGCGTGATGTGTGCACCATCTGCGTGCACTGCCGTGGGCTGGAGGAGGGGGGAAGGGCGGGAGGTATTCAATTTTGACCAATCAATCTGATCGATTGGTCAGGAATACGCAAAGCTTGTGCCAGGTCAAAGACCGGCGGGGCCGCCGGGTGTCAGGAAAAGTGTCAGGATGGCTTGATGCCGCAGCCGCGCAGGATGAGCGTGGTGAGTTCCTTCACCAGGGTGTCACGGTCTGGCATCCAGTCGGCCTGGGCCGGTTTGATCAGCTGCTGCACCTGCAGGGCCGAGTCCGCGTAAAACTGTGTCATGGCCCAGATGCTCATCAGCAGCGTGTACGGGTCCACCGGTTTCATCAGGCCGCGGGCGATCCAGCCTTTGATGATGTTGACCTTCTCGCGTGTGTGTTTGCGCGAGTCCGGCCAGAATTTCTCCAGATTGCGGCCGCCGTCGAGCACCTCGCGGGTGAAGATGCGCGAGACCTCGGGCTTGTCGAAAGCGAGGTGGATTTTCGAGCGGATGTAGCCGCCCAGCACCTTGCCGGGGTCGGCCGCGCTGGCGTCGAACATGCCTTTCCAGTCGGAGATCACCGACATCAGCAGTTCTTCGTAGAGTTCTTCCTTGCCCTTGATGTAGTAGTGCAGCTGCGGCTTGGTCAGGCCGGCGCGCGCGGCGATGGCTTGCGTCGAGGTGCCCTTGAGGCCGTTTTCACTGAACTCGGCAATCGCCGCGATGCGAATCGCGGCCATGATTCTTTCCCGGCTCTGGCGCGCATTGCGCGGGATTTTTTCGGAATCGGCGGCGGTGGATTTCGCCGCTTTCAGGGAGGCCGGCTTCATCGGTTGGGTGCGACTTTCTGCTGCTGAATAAGCGAGGTCATCCTAGCAGATGGGGTTGGGTGTGGTTTCAGTTCCGCGGGCCGGGTGCTTGGCCCTGATTGGGAGTTATGAATAAAAATGGATGCTAGCCCTTGCCCGGGAAGCGGAGATAGCTATTGAATTGATAGCGTTGTAACGCGCCGTTCGGGCTGAGCTTGTTGAAGCCTGTGCAAGCTTGAACATTGTTGGAGCTTCCACCAAGCCGGGACTCGCCCCGGCGGGCGACTTACTTTTCTTTGCTTCGCCAAAGAAACCTAAGGAAAAGAAAGGCGACCCGATGGGCTGGGTCCCTCCGCTTCGCTGCGGGCAACCTCCGGTGCTCGCCGAAAGCGGGGTCGAGCTCGAACTCGCTTCGCTCAGACAATCGCTCGCCCTGATCCGCTTTCAGCTGCGCTCCTCGGCCCAGCCCGACGGGTGGGCAAACGCAGACAAATACCAAACGCCAAATGCGGGGAGACATAACGCGCGTAGCGCGTCATGTCGGAGTCAAGCGTCCGTCATGTTTGCACGAGAGCGCAGCACACGCGGCCAAATGAAGTCCCCCTCCATCGCCCAGCGGGGCGAGGGAGGGGTTAGGGGTGGGAGTGGGGAGTTGCGTCTACTGTCCCGGGCGAACCGGAAACGCAGCGTGATGCCGGTGATCCCCGGTCCGGGGTGCCAGGACACCAGTGATGCAATGCAATCAGCGCAGCCCCGCACCACCCGTATCGTTCTTGCGCTCAATCAACTCGATCTTGTAGCCATCCGGATCAGTCACAAAAGCAATCACCGTGGTGCCGCCCTTGACCGGCCCGGCCTCGCGCGTCACGTTGCCGCCGGCTGCCTTGATCTTTTCGCAGGCGGCGTAGGCATCGGGCACGCCCAGTGCGATGTGGCCGTAGGCCGTGCCCATCTCGTAACTGTCGGTGCCCCAGTTCCAGGTCAGCTCGATCTCGGCCTGGCCCGGGTTGCCGCCTTCGTAGCCGACAAAGGCCAGACTGTATTTGTAGTCCGGATTTTCCGACGTGCGCAGCAGCGTCATGCCGAGTACCTGGGTGTAGAAATCAATCGAGCGTTGCAGGTTGCCAACGCGCAGCATGGTGTGCAGGAGTCTCATCGTGTCTCGCTTCCTTGTGAACAGATGTTGGCATTGTCCGGCAATCCCGAACACCCGGCGCCACTGCGGGCAATGGACGGTCGCCGGGGCGGCATAATGGCCGGCAATTCATCGCACCTCCCATACATGCCCCTGTCTTCCCCGACCGATCAACCCCAGGACTGGCTGTGCTCCACCCGCCTGCTCGATCTTGATGATCCCAAACTCCGTATCCAGGCCATGCGCATCACGCAGCTGGCGACCACGGAAACCCGGAAAGCGGTGGCCCTTCATGACTTCG
Source organism: Polaromonas sp. AER18D-145 (assembly GCF_002379095.1). Lineage (GTDB taxonomy): Bacteria > Pseudomonadota > Gammaproteobacteria > Burkholderiales > Burkholderiaceae_C > Polaromonas. The sequence goes on from NZ_NBZV01000045.1 coordinate 29,452, forward strand.
TCAAGTCGCTGCCTTTTGGCTGCGTGGCCGGTTTTGACCATGTGCCGGCGGCGGCCGTTCTCAAGGCCGGGCGTGGCGACTGCCACACCAAGGGCACGCTGTTGGTGGCCATGCTGCGCTCGGTCGGCGTGCCCGCCCGGCTGCGTTTCGTGACCCTCTCCAGCGGGTTCCTCAAGGGCATCATCGATGTGCCGCAGAGCACCATCACCCATGCCGTGGCGGAGGTGTACCTCGATGGCCGCTGGATACAGACCGACACCTATGTGACGGACTCCCTGCTGGAGGCGCAGGCCGCACAGTTGCTGAGCCAGACCGGCTGCCTGGTGGGCTATGGCATCCACGTCCGGGGTCTGCATTTCTGGGATGGCCGGCATGCCGCGCACGCACAGTACAGCGTCTCCGACCCGGCCAGCCTGCCGCTGCATGACTGGGGCGTGGCGCACGACCCCGAGCATTTCTACAGCAGCAAGGACCATGCGGAGCTGGCGCTCGGCTGGCTGACGCGCGCCAAATGGATGCTCGCCGCCGCGCTGGTGAACCGGCGTGTGGAGCAGGTCCGGACCCAGCCCAGGGCGGCGGGGCAGCCCGTCTAGGAAAACCTTCTCGTCCGAGGGGTCAGGCTGCTTTTGGCAGCGGCACCTCGAACACCAGGCAGGTGGTGGTGGCGTGGGCATACAGCTTGCCGTCCGGCCCGACGATGCGGGCTTCGGCGGTGGCCATTTGCCGGCCGCAGTGGATGACCGTGCCGATGGCCCGCAGCGGCCCGGTTTTGTGCGATGCCGCCCGCACGATGTTGACACCGAGTTCCGCCGTTGTGTAGGCGCGGCCCGCCGGCATCATGGTGTGCACGGCGCAGCCCAGCGCCGAGTCCAGCAGCGTGGCGTACCAGCCGCCGTGCACCGTGCCCAGCGGGTTGTAATGCTTGAGCTGCGGCGTGCCCTGGAAAACGGCTTTGCCGGGGCCGACCTCCACCAGCGAAAAATCCAGCGTGTCGGCAATGTGGGGAAAGGGCAGCTCGCCGGCCAGCATGGCCTGCATGATTTCCAGCCCGGTCTTGCCGGCCACCATGGACGGGTGGGTCAGGCCCGGTTTGCCGCCACCGGCCAGCATGCGTTCGACGACGGCGCTGCGTTCTTCATTCCATAACGCCAATGTTTCTTCCGGGGTCATTGCTTCTCCTTTGATTGCATCTGCAATAATTGCAGCTACAATTATCGCATGTCCAAAAAAACCGATGCCGCCACCCAGGCCGAACTCAAAGCCCTGGGCTGCACCAACCTGAAGCTGCGCCAGCTGATGCGGCGCGTTGCCACGTATTACGACCTCGAGATGGCGAAGGCGGGCCTGAAGACCACACAGTATTCGCTGTTGTCCCATGTCGTCAAACTCGGCCCCCTGCGTCCCGGCGAGCTGGCGCAAAGCATGAAGGTCAGCGCCTCCACCCTGACGCGCAATCTCAAACCCCTGATCGATGCCGGCTGGATCGAACTGGCCGCCGGCACCGATGCGCGCAGCCGCAGTGTGGCCATCACGCCGGCCGGCCGAGCCAAACGCGAGGAGGCCCGCCATCGCTGGAAGGTGGCCCAGGAGGGCCTGAACCAGCTGCTGGGCGCGGAACGCGTGCTGGCGCTGCATGGCCTGATCAATGAGTCGCTGGAACTGCTCTCCCCCATTGAAACCGGATCTGGAGCCGATGATGAATAAGCCTTCCCCTTCCTCTTCTTCCTCATCTGCCCGGCGGCATGTCGCGCTGTGGCTGGTGCTGCTGGCCGCGGCCGGCACCTTTGCGCTGACCATGGGTGTGCGCCAGACCATGGGCCTGTTTCTGTCGGCGCTCAATACCTCGACCGCGCTGGGCATAGGCAGCATCAGCCTGGCTTTCGCCTTCGGCCAGTTGTGGTGGGGGTTGACCCAGCCCTTTGCCGGCGCCGTGGCCGACCGCATCGGCACCGGCCGCGTGATTTTCCTGGGGGTGTTGCTGGTGGCCGCGGGCACCATCCTCACGCCGCTGATGACCAGCACGGCGGGCCTGATTTTTGCCATTGGCGTGCTCGCCGCGGGTGGTGCCGGCATGGCGGGTCCGTCGGTGCTGATGGCGGCAACCGCACGCCTGGTACCGCTGGAAAAACGCGGCTTCGCCAGCGGCATCGTCAATGCGGGCGGCTCCTTCGGCCAGTTTGCGATGGCGCCCATCGCGATTGGCCTGACGGCGGCCGTTGGCTGGGCCAACGCGATGCAGTGGCTGGGTGTGCTGATCTTGCTGGCGCTGCCGGCGGTGTGGGTGCTCCAGGGCAACTCGAACGTCCTGGCGGCGCAGGCCGCGGCAGCCTCCGGCCAGAAAGCGCTGAGCGCCCGCCAGGCCATCCGCCAGGCGCTGGCCACGCCCAGTTACCGTTACCTGAGCCTGGGTTTTTTCGTCTGCGGATTCCACGTCGCCTTTCTGGCGACGCATTTGCCGGGTGTGGTGGCCGCCTGCGGCCTGCCGCCGGAAATCGGCGGCTGGGCGCTGGCCATGATCGGCCTGTTCAACATCGTCGGCAGCCTGGCCATGGGCTGGGCCGTGGGCCGCTGGCGCATGAAGTCGCTGCTGGCGCTGCTGTACGCGACGCGCGGCCTGGCGGTGCTGATCTTTCTGCTGGCGCCGAAAACACCAGCCGTGATGCTGGTGTTTGCCGCCGTCATGGGCGTGACCTTTCTCTCGACGGTGCCGCCGACGGCGGGCCTGGTGGCCAAGATGTTCGGCACGGCGAACATGGCCATGCTGTTCGGCATCGTGATGCTGGCGCACCAGATCGGCGGCTTCTTCGGCGCCTTCCTCGGCGGTTATGTGTTCCAGGCGACGGGCAGTTACGACTGGGTCTGGTACATCGACATCGTGCTGGCCGCGGGTGCCGCACTGGTGAACCTGCCGATCCGCGAGGCGTTGGTGCCGCGTCAAATGAAAGCGGCAACATGAAATTGCTCCATGTTCCGAGTGCAGTGGCGGGTATTTTCAAGGTGGGGCCGCGGATCTGGCTTTGCCAGTCCGCAGGCGCAGCGGCCCCTTTTTCAGTGCAAGGGGCAGGGCGCTGCCGCAGGCCCGAAGTGAGCAACCGTGGGGGCTGATCTTGATCCGCGCACGCGGCTGCTGCTGGAAGCCCCCATCGCCCCCACGCTGCTGCGTCTGGCCGCCCCCAATGTGCTGGTCATGCTGGCGCAGGCCGGTGTCGGGCTGATCGAAACCTGGTTTGTCGGCAAACTCGGCACCGACGCGCTGGCCGGCATGGCCCTGGTGTTTCCGGTGGTGATGCTGATGCAGATGACCTCGGCCGGTGCCATGGGCGGCGGCATTGCCTCGGCGATTGCACGTGCCCTCGGCGCGCGGCGCAAGGGCGATGCCGATGCGCTGGTGCTGCATGCCATCGTAATCGCCGCCGTGTTTGCGCTGCTGTTCACGGTGGCGGTGCTGGGCGGCGGGCGCTGGCTGTATGCGCGCATGGGTGGCACCGGCGGCGCGCTGGAGGCGGCCATGGTGTATTCCAACTGGGTGTTTGCCGGCGCCGTGCTGGTCTGGATTTTCAACACGTTGTCGGCGGTGATCCGCGGCACCGGCAACATGGCGGTGCCGGCCAATGTCACGGTGCTGGGTGCGCTGGTGCTGCTGCCGCTGTCGCCCTTGCTGATTTTCGGCTGGGGTCCGCTGCCCGCGCTGGGCATCGCCGGTGGGGCCATTGCGCTGCTGGCCTACTACCTGGTGGGCAGCCTGGTGCTGGCAACGTACCTGTGGTCGCCGAAGAGCCTGCTGCGTCCGTCGCTCGCGCACATCCGTTTTCGCTGGGCTTTGTTCAAGGACATCCTGCGTGTCGGCCTGGTCGGCACGGTGTCCACGGTCGCCACCAACCTGGCCATCGGCATCACCACCGCGCTGGTCGGCGGCTTCGGTACCGCGGCGATCGCCGGTTACGGCACGGCGTCGCGGCTGGAGTATCTGCTGGTGCCGCTGGTCTTCGGTTTCGGTGCCCCGCTGGTCGCGATGGTCGGCACCTGCATGGGCGCCGGCCGGCGCGAGCGCGCGCTGCACGCCACCTGGATAGGCGCGGGCATGGCTTTCCTGATGACTGAAGCCATCGGCCTGTGGGCCGCGGCGTTTCCGAAGGCCTGGTTGTCACTGTTCAACAGTGACCCGGCCATGATCGAAGCCGGCAGCGCCTACCTGCGGGTGGTAGGGCCGGTGTATGGCTTTTTCGGGCTCGGCCTGGCGCTGTACTTTGCGTCGCAGGGGGCCGGGCGGCTGCTCTGGCCGGTGCTCGGCAACCTGGCGCGGCTGGCGGTGGCCCTTGCTGGCGGCTGGCTGGCCCTGCGCTGGGGCGGCGGCCTGGCCGGGGTTTTTCTGGCCCAGGCGGTGGCGCTGGTGATCTACGGCGTGCTCAATGCCTGGGCGATTGCCGGCGGCGCCTGGTTTGGCGGCATCGGCTGGCCGCGCAGCACAGCGGGGCTGCTGAAAAGAGTGCCATCTGCCAGGGTTTGAAGCAAAAAAAGGCCTCCAGCCCAGTAACCACGGGCGCAAGCAGCTATGTATTCAGTAGCAGGGCTGCCGCCTTCAAGCCGGTGGCGTGAAGGCCGCACGGGCTGCCAGCGCCTGTGCGCGGCTGGCGCAGCCCTCCAGGTGGTCGTTGACCAGGCCCATGGCCTGCATGAAGGCGTACATCGTGGTCGGCCCGACAAAGGTCCAGCCGCGTTTCTTCAGGTCTTTGGACAGCGCCGCCGAGGCGGGCGAATGGGGCAGGGCGCGTACGGCTTCCAGGGTGATGTGTTCGGGCCGGCTCGCAGCGTCCGGCTCCAGCCGCCAGACATAGGCGGCCAGCGAGCCGAATTCGCGGCGCAACTCAAGTACACGCCCCGCGTTGTTGATGGCCGAGGCGATCTTGCCGGCGTGCCGCACGATGCCTGCATCGCCGAGCAGGCGCTGGACATCGGCGGCATCAAAACGCGCCACTTGCTCGGCATCGAAGTTGGCGAACGCGCTGCGAAAGGCTTCGCGTTTGTTCAGGATGGTCAGCCAGCTCAGGCCGGCCTGAAAACCTTCCAGGCAGATCTTTTCAAACAGCCTGCGTTCATCGGCGACCGGAAAGCCCCATTCGGTATCGTGGTAGTGGCGGTACAGCGGCATGGCCTGGCACCAGGCGCAGCGCGTGCTGGAGGTTTCGTCGGTAAACAGGCCAGGGGTGGTGACATCAGCGGGCATTTGCGATTCCAGTGTTCAGGCCCGGCAGGGCGTCGTTGTTCCATTCAGCCCAGCCACACACCCAGCCAGACCGCGGCGATGACCAGCACCAGCCCCGGCACGATACGCGCCGCGTAGGCGGCACCCCCGGCGTGGAAGGCCACAACGGCCTTCATCAGCGCGTTGGTGCTCAGGCCGGCCAGGATGGGCCACAGTGCGGCGTCCAGCGGCAGCTTGCCGGCCGCCACCAGCGAGGCGACCGAGGCGGCGGTCGCATGGGCATCGACCAGCCCGGTGGCTGCGGCCGCCAGCAGCGTGCCGCGTGCGCCCAGCCAGGCGCTGAGCGCTGCCGACACCACCAGCACGATGCTGACGATGGCGGCAAATGCCAGTGCGGTCTTGAGGTCGAAGGCCCGGCCCAGGTCCTGTTGTTCCGGGCGGCCGGCTGCCGCTTGGGCCGCCGGTGCTCCGCGCGGGAAAAACAGCAGGCTGTAGGCGCATGCCGCCACACCGCCGAGAACCAGCGGCCACCTCAGCGTGTCGAGCAGTGCCGGTTGCACCGCAGCCACCACGACCGCCAACTGCACCATAGTGGCCAGGCTGGAGAGCACCGCACCGGCGATGGCCCCGTCCGCCTGGGTGCCCGATCCGGCCGCGCGTGTGCCCATGGCATGAATGGTGGCCGTGCTCGAGATGAAACCCGCCGCGAACCCGGCCAGCGGCAGGCCGTAACGCGGACCGAGGGCGCGCGTGGCCACGTAGCCGAGCGCGCTGACAGCCATCACCAGCACCACCAGTTGGGTGATGGCGTGAGGGTTGATGGCGCTGAAGGGGCCGATGAAACGGTCCGGGGCTAGCGGCAGGGCGATCAGGGCAGCCGCTGAAAACAGCAGCGCATCGTGCAGCTCGCGCTCGGTCAGCACGCTGCGCACAAAATGGTGCAGCCGGTTGCGTGCCGCCAGCAGCGCCGCCAGTGCCGCACCCACACCGGCAGCCAGGGCCGCGTTGCGCATCGCCAGCCCGCCGAGCAGGCAAGTCAGCAACAGGGCGATTTCGGTGGTCATGCCCGGGTCCTGCTCCCGCGTGCGCTGATAGGACACGACGGCCAGGGCGCCCATGACCAGGGCAACAGCCGCCAGCAACAGGCCGCCGCCCAGCAACATTCCGACGGCGCCCAGCACCGAGGCCACCGCAAACGTGCGTATGCCGGCTGCACCGCGCGTCGGCCCGCTGCCTTTGCGGCGTTCGCGCTCCGCGCCGACCAGCAGGCCGATGCCCAATGCCACGCTCAGGCCCAGCAGTGTGGAGAAGTCAGGCAGGGGCGGCATGGCGGCAGTGTAAGGCCGCGCGGACGCCCGCCCCTGCCGGGCAGGCTGAGGGTGTCGCGCGCGGAGGCATCACGCAGCGGTCGACAAACGCGCCCTGCGCAGCCTCAGCGCGTTGCTGATCACGGACACCGAGCTCAGGCTCATCGCCAGGGCCGCAATCATCGGCGACAGCAGCCAGCCAGTGAAGGGGTAGAGCAGGCCCGCAGCCAGCGGCACGCCCAGCGCGTTGTACACAAAGGCAAAGCCGAGGTTCTGCTTCATGTTGGCGATGGTGGCCTCCGAGATCGCCCGGGCCTGAGCGATGCCGCGCAGGTCGCCCTTGACCAGCGTCACCTGGGCGCTGTTCATGGCCACGTCGGTGCCGGTGCCCATGGCGATGCCCACATTGGCCTGGGCCAGGGCCGGCGCATCATTGATGCCGTCGCCTGCCATGGCCACGATGTGGCCTTCCTCCTGCAGGCGCTTGACCAGAATCAACTTGTCGGCGGGCTGGACGCCGCCGTGGACCTCGTCGATGCCAAGGCGTGCGGCGACGGCCTTGGCGGTGGTCAGGCCATCGCCTGTGGCCATGATCACGCGCAGGCCTGCGGCTTTCAGCATCGCCAGCGCCTCGGGTGTGCTGGTTTTGACCGGATCGGCCACGGCCAGCAGGCCGGCGAGCTGGCCGTCCACGGCAAGGTGCATCACGCTGGCGCCTTCGGCACGCAGCGCTTCTGCCTGCGTCAGCAAGGCGTCTACCGCCACACCGGCCTGCTCCATCAGCGCCGTGTTGCCGAGCGCGAGTGCCCGGCCGGCGACACGCCCGCTGACACCGATGCCGCTGGCCGACTCGAAGCTCTCGGGTTTGTCCAGCGTCAGGCCGCGCTCGCGCGCCGCATTCACGATGGCGTCTGCCAGTGGGTGTTCACTGCCCTGGTCCAGGCTGGCGGCCAGCCGCAACACCTCGTCGGCGCTGAAACCGGCGGCCGGGACCGCCCGGTCGAATGCCGGCTTGCCGGCCGTCAGCGTGCCAGTCTTGTCGACGATCAGTACATCGACAGTGCGCAAGTGCTCGATGGCTGCCGCATCGCGGAAAAGAATGCCCTGGCCGGCCGCCTTGCCGGTGGCCACCATGATGGACATTGGCGTGGCCAGGCCCAGTGCGCAGGGGCAGGCGATGATCAGCACCGCCACCGCGTTGATCAGGCCATAGACCCAGCTCGGCTGCGGGCCGAACAACCCCCAGCCGAAAAAGGTCAGCACGGCCACGGCCACCACGGCCATGACAAACCAGCCCGCCACCTGGTCGGCCATGCGCTGCATGGGCGCCTTCGAGCGCTGGGCCTGCGCCACCATCTGCACGATCTGCGACAGCATGGTCTGCGCGCCCACACGTTCGGAGCGCATGACCAGGGCGCCGCTGGTGTTGAGTGTGGCGCCAATGAGCTTGTCGCCCGCCCGTTTGCTCACGGGCAGGGGCTCTCCGGTCAGCATCGACTCGTCGACCGCGCTGCTGCCTTCGGTGACGACACCATCCACCGGCACTTTCTCGCCGGGGCGCACCCGCAGGCTGTCGCCCACATGCACATGGGTCAGCGGCACGTCTTCTTCCGTGCCGTCGGGCCGGAGGCGCCGCGCGGTCCTGGGCGCCAGCCCAAGCAGGGACTTGATCGCGGCCGAGGTCTGCGAGCGCGCCTTCAGCTCCAGCATCTGGCCGAGCACCGTCAGCGAAATGATGACTGCCGCCGCCTCGAAATAAACGGCCACCCGGCCCATGGAAATGAACGAGTCGGGGAACACGCCGGGCGCTATGGTCGCCACCACGCTGTAAACAAAAGCGGCGCCCGTCCCCAGGCCGATCAGGGTCCACATGTTGGGACTGCGGTGGATCACCGATTGCGCACCCCTCATGAAGAACGGCCAGCCCGCCCACAGCACCACGGGGAGGGTCAGCACCAGCTCGACCCAGCTCTGGGTGGCCATGTCGAACCAGTCGGACTGGTGGCCGAACATCGCCAGCGCGGTGACCAGCACAGTGAACGGCAGCGTCCACCAGAATCGGCGGGTGAAGGACTTGAGCTCCGGGTTGTCGTCCTCGTCGAGACTGGGCATGACCGGCTCCAGCGTCATGCCGCAGATCGGGCAGTTGCCGGGATGATCCTGCCGGATCTCCGGGTGCATGGGGCAGGTGTAGACGGTGGTCCCGGCCTGGCCATCGGCAACTGCGGTTTTTGTTTCAGGGGCGGGTGTGGCCGCCGGCCTGTCGAGGTAGGCCGAGGGATTGGCGGCGAATTTTCCGAGGCAACCGGCGCTGCAGAAATACCAGGACCTGCCTTCGTGCTCGAGCTGGTGCCCTGAAGCTGTGGTGACGGCCATGCCGCAGACGGGGTCCTTCAGGCCGGTCGGGACGTCGGTGTGGACGTGACTGTGGTCATGTCCGGCGCCGTGCGCAGGGCCGGCAGCCACGCCATCAGGATGAGGGTGAGGGTGAGGTGTGTATTGCATGGAAAGCATCCTTTTTATCTGAAGGCCTGAACAGCTTCATGAAAAGGATAAACCTTCCCATGATGGAAAGGTCAAGTCGCCGGGGCCTTAACCCTGCCCGCGGGAGGGGGTGGCAAGCCGGATCGTGCTTCAGGCGGACCGGCCGCTGTCGCGATCGAGCAGCGCCTTGCGCTCTTCATACTCCGCCACGGTGATTTCGCCACTGGCCAGCCGCCTGCGCAACACCTCGTGCGGCGTTTCGCGCCGGTCACCTCCGCGGTCTATATAGCGGCCCTGGCTGAAAAGAAAAACCCCGGCGAGAAGGACCAGCAGTACGAGCCATCCCAGCCCGTGCATGCCCATCATGTAGCCACTGCCGTCAAACAGGCTGTACATGCGCTGACCTTCTCAGGGCTTCGCGGCGCCGCCGGGTGCCGCCATCAGCGCCGACCGGACCCGCTCGAGGCGGCTGCGCACCTCGTCGGCCACCCGGGCCACCTCGGGGTCGTCGGTCATCTGCATCACTGCCACCGGGTCCATGAAGCCCACGGTGAAGCTGCCGTCGTCATCTTCACGCACGATCACGTTGCAGGGAAGCAGCAGCCCGATGTCGGGCTGGGCCGTCAGGGCGCGATGCGCCAGCGGCGGATTGCAGGCACCCAGGATGCGGTAGGGCCGCACATCGACGCCCAGCTTGGTTTTCATGGTCGCCTGCACGTCGATGTCGGTCAGCACGCCGAAGCCTTCGGCCTTGAGAGCCTCGGTCGCACGAGTCACCACATGGGCAAAGTTGTTGTCGTCCGGTTTGCAGTAAAAGCCGTAGGCGGCGCCGGCGGAGGACGTGGTGCTGGGGGTCATGGTTTCTTTCAGGGTTTGGCCGGCGGCGGGGGCAGTCGGTCCATCATCATCTGCATCATGGACTGCATCATCTCCATGCGTTTTTCCATCCATTGCTGGCGTGCCGCCGGATCGCCGGCCATGGGGCCCGGGCCGGGACCCATCATGCCTCCCATGCCTCCCATGGCGCCGGGACCCATGCCACCCATCATGCCCATGCCTTCCTGCATGAGTTTTTGGTGCTCGGCCATCAGGGCATTGCGCTCCTCGGGCGTCCTGGCGCGCGACATCTTGTCGTGCATGGCACGCATGGCTGTCATGTGTTCGTCCATGCGCGCCATGGGGCTACCGGGACCGGCCATGGGCATGGCTTGCCCCGTTGCTGAAGCCGCAGCGCCAGGGTGATGCGCCATGTGGCCGTAGCGTGTTTGGGCGCAACCGGCCAAGCCCAATGCAGCGGTGACTGCGATGATCGAGACCAGACGAAATGACATCATGGCGAACTCCAGAAGGTGAACTGCAAGTCTATTGAATCGGGTCATTTTTTGGCAATTCGTCTGCACGCGTCCATGATCTATGTCAACGGGAGGCGGGAGGCGGGAGG
>NZ_NBZV01000046.1 GCF_002379095.1 Polaromonas sp. AER18D-145
ACGAAGCCCGTCCGATGGAAGCTCGTCCTCCACGCACTGGCGGCGGCTTCGGCGGCGGTAGCGGCTACGGTGGTGGCGGCTCTGGCGGCGGACGCGGCGGCTACTAAGCCCTGACCCCCGACCTCTTCAGCTTCGGCTGAAGACAGCTTTAAAAGGCTTCAAGACTTCGGTTTTGAAGCCTTTTTGCATGGTGACCCCTGATACACGGGCACATACAGCTATTATTTTTATAGCATTACGGTTGCTTTTCCGGCTGGCGGTGTTTGCGCGGCCGGCCCGCCAGGGCCTTGTCGAACACGGCATTGGGCAACAGCCGCAGCAGCTTGGCCACCACGCCCATCTGCCAGGGAATCACGCGGTAGCTGGCGCCGGCCTCGATGGCGGCGAAGGCCTTGTCGGCAAACGCCTGCGGCTGCATCAGAAAGGGCATGGCGTAGCGGTTCTTCTGCGTCAGCGGCGTGTCGATGTAGCCGGGACACAGGGTCACGACCTTCACGCCCGCAGGCCGCAACTCGCCTCGCAAGCTCTCGCAATAGCTGATCACCGCCGCCTTGCTGGCGCAGTAGGCGCCGTGGCCAGGCAGCCCGCGAATACCCGCCACACTGCCGATGCCCACCAGCGAACCCGAACCCCGCTGCACCATGGCAGCCACAAAAGGATGAAAAGTCGCCGCCAGACCGATGTTGTTGGTGGCAAATGTCTGCGCCATCACCTCCAGGTCCCCGCGCACCGCTGTGTCCATGCCAATGCTGATGCCGGCGTTGGCCACCACCACATCCGGCACTCCCTGGGCTGCCAGGCAGGCCTGCCCTGCCGCCACCATGCTGTTGCTGTCTGCCACATCTGCGCTATAGATTTTATAGCTGTCAGCGCTTATTCCATGGGCCTTAACCCATGATTCCACCTCGTTGGTACGGCGCGCCACCAGTGCCAGCCGGTAGCCGGCCTGAAAAAACCGCAGGGCCAGGGCCTGGCCAATGCCGCTGGAGGCGCCGGTGATAAAAACGAGTCTGGACATGGAAAACTCCTGCCGGGCCTGAAACGGCCGGCTTCTTGCAGATGGCCAGCGGCCGCCGTCAGGGCGCGCCACCCGCGGGGGCTTTGCGTGGCACGAGCACGCCTTTGACGCGCCCCTTGAGGTCTGCCACCCGGTCAAGATTGTCGTAGGCAAAGGTGTCGCCGGCAAACTGGTCGCTGCCGCGCGTGATGACCACCGGCAGGTGCGACTTTGCGCGCTCTTCGTTGACAAACACGTGCAGGAACTCTCCCTGGAATTCGAGCCGCGGAACTTCCCGGCCGGCCGCGTCCACGGCCGCCTCGCGCACCACGCGCGCATTGCCGATGAGCTGGACTTCCGAGCCGTCGGCATTGGTCAGGGCCCGGTTTCCGGTGGAGGTCGTCAGCCGGCCTTCCAGGCTGTAGCTGCGGATCAGCGCCTGGTCGATCTCCAGCGTGTCGCTGTCGGGATAGTGGCGCAGCTCGGCGCCGGAGACATCGCTTTTGAGCCGCCCCGCGTCGTCAAAGGTCTTGATGCCGAACTTGCGCAGGTAGTAGTCCGGCTCGGCACTGACCGCCCTCTGGCCTTCAGGCGGCAGCGAGGCGGGCGTGTTTCTCACGAGCCAGTAAGTGCCCAGCGCGAGCACACCCATCATCAGCACCGGGATGTAGATGGCGGTACGCTCCCACAGCAGCGACACCCTGTCCAGCGCGTTGCGCCAGGCAGGAACCACGCCGGCGGGCGGGCCCAGGGAGGGGTTGGCAGCCATCAGGCGGTGTACTCCTGCAGCAAGGCCGCATAGCGGCCGCTGGCCACCATCAGCAGGTCGCAGAATTCGCGCACGGCGCCGTCACCACCGCGGGCCTGCGTGACATGCGTGGCCAGGGCCTTGACCTCCACATGCGCGTTGGCAGGTGCGCAGCTGAAGGCAACGCGGCGCATCACCGGCAGGTCGGGCCAGTCATCGCCCATGAAGGCCGCCTGGGACCAGTCCAGCCCCAGCTCTTTCAGCGTGATCTCGGCGGCCGGGCGCTTGTCCTCGGTGCCGTAGTGGGTGTGGGTCACGCCCAGCGCGTGCAGGCGCGAGCGCAACACCACGCTGTCGCGCCCGGTGATCACGGCCGGCGTGATGCCCGCCCGTTGCAGCAGCTTCAGGCCGTGGCCGTCCAGCGTGTTGAAGCGCTTGAGGGTTTCGCCGCCGGTGGTGAAGCCCTCGTGCTGTGTCGCCCGGTCGTCGCCCGGCGGGTACTCGCCGAAATACAGGCCACCGTCGGTCAGCACGCCGTCGACATCGAAGAAGGCCACCTTGACGTTCTGCGCGCGCAGCAGCAGTTCAGGCGCAAGGTTCAGGGCAGGAACATGGGGGCGCATCAGATCACCTTCGCACGCAGCAAGTCGTTGCTGTTGAGCGCGCCGCACAAGGCGCCTGCGTCGTCCACCACCAGCACGCTGGTGATGCGGTACTGCTCCATCAGGGCCGCCGCCTCCACGGCCAGGGCGCCGGCGTGCAGGGTGCGCGGGTCGGGGTGCATGACCTCGCTGGCCTGGACGGCGCGCAGATCCACGCCTTTTTCCACCAGGCGGCGCAAATCGCCGTCGGTAAAGATGCCCAGCACCCGGCGATGCTCGTCCACCACCGCCGAAGCGCCCAGGCCCTTGCGGCTCATCTCGCGCATCAGCTCGGTGAACCCGGTGTGCGGGCCCACGGCCGGCACGGCGTCACCGGTGCGCATCACGTCGCTCACATGGGTCAGCAGTTTGCGGCCCAGCGCCCCGCCGGGATGGGAACGGGCAAAGTCTTCCTCCCTGAAGCCGCGGGCGTCGAGCAGGGCCACCGCCAGCGCGTCACCCAGCGCCAGCTGCGCGGTGGTGCTGGCCGTCGGCGCCAGATTGAGCGGACAGGCCTCCTGCGCCACGCTGCTGTCGAGCGTGACATCGCCATACTCGGCCAGTGTCGAGGCCGCGTTGCCGGTGATGGCCACCAGCGGCACCCCCTGGCGGCGCAACGCCGGCAGGATGGCGGTGAGCTCCTCGCTCTCGCCGCTGTTCGATATCGCCAGCACCACGTCGCCCGCCTGGACCATGCCCAGGTCGCCATGGCTGGCCTCTGCTGGATGCACAAACATCGCCGGCGTGCCGGTCGAGGCCAGGGTGGCGGAAATTTTCCGGCCGATGTGACCGCTTTTCCCCATGCCCATCACCACGACCCGGCCCTTGCAGGCCAGCATGACCTGCACGGCTTGCGCGAATTCGGGGCCGACCCGGGTTTTCAGGCCGAGTACCGCGGCGGCTTCAATGTCAAAGGTTCTGTGGGCCAGTGCCAGCGCTTGCGCAGGGTCGAATTTCGCGGGATCAAAGCTCATGCCTGCATTCTATAGAGCCGCACTGAATTGGGGCCGTCCTGCCCACTCACCCCCCGGGGGAGAAAACACCCATCGGCTACCATCCAGGCATGACCGCGCTTGAACTCACACTGCTGTATTTGCTGGCTGCTGTGCTTGGCGTGGTCACCTGCCGCTTCTTCAAGTTGCCGCCCATGCTGGGTTACCTGGCGGTCGGCGTGGTGATCGGCCCGAACGCGCTGGCGCTGGCGAAAAACTCCGACGGCGTGCGCCATCTCGGCGAATTCGGCGTGGTTTTCCTGATGTTTGTGATCGGACTCGAGTTCAACCTGCCCAAGCTACGCTCGATGCGGCGTCACGTCTTCGGCCTGGGCATGCTCCAGGTCGTGTCCACGATGGTGCTGGCCACCGTCGGCTCCCTGTTTCTGGCGACGCTGGCGCCCACCCTCTGGAAGATGCCCTGGCAGACGGCGCTGGCGCTCTCCGGTGCCGTTGCCATGAGCAGCACCGCCGTGGTGGTCAAGCTGCTGTCCGAGCGGCTCGAGCTCGACTCTGAACACGGCAAACGCGTGATGGGCGTGCTGCTGTTCCAGGATCTGGCCGTGGTGCCGTTGCTGGTGCTGATTCCCGCGCTGGGCGCCTCCCCCGACAAGCTGCTGATGGCCCTGGCGATAGCCGGGCTCAAGGCGACGGTGCTGGTCGGGTTGCTGCTGACCGGCGGCCAACGCGTCATGCGCTGGTGGCTGACACTGGTGGCCAGGCGCAAGAGCGAGGAGCTGTTCGTGCTGAACCTGCTGCTGGTCACGCTGGCGCTGGCCTGGCTCACTGAGTTGGCCGGGTTGAGCCTGGCGCTCGGCGCCTTCATCGCCGGCATGCTGATCTCCGAAACCGAGTTCAAGCACCAGGTGGAAACCGACATCCGCCCCTTCCACGATGTGCTGCTCGGGCTGTTTTTCATCAGCATCGGCATGCTGCTGGACTGGCGGCTGGTGCTCGAACGCTGGTCGCTGGTGCTGCTGCTGCTGACCGTGCCGGTGCTGTTCAAGCTGGTGCTGGTCACGGCGCTGGCGCGCGGCCTGGGCGCCACCACCGGTGTGTCGCTGCGCACCGGCCTGTACCTGGCGCAGGCTGGCGAGTTCGGCTTTGTGCTGTTGACGCTGGCGCAGGGCAACAACCTGATTCCCCCGTCGCTGCTCAACCCCATCCTGGCGAGCATGGTGCTGTCGATGCTGGCCACGCCCTTCATCATCATGTACAGCAACCGCATCGTGATGAAGCTGGTGTCCAGCGAATGGCTGCAGCAGTCGCTGCAGATGACCACGATTGCGCGCAAATCCATCAACACCGACCGGCACGTGATCGTCTGCGGCTACGGCCGCTGCGGCCAGAACCTGGGCCACATGCTGGAGCGCGAAGGCATCCCCTACATCGCGCTGGACCTGGACCCGGACCGGGTGCGCCAGGCCGCCGCCGCTGGCGACTCGGTGGTGTTCGGCGACGCCGTGCGGCTGCAATCGCTGATGGCGGCCGGCCTGGCGCGCGCCAGCGCCGTGGTGGTGACCTATCTGGACACGGCCAGTGCGCTCAAGGTGCTGGCCAACATCCGCGCCCATGCGCCCACCGTCCCCGTGATTGTCCGCACGAGGGACGACCGCGACCTGGAAAAGCTGCAGGCCGCCGGCGCCACCGAGGTGGTGCCCGAGGCCATCGAAGCCAGCCTGATGCTGGCCAGCCACGCGCTGGCGCTGGTGGGCGTGCCCATGCGCCGCGTGATCCGGGTGGTGCAGGACCAGCGCGATGCGCGCTACAACCTGCTGCGCGGCTATTTTCGCGGTGCCGACGACGACACGACTGCCGATCTGGAGCAGGAACGCCTGTCCACCGTCACGCTGCCCTTGGGCATCAAGTCGATCGGCCGGCCATTGGGCGAGTTTGCGCTGCGCGCAACGGGTGTACGCGTGGTCAGCCTGCGCCGCGGCGGCGGCAAGCCCCTGGAAGCACTGGACACCACACGGCTAGAGGAGGGCGACACCCTGGTGCTGTCGGGCAAGTCCGAAGCCCTGGCCCTGGCCGAGCAGAAACTTTTGCGGGGCTGACGGGCTCCCAAGTCCATGAATCGACGACTTTTCACCGGCGCGCTGCTGGTCGCCCCCTGGCTGGCCAGCGCGCAAACCGAGCCGCTTGCCACGCGCCTGCGCGCCGGCGCCTGTGTGGTGTTGCTGCGCCATGCGCAAACCGAGCCCGGCTTCGGCGACCCGCCGGACTTTCGCATTGACCAGTGCAGCACACAGCGCAACCTCAGCGATGAAGGGCGCCTGCAGGCCGGGCGTATCGGCCAGTGGTTCACGTCCCGTGGCCTGCAGCCGCGCGCGGTCCGGTCCAGCGCCTGGTGCCGCTGCAAGGACACGGCGGACCTGGCGTTCGGCGGCCACCAGGTCTGGCCGGCGCTCAATTCCTTTTTCGGGTCCGGCGGCAGGGAAACCCAGACCGCGCAATTGCGCACCGCACTGGGCCGCATCCCGGCGGGCCATTTCGAGGTGTGGGTCACCCACCAGGTCAACATGACGGCGCTGACCGGTGAAGGCATGACGATGGGTGAAGGCCTGGTGGTCGATGCAAGGGGCAAAATGGTGGCCCGCAGCACTTTTGGCTAGCCCCATGCCCTCCACCCGCGACGCGTTCAATTTCGGCCCTTACCTCCGCAGCCACATCCGCACCGTGCCCGACTGGCCGACCCCCGGCGTCCAGTTTCGCGACATCACGCCACTGCTGCAGGACCCGAAGGTGTTCCGGGTGCTGATCGACGCCTTTGTGCACCGCTACATGGACCCGGCCCTGCGCCCCGACGTGGTGGCCGGGCTGGATGCGCGCGGCTTCATCCTCGGCGCGGTCGTGGCGTATGAACTCAACATCGGTTTTGTGCCGATCCGGAAAAAAGGCAAGCTGCCTTTCACCACAGTGCAGGAAACCTACGAACTCGAGTACGGCAGCGCCACCGTCGAGCTGCACACCGACGCCGTCAAGACCGGCGACAGGGTGCTGCTGATCGACGACCTCATCGCCACCGGCGGCACCATGATGGCCGGAAAAAAGCTGCTGGAAAAGCTGGGCGCCCGCGTCATGGAAGGCGCGGCGATTGTGGATCTGCCGGAGCTGGGCGGCTCCGCCAAACTGCGTGCCGCCGGCCTGCCGCTGTTCACACTGGTGGATTTTGCCGGCCACTGAGTCCGGTCAATCGCTATTAATTCAATAGCTGCCGGCGACCATCCATAAAGGGCTGGACGGAGAATTGATTCAATATTTCAGGAAATCCGGGCAGCAACGCCCGCGGCTCACAACAGGTCGCCGTACTGCGTTGCGCTGAGCGCCGGCGCCGAGACCGGAGTATCCGGCATCTCGGTGTCTTCAAAACCAGTGAGCAGGGTGTAGGAGTGCGGGCCGCTGCGGGTTGACACCCCTTTGGCCACCTGCGCCGTACCGCCGCTGGCGGACGCGGCAGCCAGGGCCTGCTTGAAAGCGGCCACTTCGTCGTCCTGAATGGGTTCAAAACGGGAGGCGACTGGCGCCACCACAGCCGTTTCGGTGACGGCGGCGACAAGGACAGCGACGGCCGGCTCGGGCAGGGCGGCCACAGCACCAACCGTCGCCGCGGCGGCAGACGCGCTGTGGGTGCTGGTACTGGACCGGGGCCGGCCCACCGACACCAGTTCGTTCATGCGCCAGTACACGGCCGTCACACGGATGTTGTAGCGTGACTTGGCGCTCTGGGCAATCATCACCTCGATTTCCGCCAGGCGATCGGTCTGCCCCCCGAACTCCTGCGCCAGGTCCATCATGACCATGAACTGGTCACCGCGCGGGTCCAGGGATAGCACCTTGAATTTGTAGCTGGCCGACAGGACGCCGGCACGGATCATGGCCTCGCGCACGGCGGCATACAGCAGCTCCCTCTTGGCGTGCCGCTGGGATTTCTGCTCGCCGCCGTGTTCGCCGGTTTTCACAGGTGCTGGCACCGAAGACCTGGACCGTGCGCCCGCCACCGGCCGGGTACGCTCGTCGCGCGTCAGACCCGAACTGTCGCCGTCGGGCCGCCCCTTGCCGGCGACCTGCTTGGCGTTGCTGGAGCTACCGGAAAACCAACTGAAAAATGACATCGCCTGGCGCCTGGAAAATGATGGCTGCGCATGCAGCGATCGGGGTTGTGTTGCAGGTGTCCTGCAACTTTCATCGGTCTAGTTTACTGAGTCCTCCTGCCAAGACAGCCCGCGCCGGACGGACGGAAGGTACCGCCGGTAAGTCCCGGCGAGCATCTCTGCCATAAATCACACTCTGGCCGCCTGAATGCACAACCGGCGCCGCCCACCTCTGGGTGCGCCACCACTGGCCACGACCCAACGCCCTCAGGTGACCGCCACGCGTTTGGGACGGTTGTAAAGGCGCCTGGCCATCACCCCGCCCATGGCCAGACACAGTTCGAGCGCGATCGGGCTGTGCCGGTTGGACAGCTCCTTGAAACGAATCGCGGTAAGACACCAGAGCTGACAGGCGTTGGAGGCCTGCACGGTGGCGTTGCGCGGCAGGCGTGAGAAAAAGGCGCCTTCGCCCACCATGGAGCCCGCAGCCACCATGGCCAGCCGTACGCGGCCCTTCTCGTCCTGGTAGTGAACGCTCAGCGTGCCGCTCTCAATGAAGTACAGGGTCTGGTCCGCCGAACCCTGCTCAATCAGCGACTGCCCCTGCTGCAAGGCAAACGGCTGCATGTAGCCGGCCAACACGTCCCACTGCTGCGGCGTGAACTGGCAACGCAAGGCGTCGCTGGCATGGCTGTGCGCAATCGCGTTGACCAGCCCCTGAATGTCAAAGCGGACTGATGTGGGGAGAGGGGCGTTCATGATGCACGGAAGATACCCTTGACCGGGACCTTGCCGCAAGGGACGTTAACGCCCGTTTACACCTGATACAACGGCGCGTTACATGGAATCATGTCTCAAGCCACCGAGCTCCGGGCCGAAACGGTCCACCGTTAGCGTGCTACTTGCCGATACAGAATTTCGAGAATATCTCGCCCAGCAGGTCATCGGGCGTGAACTGGCCGGTGATGTCGCCCAGGGCATTCTGGGCCTGGCGCAGGTCTTCCGCCAGCAGGTCCAGCGCAGGCGCCGGTGCGTGCAGCTGTGCGTCAGCCCGCGCGAGTTGTGCCTCGACCTGGCGCAGCGCCCGCACATGGCGCTCACGCGCCATGAACACCCCTTCGGGCGCGGCCTGCCAGCCCACCACCTGCAGCAACTGCTGGCGCAGCTGCTGCAGGCCGGCGCCGGTTTTGGCGGAGATGGGCACACCGGAAGCAACCGCGGCCAGCACCTCGGCACCCGCCATGTCGGACTTGTTCCAGACATCGATCACCGGTGTGTTGGCAGGCAGCCTGTCGGCAATGGCCTCCGCGATCTGTGCGTCCGCCGCGCGGTAGTTCATGGCAATGCGGAGGTCTTCGGGCGTGCGCTGGCGCGTCAGGTCATGCAGGAACAGCACGGCATCCGCACTCTGGATTTCCGTCCAGGCGCGTTCGATCCCGATTTTCTCGACTTCATCGATCTCGGGCAGCAGGCTGTCGCGCAGGCCCGCGGTGTCCACCACATGCAGGGGGACCCCATCGATCTGGATCAGTTCGCTGACCTTGTCGCGCGTGGTGCCGGCCACCGGTGTCACGATGGCCAGTTCGGCACCTGCCAGCGCATTGAGCAGCGAGCTTTTGCCGGCATTGGGCTGGCCGGCAATGACGACCTTGATGCCTTCCCGCAGGATCGCGCCCTGCTGCGCACGCTGCAGCACCGTGGCCAGCGTCTGCTGCAGGCGGGTCAGCTGGCCCTGGGCATCGGCCTTCTGCAGGAAATCAATGTCTTCCTCGGGAAAATCGAGTGTGGCTTCCACCAGCATGCGCAGGTGCACCAGCTGGTCGAGCAGCGCATGGACTTCTTTCGAAAACTCCCCGGACAACGAGCGCGCCGCCGACCGCGCAGCCGTTTCGGTACTGGCGTCGATCAGGTCGGCAATCGCCTCGGCCTGTGCCAGGTCGATCTTGTCATTCAGGAAGGCGCGTTCGGTGAATTCACCGGGCTGGGCCAGGCGCAGGCCGGCGAGCCGCGGCCGGCCCGTGGCTGCATCGTTGTCAGCGGCCGCCTCCAGGCAGCGTGCCAGCAGCAGCTGCAGCACCACCGGCCCGCCATGGGCCTGCAACTCGAGCACGTCTTCGCCGGTGTAGGAATGCGGCGCCGGGAAAAAAATCGCCAGGCCCTGGTCGATCGGCCGACCGGCCGCGTCGCAAAAAGGCAGGTAACTGGCCTGCCGGGGTGTCAGCAAGCGGCCGCACAAAGCCTCGACCAACGGCGCCAGGGCCTTGCCTGAAATGCGAACAATGCCCACCGCGCCGCGGCCTGGTGCGGTGGCAATCGCTGTGATGGGATGGTGATGACGGGCCAGCATGAAGGCACCATGTTAAAGGGCCGCGAAGCGGCCCTTTTTTTGTTTACTTGAACTTCGGCAAATTGAACTGCGGCGGCACACCCATCCGGGTGTTGATCACCCACTGCTGCGCGATCGACAGCACGTTGTTGGTGATCCAGTAGAGCACCAGGCCGGCCGGGAAGAAGAAGAACATCACGCTGAAAATCAGCGGCATGAACCACATCAGCTTGGCCTGCATCGGATCGGGTGGCGTCGGGTTCAGGGCCGTCTGCAGCATGGTGGTCAGCGTCATCACGATGGGCAGGATGAAGTAGGGGTCAGGCGAGGACAAATCCTTGATCCACAAGATCCAGGGCGCGTTGCGCATCTCGACCGAACTGAGCAACACCCAGTACAGCGCAATGAACACGGGAATCTGGATCAGGATGGGGAAGCAGCCACCCATGGGGTTGACCTTTTCGTCGCGGTACATCTTCATCATGGCTTGCTGCATTTCCTGCGGCTTGTCTTTCAGCCGCTCGCGCATTTCCATGATCTTCGGGTTGACCGCCTTCATCTTGGCCATGCTGGCGTAGGCCTTGGCATTGAGCCAGTAGAACGCGGCCTTGAGCAGCAGCACCAGCGCCACGATGGACCAGCCCCAGTTCTGCAGGAAGCCGTGCAGCTTGTCGAGCAGCCAGTACAGTGGTTTGGCCAGAATCGTCAGCCAGCCGTAGTCCTTGACCAGCTCCAGGCCGGGCGTGATGGCTTCGAGCTGCTTTTCAATCTGGGGGCCCACAAAAAACCGGGCTTCCACCGTTTTGGTGGTGCCAGGTGCCACAACCCCCAGCGGCGTGATCATGCCCACCGCATACAAGTTGGTGTCGACCTTGCGCAGGAAGATGTCCCGCTGGACGCCGTCGGCCAGCATCCAGGCCGACGCAAAATAATGCTGCACCATGGCCACGTAGCCATTGCTCGCCTGCTTCTCGACATCCACCTTGTTTTTTTCGATGTCGCTGAACTCGACCTTCTGGTATTTCTTGGCCTCGGTGTAAAGCGCCGGACCGGTGAAGGTGGAGTAAAACGAGGACTCGCCGGGCGGCTTGTTGCCGTCACGAACCAGTTGCAGGTACAGCTGCGGCGATGCCGCGCTGGTGCCCGTGTTGACCACGTCATGACGCACGGTCATGTCATAAACGCCGCGCTTGAGCGTGTAGGTCTTGACCAGCTTGACGCCACCGACCTCGGCCGACTCGAATTTGATTTCCAGGGTGTCCTGGCCTTCCTTGAGCGTGCGCTCGCCCGGAACGGCGGTCATCAGCGTCTTGTGGGTCGGGAAACTGCCGCCTTCGGCACCGGCGATCAGGCCGGACTGCGCCACGTAGACACGCGCCGCGCTTTCATCGAGCAGTACAAAGCCGGAAGACTGGTCGACCATGTCCTTGTGCTTGAGGAAAGAGGAGTGGACCAACGTACCACCTTCGGTGTCGAAGGTCAGGCTCAGCACATCGGTGTTGACGACCAGGCGCTGCTTGGTGGCCGACGGGGTGGTGGCAGGCAGCGCGCCCGCGGCCGAAGCCGCCGCGGCGCCGGCCACCGGTGCCGGCACGGCACTAACGCCGGCCTGGCCGGTGGGCACGCTGGCGGCACTGGCCGGCTTGCTCGCCGGTGCCGTGGTGCTCACGGCGGGAGCGGGCGACGGGAAAAAGGTGGCCTTGTGGCCATTGAAGAGCTGCCACTGGTCCCACAGCAGGACCATGGAAAACCCAAAAATCACCCACAAAATGGTACGGCGAATGTCGTTCATGACGGCTTCTTTTTAGAGGGGATCGAGGCCACGGACGTGACCAGACGGGTGAAAAGGGAAGGGCGGCCGGAGGGCGGCGGCACCGGATCGTAACCGCCGCTGCACCAGGGGTGGCAACGCGCCACACGGTAAAGCATCAGGTAGCTGCCCCGGGCGGCGCCATGCTGCTGCAAGGCCTGCAGCGAATAGGCTGAACAGGTCGGCTCAAAGCGGCACGACGATCCCAGCCAGGGGCTGAGCAGGAGGCGGTAACCCTTGACCAGGGCCACCAGGGTTTTCTGCGGCAGCCGGCTGACCGTCACCGCCGCGCGGCGAAGTGTGAACAGCGCGCTCATGCGGCCTGCGCCCCGGCCTGCATCAAGGCCTGCACTTCGCTGCGCACGGCCTGCTTGAGCGCCTCCGAACTGGCGCTGACAAATTCCTTGCGCGAAAAGTCACGACGCAAACGGATCACCCACCCGGAACGGGACAGGCGAGGCGAAAAATCAGCGCTCACGGTGTAGATCTGTCTTTTGATGGCGTTGCGCGTGACGGCGCGTTTGGCCCAGCGTTTAGGCACCATCGCCCCGACCCAGACATCCTGAACGGGAAACAGGTCTGGCGTGTCATGGGTCTTGCTGGGCACGGTTTGCGCGTTCATGGCATCGAGCGCATTGCGGTGCAATGCGAAATGCGTTGTTCTTGCAACAATGGCGCCAGCAAGGACTGCCTGGAACTGGGGTCGGGTTTTAAGCCGCTGCACTAGCGCCAAGCGTCCGCGAAGCAATCGGCCTGCTGGACCCGGAGCTTATACAGCCAGGCGCTTGCGGCCTTTGGCGCGACGGGCCGCAATCACTGCGCGGCCGCCACGTGTTTTCATGCGTGACAGGAAACCGTGCGTACGGGCGCGCTTGACTTTGGAAGGTTGGTATGTGCGTTTCATGATGGGTCCTACAAGCTACAAAAAGCTCCCTTGAGCAAAATCTGAAAATTCTGCGATTCGATCCTGGCGGCTGTACAACACAACCAACTCTGCAAGTCAGCAGGGCCCGCAAGGCGTAAACGGTGCTTGAAAACAAGCATCACCACGGCGCGCCGACCCGCTATGAATCAGGGAAACCCACGATTATCGCAGATTTCCCAACGCTGGCAACAAGTTAGGGGCCGCATTGCCGGTAAATGCTGAGATCCGCCTGACAACGCCGGCGTCAGGGGCGCGCAACGCCGGGCCATCGCTGTCTAGGTTAAAACCCGAAGTCTTTTTTTGTGGATAACTACGCCAGACGACTACAATAACGGGTGCCAAAAATTAATAATATCCACAAGCAAAAGCATGCTGGCCAATGCGACTACCCAGCCCCCGGACGCCATGCGTGAGGGAGCCGTTCACAGTTCGAGCCAGGACTTGTGGCAAAGCTGCGTAGACCATCTGGCGCAGGAACTGCCCGAGCAGCAGTTCAACACCTGGATCCGTCCGCTGGTGGCCGAGGTCGCCGACGACCTGTCCAAAGTCACCATCCAAGTTGCCAACCGCTTCAAGCTGGACTGGATACGCGCGCAATACGCCGGCCGTATTTCTGCCCTGCTGGAGAAGGTTTCCGGTCACAGCATCCACCTTGAGTTAGCGCTCGCTCAGCGCGAACCCGGCATCCGGTCTGCACCTCTAACCCGCAGCTTCGAGGGCAATGGCGTCACCGAGCCGGCTGGTTTGGGTGTCGCCGAAGACGCTGCCGGTGCGCCGTTCAAGAGCCGGCTCAACACCGCGCTGACCTTCGACACCCTGATCGAAGGCACGGCCAACCGCATGGGCCGGGCCGCCGCCATGCATGTGGCAAGCAGTCTGGGCCAGCTTTACAACCCGCTGTTCATCTATGGCGGCGTCGGCCTGGGCAAGACCCACCTGATGCACGCCATCGGCAACAAGCTGATGGTCGACAACCCTGCGGCCAAAGTTCTCTACATCCACGCCGAGCAATTTGTGTCGGATGTGGTTAAAGCCTACCAGCGCAAGACTTTTGACGAGTTCAAGGAGCGTTACCACTCGCTCGATCTGCTGCTGATCGACGACGTGCAGTTCCTCGCCAACAAGGACCGCACCCAGGAAGAGTTCTTCAACGCCTTCGAGGCGCTGCTGACCAAGAAGTCGCACATCGTGATGACCAGCGACACCTACCCCAAGGGGCTGACGGACATCCACGAGCGCCTGATCTCGCGTTTTGACTCCGGGCTGACGGTGGCCATCGAGCCGCCCGAGCTGGAGATGCGTGTAGCCATCCTGATCCGCAAGGCCGAGGCCGAAGGCACGGTCATGCCCGAGGAGGTCGCGTTTTTTGTGGCCAAGAACGTGCGCTCCAACGTGCGCGAGCTTGAAGGCGCACTGCGCAAGATCCTCGCCTACTCGCGCTTCAACCTCAAGGAAATTTCCATCCAGCTGGCACGGGAAGCCCTGCGCGACCTGTTGTCCATCCAGAACCGCCAGATATCGGTCGAGAACATCCAGAAGACCGTGGCCGACTATTACAAGATTAAAGTCGCCGACATGTATTCGAAGAAGCGGCCCGCCAGCATTGCCCGGCCGCGCCAGATTGCCATGTACCTGGCCAAGGAACTGACCCAGAAGAGCCTTCCGGAGATTGGCGAGCTGTTTGGCGGCCGCGACCACACCACGGTGTTGCATGCTGTGCGCAAGATGGCCGCCGAGCGCCAGCAGATGACCGAACTCAATCAGCAGCTGCACGTGCTGGAACAAACCCTGAAAGGCTGAATTGAATACTTTTTCAGCCACTTTCCACCGGTTTCAGGCTCGCCTGACAACCATGGGGACAACTTTTGAACAACTGATGACTTATCCACAGGGGAAGTGGATTTCCGGAAGTTGTTCATATCAAGCGGCAGGGTAGGGAGTGGTCTGACCACAAGGTTAAACAAGCGCCAAGTAGTTGATCAAAAAGAAGAAAATAGGGCTGTCCACAGAAACGGGCTTCCCTTATCTACTACTACTAATTTGAATTAAAGAAATAAGAGGTTAAGACAGTGATCGTTCTTAAAGCCACCCAGGATAAAGTTTTGTCGGTTCTGCAATCGGTCGCGGGCATTGTTGAGCGTCGGCACACGCTGCCGATTCTGGCCAACGTGCTGATCCGCAAGACCGGCGCGCAGCTGCAGCTGACAACCAGCGACCTGGAAATCCAGATCCGCACGACAGCCGAGCTGGACGGTGACACGGGCAACTTCACGACCACGGTCGGTGCACGCAAGCTCATCGACATCCTGCGTTCCATGCCCAGCGACCAGACGGTGTCGCTGGAGTCGGCGCAGAACAAGCTGATCCTCAAGGGTGGCAAGAGCCGCTTCACGCTGCAGACGCTGCCGGCCGAAGACTTTCCGCTGGTGCAGGAAGCCGCCAACTTTGGCCCGAGCTTCTCGGTGCCGCAAAAGGTGCTGAAAGAGCTGCTGAACCAGGTGTCGTTCGCCATGGCCGTGCACGACATCCGTTACTACCTCAACGGCATCCTGTTCGTCGCCGAAGGCAAGCAGCTCAGCCTGGTGGCCACCGACGGCCACCGCCTGGCGTTTTCGTCGGCCACGCTCGACGTCGAGGTGCCGCGCCAGGAAGTGATCCTGCCGCGCAAGACGGTGCTGGAGATGCAGCGCCTGCTCAGCGACAAGGAAGGCGCGATCGAGATGCAGTTCGCCGGCAACCAGGCCAAGTTCAGCTTCGAAGGCATGGAGTTCGTCACCAAGCTGGTCGAGGGCAAGTTCCCCGACTACAACCGCGTGATCCCGAAGAACCACAAGAACATCATCACCCTGGGCCGCGTGCCGCTGCTGGCCTCGCTGCAGCGCACCGCCATTTTGACCAGCGAGAAGTTCAAGGGCGTGCGCCTGAACATCGAGCCCGGCACCCTGCGTGTGGCGTCCAACAATGCCGAGCAGGAGGAAGCGGTCGACGAGCTCGACATCGACTACGGCGGCGACGCCATCGAGATCGGTTTCAACGTGACCTACCTGATCGACGCCCTGGCCAACATGGACCAGGACATGGTGAAGATCGAGCTGGCCGATTCCAACAGCTCTGCGCTGCTGACGATTCCGGACAACGCTGCCTTCAAATACGTCGTGATGCCGATGCGGATTTAAGCGTTACAGCCCTCAAAAACCAAAACCGCCACCCAGCCGAACCCGCTAGCCAAAGCGGGTTTGGTCATTCAAGAGATTGAGAAAAGTTAGTTATGACCGAAGAAAACAAAGCCAACGAAGCCGCTCCTGACAACACGGGCCGTGAAATGGAAGGCGTTCATTCCGGTGAAGGCGGCGAGGGAAGCTCCAATTTCCAGCCCAAGATCGACTCCAACCAGGCCGGTGCCTCTGAAGGGTATGGCGAGGGCTCGATCCAGATCCTGGAAGGCCTGGAGGCCGTGCGCAAACGGCCCGGCATGTACATCGGCGACACGTCCGACGGCACCGGTTTGCACCACCTGGTGTTCGAGGTGGTCGACAACTCCATCGATGAATCGCTGGCCGGCCATTGCGACGACATCATGGTCACCATCCACCTGGACAACTCTATCAGCGTGGTCGACAACGGCCGGGGCATCCCGACCGGCATCAAGATGGACGACAAACACGAGCCCAAACGCTCGGCGGCCGAGATTGCGCTGACCGAGCTGCATGCCGGCGGCAAGTTCAACCAAAACAGCTACAAGGTCTCGGGCGGCCTGCACGGCGTGGGTGTGAGCTGCGTGAACGCACTGTCCAAGATGCTGCGCCTGACGATTCGGCGCGAAGGCAAAGTCCACGTGATGGAGTTTTCCAAGGGTTTTGTGCAGAACCGCATCGTCGAGAAAGTCGGCGGTGTGGAAGTTTCCCCCATGCAGGTGCTGGGCGACACCGACAAACGCGGCACCGAGGTGCACTTTCTGCCCGACACCGACATCTTCCAGCAGAACAACGACTTCCATTACGAGATTCTCAGCAAGCGCCTGCGCGAGCTGAGCTTTCTGAACAACGGCGTGAAGATCCGCTTGAAAGATGAGCGCAGCGGCAAGGAAGACGACTTTGCCGGCGCCGGCGGCGTGACGGGTTTCGTCAACTTCATCAACAAGGGCAAGACCGTCCTGCACCCCAACGTGTTCCACGCCATGGGCGACCGCCAGAGCGACCAGAACACCAACATCGGTGTCGAGGTGGCCATGCAGTGGAACAGTGGCTACAACGAGCAGGTGCTGTGTTTCACCAACAATATCCCGCAGCGCGACGGCGGCACGCACCTGACCGGCCTGCGCGCCGCGATGACGCGGGTGATCAACAAATACATCGACGACAGCGAGCTGGCCAAAAAGGCCAAGGTTGAAGTCACCGGCGACGATATGCGTGAAGGCCTGACCTGCGTGCTCAGTGTCAAGGTGCCCGAGCCCAAGTTCTCCAGCCAGACCAAGGACAAGCTGGTCAGCTCCGAGGTGCGCGGCCCGGTGGAAGACATCGTCAGCAAGTTGTTGACCGACTACCTGCAGGAGCGCCCGAACGACGCCAAGATCATCGTTGGCAAGATCATCGAGGCCGCGCGGGCCCGCGAAGCTGCGCGCAAGGCACGCGACATGACACGCCGCAAGGGTGTGCTTGACGGCATGGGCTTGCCCGGCAAGCTGGCCGACTGCCAGGAGAAAGACCCGGCGCTGTGCGAAATCTATATCGTCGAGGGTGACTCTGCCGGTGGTTCCGCCAAGCAGGGCCGCGACCGCAAGTTCCAGGCGATCCTGCCCTTGCGCGGCAAGATCCTGAATGTGGAAAAAGCGCGTTATGAAAAGCTGCTGACCAGCAACGAGATCCTGACGCTGATCACCGCGCTGGGCACCGGCATCGGCAAGGCCGGTGGCACCACCGGCAACGACGACTTCAATGTCGCCAAGCTGCGTTACCACCGCATCATCATCATGACCGACGCCGACGTGGACGGCGCGCACATCCGCACCCTGCTGCTGACCTTCTTTTACCGCCAGATGCCCGAGCTCGTCGAGCGCGGCCACATCTACATCGCGCAGCCACCGCTGTACAAGGTCAAGTCGGGCAAGGAAGAGCAGTACCTGAAAGACGGCCCGGCCCTCGACAGCTTCCTGCTGAAGATCGCGCTGAAAGACGCCGCTGTGTTGACCGGTGCCGACCCCGCCAATGGCCAGGGCACGCTGCTGACCGGCGACACGCTGGCCGAACTGGCGCGCAAGCACCAGCTGGCCGAGTCCGTCATCGCCCGCCTGCGTGGCTACATGGACGCCGAGGCGCTGAAAGCCATTGCCGACGGCGTGGCCCTGAACCTGGACACGGTGGAAGACGCCGAGCGTTCAGCCGCCGCGCTGCAGGCCCAGTTGCCCACGGCCGAAGTGGCCGGCGAGTTTGACAGCCGCAACGACAAGCCGATCCTGCGCATCAGCCGCCGCCACCACGGCAACGTCAAGAGCAGTGTGCTGACGCAGGACTTCGTGCACGGCGCCGACTACGCCGCGCTGGTCGAAGCTGCCGTGACCTTCAAGGGCCTGATGAGCCAGGGCGCCAGGGTGACGCGCGGCGAGGGCGAGCGCCAGAAGGAAGAAAAAGTCGCGACCTTCCGCGAGGCCATGGCCTGGCTGATCACGCAGGCCGAAGGCGCCACCGCACGCCAGCGCTACAAGGGCCTGGGCGAGATGAACCCGGCCCAGCTGTGGGAAACCACCATGGACCCGACCGTGCGCCGCCTGCTGCGTGTGCAGATCGACGACGCGATCGAAGCCGATCACGTGTTCACCATGCTGATGGGTGACGACGTCGAGCCGCGTCGCGAGTTCATCGAGACGAATGCGCTGCGGGCTGCGAATATTGACGTCTGAGGTGTTCAGCGCATAATTTGCAGCATGAACATTGCACCGGCCCAACGCTCACAGATCGCCGAGATCTGCAGGCGCTATCACGTCCGCAAGATGAGCATGTTTGGGTCAGCAGCAATGGGGCAGGAGCGTCCTGAGAGCGATGTGGATTTGCTGGTGGAGTTTATTCCGGGAGAGGCCCCCAGCGGCTTTGCCCTGGTTGACATGCAGGACGAGTTGTCTGCAGCGTTTGACGGACGAAAAATTGACTTGGCTTTTCCTTCCATTCTCCGAAATGCCTACCGGCGCATGGCAATTGAGCCGCAATTGCGACCCGTTTTTGAATGACGATTGATCGCACGCCGGCACATCTGGCCGATATGCCGCAGTTTGTGCAGGAGATCCGCGGATTGCTTGCAGATCAGCCTCTCGAAAGGTTTCTGGCGAACCGGGTGCTTTGTCTGGCGACGGAAAAACTGTTTATCAATCTCGGTGAAGCTGCCAGCCGCATAGACGTGGCGCATTGTGGGCAGATGCCCAATGTGCCATGGCGACAGGTGATCGGCTTGCGCAACATACTGGCGCACGGCTATGAGCAGGTTGAACATGAAACCTTGTTCAACACCGTCACACAGGATCTCCCTCAGCTTGAGGACGCATTAAGCCAGGAGCTGCTGAGGTATCAGCTGCGTTGAGATTCCCGGTGTGACATCGACGTGTAAGGGATAGGCCGCGCAACGCAACGTGAGTCCCGCCCGGGTGAGGTTCTGCGGTTCTATCAGCGAAAAGGCCATGAAAATCCACCATGAAATGTTCGAATTTCATGGTCTTTTGTTACCATGAATACACGATTGAACGCAGTGACCCCCAGCATGCGTATTGCCATGAACGACCTGAAGCTCGATAGCTTGTATGTGGTGTACCCGGGGCTGCATCGCTACAAGCTGGCCGACGGCATCGAGGCGGTCCCGCTCTGGGCCATGCTGCCCGGTGACCTGGCATGAGCTGCATCGCCGTCATCGACTTTGAAACCACCGGCCTGTCGCCCGCCATGGGCGACCGCGCCACCGAGGTGGCCATCGTGCTGCTTGAAAACGGCTGCGTGGTGGACCGCTTCCAGAGCCTGATGAATGCAGGCGTGCACATTCCCGCCTTCATCACCAGCCTGACCGGCATCAGCAACGCCATGGTGGCCGCTGCGCCCGAGGCCGCCAGCGTGATGCGCGAGGCCAGCCGCTTTGTGGGCAACGCGCCCATGGTGGCGCACAACGCGGCGTTTGACCGCAAGTTCTGGCAGGCCGAACTGGCGCGTGCCGGGGCGGCGGCGGCACAGCCTTTTGCCTGCACCCTGCTGGTCGCGCGCCGGCTGTACCCCCAAGCCCCCAGCCACAAGCTGGGCGTGCTGGTGGACTACCACCAGCTGCCGCGCGCCGGCCGTGCGCACCGGGCGCTGGCCGATGCGGAAATGGCCGCATCGCTGCTGGGGCAGATCCAACACGACCTTCGCACCCGGCACCGCGTGGGCCGGCCCGACCACGCCTTGCTGATGACCCTGCAGCGCTGCGCGAAACCTGCCGTTGCTGCGTTGATGGCGAAGTACGCGGGCGGCGCGCAGGCGTGACCCGGCCCGAACAGCGCTCCAGGCTGCTACAAAATCAGTAGCTGGTGGCGCCCGTCCGTCAAGGGCTAGGGTCGAAAACTACTCACCGATAGAACATTGGCACCGGCTGAAACTGGCACAGCCGAAGAGCGCAAAACATGGCCAGCCGTATAATCTGACTAGACTGACTAGATCGGAGTGGCTTATGTCAACATGGCAATTGCAGGAAGCAAAAAGCAGATTCAGTGAGGTCGTGAAGCTCGCACTGAGCGAAGGGCCTCAGGGCATCACGGTACGCGGCGAGGACGTGGCCGTGCTGGTTTCGCGTGCGGAATACACACGCCTGACGCACCCCAAGCCTGGGTTTGTCGGATTCATGCGCGGCTCGCCATGGGTGGGGTTGGAGCTGGACACGGAACGGCAAACCAGCTTGACGCGCGAGATGGTGCTGTGAGCTACCTGATTGACACCAACGTCCTTTCGGAACTGGTGCGCCCCAAACCTGACGCCGCTGTGCTGCGCTGGTTTGCGAACACGCCGGATGAAGCCTTGTTTTTGAGCGCTCTGACACTTGGCGAAATTCGCAAGGGGGTCGAGAAACTGGCCGACGTCCAGCGCCGCGAAAAGCTGCGGCTTTGGCTGGAGCACGACTTGCGTGACTGGTTTGGCGTGCGTATTTTGCCGATAGGCCCGGACGTGGCCGACCACTGGGGCCGACTGCTCGCGCAAGCTGGCCGTCCCGTGCCCGCCATCGACAGCCTCCTAGCGGCCACGGCGCTGCACCATGACTTGCGGCTGGTCACCCGCAACACCAGGGACTTTGACTATGCGGGCCTGGAAGTCATCAACCCGTGGGAGCTGGCCGCGGGCTGAACTTGCGACGGCGGCGCAGCTTCACGCCCCTTGCCCCTGCCGTGCCAGCGCCGCCACGCTCGTGGCCTGCGCACCGTGCCCGAGCCGGTAGCTTTCTTCACCGTGAATCAAACGCCAGACTTTCGATTGACGGGGCAAAAAGCGGAGCATAGGGTACCGCAGGGTGGCACGCGGCGCCAAAACGCTATTAAAAGAGTAGCTGTTTACGCCCGTCCACAAAGGGCTGTAGCCATAAAACACTCATAATCTGCCCCATGACCACCCACACCCATCCCGCCACGCCGCTGTCCACCCACGACACCACCCGCATTGACGACACCCGCATAGGCGCGGTGCGCCCGCTGATCACGCCGGCCCTGCTGCAGGAGTGGCTGCCGGTGCCCGAAGCCAGCTTGAGCCTGGTGGAGCGCAGCCGCGCGGCGATCTCGCGCGTGCTGCATGGTGCCGATGACCGCCTGATCGTCGTGGTGGGGCCCTGCTCCATTCACGACCATGACCAGGCCATGGACTATGCCCGCCAGCTCAAGCTGCAGGCCGATGCCCTGGCCGACGACCTGCTGGTGGTGATGCGCGTGTACTTCGAGAAGCCGCGCACCACCGTGGGCTGGAAAGGCTACATTAATGACCCGCACATGGACGGCAGCTTCGCCATCAACGAAGGGCTGGAAATGGCGCGGCGCCTGCTGCTCGATGTGCTGGCTCTGGGCCTGCCGGTGGGCACCGAGTTTCTGGACCTGCTGAGCCCGCAGTTCATCAGCGACCTGGTGAGCTGGGGCGCCATTGGCGCGCGCACCACCGAAAGCCCCAGCCACCGCCAGCTGGCCTCGGGCCTGAGCTGCCCGGTCGGCTTCAAGAACGGCACCGACGGCGGCATCAAGGTCGCCACCGACGCCATCCAGGCGGCGCAGGCGCAACACGCCTTCATGGGCATGACCAAGATGGGCCAGGCCGCCATTTTTGAAACCCGCGGCAACAACGACTGCCACGTGATCCTGCGCGGCGGCAAGCAACCCAACTATTCAAAAGCCGACGTGGACGCCGCCTGCGCGCTGCTCAAAGGCGCCGGCCTGCGCGAGCAGGTCATGATCGACGTGTCGCACGCCAACAGCAGCAAGCAGCACCAGCGCCAGATCACCGTGGCGGCCGAGGTGGCCCAGCAGATGGCCGCGGGCGACCAGCGCATCACCGGCCTCATGATCGAAAGCCATCTGCAGGAAGGGCGGCAGGACATCGTGTCCGGCACGCCGCTACGGCCTGGCGTGTCAGTGACCGATGCCTGCATCAGCATGGCGCAGACGGTGCCTGTGCTGGAGCAGTTGGCGGGGGCGGTGAGGGAGCGGCGTAAGGCCAGAAATTAATTGAACCCGAACGCGTGCGTGGGAAATGCCTCGATTGCGCGGCGGTAAGAAAGCCCAGATCGACGGCGCGTGCCTTGAGGTCATCAACCCATGGCAGACTTTTGGCCGTTGAGGCGACTGGGGAAGACTGCACGGGTTGGCACGGGACGGTTCGCTGAGACAGTTTATACCTTTCGGAGCGGAGAACTGGCTCGAATGAAAGTAGGAAAATCTTCGCGCATGAGGTGGGTATCTGCTTTCAAGGCCAGGAGTTCTACGATGGTCAGGAGTGTTGGATTGGTATGCCAGCAGGCAACCCGTTAACGATTGAATTGACGAGACGGGTGTGGCGGTTTATAAACCGTCAGCATGACGCGATTAAGCACTTCAGTTTTTGCGTGCGTGTTGCTCACGCAGGACTAATGTTTTCAAGAGAAGGCGCTCTATTTTTCAGATCGCCTTTAGCGAAAACACCCGATGAGATTCGTGGTCTTTACAAAACTAAAACAGGGGGAGATATGGCCACTGCACAAAAGGTAAAAGCGGCAAACGACGCCGCTGAAAAGAGCGATTTATTCTCGACTAAGAAAATTAAAGATCTCATTTCTTCGACACACACGAACGAATTGGTAATCGCGCTATGTGGACCTATCGGATCACCGATGCACGCCGTTGCTGAGAAGATCAAAGATATGTTGGAGGAAACTTTTGCCTATGACACATGCAAGGTCATCAAGCTAAGCCAATTTATTAGCGATAACGCCACAAAACTTCCAAAATCAATATACCCCACTAATGTTAAACCAGCAGCTCGCATTGAGGCGTTAATTACGCATGGTAATGAAATGCGTAAAGAGTTTGGAAATAGTGTATTAGCCGAACTTGCTGTGAATGAGATACGTCTGGATCGTGAGTTAAATGGCCGCAATAGCGATACCGGTCAGTTTGAACCCAGGCGTGTTTGTCACATTATTGATTCCATTAAGAATCAGGAAGAGATGACGTTACTACGTACCGTTTATAGAGAGGTACTATATGTAGTTGGAGTCTTTGCCCCCGTAGAGACCAGAGAACAGAATCTAAAAAATAAGGGCATGGACGTTGCTGAGATTTATAAGTTGATGGATAGAGATTCTGGTGAGGAACTTGAAGAGGGGCAAACAGTCGCAAAGACCTTTCCGCAGTGTGATTTTTTTCTTAGGATGGCTTCAAATTCTGAGTCTCAACTAAGAAGTCGAGTGGAGCGGTTTTTGCATTTGATTCTGGGTACAAAGATAATTACACCGACAAGGGCAGAGACAGCGATGTATGCGGCGGCATCGGCCGCAGGTAATTCGGCCTGCTTGTCAAGACAAGTCGGCGCGGCCATCACCGACTCTGACGGTGAAATTCTTTCTACTGGTTGGAACGATGTGCCGAGACCATTTGGAGGGCTATATCAAACTGATCATGAAACCGATCCAAATGGAGAGAAAGATTTACGCTGTTGGAACAAAGACGGTGGAAAATGTTTTAACGACGAGGAGAAAGATGGATTGGCTCGGCAAATCGTGCAGTCTTTGAGTCCATACATTCCTGTGAATGATCTGGATGCGGCAGTCGCAACAGTTATCAAGGACAAAAAGCTTCGAGGTCTAATTGAATTCTCGCGATCCATCCATGCGGAAATGCACGCCATTCTTACCGCGCTAAAAAGCAGTGGTAGTCGCGTGCATGGGGGAATGTTGTTTGTCACCACATATCCTTGCCATTCATGCGCCCGCCACATTGTCGCTAGCGGAATAAAAGAGGTTTATTACATTGAGCCTTATAAGAAAAGTTTGGCGACGAAACTTCACGATGATGCGGTGTCGGAAAGAGAGACCGAAATCGGCAAGATGCGGATACTTCCGTATGACGGTGTTGCACCTACCAAATACCTATCTTTGTTCCGCATGGCGCCTGACTCACGTAAGGAAAATGGTCGTGTGATAAAAATTTCACCGAAAAATGGTGTACCACGACTTGAAAAGAGCTTAGAAGCACTACCTGCGTTGGAAGGCTTAGTGGTAAAGTCTTTGGTTAGTAAGAATCTTGTGAATTCGGCGGAGGTCGCCAAGGGGAATGACGATGGACCAAAAGCAGCTTGAATTGGACTTGCAGATTGTTCAAGAAGAGCGGAAGGATGTTCAGCGCAATAAATCCGCTCAGATAGTTGACCTGACACGCGCGCTCGAGGTCAAACGGCAACGCAGGATGACAGAAATTTACGAAGCAATTCTAGAGTCCGTCGAACACATTGGTGGGACCGACAAACTCTATAAGTAATGCGCGCTGTTACGTTCATCGGTTTGTTGCAAGCTCTTTTCTTCCGGAAAATTGAATAGCAATACTCTTCTATTCAGTACTCGGCGAAGACTTTTTCACGTCTTTCAGCTTAACGATTTCGGTCG
Organism: Polaromonas sp. AER18D-145; assembly: GCF_002379095.1. Taxonomy (GTDB): domain Bacteria; phylum Pseudomonadota; class Gammaproteobacteria; order Burkholderiales; family Burkholderiaceae_C; genus Polaromonas. Next base: position 24,648 of record NZ_NBZV01000046.1, read on the forward strand.
CCGGATACCCACTATCAAGGTAAAAATTGCGATATTGGTGGGTCAATCAGAATCAAACCTATCGCCAGGAAGTGCACGGCGGATATCTCTGGTCTCCTAAACGCAAATCGAATCAGTCTCGAAATCCGTTTTACGATTTCATGCGGGAGGTCGCACCTGGAGATTTGATCTTCTCTTTTGCTGGTACTTTCATCCGTGCGATCGGCATTGCCACATCGCATGCAGAGGAAGCTCCCAAGCCCGATGAGTTCGGTTCGGCGGGGATGTATTGGGAAAAAGTCGGTTGGCGTGTTGGCGTAGCTTTCACGATTCTGCGATCGCCGGTTCGTCCATCTGAATATATGGAAGTGTTGTCACCGCTGCTGCCTAAGTTATATGCACCGTTGCGCCCTGATGGTGTTGGGATGCAAGGTATTTATCTGACTTATCTTCCTAACAATCTTGCGGCTGCGATTGTTGATTTGTTGGGAGCGGAGGCGCACGCCCTGGTAAGGGGATACCGCGTCAGTGAGTCGATTCCTTCGATTTCGTCCATCGTGCAATTGCGGTGGGAGGAACATCAAATGGCTGAAGTCCGAAGAGATCAAAAGATTCCGGAAACGGAACGCGAGGCGGTAGTTATGGCTCGTCGAGGCCAAGGACTTTTTAAGCAGCGCGTAATGGCTTTAGAACGGGCTTGTCGCGTAACCGGCGTGACCAATGGTGAGCATCTGCGTGCGAGTCATTGCAAGCCATGGCGTGATGCAACCAATGAAGAGCGGCTAGACGGGGAGAACGGCCTTCTTCTTACGCCGACAATGGACCATCTGTTTGATCGTGGGTTTATCGGATTTGAGGGTAACGGTGAGCTACTAATCTCACCTGTCGCTCACATCGAGTCCTTGGCTCGCATGGGGATCTCGCCAAATAAGTGCCAGAACGTGGGCAACTTCTCCAATGGGCAGAAGCGCTATCTTGAGTATCACCGCGACAGCATCTTGCTGCGCTCGAAATTTATGCCTTGATTAGTACTACGTGTTAAAAAATCTGTTTTATAAATTTGTCTTTTACTTGCATGAAAAGCGGATGGCCGGCCCTTCAGAAAATGCTGGGATTGAATATGCCGGGATGGCTGGTATATCGTCTACTTGCATTGATGCGGTAAGAAGATTTTTGCAGCACGGCGACGAAATTTCGGCGATTCGAATTTTGACTCATGAGGACAGCCATTGTTTGTTGCTTACCTACGGAGTTGACCAACATGTTGCAATCAAGTCGGGCTTCTCTTCCGGGTATTCCGGAGAAGGCCCTAGGACTTTTGCCGAGGTAATTTTTCTTTTGAGTCATCATGGCTTTGAACTTGATGAATATGAAGTCTCGCGCGAGATGTTGGAACGCCTGGATTACTCGTCTCTAACTAATGGCGACATGCAAGAGATTTTTTCTGCCAAACCAGTGCGACCGCAGAGATGGCACGATTACATCTACCCATACCAAGGAGTGCTGAGTAAGTCTCTTTCAGGCTGGTCTCGCTTTCCATTGAGGATGCCCTTCGCCTTAATTGATCATCGAATCCGAGATTTGGCGTTGAACTTCGAGGCTCAGCCTGATGCAAGTCTGCTTAGTGGCTATCGCCGACTTGAAGACATTGTTAGGAAGCGCACAGGTCTTAGCGATCATGGTGCCAAACTATTTTCTCAGGCGTTCGTTGGAGCTAACGCTCTATTGGGTTGGACAAAGCCTGATGGTGGCGACCTAAGTAGTCGAGGTGGATTGTTTCCGGCGACTTATATGGCTTATCGGAACCCCCGCGCACACCTTGAGTCGGTGCATATACCGGCGGAGTCGCTAGGTGAGTTTTTACTTCTGAATCATTTGTATTTGCTTGAGGCCGACGCTATTGAGAGGTCGACGGATGGCGCGGCAGTGCGGCGCGACAATTCCTAAGATCGTTAAGAATGGAATCTCACAAAAATCTTTGATTTCAACTTCAAGAGTCGCCATGACCAGCCCTTCCGACCTTCCCCCCAGCATCCTCTCCCACATCTCCATAGGCACCAACGACTACCCGCGCGCCCGGGCGTTTTACGACGCGGTGCTGGGCACGCTGCAGATCCGCAGCGTGATGGAGCATGGCGAGTCGGTGGCTTATGGCCGGGCGTTTCCGGAGTTCTGGGTTGGGCGGCCGCTCGATGGTGGCCGCGCTGCGCCGGGCAACGGCACGCACATCAGCTTCCTGGCCAACGCGCCGGCGGAGGTGGATGCCTTTCATGCGCAGGCGCTGGCACTGGGCGCGCCCTGTGACGGGCCGCCCGGCTTGCGGCCGCACTACACGCCGACCTATTACGCGGCCTTTGTGCGCGACCTGGACGGCCACAAGATCGAGGCCATGTGTTTTGCGGAGGCGGCGGGCTGAGGGCTTGCTGCTTGCAAGCAAAATTGGCCTCCAGCCCAATGAATACGTGCGCTGGCAGCTATTATTTTGAGAGTGGCTGAAGCGCCGCCACGGCTTCGACTTCAATTGCAAAGCCATGGTGCAGCAGGGGCACGGGCACCACGGCCCGCGCCGGGGGCGCTGCGCCGGCCCAGGGCTGGTAGATGCGGTTGAACACCGGCCATTGCTCCATGTCGGTCACATACACGCGCACTTGCACCAACTGGGCCACGTTGCTGCCTGCTGCTTCCAGGGCCGCCTGCACGTTGGCCAGCACCTGCCGGGCCTGGTCTTCAAAGCTGGACTGGTTGAGTTTTTCGCCCGACGGGGTGATGGGCAACTGGCCTGAAATGAAGACCAGGCCGGCGGCCACCACGGCATGGCTGTAGTGGCCGCCGGGCGGGGCCAGGGTGCCGGGGTTGATGCGCTTTATGGTCATGGCGAATGCTACCAACCGTAGAAGCGGGGCCAGGTGGGTCCCAGCGTCTGCCCGGTGACGGCGTGGTACTCGGGAAACTGCGCGCCGGTGGCGCAGGCATGGTTGGGCAGCACGCGCAGCTGGGTGCCGACGGGAAAGCGCCTGGCGATGTCAGGGTCGGCCTCGCCGGTGCGGCTCACGATGCCGTGCTCCTGGTTGGCGCCGCTGAGGGTGTAGCCATCGATGCGCTGGCCGTTGACGTCGCACAGCTGGCCATAACCGTAGTCGTGCTGCTGCTTTTGCGTGCCGCGGTCGCGGCTCATGGCCATCCAGCCGGCGTCGACAATGGCCCAGCCCTTGTCGGGCTGGTGGCCGATCACGGTGGTGAGCACGCTCAGGGCCACGTCGTCGGGGGAGCACACGCCCACGTTGGCCATGACGAGGTCAAAAAAGACATACACACCGGCGCGCACCTCGGTCACTCCCTTGAGCTGCCGGGCCGACAGCGCCGTGGGCGTGGAGCCCACGCTCACGTTGGGGCAGGGCAGGCCGGCGGCGCGCAGGCGTTCTGCCGCCAGCACACACAGGCTGCGTTCCTGCTCGGCCATGGCTTGCAGGGCCTCGGGCGTGTTCAGCTCATAACTGGCCCCCGCGTGGGTCATCACCCCGCCCAGCGTGCTGCCGCCCTGGTGCAGCAGGGTGCCGATGGCAATCAGGTCGTCGCTGTGGGGCTGCACGCCCGAGCGGTGGCCGTCGGTGTCGACCTCGATCCAGACTTCAAACGGCACGCCATGTTGATGGGAAAAAGCAACGATGGCGGACGCAGACGCTGCGCTGTCGGCAATGATCTTGAGCGCGCAGCCCTGGCCAATGAGTGCGGCCGCCTGCCTGAGCTTGGGTGCCGCCATACCCACGGCATACAGGATATCCGTCACCCCGGCGGCAAAAAACTGCTCGGCTTCCTTGAGCGTGGACACCGTGATGCCGCGTGCGCCGGCCTGGATCTGCGCCCGGGCAATGTCTATGCATTTGGTGGTTTTGACGTGCGGTCGAAATGCCACCTCCAGCGAGTTCATGCGCTGCTGCATGCGTTCGATGTTGCGTTGCATGCGCGCGGTGTCGACCAGCGCGGCGGGGGTGTTGAGGTCTTGAAGCTGCATACGCCGATTGTGCGAGAAGCGAGCGGCAATGTCGCGGGTCAACCGGTATTTTCCGCGCACCCGGGGTGACAGGTCGGCGCGGGATGAAAGAAGATCTGCCCTGCGCGCTGTGTTTTCCGCGCGTTCAATTCACCAGTGTGTTTCGCCGGCTACCCGTTCCACCTCGTTGATCGCGTAGGTGGTGAACTCGTCGATCTCGGTGGCTTTGTCGAACACGGCGTCGGCGCCTGCGGCCAGGCAGCGCTGGCGCATGGCCGGGGTGGCGTAACCGGTCAGCACGACGATTTTCTGCCGCAGGTCGCGGTTGCCGCAGCTTTTGACCACATTCAGGCCGTTGCCCTGCAGCAAAAACAGGTCGACCACGGCCAGGTCCCAGGCGGTGGGGTGGTCGGTCAGCCATTGGCGGGCCTCGTCTTCGGTGCTGGCACCGCCCACCACGCGGGCGCCGACCAGTTCTTCCAGGGACTCAGCCAGGTTGGCGCGGATGACGGGGCTGTCTTCGACCAGAAAGATTCTCAGGCGCATCGGGGGTCCGGTTGAAACACAGCCTGCGCAACAGGTTGTGGGTTGGGAGAAGTCTGGGCGTAGTCTACACAAGGCAATGCCGGGAGAAGCGCCATTCATGTGCCGCTCTGTAACGCTGGCTGCGCGCGCCGGCATGTCGCGCACTTCATGCGGCCTTGTCTGACATACAACAATGACGCCTGGCAAAAAAATGCTAATTTGTCCGGAGGGTCGAGTCCCGGCAGCGTTGGCGCCGATGCTGGGCTCTTTTTCATCCGTTTTCACCCTTTATCCCGAGGAGTGCACCATGTCCAGCAGCAAGCAGAACCCGCGTGACAAACAGACCGGCCACACCGGCAAAGTCGAGAACGACACCAACAAGATGGGCGAGAAGGATGCCACCCAGCTGAACCAGGGCAAGCGCACGCCCGACAGCCGCAGCGACCGCGAGGCGCATATCGGCGGCGACAACCAGACGCAGGCGCGGCGCGGGAAAACCACCGGGCACTGAGCCGGGTTCAGGGGCTGGCGCGGGCGTCAAATCGGGGCCCAGCCCTTTATCGGTGGGCGTCAGCAGCTATGTTTGTGATAGCGGGCTGATGATGGTTGCCTTGCTGGATCAATCCCACCCTCGCGGGTACCATTGCGCCACGATGCATCCCCTCATCACGCAAAAGCGCGCGGACATTGCGCGCATCTGTCAGCGCCTGCACATCCAGAGGCTGGAAGTGTTTGGATCGGCCGCGCGCGGCACCGATTTCGATCCATTGCGCAGCGATGCGGACTTTCTGGTGGAATTTGCCCCCGGCGCCAAGCGCGGGCTCGACGGCTACTTTGCGCTCAAGTCGGAGCTGGAGCAGTTGCTTGGGCGCGGCGTGGACCTGGTGGAGCCGCGCAGCGTGCGCAACCCGTACGTGCTGGCAGGCATCAACAGCGCGCGTGAAGTGGTTTATGCGGCGTGACCCGCGGGCCTGGCTTTGGGGCGTGCGCGAGGCCGCCGCGGCCATCTATTGATGATCTCGCAATTCATGCTACTTCCCCGTTCGGGCTGAGCCTGTCGAAGCCCTTCGATCCTTCGACAAGCTCAGGACAGGCCGAGCTCAGGGCGAACGGTAGTGAGTTGTCTGTCATGGTTTATGGAAATCTCAATAGCACTGATTTTTACAAGACAAATCAGCCTACAGCCCTTTATCCACGTGCGTCACAAGCTATGAATTAAATAGCAAAACGGCGCCAACCAGCTCAGCCCGAACGGCGTAGCGGCGGACGCCGCGGGCGCTCATAATCGCTTCCATACTTCAAGGAGATGGTGGTGGCGATACTGATTCTGGGGCTGGTGCTTTTTTTGGGCGTGCATTCCATACGCATCGTGGCCGACGGCTGGCGCACGGCGACGATAGGCCGCGTTGGTGAGCTGCCCTGGAAGGCCGTTTATGCGCTGCTGTCGATTGCCGGTTTTGCGCTGATCGTGTGGGGCTTTGGCCTGGCGCGGCAGCAGCCGGTGCAGCTGTGGCTGCCGCCAAGAGGCATGCGGCACCTGGCCTCGCTGCTGACGCTGGTGGCTTTCATCCTGCTGGCGGCCACCTATGTGCCGCGCAATGCGATCAAGGCGCGGCTGCATCACCCCATGGTGCTGGGGGTCAAGGTGTGGGCGCTGGCCCACTTGCTGGCCAACGGCAATGTGGCGCATGTGGTGCTGTTCGGCGCCTTCCTGGTGTGGGCGGCGCTGAGCTTTCGTGCGGCGCAGGCCCGCGACCGCGCGGCGCACACCGTGTACCCGGCGGGCACCCCGGCCGGCACGGCGATCACGGTGGCAGTCGGTGCGGTTGTCTGGGCGGTGTTAGCGTTCTGGGCGCACGGCTTGCTGATCGGCATCCGGCCGGTGGGCTGATCTGGCCTGAGCTAGCCGATTGGGGGTGCTGCGCGCGCGGGCCGGCAGGGCCTGTGCCGATGGCCCCGACCCGCGCCGGGCGAGAATGCGGGTATTGAATGGTGACATCGGCTACATCTGGCCGGCAGGGCCGTTCCGCATGGTGAAGATGGCGGGCCATGTGAGCGATCACTTTCGCTAAAGTGACCACCCTGTGGTGGCGACGCATCACCTTACAAAGCCAACGAAGCCGACACTCAGTGAACATTCTGGCGTTGGAAGATGAACGCTTCTTCAACAGCAGGAGCTTCAATGATCCGTTTCAACAAATTTCAATCTGACCTTTCCCCAGCGCTGGCACCCGCGGCCCGGCCACGGGCTTTGCGGGCCGTTCCTTCGCTGATGGTGCTGACTACGGCCATGATCTGGGGTGTTTCAGCGCAGGCCGGCGGTCTGGTGAATCTGGACGGCGCCGTGCGCGGCGCCACCGGCGTGACCGTGGCCGCCGGCCCAGCGCTGGGTGCTGGCGTGGGCGTGGGTGCAGGCATTGGCGCGAACACGGCCGTGCAGCCCGGTGGCGGTACCGCCAATGCCGGTGTGGGCCTGGATGCCGGCGTGCGCGCAGGTGCCAATGGCAATGCGACAGCGCAGGACAACCGGGCGCCTGCAGGCGCTGACGGCGCGGCGGCTGCCGGTGCGCAGGCCGGGGGCGGCATGAGCGCCTCGGGCACCGCGAACAGCGCCACCGATGGCGCAGGCAAGGTGCTGGGCGGTGTGCGCAATACGGCGGAGGCCGCAGGTGATGCCGCAACGTCCAGCGGCAAGCGCGTGGCGCAGGCCGGCAAGGCGGAAGTGAAAAGTGGCGCCGGCGCGGCCAAGGCTGCTGGTGGCCAGGTCAAGGCCAAAGCCAAGGCCAAAGTGAAAGCGGATGCCGAGGCCGGCGCTGCCGTTCAGGGTGAGGCCCCGGCCCGTTAATGTGTTGATGCCTTAGTGTCCGAATGCCTTAAGGGGCTTTGACGGGCATTCACGGGTCTCGATGGGCCTTCAAACCCAAGCAGCATGTGCCGACAGGCGGATGCTGCTTTTTTTTTGCTCAGTCCGCGTCGTCGCTGTCGCGCCCGCGGCTGCTGCGCCAGATGGCGCGCACCAGCCACAGGCCGCCCAGCATGGCGCCGGTGAAGCCGAGAAAACCGAACAGCGGCAGGCCCATCAGCGTGGGGCCGCCCTGCACCGTCATGACGATGGACGAGCCGATGATGAGCGCGGCAATGATCAGCGCCATGGCCAGGCGGTTGGCGGCGCGGTCCACCTGGTCGCCCACGCGTTTGAGGTGAGCCAGCTCGATGCCGACGCTCAAATGGCCGCGGCGCGCGTTGCGCAGCAGGCGCGAGACGTCGTGCGGCAGCTGTTCGGCCACGGCCAGGGTGCGGCGCAGGGTTTTCCAGGCGCGGCTGGCCAGCACCTCGGGCTGGTAGCGGGCGCGCAGCACCTGGCGCAGCATGGGCGTGGCCTCGGTGGCCATGTGAAAGCCCGGGTCCAGCCCGCGGCCCATGCCCTCGAGCGAGATGAAGGCCTTGATCAGCAGCGCCAGATCCGGCGGCAGGCCCAGGTGGTGTTCGCGCAGCAGGGTGGTGACGTCGGCCAGCATCTGGCCCAGGCTGAGCTCGGCCAGGGGGGTGCCGTGGTATTGGTCGACAAAGGCTTCGATCTCGGTTTCGAGCTGCCCGAGGTTGGTGCCGTGGCTGTCGCCGGTCCAGTCCATCAGCACGTCGGCCACGGCCTGCGCCTGCCGCTCGACCAGGCCCAGCAGCAGCTGCAGCAGCTCTTCGCGCCGGCGCTCGGACAGGCGCCCGACCATGCCGAAGTCGATGAAGGCGATGCCGTTGCCGGGCAGGTAAAACACGTTGCCGGGGTGCGGGTCGGCGTGGAAAAAGCCGTCTTCCACAATCATCTTGAGCACGGCGCGCGCGCCGCGCTGGGCCAGCAGGGTGCGGTCGAAGCCGGCCTCGGGGGTGAGCTGGTCGAGCCGGTCGCCGGGGATGCCGCCCACGAAGTCCTGCACGTTCACGCGTTCGCCGGTGTGCGCCCAGTGCACGCGCGGGATGACGATCCAGGGCAGCGGCGCCATGTTGGCGGCAATGCGTTCGGCATGGCGGCATTCGCCGGCCAGGTCCAGCTCGCGGCGCAGGGATTTGACCAGCTCGCGCACCAGCTGCTGCGGGCGGTAGGGCTTGAGGGCGGGCATTTCCGCTTCCACCACCGCGGCCAGGCGGCCGAGCAGGCGCAGGTCGGCCTCGATCACCGCGGTGATGCCGGGGCGGCGTATCTTGACGACGACCTCGGTGCCGTCCTTGAGCTGCGCGCGGTGCACCTGGGCGATGGAGGCGGCGGCCACCGGCTCGGTGTCGAAGCGGGCAAACACCTCTTCGGGCTCGCCGCCCAGGTCTTCGCGCAGCTGTGGCCGCAGCAGTTCAAAGGGCACGGCAGGCACGTGGTTGTGGAGTTTTTCAAACTCGGCAATCCACTCGGGGCCAAACAGGTCGGCGCGGCCGGCGAGGATCTGCCCGAGCTTGACAAAGGCCGGGCCCAGCTCTTCCAGGGCCAAGCGCACCTGCACGGGCGGCTCGATGCGGGCCAGGTCGGCGGCATGCTCCCACTTGAGGGCGTGGCCGGCGCGCTCGAGCCGGTCGGCCAGGCCGAGCCGGCGCACGCTGTCGCCGAAGCCGTGGCGGATCAGCACACCGGCGATGTCGTTGAGGCGCCCCATGTCGCGCGCCGCGCCCAGAGTCTCTATCAGCATGGCGCGATGATAGCCCCGCGCCGGGGCGGGGCGGCGGGCGGGCTCAGAGGGCCACGACGGTCTTGATCCACTTGACGATTTCCTCGCTGGCCAGGCGTGGCGTCTCCAGATGGCCGCCCGGGACCTCGAGGTATTTGTGTTTCGGGTTGGCCGGCAGCTTATCGAAGAAGTAGGCGCGGGCGCGCTGGATCAGCGCCGCCTGATCCCGCTGGAGTTCGGCCAGCGTTTTGCGCGCGACATCGCCGGAAGCCGGGTGGTGGTGTTCGACGAGCTGGGCCACGTGCCGCACGAGGAAGACCCGGCGCGCACGGTGGCGGTGGTGAAGACGTTTCTCGGGCGGTAGGCCGGGCGCCTACTTGCCGTCGGGCAGCTCGATCTTGACTTCGAGCACGTCGAGGTTGTCCTGGCGTTCCAGGTTGACCTTGATGTCGGCCGGGTTGATGTTGATGTATTTGGAGATCACCGCGATCAAATCACGCTGCAGCGCCGGCAGGTAGTCGGGCTCGTGGCTGTGGCGGCCCGAGCGTTCGTGCGCCAGGATGATCTGCAGCCGCTCTTTGGCGACGCTGGCGGTTTTTTTCTTTTCGCCGAGCAGGAAGGAGAGGAAAGAGGCCATGGCGGGTTATTTCCCTCCAAACACGCGTTTGAAGAAGCCGACCTTGGGTGCGTCGATGAAACGCAGCGGCTTGTCTTCGCCCAGGAAGCGGGCAATCATGTCCTTGTAGGCTTCGGACACATCGCTGCCTTCCATGTGCACGGCGGGAACGCCCTGGTTGGAGGCCTGCAGCACCGCCTCGGATTCGGGGATCACGCCGATCAGCTTGATGCGCAGGATGTCCTTGATGTCTTCCAGCGAGAGCATCTGGCCCTGGTCCACGCGGCTGGGGTTGTAACGCGTGATCAGCAGGTGCTCCTTGATCGGGTCGCCCCCTGCCATGCCGCGTTTGGTCTTGGAAGACAACATGCCGAGGATGCGGTCGGAGTCGCGCACCGAGGACACTTCGGGGTTGGTGACCACCAGCGCCTCGTCGGCAAAATGCATGGCCATCAGGGCACCGGTCTCGATGCCGGCGGGCGAGTCGCAGACGATGTACTCGAAGTCCATGTCGGCCAGGTCGTTCAGCACCTTCTCGACGCCTTCCTTGCTCAGCGCTTCCTTGTCGCGGGTCTGCGAGGCGGCCAGCACGTAGAGGTTGTCGCACTGCTTGTCCTTGATCAGGGCCTGGTGCAGGTTGGCTTCGCCCTGGATGACGTTGATCAGGTCGTACACCACGCGGCGCTCGCAACCCATGATGAGGTCGAGGTTGCGCAGGCCGACGTCGAAGTCGATGACGGCGGTTTTGTGTCCGCGCAGGGCCAGGCCGGTTGCAAAGCTGGCGCTGGTGGTGGTTTTGCCCACGCCGCCCTTGCCGGAGGTGACCACAATGATTTTTGCCATGCGAAAGAGTCCTTAAAGAATGAGAAGAGGAGGCTGTCCCGCCAAACCTGAAAAGCGGGGCCTCATGTTTTGATCAGATCCATGACGAGCTTGTCGCCCTCGGGGCCGGGCACCAGGCGCACCTGCGTGGGCTGGCCCCACACGCCTTCGGGCAGCGGGTTTTCGCTGGTGCGGTAGATGCCGGCAATCGACAGCAGTTCGGGCTCCAGGCTCAGCGCAAAAATGCGCGCTTCGGTGTTGCCGCGCGCACCGGCCATGGCCTTGCCGCGCAGCGGTGCATAGACATGGATGTGGCCGTCGGCAATGACTTCGGCGCCGGCGTTGACCATGGCCAGCACGACCAGGTCGCGCCCGCGGGCGTACACCTGCTGGCCGGAGCGCAGCGGCTTGTCGATCACCAGTGCGCCGGGGGCCGGTGCGGCGTGTGTTTCCGCCACCGGTGCTGCCGCCTTGCTGCGCGTGGGTGGCGCCGGGGTGGCGGCGGGGGCGCTGACGACACGTGCGTCGGGGGCGGCGACCAGCCCGGCCGCCAGGGCCGCGGCCAGTTGCGCCGGGTTGCCGCCGCGGACCGCCAGGGGGGCGACGCGGTAGGGACGCAGCAGCGCGATCAGCGCCGCAAAGTCAACCGTGGCCGCGTCAGCGGGCAGCTGCGAGAGGTCGATGACCAGCGGGTCGTTGTCGAAAAAATCCGGGATATCGCCGAAGCGCAGCGCCATCTCGCGCGACAGGGCGCTGAGGTCCGAGGACTTGAGGAGCAGCGCCACCAGGGGCAGGTTGGCGCTTTTGATTTCGAAGGTGGCGAGGGTGCTGGCCGGGATGGCAACGGTCATGGGGGATAGGCGTCGCGTCGTCGCGGAAAGGAGAGAAAAAACGGTCGATTCAGACGGGTCTGAAAGGGACGAATCTTAACAGCGGCCCAGGGCGCGCCTGCGTGCAGTTGTATGGGAATGAAACCTCCTGCAACAGTTGCTGCATGTGCTTGCGCTGTGTCATGGCGAAGCCGCCGCCGCAGTCTTAAACTGATTCGGTAGCGGGTACTCGTGCTGCACCCACCCCTTGCCCGGCCGTATGGAGAAGGAGCCCCCATGAAAAAGCTGCTTGTGCCCCCTTCGGTGTTGTTGGCGCTCTGGCTGGCCGGCGGCGCGGCGCTCGCGCAGGTGGCTCCCCCGGCAGACCCGCCTGCGCCCGGCCCGAGCATCAACCGCAACCCGGAGTTTCGCCGGAACCTGCCGCCAGCGCCGCCCGTGGCGCCGGACCCGCGCGACTCGACCACACGGCCAGTGCAGCCGGCCGAACAGCCCCCGGCTGATGGCCGCAGCGTGGTGTTGCCGCTGCCCGGGCCGCAGGCGCCCGCCTCTGCACCGGCGCTGCCGGCCTCCGGCACGCCGGGGCGTTGACCCGGATTTTTGAGAAAAATCGGCTTGCAGCCCATATGTTGCGTGCGCAGTCAGCTATCAAATAAATAGCATCAAAGAAGCAGTGGCTGCAAGGCGTCCGGCGAGGGGCCCAGCTCTTCGAGGGACAGCTGAGCCGGCGCGCCCTGCGGCTGCGCGGGGACGGCCAGCGCGGCCCGGGGCTGCGCCACGCGTCTGGCCATGCGTGTCGCGGGCTGCGCGCTCAGGTGGTGGCTGCGCTGGTGCGCGGCCGAGACCAGCGGGTGAAGCCGTCCGGTTTCCGGCAGCTTGCGCCGGGACCTGCGCGGCATGGGCTTTTGCAGGCTCCGACCCATCAGGCGCGTCGGCTCGAAGGTGCGTTCGTAGCAGCCGCGCCAGCTTTTTTCACCAGCGTCGGGCAGGGGCGCGTCTGCCTGGCTGACGCCCGGGCCGAAATGCAGGCGGGCGCCATCCCACTGCGCGCTGCGCTCGGGTGTGAGGATGGCCCAGCGCATCTGCGCGAAACGCCGCGCAAAAAATGCGGCCATGGCGGGGACGGTATGGTGTTCGGGTTCGACCCACGCCACATGCAGCGGGCCGCCCTCGGGGTGGTTGCGAAAGCGCTCGTCCTGCACGCTGTGAAAACGCACAAAGGCTTTCATCCTGTGCATCTCGTCGCGCACCGCCTGCGCCATGTGCTGGAGCTCGACCAGGCCGGCGTCGAGCGGGTCGTGGCGCAGGCCGGGCTCATGCACCAGGCGCCACAGCAGGCGGTACAGCAGGCCAAAGCGCCGGGAGTCGGCATGCAGGATGGCGCTTTCGCACAGCGCCACAAATTCGGGCGGCACCGGTACCGCGGGGGCATCGCCGGCGGCAGCGTGGTTGTCCGGCAGCGTGGCCAGCGGGTCCTGCGCCGGCACCTCCGTGCTGTGCCAGCTGACTTGCGCGGGCAGGATCTGTTGTGCCAACAGGCCGCGTGCGGCGCGCCGGAAGCCCTCCAGGTCGCCGGGCCCCTGCAGCGTGACGGTCAGCAGCGCCTGCGGGAAAAGGTCGTTGGTCAGGGGGTCACTCATCATGCCCATGCCGTGCTCCTTGTGTGGCGGGGGTCGCCACGTTGTCCCGATGGTGCGCGTTGTGAAGGGCCTGGCGCTGTAGTCCGGAAGGCTGATTGCACGGCAGGCTGGGGCGCGGCCGGTGCGCTGAAAAACGGAAGTGCGGCAGCTTCGGCCCGCCGCCCCCAGCCACCGGATGGTTGCGGGCGGCAGGGCGGGCACGCGGCCCGGGAAGGGGTAGCGGTGGCCGGTTTGGCGGGTTGTTGCGCTGTATTCACTGTATTAATAAAAGGGGTATCCTCTTAGCTCCACAGAGTTTGGATATACTGGTTAAATATACAGTTATTATGCCAGTCCTCATTCAAGACTACCCCCGCACCTGGAGTGAATTTCTGGATTGGTTCTCCTCCGAGGATGCCTGTCTGGCCTATCTGGAGC
>NZ_NBZV01000047.1 GCF_002379095.1 Polaromonas sp. AER18D-145
CGCCTGCACTGAGCCCCCACGACCCGGCCTCGCTGTCGGCCTGGGCGCCCCTGAGTTCGCCGGTTTTCCGCATGTTGTGGGGCACCTGGATGGCCGCCAACATCTGCATGTGGATGAACGACGTTGCCGCCGCCTGGCTGATGACCTCGCTGACCACCTCGCCGATCTGGGTGGCGCTGGTGCAGTCCGCCTCGACGCTGCCGGTCTTCCTGCTGGGTTTGCCCAGCGGCGCCCTGGCCGACATCCTGGACCGGCGCCGCTATTTCATCATCACGCAGTTCTGGGTGGCCGCCGTGGCCCTCGTGCTGTGCCTGACGATTGTCATGGGCGCCATGACCGCGCCGCTGCTGCTGGCGCTGACTTTCGCCAACGGCGTCGGGCTGGCCATGCGCTGGCCGGTGTTTTCGGCGATTGTTCCGGAACTGGTGCCGCGCGCGCAATTGCCGGCGGCACTGGCGCTCAATGGCATCGCCATGAATGCTTCGCGCATCATCGGCCCGCTGGTGGCGGGGGCGCTGATTGCCGGCGCCGGCAGCGAATACGTTTTCATCCTCAACGCCGTGCTCTCGCTGGTGTCCGGTTTTGTGATCATGCGCTGGCGCCGCGAGCATGTGCCCAGCCCGCTGGGCCGCGAGCGCCTGATCAGCGCCATGCGGGTCGGCGTGCAGTTCGTGCGCCAGTCGGCACGCCTGCGCGCGGTGCTGCTGCGGGTGGCGCTGTTTTTCTTTCACTCCACCGCCTTGCTGGCCCTGCTGCCGCTGGTGGCGCGCGGCCTGCACCGCGGCGGTGCCGGCACCTTCACGCTGCTGCTGGCGTCCATGGGCTCGGGCGCGATTTTTGTGGTGGCCTTCCTGCTGCCGCGGCTGCGCCGTACCCTGTCCCGCGATGCCCTGGTGCTGGGCGGCATGGGCCTGCAGTCGGCGTCCACGGCCATCATCGCCTTCGCCCCGAATGCCTACGTCGCCGCGCCGGCCATGTTCCTGGCGGGCGCGGCGTGGATCACCACCGCCAACACCCTGAGTGTGTCGGCGCAGCTCGCCTTGCCCGATTGGGTGCGCGCGCGCGGCATGTCGATTTTCCAGATGGCGATCATGGGTGCCAGCGCGCTGGGCGCGGCGGTCTGGGGCCAGATTGCGACCGTGACCAGTGTCCCGACCAGCATGCTGATCGCCGCATCTACCGCGATGGTGGCCATGGGTGTCACGCAATGGCTGCTGCGCGACCGCAGCATTGAGGAGGACCTGACGCCGTCCCGCGAATTCAAGGTGCCCAGCGCAGAAGCGCCGCCACTGACCGGCCAGGTGCGCACCATGATCGAGTACCGCATTGATCCGGCCCGGGCCCAGGAATTTCGCACGCTGATGCAGGAAAGCCGGCGCAGCCGGCTGCGCCAGGGGGCGCTGGCCTGGGAGCTGTTGCGCGACATCTCGGACCCGGGGCGCTACGTCGAGCAGATCACCGACGAATCCTGGACCGAACACCTGCGCCGCTTTGACCGCGTGACGGCGGGCGACGTGGCCTTGCGCGACCGCAAGCTGGCGTTTCATCGGGGCGAGACGCCGCCTGTGGTGACGCGGCTGGTGCTGGAGAGCTGACAGCGCTTGGTTGCCGAGCTGGCCCATGCCGGACAGCGCTGTTTTTTTTCGGATCGGTTCTGTGGCGCCTCCGCGCGTCGTCAGCGAGTGGGCCGGGGGCCGCAGTCGCGCCGAACGTGAACGTCAAATACGCTCTCGGCCCTTTCTCCTGAAGCCTGAATAGCTATCAATTAAGTAGCAAATAAGCGGCAGCCCGGTCAAATACCCACGGCCCGAACCGGCCGCCAGCACTTGGCACACCTCTTGCATCTCATCTTGTACACAAGTATGGATGCTTTAAATTGGTGCAAGTTTCTTTAACCCCTGATCTGACCGGCCAGCCGTCGGCGCCGGACAACACGCCGGCCGCTGCGGGCGGCACGGTGCTGGCGCCGCAGGCCTGGATCTGCCGCGCCACGCCGCCGGCAGCCGCCAGTGCACAGGCTGCCTCGGCCGGGCCGCTGGCGGGAATGACCTTTGCGGCCAAGGACAACATCGATGCCGCAGGCATGCCCACCACCGCGGGCTGCCCGGCCTTTGCCTACACGCCGCCGGCCAGTGCCTTTGTTGTGCAGAAGCTGCTCGATGCTGGTGCATCGCTGCTCGGCAAGACCAACCTCGACCAGTTCGCCTGCGGGTTGAACGGCACGCGTTCCCCTTTCGGGGCCGTGCCCAATGCGTTCAATCCCGCCTATGTATCCGGCGGCTCCAGTTCCGGCTCGGCCTACGTGGTGGCCACCGGGCAGACCGACTTCTCGCTGGGCACCGACACGGCCGGCTCCGGCCGGGTGCCGGCGGGGCTCAACAACATCGTCGGCCTCAAGCCTTCGCGCGGGCTGATCAGCGCGCGCGGCGTGGTGCCGGCCGCGCAAAGCGTGGACTGTGTGTCCATCTTTGCGCGCACGGTGGCCACCGCGGTCCAGGTGCTGGAAAACGCGATGGCGCATGACACGCTCGATCCGTATTCGCGCCAGCTGGCGCTGGCCAGCGAACCGTTTGCACCGGCCTTCCGCTTCGGCGTGCCGGCGACGCTGGAGTTTTACGGGGACCGTGCCGCCAAAGCGGCCTTCTCGGAGGCGGTGGCGCGGCTGCAGTCCCTGGGCGGCACGCCTGTGGCCACCGACTTTGCACCACTGGCGCAGGTCGCGGCCCTGCTCTACGAAAGCGCGCTGGTGGCCGAACGCTACACCGCCATCCGCAGCTTCTTCGACGCCCATGAAGCCGAGGTGGTGGAGCCGGTGCGCAGCATCATTGCCGCGGGCCGAAAGTACAGCGCGGCGGACCTGTACGAAGTGCAAACCGAATTGAAGCGCCTGGGCCAGCAGGCCGACGCGATGTGGGGCGCCATCGACGTGCTGGTGGTGCCGACCGCACCGACGCATTACACGATTGCGCAGATGCAGCGCGACCCGGTGGTGCTCAACCGCCGGCTGGGCGCCTACACCAACTTCGTGAACCTGCTCGACTACGCCGCCCTGTCCGTGCCCAGTGCTGTGCGCGCCGACGGGCTGCCGTTCGGCATCACGCTGATCGCGCCTTGCGGCAGCGACTGGCAGCTGGCCGACCTTGGCCAGCGCTACCACCACGCTACCTGCCTGACGCAGGGCGCGACCGGTCTGCCGCTGCCCGCCATGCGCGCGATTGCCGGCCTGCGCAAGCCGGCGACGGTGCGGGTGGCGGTGGTGGGTGCCCACCTGTCCGGCATGCCTTTGAACACGCAGCTGACCGAGCGCGGGGCGGTGCTGGCAGGCCCCGCTGAAACCGCGCCCGATTACAGGCTGTTCGCCTTGCCGGGCACCACCCCGCCCAAGCCCGGCCTGCTCCGTGTCGGTGCCGGCCAGGGGGCAAGTATCGCGCTTGAAATCTGGGAGATGCCGCTTTCTGCCTACGGCTCGTTTGTCGCGCTGATCCCCGAGCCTCTGGGCATAGGCACGCTGGCACTTCGGGACGGCAGCACGGTGCAGGGTTTTGTCTGCGAGCCCGAAGCGCTGCACGGAGCCCTGGACATCTCGCATCTGGGCGGCTGGCGTGCCTACATCGCTTCGCTCAAGACGGCTGCGGCCTGACAACTGCCACGGATTCACCAACCTCTTTCACTCCAGGAGCTTTCCATGACCACTCCCCACATTCCTTCCCCCTCAACGGCTTCACGCAGGAAAGTCCTGCAAACCGGCGCGGCCATGCTTGGCGCACTCGGAATGCCTGCCATCGTGCGTGCACAGGCCGCACCGAAGATCCGCATCGGCTACTGGCCGATCGCCGCCGGCCTGCCGTTTTACGCGGCCATCGAGCTGGGCTACTTCAAGGAAGCCGGGCTGGACGTGGAGCCGCTCAAGTTCGCCGGTGCCCAGCAGGTCATGGAGGCCGTGCTGTCGGGCCGTTCCGACGGCACCGCCAACGGCACCGGCTCGGCCAACATCGCCATCGGCGAGCTGGCCCAGCCCGGCACCTTCAAGATCTTCTGCGCCAACCCGAGCAATGTGAAAAATGTGCTCGACGAAGTCATCGTGCCGGTGGCCAGCCCGGCCAAGGTGATGGCCGACCTGAAAGGCAAACGCGTCGGTTCCGGTCCCGGCATCCAGAACGTGACGCTGGCCAAGACCATCCTGGAGCGCGGCGGCGCCACCGGTGCGAGCGTGGTCGAGCTGCCGATCGGCCAGCATGTGGCTGCGTTGGCTGCCGGCCAGATCGATGCCGCCTACACGCTGGAGCCCACCGGCACCATCGGCCGCATGAACGGCACCACGCGCGTGCTCGAGGCCGGCGTGATCTCCCGGTACGTGCTCGGTGACAACATGGCGCCATGGTTCGGCGGCTCGGCCTCGCTGTCCTCGGACTTCATCAAGAAGAACCCCGATGCCGCGAAGAAGTTTGTTGCCGCCTACGGCAAGGGCGTGGCTTACGTGCGCAGCAAGTCGGTCGAGGCGCGCCAGTACCTCAAGGGGTACACCCCGATCGAAGGCGCGCTGACCGGCGAGGTGCCGCTGGCGGCGTACATGATGTACAACGAGTTCAAGCCGGGCGACGTCGCGCACTTCCAGAAGTTCTTCGACCTGTTCTCCGAAAAAGGCATCTTCAGTTCGCGCCTCATGGTGGACTCGATGCTCTACAAGGGTTGAACGTGATGGACGGTACCTCCTCCGTGACGGCGGCGCCGGTGGCGTCTGCCAAGCCCTGGGCGCCGCCGGCCAGCGCACCGGCGGCTGTTGTGCAGCGTACGCCGGCGCTGGAGAGGGCGCTGCCCTTCATCGGCCCGGTGGTGCTGTTCATCGTCTGGGACCTGGTGGTGCGCCTGGGCTTCATCAAGGCCATCCTGCTGCCGCCGCCGCTCGATGCGCTGGGCGCGCTGGTCAACGGCTTGGCCGGGGGGCCGCTGCTCAAGGACTTTGCCGTCACCGTGTGGCGCACGGTGCAGGCCTTCCTGATCGCCGCAGCCGTGGGCATGCCGTTGGGTGTGCTGCTGGGCAGTTCCGAGAAGGCCTACCGCAGTGTCGAGTTTCTGATCGACTTCTTCCGCTCCACACCGTCCTCTGCGCTGATCCCGCTGTTCCTCATGATTTTCGGCGTGTCGGACATCAACAAGGTGGCGATTGCGGCTTTCGGTGCGCTGCTGATCGTGGTGTTCAACAGCGCCTACGGCGTCATCAATGCGCGCAAGCAGCGCGTGATGGCAGCCAAGGTCATGGGCGCTTCGCGCTGGCAGGTGTTCAAGGACGTGCTGATCTGGGAAAGCCTGCAGCCGAGTTTTGTCGGTCTGCGCTCGGCCGTGTCCATGGCACTGGTCATCGTGATCGTGGCCGAGATGTTCATCGGCGCCGACAGCGGGCTGGGCAACCGCATCATCAACTCGCAGCAGGTCATGAACGTGAAAGACATGTACGCGTCCATCCTGGCGGCCGGTGCGCTGGGCTATGCGCTCAACATCTTTTTCCTGGTGCTCGAGCGGCGCATTGTTCACTGGAGTGGAAGGTAGCCATGTCTGCAGTTCTCAACGCCCCTGTGTTTGCCGATGTTCCCGTGCCCGAGTTCAAGCCTGGCCCCGCCGGCACCCACATCACCATACGCGGGCTGACCAAATACTTTGCCGGCTGGCCGCTGTACGAGGACTTCAACCTCGACATACCGAAGCACAAAATTGTGTCGGTGTTTGGCCCCAATGGCTGCGGCAAATCCACGCTGATCAACATGATCGCCGGGCTGGTGCCGATTGACGCCGGGCAAATCCTGTTTGACGGCAAGTCCCTGAAAGACACCAAGATCGGCTACGTCTTCCAGAATTACCGCGAAGCGATGTTCCCCTGGATGCGCACCATCGACAACATCGCCTATCCGCTCAAGCTCGAAGGCCGGTCCAAGGCCGAGGTCGACAGGCGCATGGCCGAACTGGTCGCGTCCTTCGATGTGAAGTTCGACCTCAAGCGTTACCCCTACGAACTCTCGGGTGGCCAGCAGCAGACCGCCTCCATCATGCGGGCCCTGGCGAACAACCCCGAGGTGCTGTTCCTCGACGAGCCATTTTCGGCGCTCGACTTCGAGATGACGCTGTTCATCCGCGAGAAGCTGCAGGAAGTGTTCATGCAGACCGGCACCACCATGCTACTGGTGTCGCACGACCTCGAAGAGGCCGTCTACCTGGCCGACCAGGTGCTGCTGCTGACCAAGCGGCCCACCCGTGTGGCCGAAATCCTGCCGTATGGCGATGCGCGCCCGCGCACGGTGGAAACGCTGTCCGAGGCCAGCTTCATCAGCGCCAGGAAGCGCAGCCTGGAAATCTTCCAGCGCGAAGTGCGGCGCTGAACGGCGGGGCACCATGAACGACACCCGCATGCTGGCTTACGTCGAAACCGCGGCCGCGCTGCTCAAGTTGCCGCTGGATGCGGCGCGTACCCAGCGCGTCGCGCTGAACCTGCAGCGCACGGCCGTGATGGCGGCGTTGCTGGAGGCCGCGCCCCTGGCTGCACACGACGAACCCGCGGAAATATACAGACCGGCAGCCTTTCCGCCCAATGACGATGGGCGCGAAGAGCTATGAAAAATGTAGCAACTAACGCTGCGACCATGGCGACAGCTGTCGCCTCAGGGGACGTCAGCGCACGCGAGCTGCTGGACGCCAGCCTGGCGCGCATCGCGGCGACCGACGGCCGGGTCAACGCCTTCACCAATCAGACGCAAGCCCGTGCCCGCGCCGAAGCCGATGCCGTGGATGCGCAGCGGGCGGCGTCGCAGCCGCTCGGTCCCCTCGCCGGCGTGCCTTATGCCGTGAAAAACCTGTTCGACATCGAAGGGGTGGTGACCCTGGCTGGTTCGAAGGTCAACCGCGGCGATGCGGCCGCGACAGCCGACGCTTTTCTGGTCCGGCAAATGAAGGCGGCCGGCGCCGTGCTGGTGGGCGGGCTCAACATGGACGAATACGCCTACGGCTTCACCACCGAAAACACCCACTACGGTCCCTGCCACAACCCGCACGACCTCACGCGGATTGCCGGCGGTTCGTCGGGCGGCTCCGGCGCGGCGGTCGCGGCCGGCCAGGTGCCGGTTTCGCTCGGATCGGACACCAACGGTTCCATCCGCGTGCCGGCCTCGCTGTGCGGCGTCTGGGGCCTCAAGCCCACCTTCGGCCGGCTCTCGCGCCGCGGCAGCTACCCGTTTGTGCACAGCATCGACCACCTCGGGCCGCTGGCCGACAGTGTGGCCGGCCTGGCGCTGGTCTACGACGCCCTGCAAGGCCCCGACGCCCTGGACCCGGGCTGCCAGGCCCTGCGTGTGCAGCCGGTCATGCCCTGGGTCGGCCGGGGTGTCGAAGGCTTGCGCATCGGCGTGCTGGACGGCTATTTCCACGACAACGCCACGCCGGCCGCGCGCGAGGTGGTGGCGCTGGCCGCCAGCACCCTGGGCGCGCAGGCCGCGGTGACCTGGCCGGACGCGGCCCTGGCACGCGCCGCGGCCTTCATCATCACCGCCAGCGAAGGCGGCAGCCTGCATCTGGACGACCTGCGCACCCGTGTCGATGACTTCGAGCCGCTGTCTGTGGACCGGTTCATCGCCGGTGCCCTGCAGCCGGTGGACTGGTATTTGCGCGCCCAGCGTTTTCGCCGGGTCTACCGCGACAAGGTCAACGCCCTGTTTCGCGACTGGGACGTGCTGCTCACGGCGGCCACGCCGGTCAGCGCGCCGGTTATCGGCACCGAGTGGCTGGACATCAACGGCACGCAGCAACCCGCGCGTGCGTCCATGGGGCTGCTGACCCAGCCCATCTCGTTTGCCGGCTGTCCGGTGGTGACGGCGCCGCTGTGGCCGGCAGCCACCGGCGGCCTGCCGATCGGGGTGCAGCTGATTGCCGCGCCGTGGCGCGAAGACCTGGCTTTTCGCGCCGCCCAGGCCCTCGGCGATGCCGGCGTGGCGCATGTCCGGCCGGTCCAACTCTAGAGAAAACAGACATGCTCGCCATCAACCTGCCCGATGTCCTGGCCGAAGTCACGGTCCAGTTCCAGCGTTACGAAAAGGCCCTGACCGGCAACGACGTGGCCGTGCTCGACGAGCTGTTCTGGAACAGCCCGCACACCCTGCGTTACGGCGCGACCGAAAACCTCTATGGCTACGACGCGATCCGGGCCTTCCGCGCCGGGCGCCCCGCGCAAGGGCTGGAGCGCACGCTGCTCAAAACCGTCATCACCACCTATGGCCAGGACATGGCGACTGCCAATGTCGAGTTCCGGCGCACCGGCAGCGCCCGGCCTGGCCGGCAAAGCCAGACCTGGCTGCGCACGCCCGAGGGCTGGCGTGTGGTGTCTGCCCATGTGAGCCTGCTTGCATGAATCCTGCTTCCCGTTTTTCGCAGTACTTCTTTAACTTGACCCAAGGAGAAATTTCATGACCACCAGACAATTCAGCCGCCGCGATTCCCTCAAGTCCCTGGCCGCACTCGGCGCTGCCGGCACGCTGGGCGCTTTCAGCGAACTGGCTTTTGCGCAAAAACCCATCACCGTCGGCGTGATCTATGTCGGCCCGCGCGACGACTATGGCTACAACCAGGCCCAGGCCCAGGCCGCTGCCGAGCTCAAGAAGATGCCCGGCGTGAAGGTGGTCGAGGAAGAAAACGTGCCGGAGACGGCCGCCGTCCAGAAAACCATGACGGGCATGGTGGCCCAGGACGGCGCCACGCTGGTCTTCCCCACGTCCTTCGGTTATTTTGATCCGCATGTGCTGGCCGTGGCACCCAAGTTTCCGGACGTGCGTTTTGCGCACTGCGGCGGTCTCTGGACCGAGGGCAAACATCCCAAGAATGCGGCCAGCTACTTCGGCTACATCGAGGAGTGCCAGTACCTCAACGGCGTGATCGCCGGCCACATGACCAAGAGCAACAAGATCGGTTTTGTCGCTGCCAAGCCGATCCCACAGGTGCTGCGCAACATCAACGCCTTCACCATGGGCGCGCGCTCGGTCAAGCCCGGCATCACCTGCAACGTGATCTTCACCGGCGACTGGTCCATGGCCGTCAAGGAGGCCGAGGCCACCAACAGCCTGGCCGACCAGGGCTGCGATGTGTTCACCATGCATGTGGACGGTCCCAAGGTGGTGGTTGAAACGGCCGCCAAACGCGGCAAGATGGTGTGCGGCTACCACGCCAGCCAGGCCAAGCTGGCACCCAACGCCTACCTGACGGGTGCCGAGTGGAACTGGCTGACCGCCTACACCACCTTCCTGGACGCCGCGCGCAGCGGCAAGCCGCACCCCAACTTCATCCGCGGCGGCCTGAAAGACGGTTACGTCAAGTTGTCCGCCTACGGCCCCATGGTGCCGGACGCCGCGAAAAAGAACGCCGACAGCATCAAGGCCAGCATGGTGGCCGGCAAGTTCGACATCTTCAAGGGCCCGCTCAAGGACAACAAGGGCGCAACCATCATCCCGGCCGGCAAGGTGCACAAGCAGACCGACCTGGAGCTTGAAAAGATGAATTACCTGGTGGAAGGCGTCATCGGCTCGGTCTGAAGCTCCGTTCGGCCTGAGCCTGTCGAAGGGCCCGTGGCTTCGACCCTTCGACAAGCTCTGGACAGGTCAAGCTCAGCCCGACAGGAAAAAAAACACCATGCGTCACTCCCTTGCCAACGTCCTGCTGCCCACGGCCGCCATTGCCGCGGCGCTGCTGCTGTTCGGCGTGTTCGTCGGTCTGGCGGGTGTCAATCCGCTGGACGTCTGGCTGCTGCTGTTCAAGGGCGCCTTCGGCGACTGGTACTCCTGGCAGAACACGCTGCAGCGCGCCGCGCCCCTGATGCTCACGGCCCTGTGTGTCGCGGTGCCGGCGCGTGCCGGCCTGGTCATCATCGGCGGCGAGGGCGCCATGGTGCTGGGCGGGCTTGGCTGCGCGGCGCTGGCCGCCGCCGTGCCGCTGCCGGCCAGCGTCGTGGGCACGGCGCTGGTGTGCCTGGCCGGTGCCCTGGCCGGCGCGTTGTGGATCATGCTGGCCGGCGCGCTGCGCCAGTACCGCGGCATCAATGAAACCATCAGCAGCCTGCTGCTGGCCTATGTGGCCATCGGCCTGTTCAAGCACCTGGTCGAAGGGCCGCTGCGCGATCCGGCCAGCCTGAACAAACCGTCCACGCCGTCGCTGGCCGAGGGTTTGCGTATCACCGGCATCGGCGGCTCCGACGTTCACTGGGGCCTGGTGCTGGGGGTGCTCGCCTGCGTCGGCCTGGGCCTGTGGCTGCGCTGGACGGCTTCGGGGTTTTCGATCCGCGTGGTGGGCGGCAACCTGCGCGCCGCGCAGCTGGTGGGCCTGCCGGCTTCCCGGCTGATTCTTCTGGCCTGTGCACTCGGCGGTGCCTGTGCGGGCCTGGCCGGCGCGGTCGAAGTGGCGGCGGTGCACAACAGCGCCAATGTGGCGCTGATCGCCGGGTACGGCTATGCCGGGATTCTGGTCTCCTTCATCGCGCGGCACAACCCGATCGCCATCATTCCGGTGGCCATCCTGTTTGGCGGTTTCGGCGCCGCGGGCAGCCTGCTGCAGCGGCGCCTGGGCCTGCCCGATGCCTCGGTGCTGGTGCTGCAGGGCATTGCTTTTGTGCTGATCCTGGCCAGCGAGGCCCTGCGTGATGTGGACTGGAAAGCCTTCCTCGCCCGTATCAACCGCTTCGGCCCGTCCGAGCCGAGTCCGATCCCCCTGCCGCAGGACAAGCCATGACCGCCGACCAGCTGCTGATCTTCTTTGCCGGCATCGTCGGTGGCGCACTGCGTGTCGGCGCGCCTTTCCTGTTTGTCAGCCTCGGTGAATGCATCACCGAAAAATCGGGACGCATCAACCTGGGGCTGGAAGGCGTGCTGGTGCTCTCGGCGATGTCGGCCTTCGGCGCCTCGTACCTGAGCGGGTCGCCGTGGATCGGCGTGTTGGCAGCCGCTGTCACCGGCGCGCTGCTGGCCACACTGCACGCCCTGCTGTGTTCGCTGCCGCGTGTGAACGACATCGCCACCGGCATCGCGCTGATGCTGCTGGGCATGGGGTTGGCGTTTTACCTGGGCAAGCCGCTGATCCAGCCGCAGGCGCCGCAACTTCCGGCCATCGCCTTGGGCGCATGGAGCGACTCGTCGGCCGTACGCGCCGCGCTGCAGGTCAATGTGCTGGTGCCCATCGGCCTGGTGCTGGCGGTGTTCCTCTGGTGGGCTTTTGCGAACACGCGTGCCGGCCTGCTGGTGCGCATGGCGGGTGACTCGGCCAACGCCACGCGCGCCCTCGGTTATTCGGTGTCGGCCATCCGTATTGCGGCCACCGCAGCCGGCGGCATGGTCGCCGGTCTGGGCGGCGCCTGCCTCACACTGTTTTACCCGGGTAGCTGGAACGAGGGCGTCTCCAGCGGCCAGGGCCTGATCGCGGTGGCGCTGGTGATCTTTGCGCGCTGGAGCCCGCTGCGCTGCGTCGGCGCGACCCTGCTGTTCGGCGGCGCCGGCGCCATCGGGCCTGCCCTGCAGTCCATAGGCATCAGCTGGGGCTACCACCTGTTCAACATCGTTCCCTATGCGCTGACGCTGCTGATTCTGGTTATGACCTGCCGGCCCGGCACCACGGTGAGCGACAGCCCGGGCGAACTCTCCTCCACCCGATAAATATGACCCACCCCCGAAGCGCCTTCGGCGCCTCCCCCTCAAGGGGGCGCCACCAGCGGCCCGGCAAAGCCGGTTCCGCGGTGGCCCCCGCATTGGCCGCGCGCTTGCACCGGTCGCGAGTGACGCGCCGCAAAGGAGAACTGACATGACAACCGGCCTCGGCGGACTCAACAAATCGAAACATGGCGTGGTCATGGGCCTGGTGCAGTTGCAGCTGCCCGTGGTCGAGACACCGGTGCAGCTCGCTGCGCAGACGCAGCGCATCTGCGCCATGGTGGCCAAGGCCAGGCGGAATCAGGCCACCATGGACCTGGTGGTGTTTCCGGAATATTCGCTGCACGGCCTGTCGATGTCGATCGCGCCCGAACTGATGGTGTCGCTCGACGGCCCCGAGGTCGCCGCCTTCAAGCGCGCCTGTGTGGACAACCGCATCTGGGGCTGTTTCTCCATCATGGAGGCCAACCCCGGCGGCAACCCGTACAACAGCGGCCTGATCATCGACGACACCGGTGCCATCAAGCTGTATTACCGCAAGCTGCACCCGTGGGTGCCGGTCGAGCCCTGGGAGCCGGGCAACCTGGGCATTCCCGTCTGCGATGGCCCGAACGGCAGCAAGCTGGCGCTCATCATCTGCCACGACGGCATGTTCCCCGAGATGGCGCGCGAGGCCGCCTACAAGGGCGCCGAAATCATCATCCGCACGGCGGGTTACACCGCCCCTATCCGTCACAGCTGGAAAATCACCAACCAGGCCAACGCCTTCTGCAACCTGGCGGTCACCGCCAACGTCTGCATGTGCGGCAGCGACGGCACTTTCGATTCCATGGGCGAGGGCATGTTCTGCAATTTCGACGGCACGGTGCTGGTGGCGGGCAGCGGCCGGCCCGACGAGATCATCACCTGCGAAGTGCGGCCCGACCTGGTGCGCGAAGCGCGCAGCGGCTGGGGTGTGGAAAACAACCTCTACCAGCTTTACCACCGCGGTTACGTGGCGGTGAAGGGCGGTGCCCAGGACTGTCCCTACACCTACATGCGCGACATGATGGACGGCACCTACCAGCTGCCCTGGACGGTGGAGGTGACCGACGGGACCTCCTGCGGCTTCGAAGCGCCGACGCGCAGCTACAAGGCCTGAAAAGGAAAACATGGACATGCCACGCTTCGTCAACGCCAACCCCTACGCCTGGCCCTGGAACGGCGACCTGCAGCCCGGCAACACCGCGCTTGTCGTGATCGACATGCAGATCGATTTCTGCGGCGAAGGCGGTTACGTCGACAAGATGGGTTACGACATCTCGCTGACACGCGCGCCGATTGAGCCGCTCAAGACCCTGATGGCCGCCATGCGCGGCGCGGGCTACCCCCTCATCCACACGCGCGAGGGCCACCGGCCCGACCTGTCGGACCTGCCGGCCAACAAACGCTGGCGCTCGCGCCAGATCGGCACGAAGGGTGTGGGCATCGGCGACGACGGACCCTGCGGCCGCATCCTGGTGCGCGGTGAACCGGGCTGGGAAATCATTCCCGAACTCGCGCCGCTGCCCGGCGAGGTGGTGATCGACAAGCCCGGCAAGGGATCGTTCTACGCCACCGACCTCGATATGGTGCTGCACACGCGCGGCATCCGCAACCTGATCCTCACCGGCATCACCACCGACGTGTGTGTGCACACCACGATGCGCGACGCCAATGATCGCGGCTTCGAATGCCTGCTGCTGTCGGACTGCACCGCCGCCACCGACGCCGGCAACCACGCGGCGGCGCTGAAGATGATCACCATGCAGGGCGGCGTGTTCGGCGCCCATGCGGTGTCAAAGGCAGTGCTGGACGCACTGGCGCAGCCATGAGTACCACCGCAGCCATCGGCAGCCTGCCGCCGGCCACCGGTGCGCTGGCGCTGGACACCTACCGGATGAGCATGCGCTTCGGCAGCTTCACGGCGCTCGACAGTGTCAGCCTGAAGGTGGCGCCGGGCACGGTGCATGCGCTGCTCGGCGAAAACGGTGCCGGCAAAAGCACGCTGGTCAAATGTGTGGCGGGTTTTCAGCGGCCCTCGGAAGGCAGCATCCTGATTGACGGCCGCGAGCAGGCGATTGACAACCCGGTGGTGGCGCGTGCCCTGGGCATCGGCATGGTCTACCAGCACTTCACGCTGGCACCGGGCATGACGGTGGCGGAGAACCTGCTGCTGGCCGGCGGCCAGTTGCCCGCGGTGATCAACTGGCGCGCCAAGCGCGATGAACTCAAGACCTTTCTCGCCCACACGCCTTTCCGCCTGGACCTGGACGCGCGGCCGTCGGAACTGGCGGCGGGCGAAAAGCAGAAGCTCGAGTTGCTGAAGCAGCTCTACCTCCGGCCGCGCCTGCTGATCCTCGATGAGCCGACCTCGGTGCTGACGCCGCAGGAAGCCGACGAGGTGCTCGGTCATGTGCGCGAGTTTGCGCGCAGCGGGCTGTGCACGGTGCTCATCATCACGCACAAGTTCCGCGAAGTGATGGCCTATGCCGACGACGTGACCGTGCTGCGCCGTGGCAAGGCGGTGCACACCACGTCGGTGGCGGCAACCGATCCGGCGCGGCTGGCGCAGGCCATGGTGGGCGATGCGGCTGCCGCCCGCTCCGAAAACCCGGATCTGGAACAAAATATGCCTTCAGCCCATATGCAGCAGGGGCACGAAGCTACTAAAATCATAGCAAATGCGGTCCTGCCGCTGGTCGTGGAAAAACTCTCCGTGATGGGGGACCGCGGCACACCCGCCGTGCGGGAGCTGAGCCTGTCGGTGGCTGCCGGCGAGATCCTCGGCATCGCCGGCGTCTCCGGCAACGGCCAGCGTGAACTCGTCGAAGCGCTGGTCGGCCAGCGCGGACGTGCCGCGGGCATCGTGCGGGTCAACGGCCAGCCCTACGCTGCCACGCGTGAGGAGAACCACCGCCTCAAGGTGCGCAGCCTGCCCGAAGAGCCGCTGCGCAATGCCTGCGTCGGCGACCTGAGTGTGGCCGAGAACATGGCGCTGCGTGATTTCGACCGGCCACCGCTGTCGTCCCGTGAAGGTTGGGGCGGGCACTTGCGCTTCGGCCGCTGGCGCAGCCGCGCGCGCGAATGGATCATCGGCTACGGCATCAAGACCCAGGGCGAAAACGCGCCCATCCGCAGCTTGTCGGGCGGCAATGTGCAGCGTGCCGTGCTGGCGCGCGAACTGCATGGCGAGATCAATGTGCTGATCGCCGCCAACCCCGTGTTCGGCCTGGACTTTGCCGCCGTCAAGGAAATCCACACCCGCCTGCGCGGCGTGCGCGACCAGGGTGGCGCGGTGCTGCTGATCAGCGAGGATCTGGACGAGTTGCTCGAGCTGGCTGACCGCATCGTGGTGATGAGCGAAGGCCGCATCGTTTTTGAAACATCCGCCGCCGACGCCGAGCGGCATGTTCTTGGCGCACACATGGGCGGGGGGCATCATCAGCCTTTGGCTGAGGTCCCGGTGTGAACTGCTTCGTGGCTTCTTCCAGCAAGCCGGGAATCGTCCCGTTGCGCGACGGGCTTCAGTTGCCAGTCCTCGTTACCGTTCGGGCCGAGCTTGTCAATGTCGTCTGTGCCTCTGCTGTTCGTGATTTGCCAGCAAGCCGGGGGTTGCCCGGCGGCAACTCACTTTTCTTTTGCGTCGCCAAAAGAAAAGTAAGCAAAAGAAAAGGCGACCCGATGGTCCGGGTCCCTTCGCTTCGCTGCGGGCAACCTGCGGTGCTCGCCGAAAGCGGGGTCGAGCTCGAACTCGCTACGCTCAGACAATCGCTCGCCCTGATCCGCTTTCGGCTGTGCTCCTCGGCCCGGCCCGACGGGTTGGGGAGCAGATACGGGTGCGGGAAGGCGAGGACGCGCTTTGCGCGTCCTCGCCGGAGCCCGATGGCGCATTCGACTCCGGATTCGATTCCGACCCCACCACCCTTCTGGTTGCGCCGAGGAGCGGAGGTCCAGCCGGATCAGGGCGAGCGATTGTCTGAGCCGAAGGCGAGTTCGAGCTCGACCCCGGCTGGACCGAGCACCGCAGGTTGCCCCCGTAGCGTCAGCGAAGGGGGACGCAGACAGCAGGGTCGCCTTTTCTTTGCTTACTTTCTTTTGGCGAGACAAAAGAAAGTGAGTAGCCGCCGGGCTACCCCCGGCTTGTTCGAAGCACTGGCTAAGCGGGCACTGGCAAATACGCCAGCGGCAGCATGAAACCAACACCCAATCCATCATGCAACTAGACCAAGCCCAACCCTTCCCCTACAACTTCGAGCTGAAGTCCACCGCCCTCGTCATCATCGACATGCAGCGCGACTTCATCGAGCCCGGCGGTTTTGGTGAGACGCTGGGCAACGACGTCCCGCTGCTGCAGGCCATCGTGCCGGCCTGCCAGGCGGTGCTCGAAGCCTGGCGCAGCGCCGGTGGCCTCGTGGTGCACACCCGGGAAGCGCACCGGGCCGACCTCGCCGATTGCCCGCCCGCCAAGCGCAACCGCGGCAATCCTTCGCTGCGCATCGGCGACATGGGGGCGATGGGCCGCATCCTGATCGCCGGTGAGCCGGGCAACCAGATCATCCCCGCGCTGGCGCCGCTGCCCGGCGAGATCGCCATCGACAAGCCGGGCAAGGGCGCGTTCTACGCCACATCGCTGCATGAGCTGCTGCAGCAGGCCGGCATCACGCACCTGCTGTTCATGGGTGTCACCACCGAGGTGTGCGTGCAGACCTCCATGCGCGAAGCCAACGACCGCGGCTACGACAGCCTGCTGCTGGAAGACTGCACGGAGAGCTACTTCCCGGCGTTCAAGGCGGCGGCGGTCGAGATGATGCGGGCGCAGGGCGCCATTGTCGGCTGGACCGCTGCCAGCGACCAACTGCTGCCTTTGCTGCAAGACTGCTAGAGTTCCGCCATGCACACCGCTGCCCGCTATTTGCCTGCCCTTGCCGAGGCCCCTGTTCACCGCTCGCGTGCCGACGAGGTGTACGAGCAGCTCAAGCGCGATGTTTCCGAATTCAAGCTGGTGCCGGGCGACCGCTTCACCGAAACCGAAATCAGCGAACGCCTGGGGGTGTCGCGCACACCGGTGCGCCAGGCGCTGTTCCGTCTGCAGCATGAAGGTTTTGTCGAGGTGCTGTTTCGCAGCGGCTGGCGCGTGTTGCCCTTTGACTTCAACCAGTTCGAAGAGCTTTATGACCTGCGCATGGTGCTGGAAACTACCGCGGCGCACCGCCTGTGTGAAGACGCCCTGAAGGTCAACCCGGCGCTGCTGGACGACCTGGCCGCGATCTGGCTGGTCAGCCCCGAGCAGCGCAGCAGCGACACCGTGCAGGTCGCGCAGTGGGACGAGGCCTTTCACTGCGCGCTGGTGGCGGCGGCCGGCAATGCCGAGATGGCCCGTGTGCACCGCGACGTGACGGAGCGCATTCGCGTGATCCGCCGGCTTGACTTCACCAAGCAGCCGCGCATTGATGCGACCTATGAAGAACACGCCAAGATCCTCAAGGCGATCCAGCGCAGGCGCGGCGACCAGGCGGCCCTGCTGCTGCGCACCCACATCCAGACCAGCCAGGCCGAGGTGCGCAAGATCACGCTGCACCAGGTGCATCTGGCACGCCAGCACGGCCAGGCGATGCGGTAGGCGCGCGCGCCTGAAAATTCAGATAAAAACCGGCTCCAGCCCTGATGATTCGGGCGCCATCAGCTCATATATCCATAGCATCCGGTGACGGCAGAACGTCGTCTTTTTCTTCTTCCGGCAACGGCTCCGTGGCGCGGCGCGGATCCGGCCGTTCGCCGATCTGCTGGCGCCACATCGCGTAATACAGGCCCTTGCGCTCCAGCAGCGCGCCATGGTCACCGCTCTCCACGATGCGTCCTTTTTCCAGCACGAAGATGGTGTTGGCATGCTTGATGGTCGAGAGCCGGTGGGCGATCAGCAGCGTGATCTGGCTGCTGCGCGCCGACACACGCCGCACGGTGTCGGTGATCTGTTCTTCGGTGATGGAGTCGAGCGCCGAGGTGGCCTCGTCGAAAATCAGCAGGCGCGGTTGGCGGATCAGGGCGCGCGCAATCGACAGGCGCTGTTTTTCGCCGCCGGACAGCTTGGTGCCCATCTCGCCGATCTGCGTGTCCAGGCCCTCAGGGGACTTGTTCAGCAGGTAGGCGCAGGAGGCCTGCTCCATCGCCGCCACAATTTCCGCATCGGTGGCGTCGGCTTTCACGAACTGCATGTTGTCGCGGATGGTGCCGGCAAACAGGTGTGTCTCCTGCGTCACAAAACCGATCTGCCGGCGCGCCTCGTTGTAGCGCAGGTCCCGCGTCGAGATGTCGTTGTAGAAGACCTCACCACTGGCCGGCGTGTACAGGCCCACCAGCAGTTTGACCAGCGTTGATTTGCCCGAGCCGGACGGGCCCACAAAGGCAATCGTGTCGCCCAGGCCGGCAGAAAAGGAAATGTCCTCCAGCGCGTTGTCGGGCGCGCCCTTGTGCCGGAAGCTGACATTGGCAAAGCGCAGGTGGGTGACCGGTCCAATGTCCTGCGGCGACTCGGGCTGCCGCTCCACCGGTTTTTTCATGAGCACGTCGAAGTTCAGCAGCGAGGCCTCGACCTCGCGCCAGGCGACGATCACGTTGCCGAGGTCCTGCAGCGGCGCAAAAATCGCCACCGAGATGAACTGCATGGCAATCAGCTCGCCGGTGCTCAACACGTCACGAAAGATCAGCCAGAGCAGGGCAAACAGGATGCCGAGCTTGAGCAGGCTCAGCGTTGTGCCCTGCAGAAAGGACAGCAGGCGGATGCGTTTGACCTTGCGCATCTCGAGCGCAAACACCTGCAGGGTCTGCGCCTGCAGGCGCCGGATCTCGGTGAAGGTCAGGCCCAGGCTCTTGATCAGCTCGATGTTGCGCAGCGATTCCGCAATGAAGCCCGAGTTGCGGTTGGTCTCGCGCACGATGGAGCGCTGCTGCGTCTTGATCTCGCGGCTCAGCAGCCCGGTCAGCCCGCCCATCACCAGCACACCCACCAGGAACACCGGCACCAGCAACTAGTGGGTGGTGATGGCGTACCAGCAGAGAAACCCCATGCCGACCAGCGCGGCAAACACGGTGTTGATGAAGATGTTGATGAAGCGTTCGCAGTCGGCGCGCACTTTCTGCAGCAGCGACAGGGTTTCCCCACTGCGCAGGTCTTCGAACTCCTGGAACTTCAGGCGCAACACCTGGCGCAGTCCGTCGTTGAAGATCTGCGTGCCGAAGCGCTGCACCACCAGCCGCGTCACATACTCCTGCAGCGCCCTGGCCAGCCGCGACAACACGGCGACCACCACCGCCAGGCCGAGCAGCCAGAGCACGCCCGACACCCGCTGTTCATCGGACATGCCGGGGTGCCCGACCGCATAGCCGTCGATGATCTTGCCGAAAATGATCGGATCGACCAGGGCCAGCACCTGGCTGATGGCCGCCAGCAGCAGCGCCAACGCCGCCAGCGCGCGGTGCGGACGCAGGTAGGTCCAGAGGATGTGCATGGCTTGAGTTTAAGGAAGATGGAACGGTCTCTCTTCTTGCTTCTTTGCACAGGGGTCGCGCGGCCCGGCTGATGGCTGGCGGGTATTCAGATCGGCACCATGGTGAAGTCGGCCTTGCCGACACTGCATTCCGGACAGACCCAGCCGGCGGGCACCGCAGCCCAGGGCGTTCCCGGGGCGATGCCGTCCTCGGGTCGGCCGGCCGCCTCGTCATAGATGAAACCGCAGACGACACACAGGTAGACGTTCATGAATTCCTCACTGGGGATGATTTGGGGGAGGCGGGAAGCGGACCGTGTCAGTCGTCATCGTTGGCCTGCCCGACCGCCGGGCTGCTGTTCCAGGCTTTGGCCGGGATCAGTCCGTGACTCGATTGCTGCCACTCCCAGGCACCGTAGGCCAGCACGGCGAGCAGCAGCAAAGCGGCCAGCCAGACGCGGTTCTTCTGCACCAGGTCCGGCCCCTTGCCGTCGATCCGGCCGGTCAGCATGGGCAGGGCCTGGTTTTTGCGCCGCAGCAGGCTCAGGCCCGCGATGAGCGCCAGGTGGGCCAGTACGACAAAGAGAAACGCTTCACCGAAAAATTCGTGGACGTCTTCCAGCCAGTCGCCGCCGAGAAAGTCACCCCAGTCGTTGTAGGTGGCATAACCGCTGAGCGTCAGCGGCACCACCATCAGCAGCAGGGCCACCACGGCCAGCGCCATCAGCAGGTTCTGGCCCTGCCGCCAGTTGATGCTGGCCAGCGACCGGCTTTGCGTGAGCGAGCGCAGCCACGCCGGCGCGCCGGCAAGCTTGCGCCACATCAGGCCCAGGCCCGCCTGGCGCGGCCCCAGCAGTCCGTACAGCACACGAAACGCCAGCAGGCCGGCCAGGGTGTAGCCGAGCGTGACATGCAGCAGCCGCCAGCTTTCGCCGTCAGCGGTCAGGTAAGCGCCCAGAAAGCTCAGGGCAAAAAGCCAGTGGAACATGCGCGTGGGCGCATCGGTCACCCGGCGGCCCGGCGCGGCCGTTGCGCGCGTGGTCTGGGTGGTGGTGGGAATGACGGGGGTGGCATGCATGGGGGTTCTCCTTGGGGTCAGTCGTTCCAGGCCCGGCGGTAACGGGCGTCCAGCCCGGCCGGGAAGCGGAGCTTGTCGTCGTTGAAGTCGCCCTTGTCGGCCGCGGTGTGGCAGGCCGCGCAGTTGGCTGCGCTCTTGACGCTGGCGTGTTTCCAGACGGCCGGATCGACCTTGCGGTGTTTGCGTTCAAACCAGGCCGAGCGGGTGATGCGGTCCTGCGGCGGCTCTTCCGCCACGCGTTTGTAGGTGCCCGCGTTGACTTTCAGCCAGGCGCTGAGCTGTTGCACCGTGGCCGCGTCCAGCGAGGCGTCGGTGCCGTAGTGCTTGTCCAGGCCGGTCATGAGGCGTTGCCAGGAGCGGGCCGGCAGCAGGCCCGGCGGGTAGGCGGTGTGGCAGGCGGCGCACTCCTGGGTGTAGGCCGCAGGCACATTGCCCGGCAACAAACGGCTGCTGTCGGCCCGGACCAGGGCGGGAAGCGCAGCGAGGGCAAAGGTGGCTGCGATCAACAGGGAGCGGACGGCGGGGAGGGTGTTCATGAAGAAACTCCGGTGGGTGGACGGCATGGCTCAGGGCTTGAGGCTGTTGAGGTAGGCCAGCACGTCGGCCTTTTCGCCAGCGCTGCATTCGCGGCTCAGCACATCCTTGCAGTTGCGGCGGAACCACTTGTCCACCTTGGCGGTGTCGGTGAAGGCCTTGGGGTTGAACGCCGGGGCCAGCGGTGCCATCGACTTGCCGGTACTGGCATGTTTGCCCTGCGCCGTGGGTGGCGTGCCGTGGCATGAGGCGCAGGACCATTCACCGCCGTGTTTGTTGGTAAAAAATGTCCGTCCCTTGTCGGCATGACCGGGGGACCCGGCCTGGGCGCTCCAGTGGCTGAGCTGCTCTGCGGGCGAGGTGTCGGCCGCCTGGCTGGTGGCGGGCAGGAGCGCACTGGCCAGCGTGGCGGCCAGCAGCAAGGCTGCGGGAAAGAAGGTGCGAATCAGGGTCATGGCTGGGCTTTCTGCGTTGGAGGTGAGTGGGTGTTGGCAGGTCTTGCAGGCGATGGGATGTATTTTTGACAAGGGCGCTTGAACCTTTCCTGAAGACGCCGTTCATCTGCGGTTCACAATGTGTGCAGGACAATCACGCCATGACCTCCGTCCAGCCCTTTCTCTTCACCGGCAAGCGCCGCCGTTCGCGGCCGGGCGTGTGGGTGCTGGCGTTGCTGGTGGGCAGCCTGGGGCTGCAGCCGGCCTGGTCCGGCAGCAAGGACGACCACAACCGTGCACGGCAGGCGCTTCAGGCCGGCCAGGTGCTGCCGCTGGGCAAAGTGCTGGAACGGCTGGAGCGCGAGCACCCGGGCCAGGTCATGGAAGTCGAACTGGAGCAGGAGGAGGGCCGCTGGATCTACGAAGTCAAGTTGCTGCAACCGCAGGGCCAGCTGGTCAAGCTCAAGCTGGATGCCCGGACCGCCACCCTGTTGCCCGGCAAGGGCAACAGCAGACACGACGAGCGCCGCAGCGGCCGTGACGCGCGTCCCTGACACCCCGCTGCCGGCCCATGCGCATCCTCCTGGTTGAAGACGAACCCACGCTGCGCGCCCAGCTGCGTGCCGGCCTGCTGGAAGCCGGCTACGCGGTGGACGAGGCCGACAACGGCCGCGACGCCCACTTCCTGGGAGACACCGAAGCCTTCGATGCCGTGGTGCTCGACCTGGGCCTGCCGGTGCTCGACGGCCTGACCGTGCTCAAGCGCTGGCGTGACGGCGGGCGAACCATGCCGGTGCTGATCCTGACGGCGCGCGACAACTGGCACGAAAAAGTCGCCGGCATCGACGCCGGGGCCGATGACTACCTCACCAAACCCTTTCACATGGAAGAGCTGCTGGCACGGGTCCGCGCGCTGATCCGCCGCGCCAGCGGCCTGGCCTCGGCGGTGCTGCAGTGCGGCGCGCTGGCGCTGGACACACGCAGCGGCCGCGTCACGCTGGCCGGCCAGCCCGTGAGCCTGACCAGCCATGAGTACAAGGTGCTGGACTACTTGATGCACCGCCCGGGCGCCGTGGTGTCGCGCACCGAACTCACCGAGCACATTTACGCCCAGGATTTCGAGCGCGACTCGAACACCATCGAGGTGTTTGTGGGCCGCCTGCGCCGCAAACTGCCGCCCGAACTGATCGAAACGGTGCGCGGGCTGGGTTACCGGCTGGTGCCGCCGCCATGAGCCTCTGGCGCCGGGCCACGTCGCTGCGTTTTCGGCTGCTGGCCGCGACGCTGGTGGCGCTGGCGCTGGCGCTGCTGCTGGCGGGCGTGCTGCTCAGCGGCCTGTTTCGCGACCACGTGATGCGGCAGTTCGAGGCGGCCCTGACGCAGCAGCTCGACCAGGTCACCGCCAGGCTCGAATTCGATGCGGCCGGCCAGCCGCTGATCGACCCCCAGGCCCTGTCCGACCCGCGCTGGCAAAAACCCTATTCGGGGCTGTACTGGCAGCTGGACCGCACCACCGCCGATGGCCTGTCCCGCGCGGGCGTGCTGCGCTCGCGCTCGCTGTGGGACACCAGCCTGCCGCTGCTCGCCGACGAACTGGCCGATGGCGCGGTGCATGTGCACCAGGGCAAGGGCCCGCTTGACGCCCCGCTGCTGATCCTGGAGCGCAAGGTAAAAATCGCCGAACAACCCGATGCCCGTTGGCGTATCGTGGTCGCGGCCGACATGCAGGAAGTCACCGGGGCCGTGGACAGCTTCAACGGCGTGATGGCCGCTTCGCTGGCGGTGCTGCTGGTGTTGCTCGTGCTGGCGGCGCTGGCGCAGGTGGCGGTGGGGCTGTCGCCCCTGCGCGCCATGCAGCGCGCGCTGGCCGATGTGCATGAAGGGCGGACGCAGCGCCTGCAGGGCCGCTTCCCCACCGAGGTGCAGCCACTGATCGACGATTTCAACGATGTGCTCGACCGCAATACCGAGGTGGTGGCGCGCGCGCGCACCCAGGCCGGCAACCTGGCCCATGCGCTCAAGACGCCGCTGTCGGTGCTGGACCAGGCCGCGGCCGGGACCCTGGCGGCGCACGACAGCGAACTGGCCCGGCTGGTGAAAGAGCAGGTCGGGCTGTCGCGCCGCCACATCGACTGGCACCTGGCCCGCGCCCGCGTGGCCGCCACCCAGCGCCTGCCTGGCCAGCGCACCGCGGTCGGGCCGGTGCTGGCCGGCCTGGTGCGGGTGATGGAGCGGGTCCATGCCGCAAGAGGTCTTGCCATCACCGTGCTGGCTGCCGATGCGCCGCTGTTTTTCGCCGGTGAGGAGCAGGACTTGCAGGAAATGCTGGGCAATCTGCTGGACAACGCCTGCAAATGGGCTGGTTCAAGCGTGACGGTCCATGCCGAACCTGTCATGGACAGTGCGCCGCCCCGGATGCAGATCCATATCCAGGACGATGGGCCGGGGATTGAGGCCGGACACCTCGCTTCGGTGGGCGCCCGGGGCGTGCGCCTGGACGAGTCGGTGCCCGGCACGGGGCTGGGCCTGGCCATCGTGCAGGACCTGGCCGGCTTGTACGGCGGTGACCTCACCTTGCGGCCCGCCGCGGGCGGCGGGCTGCATGCCACCTTGCGTCTGCCGGCGGCCATGGCGCCTGGTGCCGGCGCAGGGGTCAAAGCGCGAGGGCGTAGTCCACCGTGATCGGCGCGTGGTCGGAAAACCGCTGGGTCTTGTAAATCGTCTCGCTTTGGGCCAGGGCCGCCACGGCGGGCGTGGCCAGGTGGTAGTCGAGTCGCCAGCCGACATTTTTTGCATAGGCCTGGCCGCGGTTGCTCCACCAGGTGTAGGCCGCGTCGGTGGCCGTGGGCTGCAATTGCCGGTACACATCGACCATGCCGCCGCCGCGCGTGGCTTTCACCGAGGGCTGGCCGGTACCACCGGTCATCTCTTCAAGGGCTTCTTCGGCCGTTTTCGCAGCCGCGCGCAGCGAAGGGCCGCCCCGAGCAAGCGCAGCCCCCTCGGGGGGCTGCGAACCACGCGAAGCGGGGAGCGTGGGGGCCAGCAAGCCGCTCATCCAGGCCCGCTCCTCGGGCAGAAAGCCGCTGTTCTTTTTGTTGCCCTTGAAGTTTTTCAGGTCAATCTCCTGGTGCGCAATGTTGATGTCGCCGCACAGCACGAAGTCACGTGTTTCCTTCAGGCTTGCCAGGTAGGGGTAGAACTCCGCGAGAAAGCGGAACTTGGCTGCCTGCCGCTCCTCGCCGGAGGAGCCGCTGGGGAAGTAGCAGCTGATGATGGACAGTTTGGATGCCTGCTTGCGGCCGGGCCGGTCGAAGCGCAGCTCCACATAACGGCCTTCGGCGTCGAATTCGGTCGAACCGTAACCGGTGATCACGTCGCTGGGCTCATGACGGGTGTAGATGGCGACGCCGGAGTAGCCCTTTTTCTCGGCGAAGTGAAAGTGGCCCTTGAGCCCGGCGATGTCCTCGAAGCGGCCGGCCACGTCAGCCGCCTGGGCCTTGAGCTCCTGCACGCAAATACAATCCGGGTGGGTCTGGCCCACCCATTCCTGCAGTCCCTTGCTGGCTGCGGAACGGATGCCATTGAGGTTCAGGCTGGTTAATTTAAACAAGGACATCTCCAATGAGCACCCCAACGGTCACGCCAGGGCAAAAACAGAACAACAGCAGCCAAACCGCCGAAGACGGCCGGCTGGCGCAGGAATTCGTGCAGTTTGCCATCGAGTCGGGTGTGCTGCGTTTTGGCGAGTTCAAGACCAAGGCCGGACGCCTGAGCCCCTACTTTTTCAATGCGGGGCTGTTTGACGACGGTGCCAAACTGGGCCGGCTCGCGCAATTTTATGCGCGCGGCCTGCTGCTCGAGGAGAAAACGCGCGGCCTGCAGTTCGACATGATTTTTGGCCCGGCCTACAAGGGCATTCCGCTCGCGGCGGCGGTTGCCGTGGAGCTCGCGCGGCTGGGCCGCAACGTGCCCTTTGCCTACAACCGCAAGGAAGCCAAGGACCACGGCGAGGGCGGCACACTCGTCGGCGCGCCGGTCAGGGGGCGGGTGCTGATCATCGACGACGTGATTTCCGCCGGCACCGCCACGCGTGAGTCGATCGCCATCATCCGGGCGGCCGGGGCGACCCCCCACGCGGTGGCCATCGCGCTGGACCGCCAGGAAAAGGCCATGGAAAACGGCCAGGACGTTGACTACAGCGCCGTGCAATATGTTACGAATCAGCTGGGGCTGCACGTTTTCGCGATTGCCCGTTTGACCGACTTGCTGCAGTATCTGTCTGAGGCGAGTCGTGCCCCGCAAGACGCTGCGCAACTTGCTACCGGCGACTCGCTTCAGACCCATTACCAGCATGTGCTGGCCTACCGACAGCGCTACGGCGTGGATTAAGGACCTTCTTGGCGACGCAAATGCATGTTCAGACGATGGCCGCTGTGGCCTGGGTCGCGCTGGCGGCCTGCCTGTGCAGCATCGCCCAGGCCCAGGCCCAGGGCATTTACAGCTGCGTCGACGCAGCGGGCCGGAAGATCACCGCCGACAGGCCGATTGCCGAATGTATTGACCGTCCGCAGCGGCAAATCAATCCTTCGGGCACCGTCAAACGTGTCGTCGGGCCTTCGCTGACCGCGCAGGAACGGACCGCGCAGGAACAGAAAGACAAGGCGGCCGCCGAGGTGCGCGCCCGCGAGGCGGAGGAAAAGCGCCGCGACCGGGCCTTGCTGCTGCGTTACCCTAGCCGGGCCGTGCACGACAAGGAGCGCGCCGAGGCGCTGGACCAGATCGACGCGGTCATCAGCGCCGCCAGCAAGCGAACCACCGAACTGGTCGGCCAGCGCAAGGCCATCGATGCCGACTTCGAGTTTTACAAATCCGATCCATCCAGGGCGCCGGCCTCGCTCAAGCGCCGACTCGAGGAAAACGACAGCAGCGTGGCGGTGCAGAAACGTTTTATCGCCGACCAGGATGGGGAGAAAAAACGCGTCAACATGCGTTTCGACGAAGAACTGGTCAAGCTCAAGCAGCTGTGGGCGATGGGCGGTGCGGTGCCTGCCGCTGCGGCAGCGCCCGCCGTCAGGAAGTAGAAATTCAACCGAAAAAGGCCTTCAGCCCTTGTTGGTATTTCGGAGGTTGCTACTGTTTTGGTAGCAACCCACCACTGTCCCCGCCACGCTTCAGCCCAGCTTTTTCTTCAGCAGTTCATTGACCTGGGCGGGGTTGGCCTTGCCCTTGGTGGCTTTCATGGCCTGGCCGACCAGGGCGTTGAAGGCCTTGGTGTTGCCGGCTTTCACCTCTTCAACGTTTTTCGCATTGGCGGCCAGCACCTCGTCAATGATTTTCTCAAGCTCGCCGGTGTCGCTCATTTGTTTGAGCCCCAGTCGAGCGATCGTCGCGTCGATGCTGTCCGTTACGCGAATGGACTCATGTATGGTTACATTGATAATGCGGCCTCCATTCGGTCCCAGCTCAACGGACGCCCACATATCTTCGAAGACCTGTTTTGCCGCGTTGTTCGAAATGCTACCGTCGTTGATTCGAGTCAGCAATGCGCCAAGCTCAATGGGGTGTACCTTAACGCGTCTAAATGAGCCTTCTTCTTGTTTCAATCTCCGGGACAGTTCGCCCATGACCCAGTTGCTCGCTAACTTTGCCTGACCGCAAGCTGCTACGGTCGCCTCAAAATAAGCTGCCATCTCTTTGCTCTGCGTCAAAGTCTCTGCATCGTATTCCGGAAGCCCGTAGTCCTTCACAAAACGCGCGGCCATCACGCGTGGCAACTCCGTCATCTCCGAGCGAACCTGCTCCACCCACTCGCGCGAAACCACCAGCGGCGGCAGATCGGGATCGGGAAAGTAGCGGTAGTCCGCCGCGTCTTCCTTGGTGCGCATGGAACGTGTTTCGCCGGTGTCCGGGTCGAACAGCACCGTGGCCTGCTGGATCGCATGGCCGTCCTCAAGCTGCTCGATCTGCCAGCGCACTTCATAGTCGATGGCCTGCTGCATGAACTTGAAGCTGTTCAGGTTCTTGATCTCGCGGCGGGTGCCGAGTTCGGCGCCGGGCTTGCGCACCGAGACGTTGGCGTCGCAGCGGAAGCTGCCTTCCTGCATGTTGCCGTCGCAGATGCCAATCCAGGTCACGATCTTGTGCAGCTCTTTCGCATACGCCACGGCCTCAAGCGAGGAGCGCATGTCGGGCTCGGTCACGATTTCCAGCAGCGGTGTGCCGGCACGGTTCAAATCAATGCCGCTCATGCCGATGAAATCTTCATGCAGCGACTTGCCGGCGTCTTCCTCCAGGTGGGCGCGCACCAGGCGCACCGTTTTCTTTTCCAGAGCCTGTCCTGAGCCCGTCGAAGGAAGGAAAAATTCCACGCTGCCGCCCTGCACCACGGGAATTTCAAACTGGCTGATCTGGTAACCCTTGGGCAGGTCGGGGTAGAAATAGTTCTTGCGCGCGAACACGCTGCTTTCGGCAATGTGCGCGTTGACGGCCAGGCCGAACTCGATGGCGCGTTGCACCGCGCCCTTGTTCATCACCGGCAGCGCGCCTGGCAGCGCAAAGTCCACCGCGGACGCCTGCGTGTTCGGCTCGGCGCCAAACGCGGTCGAGGCGCGGCTGAAAATTTTCGATTTCGTGGTCAGCTGGGTGTGGGTCTCGAAGCCGATGATGACTTCATAACCCTGCACCAGCGGCCCGGTGGGTCGGCCTGCCTGCATCTGGGCGAAGGAGTTCACGGGGGGTTGGGTCTGGCTCATTTTCAAAAATCACTCAAATGCCTGTGGGCTGGCGCAGGTGCCAGTCGGTTGCCAGCTGGAACTGGTGCGCGGTGCCCAGCAACTGTGCTTCCTTGAAATAGTTGCCGATCAGCTGCAGGCCGACCGGCATGCCGCCTTCGCCAAAACCGGCCGGCACACTCATGCCGGGCAGGCCCGCCAGGCTGGACGACAGCGTGTAGATGTCGGCCAGGTAGTTGGCGACCGGGTCGTCGGACTTTTCGCCGATCTTCCAGGCCACCGTGGGCGACACCGGGCCGGCAATGATGTCGCACTGCGTGAAGGCTTTCTGGAAGTCTTCGGCGATCAGGCGGCGGATTTTTTGCGCCTTCAGGTAATACGCGTCGTAATAACCGTGCGACAGCACATAGGTGCCGATCATGATGCGGCGTGTCACCTCGTCGCCAAAACCTTCGGAACGCGACTTCTTGTACATGTCGGTCAGGTCGGTGTAGTGGGCCGCGCGGTGGCCATAACGCACGCCGTCAAAACGGCTCAGGTTGCTGCTGGCCTCGGCCGGGGCGATCACGTAATACACCGGGATCGACAGTTCGGTCAGCGGCAGGCTCACGTCCACCAGCGTCGCGCCCAGCTTCTCGAACTCGGCCAGCGCACCACGCACGGTTTTCAGCACGTCGGCCGAACAGCCGGCGCCGAAAAACTGCGCGGGCAACCCGATTCTCAAGCCTTTCAGGGGGGTGGCGCCCGTCGCTGCTGCGCCGGCAGCTATCAAATTAGTAGCATAGTCGAGTGCCGGCAGGTCCAGCGAGGTCGAGTCGCGGTCCGGGTCCGGCCCGGCCATGCTGGACAGCAGCAGGGCGCAGTCGAGCGCGCTGCGTGCCATCGGGCCGGCCTGGTCCAGGCTGGAGGCAAACGCCACCATGCCGTAACGCGAGCAGCGGCCATAGGTTGGCTTGATGCCGGTGATGCCGGTCAGCGCGGCCGGCTGGCGGATGGAGCCGCCGGTGTCGGTGCCGGTGGCCGCCGGCACCAGCCGCGCCGCCACGGCTGCGGCCGAGCCGCCCGAGGAGCCGCCCGGCACACGGGTGGTGTCCCAGGGGTTCTGCACGGGCCGGTAGGCGCTGTTGTCGTTGCCCGAACCCATGGCGAACTCATCGCAGTTGAGCTTGCCCAGGCTCACCATGCCGGCGCCGCTGCCCACGCCGAGTCGGGCCACCACGGTGGCGTCAAACGGGCTGCGGTAGTTTTTCAGCATCTTCGAGCCGGCCGTGGTCGGGAAGTCGCGCGTGACGAAAATATCCTTGTGCGCCAGCGGCACGCCCAGCAGGGGTGTGCGTTCGCCAGCGGTCAGGCGCGCGTCGGCGGCCCGGGCCTGGGTCAGCGACACCTCGCTGT
Organism: Polaromonas sp. AER18D-145; assembly: GCF_002379095.1. Classification (GTDB taxonomy): domain Bacteria; phylum Pseudomonadota; class Gammaproteobacteria; order Burkholderiales; family Burkholderiaceae_C; genus Polaromonas. The sequence continues at coordinate 29,341 of NZ_NBZV01000047.1, forward strand.
CGGTGGCGAGGAAGGCGCCCAGGCCGGCATTGTTTTCGATGCGGGCCAGGAAGTGTTGCGTCAGCTCGACGCTGGACACCTCGCGCGCTGCGAGCTTGGCCGCGAGTTGGGCGACGCTGAGGTCGTGCAGGTCGGTGCTCATCGCTTACTCAATCACTTTGGGGACTAAAAACAGGCCCCGTTCGACAGCGGGTGCGCTTTTCTGGCTTTCCTCGCGCTGGTTGGTCTCGGTCACGACGTCGTCGCGCAGCCTGAGGGCCACCTGGCCCAGGACGGCGGCAGGATGGGCCAGCGGTTCAACGCCCTCCGTGTTGACGGCGTCCATCTGTTCGACGAGGGCGAAAAAGCCGTTGAGCTGCCGGAGCGTGTGCTCGGTCTCGTCGGGGCGCAGCTCCAGCCTCGCCAGGTTGGCGACGCGTGCGATGTCTTGGGATGTCAATGCCATGGGTAAAACAGGGGCTGAAACCAGGTGTAAAGATGAAATAATGGGCAGGGTGCCGCCCGGTGATTTACAGGGGATGCGTTATTATCCCGCCTTTGGTGTGAAATCAGGGTCGGATGCACGCTTTAGGCGCGGTTTACGCTCTGGAATCAAGGTGTTGCCCCATTTTCCTGTCCATCGATTCTCTTTGACCACTCACAACAATCACAAACGGCGATAGAGCAACGAAGATTGCTCCATGCCCAAAACCGGACTCCCTCACCATGTTTGAAACATTTCGTCGGTACTTTTCCACCGACCTGGCGATTGACCTGGGTACCGCCAACACCCTGATTTTTGTACGTGACCGCGGCATTGTGCTGGACGAACCTTCCGTCGTTGCCATCCGCCACGAAGGCGGTCCCCAAGGCAAAAAGACGATCCAGGCCGTCGGCCACGAAGCCAAGGCCATGCTCGGCAAGGTCCCCGGCAACATCGAAGCCATCCGGCCGATGAAAGACGGCGTGATCGCCGACTTCACCGTCACCGAGCAGATGCTCAAGCAGTTCATCAAGATGGTGCACCCGCGCAGCTTCTTCAAGCCCAGCCCGCGCATCATCATCTGCGTGCCCTGCGGCTCGACCCAGGTCGAGCGCCGCGCCATCCGCGAAAGCGCCCTGGGCGCCGGCGCCAGCGACGTCTACCTGATTGAAGAACCGATGGCGGCCGCCATCGGCGCCGGTCTGCCGGTCTCCGAAGCCAGCGGCTCCATGGTGGTCGACATCGGCGGCGGCACGACCGAGGTCGGTGTGATTTCCCTGGGCGGCATGGTCTACAAGGGCAGCGTGCGTGTCGGCGGCGACCGTTTCGACGAGGCCATCATCAGCTACATCCGCCGCAACTACGGCATGCTGATCGGCGAGCCGACGGCCGAGGCCATCAAGAAAAACATCGGTTCGGCCTTCCCCGGCTCCGAGGTCAAGGAGATGGAAGTCAAGGGCCGCAACCTGTCCGAAGGCGTGCCGCGCAGCTTCACGATCTCCAGCAACGAGATTCTCGAAGCCCTCACCGACCCGCTCAACAACATCGTCAGCGCCGTGAAAACCGCGCTCGAACACACGCCGCCCGAACTCGGCGCCGACATTGCCGACCGCGGCATGATGCTGACCGGCGGCGGCGCGCTGCTGCGCGATCTGGACCGCCTGCTGGCCGAGGAAACCGGCCTGCCGGTGCTGGTGGCCGAAGACCCGCTGACCTGCGTGGTGCGCGGTTGCGGCATTGCGCTGGAGCGCATGGACCGCCTCGGCTCCATCTTCACCTCTGAATGAGCCAGGGCGCCGGGTGCGCATGATCGCCTGCACTGCGTCGCGCCAGGCCCGGCCCTGCGGCCCGTTTGACACCTCACCATGCCTTTAGGAACCCTGGACCGCACACCGCCCCCGTTCTTCAAACAGGGGCCGTCGGCCTTGTCCAAGCTGATGTTTTTCAGCGCTCTGGCCCTGTTTTTGATGGTGGCCGACCTGCGTTTCAAAATCACCCAGCCGATCCGCGCGGCCGTGGCGACGGTGCTTTACCCCGTGCAGTGGCTGGCCCTGCAGCCGGTTCGTGCGGCGCAGTACGGCGGCGGTTATTTCACCGCGCTGAGCCAGGCCCGGACCAGCGAGGAGGCGGCCCGCCAGAAACTCGCCACACAGTCGCTGCGCGCCAGCCAGGTCGAGCAGCTCGCTCTCGAAAATTCGCGCTTGCGAAAGCTGCTCGATCTGCGCGAACAGGCGGCCCTCACAGGTCAGGCCGCACAGGTGCTTTACGACGCACCCGACCCCTACACCCGCAAGGTCATCATCGACAAAGGCCTGCTGCAGGGTGTGGCGCTCGGTTCGCCGGTGGTGGACGAGTCCGGTGTGCTGGGCCAGGTCACCCGCGTCCATCCCCTGGTCAGCGAGGTCACGCTGGTGATTGACCGCGAGCTGGCCATCCCCGTGCTCAACACCCGGACCGGTGCGCGCAGTGTGGCCTTCGGCGAGCCGACCACCCATGGCGGCGGGCTGGAGCTGCGTTTCATGGGCAGCAATTCGGATGTGCAGCAGGGCGACCTGCTGACGACCAGCGGTGTGGACGGCGTTTATCCGCCGGGGCTGCCGGTCGCGAAAATCGACCGGATAGAGCGTCGTGCGGAATCCGCGTTTGCCCGGATTTACTGCACACCGCAGGCCCAGGTCAACTCGGCTTTCCATGTCATGGTGGTCAAGCCCTTGTCCGGCGAGAAGCTGCCTTCTGCCGCTGCCGAGCCCGTGGCCGTCAAAAAAGGAGCCGGCAAATGATCATGCCCTCCGGCCAGCAACTGCTGCTGCCCGCCAACCCGGTGTTCATCTGGACCAGCCTGATCGCGGCCCTGTTGCTGGACATGCTTCCTCTCGGGCGGGTGCCCTGGATGCCGGATTTCCTGGCGCTGGTGCTGGTGTTCTGGAACATCCACCAGCCGCAACGTGTGGGGATCGGTCTGGCGTTCATGTTCGGGCTGGGCATGGATGTGCACCAGTCGGCCCTGATGGGCCAGCACGCGCTGGCCTACACCGCCCTGAGCTTTTTCGCGACCATGATCCATCGCCGCCTGCTGTGGTTCACTGTGCCCTCCCAGGCGCTGCAGATCCTGCCGCTGTTCGTTGTGGCGCACGGTGTGGAAATCACCATCCGCATGATCAGCGGCGGTGTGTTCCCCGGCTGGCTGCTGCTGCTGGCGCCGCTGGCCGAGTCCCTGCTGTGGCCGGTGATCAGCGTGCTGCTGCTGGCGCCGCAGCGCCGGGCACCGAATCCCGACCAGAATCGGCCACTCTAGGTATGCCCCCACGGTTGCTCACTGCGTGTAGCGCCCTGCCCCCCGGGGGGGCCGCTGCGCCTGCGGCCCGGCCCTTCGGCAGGCTCAGGACAGGCCCAGGCCGGTTCCGCGGCCCCTGCTTGAACAGGGGGCCAGATTGCAGATCGAGCGCTTTGCAAATGGGGGCACTTTTTCCGCAGGTCCTGAGTCGTACCCGCCATGACTGAACTCAGGAACGTCGAGGCGGATCTTTCACGTTTCCGTGCTCGGGTGCTGGTGGCCGGGCTGGTCATCCTGTTCGCCTTCATGCTGCTGGCGGCCCGCCTGGTCTTCCTGCAGGTGGTGCGGCACGACGACCTCAACGAACAGGCCGAGAGCAACCGTACCGCGGTTGTTCCCATCGTGCCCAACCGCGGCCTGATCCTCGACCGCAACGGCGTTGTGCTGGCCACCAATTATTCGGCGTATACGCTGGAGATCACGCCCTCCAGGGTGGCCGATCTGGAGGAAACCATCGAGGCGCTGGGGCGGCTGGTGGAGATCCATCCGCGCGACAAGCGCCGCTTCAAGAAGCTGCGCGAGGAGTCCCGCAACTTCGAGTCGCTGCCGATCCGCACGCGGCTGACGGACGAAGAAGTGGCCCGTTTTGCGGCCCAGCGCTTCCGCTTCCCGGGGGTCGACATCAAGGCGCGGTTGTTTCGCAGCTACCCGCACGGCGAACTGGCCAGCCACGTGGTTGGTTACATCGGGCGCATCAACCGGTCGGAAAAGGAGCGGATAGAGGAGACCGACGAGGAAGGCAACTACCGCGGTACCGACTACATCGGCAAACTCGGCGTCGAGCAGAGCTTTGAAGCCCAGCTGCACGGCAACACGGGCGTCGAGCAGGTGGAAACGTCGGCCGGTGGCCGGGCGGTGCGCAAGCTCGCCAGCACGGCGGCGGTGCCCGGTGACACGGTGATGTTGTCCATCGACATCAAGCTCCAGAAGCTGGTGGAAGACCTGTTTGGCGACAGGCGCGGCGCGCTGGTGGCCCTGGACCCGTCCACCGGGCAAGTGCTGGCCTTCGTCAGCAAACCGACCTTCGATCCCAACCTGTTTGTCGATGGCATCGACAGCGAAAGCTGGCAGGCGCTCAACGAGTCGATCGACAAACCGTTGCTGAACCGTGCACTGCGCGGAACCTACCCGCCCGGTTCCACCTACAAGCCCTTCATGGCGCTGGCGGCGCTGGAGTCCGGCAAGCGCCAGCCCGGCAGCATCACCAACGACACCGGGTCCTGGATGTTTGGCGGCCACCAGTTCCGCAGCCATGGGGCCGGACTCGGCCCGGTGGACATGCACCAGAGTATCGTCAAGTCGAGCAATGTCTACTATTACTCACTGGCCAATGACCTCGGTGTGGATGCCATGCACGACTTCATGAAGCCGCTCGGCTTCGGGCAGATCACCGGCATCGACATCCACGGCGAAGTGCGCGGCGTGCTGCCCAGCCAAGAGTGGAAACGCAAGACCTACAAGCGGGCCGACCAGCAGAAATGGTACCCCGGCGAAACCATTTCACTGGGCATCGGCCAAGGCTACAACGCGTTCACCATGCTGCAGCTCGCGCAGGCCACCGCCACGGTGGCGAACAATGGCGTCCGGCACAAACCGCAGCTGGTGATTGCCACGCAGGACCCGATGACGCGGGCCATCGAGCCCATTGCACCGCAACCGGCGCAAAACCTGGGCTACAAGCCGGAGAACGTGGCGGTGATCCGCAAGGCACTGGTCGGTGTCACGCAGGAGGGCACGTCGACCCGGGTGTTTGCGGGCGCCGGTTACCTCAGCGGCGGCAAGACCGGCACGGCCCAGGCGGTGGGGGTCGGCCAGAAAGACAAGTACGACGCCCGCAAGCTCGAGGAGCACCAGCGGGACCATGCCTTGTACATGGCCTTTGCGCCCGCAGACCATCCGAAAATTGCGCTGGCGGTGGTGGTGGAAAACGCGGGTTTCGGTGCAGCCCATGCGGCGCCCATTGCCCGGCGCGTGTTTGACTACATGCTGTTGGGTCAGTACCCCAGCGAGGTGGACATGGCCGCCGTGCAAAAGGGGCTGGCCGCTGCGCCCATCGGCAAGCCGCGGCTGGCGGCGGAAATGACGGGCTTGCTGGCGGCCGGCACAACAACGGCTGCCAACCCAGCCAAGGCCGCGGCGATTGCCGAAGCCCTCAGCAAGCTGCCGCCGCCGGTGCCTTCGCCCGATGCCGACTAGTACTGCAGCACGGAAGTAGCGAAACAAAATGAAAGTGATGACTTCGTGCCCAGGGTAAGGCGCAAGCCGCAGCGAAGGCTGTGCGCCTTCGCAAGGATTGCAACGCCGCCATGGGTGCGAAGGCGCGCTTTCATGTTTCGATATTTTCGGGTTGCAGTACTAGGGTGTGTTGACGCTATTTCAGGAATGCGTCGAACCCGGTTTTCAGAATCAGTGCGCTGACCACCACGATAAACACCACACGCACAAAACCCGCACCATGCTTGAGCGCCAGACGTGTACCCAGCAGGCTGCCCACCACGTTGGCCAGCGCCATGGTCAGCGCGAAATGCCACCAGACGTGGCCCTTGTAGGCGAACAGCAGCAGGGCGGCCAGGTTGGTCGCCGTGTTGAGCAGCTTGGCTGAGGCCGAAGCAGTCAGGAAGTCGTAGCCCAGCCAGCGCACGAACAGGAAGACAAAAAAGCTGCCGGTGCCGGGGCCGAAAAAGCCGTCGTAAAACCCCAGCAGGATACCGATGGTGCAGGCCGCCCAGGTTTCGGCGCGACCGGAAAACCGCGGTGTGTGGGTGCGCCCCAGGTCCTTGCGCACCAGGGTGTAGAGCAGCACGGCCAGCAGCACAAACGGCAGCACCTTGCGCAGAAAGCCCGGGGAAATCACGGTGACCAGCCAGGCGCCGGCGAACGAGCCGGCAAAACCGGCCAGCGCTGCCGGCAGCAGGGCGGCCCAACGCATGTCTACGCGCCGGGCGTATTGCACGGTGGCCACCGCCGTGCCCCAGACGGATGCGCCCTTGTTCACGCCAAACAGCGTCGCCGGATGGGTGGTGGGGAACACGGCAAACAGGGCGGGCACCAGAATCAGCCCGCCGCCTCCCACGATGGAATCCACAAAACCCGCCAGCAGCGAGGCCAATGACACGATCAGTAATTCCATCGGCGAATTGTCTCATTGGCCTCGCCGGCGGCGGGCTTCCGGTCTTGGCCCCGCATGGCGGGTGATCCGGATCGGGCGGGCAAAAAAAAGCGCCGGGTTGACCGGCGCTTTGTAAAAAACATCTCTTCGGATGCCAATTCTGTTGTGCTTGTGCGAGTTTGTCTCCTCGGCCCTCTGCGAGCAGCTTGGCTCGTATGCAGATCACTGACTTTAGTGCGCGCACCCACATAGTGCATCGGGACTTTCCCTTCCCTGTTCCGGGTGCGGTGGGACAGGGCGCCGGCAGCATGGCACGACTTATGCCTGTTACGAGATGTTCGCTCCATTCGGCACACATCGGAAATCACCATGCACCACAAGCGGTTCGTCACATTGGGTTGGGGTCTCGGGTTGCTGTTGGCCGCCACATTGGCCGGGGCGCAGACGCCGGCGCCTGCAGAGGCCGCGTCCGCCGTGCCGGCTGCCAGCGCGCCTGCCGAACCGGTAACGCCGGTGGTGGCCACCGATACCCTCAACGGCGCCGACACCGCCTGGATG
>NZ_NBZV01000048.1 GCF_002379095.1 Polaromonas sp. AER18D-145
CTCTCGGTTGCCAGGGCATGTGCTTCTCCTTGCGCCAATGGCGCTGAAGAAGTGTTTCCTATGTCTCCGAACACCTGTTTCGTATGTGTCCAGTCCATACAGTCGCCAAAAGAAAGGAAGCAAAAGAAAAGGCGACCCGATGGTCTGGGTCCTTCCGCTTCGCTCCAGGCAACCTGCGCTGCTCGATTGCGGCGGGGGTCCGCAGAACTCGCTGCGCTCGGACAACTGCGGCCCTGATCCCGCCTCCATCTGCGCTGCTCGGCCCAGCCAAACGGGTTGGGGGAACGAAGAGAAATGCGGGAAGACGATGACGCGCAGAGCGCGTCATCGTCGAACCCATACGCGCCAGTCATTCATACACGCGAGCGCAGCACACGCGGCCAAATGAAGTCCCCCTCCATCGCCCAGCGGGGCGAGGGAGCAAGGGGCTAGGGGTGGGAGTGGGGAGTCAGATCCTGCTGTCCCGAATGATCCCGAGTCGCGGCGTAAGGCCCGCGGTTCAAAAGCTCAGACCACAGGATTCGGCGTAGGCGACGCCGCACCCTTCGCCAGGGCCTCCAGTGCCTTCGCCACACCCGCGCCATAAGCCGGGTCGGCCTTGGTGCAATTGGCAATATGCCGTTCCTGGATGGCCTTTGATGCACCGCCGACCGAGCGGGCGGTATTTTCGAACAGCACTTGTTGCTGCGCCGGTGTCATCAGCCGGAACAGGTTACCCGGCTGCGAGTAGTAGTCCTCGTCGACGCGGTGGTTCCAGTGGTCGGCTGCGCCCTCAATCGACAGCGGCGGCTCGGCAAAATCCGGCTGCTCCTGCAATGCGCCTTTGCTGTTGGGCTCGTAGCCGATCTCTGCACCATTGTTGCTGTCGACGCGCATGGCACCATCGCGATGGTTGCTGTGGAAGGGGCATTTTGGCGCGTTCACCGGGATCTGGTGGTGGTTCACACCCAGGCGGTAGCGCTGTGCATCACCGTAGGAGAACAGGCGCGACTGCAGCATCTTGTCGGGTGAGAAGCTGATGCCCGGCACCACGTTGGCCGGGTTGAAGGCGAGCTGCTCGATTTCGGCAAAGTAGTTTTCGGCGTTGCGGTTGAGTTCCAGCACCCCCACGTCGATCAGCGGGTAGTCCTTGTGCGGCCAGACCTTGGTCAGGTCGAACGGGTTCAGGTGGTAGGTCGCCGCGTCTTTTTCTGGCATGACCTGGATCTGCAGCTTCCAGCGCGGAAAGTCCTTGTTGTCGATGGCGTTGAGCAGATCGTTCTGCGCGCTTTCGCGGTCCTTGCCGACCAGGGCTTCGGCTTCGGCATCAGTCAGGTTTTCAATGCCCTGCTGCGTGGGCAGGTGGAACTTGACCCAGAAGCGCTCGTTTTGCGCATTCAGCAAGCTGAAGGTGTGGCTGCCGAAGCCGTGCATGTGGCGGTAGGACTTGGGCAGGCCGCGGTCGCTCATGACGATGGTGACCTGGTGCAGGGCTTCGGGCAGCAGGGTCCAGAAGTCCCAGTTGTTTTCGGCGCTGCGCATGTTGGTGCGTGGGTCGCGCTTGACGGCGCGGTTCAGGTCGGGAAACTTCAGCGGATCGCGCAAAAAGAACACCGGCGTGTTGTTGCCGACCAGGTCCCAGTTGCCCTCTTCGGTATAAAACTTCATGGCAAAACCACGGATGTCGCGCTCGGCGTCAGCGGCACCGCGCTCACCCGCTACCGTGGAAAAACGGATCGCCAGGTCCGTCTTTTTGCCGATGGCGGAGAAGATTTTGGCTTTGGTGTATTTCGTGATGTCGTGCGTCACGGTGAAGGTGCCGAAGGCACCCGAACCCTTGGCATGCATGCGTCGCTCTGGAATCACTTCGCGGGCAAAATGCGCCAGCTTTTCAAGGTGCCAGACGTCCTGCAGCAGCACCGGGCCGCGCGGGCCGGCGGTCATGGTGTTCTGGTTGTCGGGGACCGGTGCGCCGGCGGCGGTGGTTAATTTGGTCATGATGCGTTCCTTCGGGTCAATGGGGCTGGCCTTGTCGGCGCAGGCGACAAGGTGTTGGTCAATTAATAGTTTTATGCTATTGATTGTTCGTTTATTTTCGCTCTTGACTATTTAAAGAGCAATGGCAAGTCCATAGTCATTGCTCAAGGCCGCGATAGGCGCAGGCTTATGGGGAGTCAGCGGCTATGCTGGTGATTTGCCCAGGAGCACACAACCCATGGAATCCCAATTCGACAAAGGCCTCGCCACCCGCAAGCAGGTGATGGGCGAAGATTTTGTAACCCATGCTTTCGCCAATGTCACCGATTTCACCCGTCCTATTCAGGAACACATCACCGCCAAAGCCTGGGGCGATGTCTGGCAGCGGCCGGGTCTGGAGCGCAAGACACGGAGCCTGATCACCGTGGCCATGCTCACGGCGCTCGGCAAGCAGCATGAACTCAAGGCGCACGTGCGCGGGGCGCTCAACAACGGCGCAACGTCTGCGGAAATTCAGGAGGTGTTGCTGCATGCCGCCGTTTATTGCGGTGTGCCCACGGCGGTGGATGCCTTCCGCACCGCTGCCGAGGTGATCGACGGCAAGTAGAAGAACGGGGCGGCAGGTCGGGATGCATTAGCTTCACAACTCATGATCTGCCGCGAAGTCCATGGCGAAACGGTTGCCCATAATGGCTCGCATGATGTGGTTTTTCCATGCCATCCAGCGGGTCGCCCGCCACGCCCTTGTGTTGCCGCTCTGGCTGGGGCTGTTTATACCTGTCTGGGGCGCCGGCGGCTCGCAGGCGCTTGGGCCTGCGGCTTTGCGTGCCAAGCATGTGGCCTTGGGTCCTCAACTTGCCAGCAATCAATTTCAGGGTCCCTTGTACTTGGCATCGACGGAAAGTGCCGAGCAGCTGGAAGGTGATGTGTACGCCCTGGTCAAGCACCCGTTCGGGACGGTCAGCGCCGAGCTGAGCGACCCCAGGCACTGGTGTGACATGCTGATCCTGCATCTGAACATCAAGTTTTGCCGTGCCAAGCCGGCCGGGGGAAGCACCCAGCTGGATGTGCGGATCGGTCGCAAGCATGACCGGCCTTTGCTCGAAGCGTCCACGGTTCTTTTCTCGTACCGCCCGGTCGCGGTAGATCCGGACTATCTGGCGGTCGAACTCGAAGCGGCGGATGGACCGCTGGATACGCATGATTACAAGATCCTGCTCGAGGCCGTCCCGATCGCGCAGGGGCAAAGCTTCATACATATGCGGTACTCGTTCGCCTATGGGCGCGCGGGTCGTGTCGCCATGCAGCTGTATCTGGCGACCCTTGGCCGCGGAAAGGTCGGGTTCACACCGACCGCAGCGGCTTCGTCCGGCGAGCCGCCGCCACTCATCGGCGGGGTGCGCGGCGTGGTGGAGCGCAACACGATGCGTTACTACCTTGCGATTGAGTCCTACCTTGATGCGCTGTCGGTGCCGCCACCGCAACGCTTCGAGAAAGGCTTGGAGGGCTGGTTCTCGGCGACCCAGAAATTTGCCCGCCAGCTGTATGAAGTCGACCGTGCCGCCTACCTCGAGATGAAACGCAAGGAGTACCAGCGGCAGCAGACGGCACCTTAGGCTGCAAGCCGCAAGCCCCGCAGTGGGGGGTTCTGGTTCAAGCTGTCCAGTTGATAAAGCTCAAGTTCGGAATATCGGTAGCATGAAATACTTAAATTTATCGTTCATCAACCATCCGGGAGATTTCTCATGAAAAAACTGTTGCTTCCCCTGAGCCTCGTTCTCGCACAGATGTTGGCCGTGAGTGCCTTCGCCCAGACCAAAGTGGGTGAAGCCGACGCCGAACAATCCAAGGGCCAGACCATGCCCAAGGCGACGCCCGCGGAAAAAGCCACTGCCAAGGCTGGTCGCAAAGCGGAAGGCGCCGCTGTTGCCGCCAAGCCCGTCGCGCCGCGCGCAGCCGAGGAAAAAGGTGTCGGCACCGCCAAGGCGGCCACCAAGCAGGAGCGTACTGCGGCCCGAGCCAAGCGCAAAGCCGCGGCCGCTGCCGCCCTCAAGAAAGGTGAGATCGCTTCCGGCGAAAAATGATCCAGCCTGGCTGGTGAGTGAAAGACGGGCCCTTCGGGGTCCGTTTTTCATGATGATGCTTTCAACGGTGCGCGCCCGATTTTCCGCCGTGCCTGCGGGCAGAAAGACCGACTGTTGCCGGCAGACGGTGCTGCGAAACGTTGCGGGTTTTCAGTCACCCTACTTGGGCGGGGGAATGCGGACTACACGCCATCAGGCGGGCAGGGCGCACAATGAATTTTCAGTCGCCGTCGTGTGACTTCATGGCAGCCCGGCCTTCACGCCGAACCTTGCCGACCCAGAAAGGAAAAACGACATGCAAGTTCAAGTCAACTCCAACCACACCATCCATACCGGTGAGTCGTTTGAGCGGTGGGCGAGTACGGAACTCAACGAGTCGCTGAGCCGCTTCAAGGACGACATCACCCGCATCGAGGTGCACATGAGCGACGAAAACAGCGACAAGGTCAGCATCGACCACAAGCGCTGCATGATCGAGGCGCGGCTTGCGCACCACGAGCCGCTGGCCGTCAACCACCACGCCTCCAGCCAGGACGAAGCCTTCCGGGGCGCGAGCGAGAAACTCAAGCGGGTACTTGAACACACGCTGGACAAGCTGCGTGACCACCGTTCACGCGAGTCCATCCGCCGCGAGCCCGGTTCGGGCGCCCTCTGAGCGGGCAGCCAGCCAGCGTGGGCTACCGGTGCATTTTTGGACCACTTTCTGTTTTGAAGTGTTTTTGGCCTCCAGCCCAATGATTGCATGCGCAATTAGCTATTAATATGATAGCAATCTGGCCGGTGAGTGTAGCCGCCCTCAGGCATGGAGGCGGCCCCATGCCGTCCGGTTGCCGATGCAAGCCTGGCATCAGGTTTACGGGTGATGATGTGCGCAACGACCGATGAAAATTGCCCTGCTGTCCGACATTCATGCCAACCTGCGCGCGCTGGACGCCTGCATGGAGCACGCTGCCGCCCAGGGGGCGCAGCGTTTCGCCGTGCTCGGCGATCTGGTGGGTTACGGAGCGCAACCTGTCCAGGTGGTGCGCAAGGTGCGCGAGCTGGCGCAGGACGGCGCCATTGTCCTGCAAGGCAACCATGACGCCTTGGCGGTGGCTCCGCAGGGCCAGGCCGGCACGATGGACGCGGGTGGGGCGGCGTGGACGCGCTCGCAACTGGCGCCCGCCGACCTGGATTTCCTGGCCGGCCTGCCGCTGACCGCCACCGACGGCGCCATGTTTCTGGTGCATGCCAGCGCCGACGCGCCGCAGCGCTGGCTGTATGTCGACAGCGGGCACCGGGCCGAGGCCAGCCTCCATGCGGCCTGCACGGACACGCGCGTGCGTTATGTTTTTGGCGGCCACGTGCACCAGCAGACCCTTTATTTCCGGGGTGCGAGCCAGCGCCTCTTGCGTTTTGCGCCGACGTCGGGCGCCGCCATTCCGGTACCGCCCCATCGCCGCTGGATTGCCACCGTGGGCTCGGTCGGACAGCCGCGTGATGGGGACACCGACGCGATGTATGCAATTTTTGATGCGGTCCGCGCCGAACTGACCTTTCACCGGGTCGCTTATGACCATCTCGCGGCGGCGGCCGATATCCGGGCCGTGGGGCTGCCGGAGGTTTTTGCGAAACGGCTGGAGCAGGGCTTGTGAAGCTGCTGGACCCGGGCACGGTGATTGACGGGTTCGAGGTCGGCGATTGCCTGCATGCCGGCGGCATGGCCCACATCTACCAGGTCGCTTATGCGGGCGCTGCGCAGCGCGAGCCATTTCCCATGGTCATGAAGGTGCCGCGCATGACCGAGGGCGACGGCGCGGAGAACATCGTCGGGTTCGAAGTGGAGCGGCAAATCCTGTCCGTGCTCACCGGGCCGCACGTGCCGCGCCTGGTGGCCGCCGGCGACCTGGCGAAGCTGCCTTACCTGGTCATGGAACAGGTGACCGGGCGCACCCTGCAGCAGCAGCTGGACGACAACCCCGCACCGCTGCCGGCTGAAGAAATCGCCCGGCTCGGCGCGGCCGTGGCGCAGGCCGCGCACAGCCTGCACCTGCAGGACGTCTGCCACCTGGACCTCAAGCCGGCCAATGTGCTGATCCGGCCGGACGGCCTGGCGGTGCTGCTCGACTTCGGCCTGTCCTGCCACGCCCACTACCCGGACCTGCTGGCCGAGGAGTTGCGCCCCGCCGTGGGATCGCCCACCTGGATGGCGCCCGAGCAGGTGGTGGGCATGCGCGGTGACCCGCGCAGCGACATTTTTGCCATCGGTGTCATGCTGTACGAGCTGGCCACGCGTGAGCTTCCTTTTGGTAATCCGCAAACCACCGGCGGACTGCGCCAGCGCCTGTGGATGGACCCGGTGCCGCCGCGCAAGTGGCGCCCGGAGCTTCCCGAATGGCTGCAGCAAGTGGTCCTGCGCTGCCTGGAACCGGAGGCCGCGCGGCGTTACGCATCCGCCGCGCACCTGGCCTTCGACCTGTCCCATCCGCAGCAGGTGCAGGTGACCGAGCTCGGGTGCCGCGTCCGGGCCACCGGGTTTTGGGCGCACCTGAAACGCTGGGTGCGCGCCGCCGGCATGCACTACCAGCCCAGCGCATTGCCGTCACGGCAGATTGACGAGGTGCCCATCATCATGGTGGCCGTTCCCAACCGTGACGTGAGTGATGCCACCCTGTACTCCCTGCGCGGGGCGGTGTCGCGTGCCCTCGGTACCGTGCCCGGTGCCCGGCTGGCCTGCGTGAGTGTGATTGACCCCGGTGAAACGCCGGGCCACGATAGCGCCTCCAGTGAGACCACGGTGCACCGGCGCTACCTCGGCATGTTGCAGCAGTGGGCCCAGCCGCTGGACCTGGGCGGCCAGACCGTCTCCTTCCACATTCTCGAAAACGGTGACGTCGCCCAGGCCCTGCTGCGTTATGCGCAAGGCAACCAGGTCAGCATGATCGTGATGGGCGCGGCCACCCACGGGCTGCAAATGCAGCGGCTACTGGCCACGGTGCCCATCCGGGTCGCCATGGCGGCGCCGTGCACCGTGGTGCTGGTCAAGCAGGCGCTGCCGTTCGACCAGTTGGGCGTGACGGACGGCGGCCCCGAACAGGACAAGCTGGAGGAAAGACCTCTGCGGGTTTCCAGGGTGATGATTTAGGAAAATAAGGGCCAAAAAGGCCGTCAGCCCTTTGCAGGCAAACGCAAAGCGCTATCAATAGAGGAGTGACTGGTTCAACCCGCCATCAGCTTGTGCACCAGGTCGGCGGTCGTGGATGCCTTGTACTTGCGCATCAGGCGGGCGCGGTAGATCTCCACCGTGCGGTGGCTGATGACGAGGGCGCGGCCGATTTCCTTGGATGTCAGGCCGTCCATCAGGTGCGCCGCGACCTCGCGTTCGCGCGCGGTGAGTTCGGCCTTGACGGGCCGGCGTGAACTGAGATCCTCGAAGGTCCAGATGCCGGACTCGTGCGGTGCGGCCCGGTTCAGCGCGCGCCCCGTGACATGGCACCAGAAGGTCTCGCCCTTGAGGCGACCGTCCACGCGTTTCATGATGCGGTCGTCGGCGTAGTGCCCCTTGGCATTGAGGATGGGCAGCATGCGCGCGCCTATGCGCTCATATTCGTCCGCGCTCGGGTAGAGGATCTGGAACGACTGGCCGGTGAGCTGCTCGCGCGTGGCCCCGAACATCTCGCACAGATGCTGGTTGCAGTCCACAATGGCCCGGTTGCGCGAAAGCACCAGACCCACGGGGGCCATATCAAATGCCAGGCGGTAGTCAATGTCCATGGTGGTGCAGGTGAGCCGGGCGTGCGGGTTTGACTTTAGGGATAACTACGTACGTGGATAGGTAGTATCGTAAGGCTTTTGAAGTTCGTGTTGAAGCTCTGCAGGAGATTTTTGTGAATAAACTTTTCCCCTCCGCTGACGAGGCCCTGAAGGGTATCGTCAAGGACGGTCAGCTGATGGCTGTCGGTGGTTTTGGCCTGTGCGGCATTCCCGAGGCCCTGATCGAAGCGCTGAAAGCCAGCCAGGTCAAAAACCTGACCGTGATCTCCAACAATGCCGGTGTGGATGGCTTCGGCCTGGGCAAGCTGCTCGAGACACGGCAGATCAAAAAAATGATTTCCAGCTATGTGGGCGAGAACAAGGAGTTCGAGCGCCAGTACCTGGCCGGCGAGCTGGAGCTGGAGTTCACGCCGCAAGGCACACTGGCCGAGAAGCTGCGCGCGGGCGGCGCGGGCATCCCTGCATTTTTCACGAAAACCGGTGTCGGCACCCTCGTCGCCGAAGGCAAGGAACTGCGCGAGTTCGATGGCGAAACCTATCTGATGGAACGCTCGCTGGTGCCTGATGTGGCGCTGGTCAAGGCCGACATCGCTGACCGCTCGGGCAACCTGCGCTTCAACCTGACGGCGCGCAACTTCAACCCGGCCGCCGCCATGGCGGGCAGGGTCTGCATCGTGGAGGTGGAGCGCATCGTCGCCACCGGCGAGCTGGCGCCCGACGACATCCACCTGCCCGGCATCTATGTGCACCGCATCGTGCACAACCCCACGCCCGAGAAGCGCATTGAAAAGCGCACCACCCGCGACCGTAAAGTTTGAGGAGCACGAACATGGCATGGACCCAGGATCAAATGGCCGCGCGCGCGGCGCAGGAACTCGAAGACGGTTTTTATGTGAACCTCGGCATCGGCATCCCGACGCTGGTGGCCAACTTCGTGCCCGACCACATCGAGGTGTGGCTGCAAAGCGAGAACGGCATGCTGGGCATTGGTCCGTTTCCGTACGAGGACGAGGTGGATGCCGACCTGATCAACGCCGGCAAGCAGACCGTGACCCCCATCAAGGGCTCATCGATTTTCGGTAGCCACGACAGCTTCGCCATGATCCGCGGCGGCAAGATCAACCTCAGCATCCTGGGGGCCATGCAGGTCAGCGAACACGGCGACCTGGCCAACTGGATGATTCCGGGCAAGATGATCAAGGGCATGGGCGGCGCCATGGACCTGGTGGCCGGCGTCAAGCGGGTCATCATCCTGATGGAGCATGTCGCGAAGAAGAAAGACGGCACGGAAGACCTGAAAATCCTCGAAAAATGCACCTTGCCCCTGACCGGGGTTGGTGTGGTGGACCGCATCATCACCGATCTGGCCGTGATGGACGTCACGCAGCAGGGCCTGAAAGTGGTTGAACTGGCACCCGGGGTCACCCTCGAAGCCCTGCAGGCCAAGACCGGCTGCAAATTGCTCTGAGCGGCTATTCCGCCTTCATGCGGCGTTCGCGCCGTCTGGAGGCAATGACAAGCTTTCCCCTGCCACCTCTTCAGGCTGGGACGCGTCGCTCCGGAGGCTGGTGGCGCGCAACTTGGCATTGGCTGGCCACCGGCCTGCACGGTCAGATGCCGGAATATGGCATTCATGGCTGGAGCGCGCTCTATTCCTGCGGGAGTAGCTATCAAAAAAAGAGCATGGCGCGAGGTGCCGGGCGTCGTACTTTCCCCCGAAAAAAGACATGCGCATGCTAGACTGAATTCACGATGTTTTGCTCGCGCCGCTTGCCCAAGTCCTTGCTGAATCCGGTGGGGCGGTCGGTGGCTGGAGCGGCGATTTTTGCGGTCATTGCGCTTTGGTTCTCATGCGCAGGTTCGGCCCATGCCGCACCCGACACCAAAGCACCCGAGCGCGTCACCCTGCAGCTCAAGTGGCTGCACCAGTTCCAGTTTGCCGGTTATTACGCTGCCCAGGCCAAGGGGTTTTACCGCGAGGAAGGCCTGGACGTCACGATTCGCGAGGGCGGTGCAAACCGGCCGGTGATTGCCACGGTTCTCAAAGGCGACGCGCATTACGGTATTGGCGACTCGGACCTGCTGATCAACCGCATCAACGGGCAGCCTCTGGTGGCGCTGGCGGCGATATTTCAGCACTCGCCTTACGTCCTCATGAGCCGGGCGGACCGCCGTCTTCGCGCTCCCAGCGACCTGGTTGGCGCCAGGGTCATGCTCTCCGAGGGTCAGGGCAGCATCCAGCTGCGTGCCATGCTCAAGCGCGAGGGCATTGACCCCCAGCGCGTCAACATTCTCCCGCAGTCCTGGAAGCTCGAGGACCTGATCGAGGGCAGGGTGGACGCCGTGTCGGCCTATTCGACGGTGGAACCTGCCATGCTTCGCGCCCAGGGCGTGGCGCCTGCGACCATGCGCAGCCTGGACTATGGTGTTGATTTTTATGGCGACATCCTCTTCACGACCGAGGCCCAGGCAGCGAAAGCCCCTGAACGTACGGCCGCATTCCTGCGTGCCACCCGCAAGGGTTGGGTATATGCCTTCACCCACGAACAGGAAATCGCCGATCTGATCACGGGCATGAAAGGTGTCCGGCAACGGGGACTGACCCGCGAGGCGCTGCTGGGCGAGGCGATGCAGATGCGGCCCCTGGTACTGCCCGACCTGGTGGAGATCGGGCATCTGAACCCCGGGCGGCTGGAGTCCATCGCGCGGACGCTGGTGAGCCTGGGCATGGTCAAGGCGGACTACTCCCTGGCGGGGCTGATGTTCGAACCGCAGACGGGCTTGCATCCTTCCCTGGTGCGATGGCTGACCGGTGCCGGCTTTGGCGTCGTCACCCTGCTGGCCCTGGTGCTTCTCTGGAACCTGCAAATGCGCCGCAGTGTTCGTGAGCGCACCCGGCAGCTGCAGACCGAGGTGTTGCGGCGGACTGAGGCGCAGCAGCAGCTCAAGGTCAGCCAGGACATGGTTCAGCTGATGTTCGGAACCGCTGCAACAGGCATCGTGATGAACACGCCCGACGGACGCTTCCTGATGGCCAATCCGGCCTATTACGCCATCGTGGGCTACTCCGAGGCAGAGTTGCAGGCCATGGACACCCGCGCGTTGACCCACCCCGACGACCGGGTCCGCTACGCCGCGCAGAGGGACCGGATGCTGGCCGGCGAGCTGGAGAGCTTCTCGGAAGAAAAACGGTATGTGAAAAAGGATGGCTCCGCCGTGTGGGTTCATTCCACGGTGTCCATGGTGCGGTCTGCGTCGGGGGAGGCCACACACATCATCTCGGTGACCGAAGACATCACGGAACGCCGGGCTATCCAGGACAAGCTGCACCAGAGCGACGCCTTGCTCAGGATTGCAGGGCGCACCGCGCGGATAGGCGGCTGGATGCTGGAACTGCCCTCGGATCATGTGATCTGGTCCGACGAAGTCTGCAAAATCCATGAGGTGCCGCCCGGAACCACGCCCTCCCTGCAGGAAGCGCTGCAGTTTTATGTGGTGCCTGAGTGGCGCGGGAAGATGGAAGCGGTTGTCGAAGCATGTATCGACAGCGGAACGCCCTTTGATGAAGAAATGGAAATCATCGTTGGCAGCGAACGCCGGGTCTGGGTCAGGGTGATTGGCGAAGTGGTGCGCGATGACGGCGGGCATATCATCCGGCTTCACGGCTCGACCCAGGACATCACCGAACGCAAGCAGGCCCAGGAAAGCATCCTGCGCCTCAATGCCGAACTGGAGGAGCGGGTGCGGCAGCGCACCTCGCAACTCGAGGCCGTCAACCGCGAACTCGAAGCGTTTTCGTATTCCGTATCACACGACCTGCGCTCCCCGCTCAACACCATCGACGGATTCAGCCAGCTGATGGAGCGCATGGCATCGGACAAAGTGGGCGAAAAGGGAAAGCATTACCTCAGCCGCATCCGCGCCGGCACCCGTCAGATGGGTGAGCTGATCGAAGGACTGCTTTCACTCGCCAAGCTGTCGCGGGACCCGTTGCGCGCCGGGACGGTGGATCTGGCAAGGATCGCCACGCAGGTGGTTCAGGCGTGCCAGGAGCGGGAACCGGAGCGCGAGGTGGATATCCACATCCAGGAGAACCTGTTGGCGCTTGGCGATCCGCTCCTGCTGTCCGTGGTGATCCAGAACCTGCTGGGCAATGCGTGGAAGTTCACGTCCCTGCAGCCGTTGGCGCGCATCGATCTGGGCTGCAACACCGGCGGGGACGGCGAGGCCATCTATTTCGTCAGGGACAACGGCGCCGGCTTCGACATGGCCTACGCCGACAAGTTGTTTGGAACCTTCCAGCGGCTGCATTCCTCCACGGACTACGCCGGTACCGGCATCGGGCTGGCCACCGTCAAGCGCGTCATTGACCGGCATGGGGGCCGGGTCTGGGCCGAGGCTGCCGAAGGGCAGGGGGCGACGTTTTACTTCACCCTAGGCGCGGTGGTGGTTGACAGTCCGGCGGTCGCCGCGTGAGAGGTGCCCCGGCCGGGGGCCGGGGTGGGAAGATGTGGAGGGTGATGGGAATCGAAGTGTTGTTTCTAAGCCGCGCCAGTGCTAGATTTCGGCGTTCGGTGGAACAAACTTACCCCCGTTTGTTCCCCCAGCAAGCTGGTTCTATTCCTGTTCATCGGCCGCGACACATCAGCACAATCTCACGGGCTGTAGTGCGGTCGATAGACACGACTGCACTTTTCCAAGTACCTCGCGCGCGCGGGGTCACCACTTGCCGAAGCCGGTAGCCTTGGCTACTAGGTCGCGGGTGTCACCCTTACCCTCCGGAAAATTTTCCGGAGGGCTTTGTACGCCAGCCTTCATGCGCTTCTCGGCCTGTTGTCCAAGTTCGACTTCAATCGCCTCGCCAATAGCCACACGCTCCGATGGCGTGAAGTCCTTGCGGAATTCGTTCTCAGCGAGTTCGCCCGACGTGTCTTTGGCAGCCTCTACCGTGGCCTCAAAGTGTTCGTCGCTCATGGCGGCTAGGGTTTGCCAATTGCTTGACTGGTCCTTTGTGATTCCCATGTCGGACAGGGTTGCGGCATGTGTGGTCGTTGCCTCCGACCGCACAATTTCAGCGCCACGCCCGTTCGGGTTGCCCTTCGCCCCAGTCGCCTTTTCCGTCGCCGCCAACATCTCCCCGGCCCGGCGCTGGGCACGGACACGAATCTCGGCCTTTGCATCCTTGGCGCTGGGTCACAGTTTGACGTGATGGAATGGCATCAAGGCGCGGGCAGCGTCAATCCTTAGTCTCAGGTCTTGCCGGGCATCCGTCATAAGCGCCAGCAGCCATGCCGCCGGGTCGTTGCGGTGCGGCAATAGGCACCCCGCGCCTCAGTCTCTGCATCCTTGGCGCTGGACACCGACCTGTTCCATTCGTACGCACATCCGCAATTGGCAAGACGACCCAAGTAATCAGCAAATGTTTAACATTCGCTGAATTCAAAATACCCCGCAAACCCAGCATTCATGCGGGTTTCAGGGCATTGTTAGGGGGCGGCGGCATTTGATTAAAGTTCAAAAGGGGGATATTTTCTGCGCGTGAGAGACAGAGTGGTGTCCAGAATGACCATCTTCCAAAGTTTGAGGCCCCCCCCACACCCCAAGCGGCGCGGCTTCCAGCTTGGCAACCAGCGCGGCCAGTTCATCAAACGATGCGCCACCATCGCGGGCGGTCTGTACCTGTGCCAGCAGCGCAGCCCGTAGGCGTGTCTCATGTTGCAAGGCGTGCGAATGTGCCAGCCGGTTGATTCGAGCCCGTAGCGGCCCGGCCAGTGGCCTGGGTGCGTGTGTCTGGTTCATGGCGCGGTGTCCTCTCTCGCGTGCGGGCGCGTGTATGCGCGGGAAGTTGTGGGTTAGCGTTAAATCAAAGGGAACTGACGGGTTTGGGGGGTCGAAGCGGCAGACTTTGGAGCCCCCCGGCCTTCCCCTTTTTTTGTCCACGTTTAGCGAAGCAAACCGAACAGCTCGGTTTAGCCGGGAAAAGCTCTAAACTTTTACTGCCGGGCGGGGTGCTTGGCGCTTGCATCCGTTGTTAGGGGTGAAGGTGTGCAGCACAGCGCGTTGAAACGCTTGCGGTGAACCTTCTCGCGCCACGTCTTCTCGCCGTTGCGCCATGCAATCCCATCTCTTTTCTCTGCGCGAGATACCCCGATACAAGCAAGCCACCTGCTCGGAGTACACCAGCCCATCTATGGGGTTGCTCTCTCGATGAGCTGGTGTTTGTTGCTTAGGCTCGGACGCCTGTCACCACTGCGAAGGCTGCGGGGTAGTTGACAACCACGTCAGCGCGAACATGGCAGGCAAAGCCAATTTCACCCGTTGCCGCGTAAGCCTCTTGCAGTAGCTGGATGCTTACTGACTCACGCATGGCGAAGTGCATATTGTCGAATGCCCCAACATAGATTTCAGAACAATCAGTTGATGTGCCTACCGTCAAGGTATTGGGGACTTGACTTGTGGCGATCAGCTTGACGGGTTGCAGCATGGCGGGCATGTTCACTGGCTGGCCGGTCGTGTCCACCAAACCACCCAGCTTAATCAGGCTGCGCGGCGACATGATGACCGCAGTAGGTGCCGGTCCGTCTGCTTGCAGAATGGCCTGATACCCGCTGAACAGGTTTGCATAACCTGCAAGGGCTGCACCGTTGGCGCCGTTGGTCACTGCCTGAATTCCAACTGTGTTCAGCAATCCGCGCGGCTCGGGCGCGGTGCCAGTTCCGCGAAGACCTGCACGATCAAGCTCCTTTGCGAAGGCTTGCGCGATGGCTTGATTCAGTGCGACGGTCAAACCCACAGCATCAGCCAGCAGCTCACGCGACACTTTGAACATGAAGCTCAAACTGCGCGGGGTCGCCACCACTGCGCGGAATGTCGGATCACTGGTTGCCAAGGTGCCCGCCTCGGCTCTCCAGGCTGCGGTGGGGATGGCGTTTACCGCTGCGGCGGTGTAGGTCTTTGCATTTTCTTCAAGGGGAACAATGCCAGCGCCTGCGGTCAGCAGCGCCGATACAGGAACCATTGCGCCCAGGATGCCGGGCATCAGTACACCAGGCACTGCAAACCCGCCTGCGGTGTCGGTGCCGACGCTCAGGGCATTCTTGACGCTCGGGGTAGTGCGTAAGTTTGCGATACCGCGAAGGTAATCGGCAATATCGAACTCACCGACTTCTTGCGAATTTCCGGTGTTGTAGTGTTTGGCAAAATCTGCGCTGTTGCGCATGACGTTCGATGCCGCGCCGGATGCTTGACGCTTGCCGAAGAATTTTTCAGCTTCTTGCATACGCTCGAATGCTTCGTTTACCGCTGCAATCGAGTTGCCTGCATATACCAGGGCATCGGTCACGCCGTCGGTGTAGTCGGCAGGCTTGAGGGTGTCGCTGATTGTGTTCAAGGCGCGGCGTGCGGTCTTGCGCATGGCGTGCAATTCAGCTTCTGAGAGGCTGGATGCGTTGGTGCCGATGTTTACGGCTTCCGGCAAACCGTTTTTAGCGCAAAGAGTCGTCCAGGCGTTGCGGGCGCTTTCTTCGGTGCCGTGATATGTAGCTTTTGACATGATGTTCTTTCGGTGTGGCCCAGGCGCAAAAAAAGCACGCCTAAGCCGATTCATTGATTGATGGCCTAGAAGCGCGCTTTCCCGTAGGGATGCCGATTCATGCGAACACTTGAAAAACCCGTTGGGATTTTCTTGCGCTCAATTGGCGCAAAGCTTAGCACAGTGGTTGCGATCTGTCACGCATTAATCGGATTTCACGCTCTGCATGTGCCGATGCCAATTGACGCGCCAGCATGAGCTGGATCGTCAAGGAGCCTATTTGATAAATTTCTCTGGCGGTCAACGCGCCGATGCTGCGCACCAGACTGCCAGCGGCGGGGTCCTTGAAGCTCAGCGGCGACTCACCATGAAGGGCTGCTTGGATATGGTGGGCGATAGTGTCGATATGGCTGGAATCGATCATGTCTTGCTTTCTGGATAGGTTTGTTTGAAGTGAGTCAGGAGGTCGGCTTGCAGCGCCGGCGGTGTGGCCAGGCATTCGGCCCGCATCTGGTCGCGGGCGGCCTTGCTGTCGCCGTGGTGGTCGCAGGCCCGCATGGCGGCCTTGAGTAGTTCGGCGGTGGTTTTGCTTGCGTCGGTCAGTAGCTCCAGCAGTTCGGGCTTGTGGTCCCGAATCAAGGCGCGTAGCTCATCGGTCAGGCGAGCCGCTGGCGAAGCTACCAATTTGCCGCCATCGTTCGAGACGGTCACGCCGGAATCACTGAGACGGCGGTAAACGGTCAGAGCACTCATGCTTAGAACTCCTCCACGTCAGCAGTTTTTTCTGCATCGGCCTGCGAAGTGTGCGAACTATGCGAATCAAGCGAATAATCAACACTGGCGCGGGTTGGCGGGTTTTTTTCGCCATTGCTAACTATCAATAGTTCGCTAACTAACTCAC
This sequence comes from Polaromonas sp. AER18D-145, assembly GCF_002379095.1. GTDB lineage: Bacteria > Pseudomonadota > Gammaproteobacteria > Burkholderiales > Burkholderiaceae_C > Polaromonas. The sequence goes on from NZ_NBZV01000048.1 coordinate 16,226, forward strand.
GTTCCCCGGTTGATTGTTCGCTTTTAAAAGTTTGTTCGCTAACTAAAAAATCATGCTCTAGCCCGCATGGATGCTCGTTGTTAGCCTTGTTCGCATAGTTAGCGGTAGTGAACTGATAAAACTTAGTCGGGCGTCCCGGTGCGCTGCGATCTTCTTCAACCGTGATGCGCGGCGGGTTGCTCGATAGCAATTCATCCAACGCGGAATCAATCCGGGTTTTGCTGGTGTGCCCGCTGAAACACTTCACCGTGATTTGCTTGCGCGTCACCCGTTTTTCTCGGCGCAGGAACTCCACGATCTTTTGCGCCGTGTCGTTCGTCTCTGCCACGACCACCTCATCGGCGGCGCTTGCAAAAATGAACTTCACGCTTTCCACTGAATACCGAACCCACGCCAGCGCAGCATTGACGTGATGCACCTCCACGGTGGTGGTCAGGTCGCACAGGGCGAACAGCATCGCCATGCGTAGCAGCATGGGGGCGCGGCGCTCGATCAGGGCGGTGATGCGCTCGCCCGCTGAGTTGTCGTTCAGCTCGCCGTGGTAGAGCTTTTCGTAGAGCTTGCAGGCGTCTGTTGAAAGCTCCACGCGCATATGGTCTTTCTCTACCCAGCGCTCGGCCTTGCAGAACGTCAGCACCTCATGCACGCGCAGGGCCAGGGCGTCCACCTCATCCTGGCGCGTGGCGCGGGGGAAGGCCAGCATCTTGGTACGCTCGGCCCAAAACATCATGAAACGGTTTGCAAAGCCGTTCGTCAGTTCCCGCGAAGCCATCAGGCCCAGCAGCTCGCCAGGCGTTACCGCGCCGATCATGGCGATATGGGGGTCAGTTGCCCAAAGGCGGCTGCTTTTCGTGGCGGGCTTCATGCTCACGCCGTCCCAGCAGTCGCGCAGCGCTGCCGACAAGGTGTTGCCTTCGCGCTTGCCTTGGTGCAGTACGTTGGCAAACTCGGACTCGATCACCAGCAGGCGCTTGTCCAGCACGGCTTCAACTTCGGTTTTTCCCTCGGTGTAGCCATCATGGATAAGGTACACCAGCCCTTCACGACTTGACAAGCCGCCACGGTGAACTTGAGGCGTGGCGTCTTGGCTCAGTGCCTTTAGCGCCCGCTCGATACGGCTGATAAGCGACACGGCGTCACCTTTGCGGCCACGGCCTGAGCGGCCAATGTGCAAGAAGAATCCCCGCGTATGGTGCCAAGTGTTGCCCACGGCCATGTAAGGCCCACGGCCCACAGCGCAGCTCATGAAGGCAATGAAGTTTGCAGCGACGGCGAACGGGTTGGCTTCGGTCGTGTCGCCACCGGCCCGCGCCACATCGCCGACAAGGCCGTAAAGGCAGGCGGGATCAGGCTGCGGCGCGTTGCGGTGGTTGTCTGGGCCATCGTCTGGGATGGTTTTTTCAACAATTCCAGCAGCGGCGTCCAGGCCGGCCATGTTGCGCTCATATTCTTGAGTGTTCATTATGCGAATGCCTCCGATATTGTTTGAATGCGCTGGGCGGCGACATACAGCCGGGCGCGATCTTTATCTGTGAGTTGGACGCCGTGGGCGATATTCCCGGCGGCGATGGCTGTCAGGGTTGACTCGAAGGCCAACACGCGGATTGCCTCCGTCGCCGGTAGCGGCTTGGGCCGCTGTTGCTTGCTGGGTTTTCCGTCGTCAACCCATGCGCCCAGGTCTTTAGCGGCGCTCATGAAGTCGAGGCCGTGCGCAGCCATGTGATAGGCCAGCACGTCGCCACCACGCGCACCACAGCCAGCCATGCAAACCCATGTGCCGGTGGTGGAGTTGATCCGCATGGAATCACTGCCGCCGTGAAAGGTGCAGCCCATTGTTTTCCACTTGCCCGGCCCCTTTGGGTTTTGGCCCTGACTTTCAAAGTAGCTGACAGGATCAGGAAGGCGGTCGCGGATAAAGCTCATGCTGCACCGCCGATCTGAGTCAGGAAAGCGCGCACGTCATTCAGATGGCTAAAAAATCGGGACTGATTCCAGCGACTGACAACAAAGGTAACCCGGCCATCGTCGGCGCGGCGGGTGTGTTGCAGGCTATGGCCCAACAATGCAAACTGCGCCTGCAGGGTCGCGTACTGCTTGCCTATATTTTCAGCAGGTGCTACAGTGGCGGCGTCTGTTTTGAGGTTTGCGTTTTGCCAGTCCCCCGACTGGCATTCGCTTTTCTGGGCCGCGCTCATGCCAGCACTTTGGCGCGCAGCCAGTTGGTGACACTGCCCGCAACCCAGCGGGTGCAGCGTGTGCCGTCCTTAATGGGCTGGGGAAATTTGCCATCGGCCACCTTGCGCCGGATGGTCGATTCAGACAGGCCGGTGACGGAGATAACCGTCTGGATTTTCAGCAGCGCGTCAGCAATTTGGACGGCGTGCAGGGATTGCGGTTGCGGGCGATTCTGACGGCGTTTAACAGTATCTGGTTGCATGATGCACCTTATGAATGAACATAGGTGCATTAGGAATTTATCTTGCTATTAAATCTATAGCATCGAGCCGGCTGAGTCACTACTTAGCTGGCTGAGTCACTACTTGGCTGGCTGAGTCGCGTTTTCCTTTTTCCATTGCCTACACCAACGGGTAAGCACATCTGCACTTTTTAGAGGTGCCTTTTCATCAGACTCGGGGCCAAACATTCGCAGCATGTCTAGCGCAAATTCTGCCTTGCTGGAATAAAGATTATTTTGCTTTTGCCATCTATCCCAGTAGGTCCGTACTGTCGCCTTCAGTGGTTGCTTAGGATCGGCCGCAACCCTCGCTTTGCCGCCACTAGCGGCCTTAACCTTGTTGAAGTGTTCAGCTAGTGGCTCGATCATTGCTCCTGAATCTACGGCTCCCCATCTGTAGCTGACGCAGTAAATGAATGCATCGAGCATTTCGACGCATGTCTCCGATTGCCTGATAACTGGGTCTTCGACAATTTCCTCAAGGCGAACACGCAGCGCTTCACGAGCTTTCCCCTCGGGGGAGTTGATGAATGCATCAAAGTTTCGTTTCATGTCGATCCACATCTGTGCCGCGCTCTCGTTTCTTAATCGGCATTCTTCTTCCCACTCTTCCTCACTCATTGCAGCGCGGGCTTCACGCACGCGCGCGACACTCGCGGGCGAGAGTAAATCAGATGGTTTTTTCTTCTCTTTTTTCATAAATCTCAATTCATGATCCTTGTTGCCACGCCCGAAGGCGCGGCGGTGGTTGCTAAGTTACGCAGCTAATTTTTTCTCGCGGAGATTACTTTCATGCAGATATTCCTCATATGCCTCATGAATGTCGTTTGCAACGCCCGAAGCAAGATATATCAATTCAGTCTTGATGGCGTCGTTCCAACTCCATTCAGTGTCAGTCAACACTTTGAGCAGCGCGTGAAGCTGCGGAATTTTTTCGCCCATAACGTCAATCCCCGCGTTTTGATGGCCATTTGCGCCTAAAACAAAACCGCGCTTATATTGACCCAGCGGTAAACTTTCGATAGCCATGATTGAACTCACTTTCAATTGTGGTTAGGCGGGCATTGGGCCTTTTACCCTCTGCCTGCCGCCTTGTTGCCCTGAATAAACCGCGTCAGGGCATCGCGGTATTTATGCCCGTAGCGGGATGACCTTCGCGCCTATGCGCAGGGTGTCCAGGTAGTCTGCCCACTCGATCATCATTTTGCGGCGTTGCGCCATGTAGGTGGTGCGGTCGTAGGCATTCCCCAACGGCCCGGATTTTCCGTGTGCGAGTTGGGCCTCGATCACGTCGCCGTCAGTGTCCAGGTGTTCTCCCAGGATGGTGCGCGCCATCGCCCGGAACCCGTGGGCGGTCATCTCGGTGTTGTCATAACCCATACGGCGCAGCGCGGTGTTGACCGTGTTGTCGCTCATGGGGCGCTCGCCGGTCAGCAGGCTGGGGAAAACGTAGCGGCCATGACCAGACAGGGGGTGAATGCGCTTCAGGCAGGCGATGGCCTGCGGTGCCAGCGGGACAAGGTGCGGCCTGCCGCTGATCTTGCTTTGCTTGGTGCGCTTCATGTCCTTTGACGGTATGGTCAGCATGGCGCTATCGAAGTCAATCCACGTCCATTCCATTTGACGGATATTACCGGGGCGCTGAAAAAGCAGGGCAGACAGAATCAGGGCTTCGCGTGTGGTGGGGTGCCCGTGATATGCCTCGATGGCGCGCAGCAGTTCACCGGCCTGCTTAGGCTCCAGTACCGCGCCCATGTGTTTGACGATCACGGCCTGCAAGGCACCACGCAGCGCATGGGCGGGATCGTTGACACAGCGGCCCGTGGCGATCCCGTAGCGGAACACCTGGCCAGCGTACTGGCGCAAGTAGTGGGCGGTCTGGATGATGCCGCGTGCCTCTACCCGGCGCAGGGCATCCAGCAGCAGCGGGGCGGTAATCTCAGTCAGTGGCAGACTGCCAAGCCGGGGGAAAAGATTGCTCTCTTGCAGGCGTATCCACTTCGCGCTGTGAACTTCGCTCCACTCTTTCTTCTTGACCGTCAGGAACTCACGCGCCACTTTTTCGTAAGTGTTGGCAGAACTGACGCGGGATGTTGCTTTATCAAGCTGGCGCTTTTGGGCGGGGTCAGTGCCTTGCGTCAGCAGTTTGCGGGCGTCATCGCGGGCAATGCGAACGTCTTTAAGTTTTACCGCTGGATAGTTGCCCAGGGACAGGCGTTTTTCCTTGCCGTCAAAACGGTACTTCCAAAACCAGCGCTTTGACTCATTGGGGGAAACTTCAAGGTACAAGCCCCCGGCGTCGGTGAATCGTGCGCGGGCCTTGCCGGTGGGGCAGGATGCTGCCTTGCAGGTGATTTCGGTAAGCATGGGGGAACAAACTCCAGGAAAAAGAACAAAACTTGTTCTGTTCCCCCGTTTGTACCCCCAACTATGCCGCGTTGCAATGGGTGCTCATGGCGGCACTTGACGGCTTAATAGAGCCTAAGTTATTGATTTAATTCAACTTTTGACTGTTTATGACGTGTTATGAAAGTCATAAATGGAGCGGGTGATGGGAATCGAACCCACGCTATTTGCTTGGGAAGCAAAAGTTCTGCCATTGAACTACACCCGCATGTTTGCCTGCATTATAAAAGCCAACCGGCCGGTTGGCTTTTCTTTCATCAGGGAGCGCGACGGCGCCTCAAGGACGCACGTAGGCCCAGCCTTCATCCTGCCTTTTCATGAGCTGAACCACGCCTGAACGGGCATAGCTGATGGACGCGTTCATGTCCGCCTTGGTGAGCTTTTGGGTCGTCATGGTGTTTTCGCAGGCCACGACCTGAATGCCGGATTTGGTGGCCTCGGTAATGCGGTTGTTTGTCGTCGCGTCGGACTTGAGCATGCCGATGCCGGGACCATAGGCCACAATTTCGATGCTTACCTTGTCGGCGCCGCCGTATTCCTGCTGCACATTCTTGGCGTTGTTCAGGGCCAGGTTCCATTTGGCGGCATCGCCGTCGCTGACCTGGAGTACCACCTTGGGCTTGGCAGGCGCTGCGGTGACCGCACACCCGGTGAGGAAGGTGGCGCTGAAGGCCAAGACAACGGATTGAATGTATTTATTTATGATCATTTCTGAATGTCTCCAATACAAAGGTATTTGATTTCCACGTAGTCATCCATGCCGTGATGGGAGCCTTCGCGGCCCAGTCCGGACTGTTTGACACCTCCGAATGGTACATGCTCGGTGGCCAGAACGCCCACATTGATGCCGACCATGCCGTATTCCAGGGCCTCGCTCACCCGGAAGATGCGGCCCACGTCGCGGCTGTAGAAGTAGCTCGCCAGGCCGAATTCGGTGTTGTTGGCCGCATCCACGGCCTCCTGTTCGGTCTTGAAGCGGAACACCGGGGCGAAGGGGCCGAAAGTTTCTTCCCGCGCGCACAGCATGTCGGGCGTGGCATTGGCCAGCACCGTGGGCTCGAAGAACTGGCCTTTCAGCTTCTTGCCGCCCACCAGCACCTTGCCACCCTTGGCGACCGCATCGGCCACATGGCGCGCCACCTTCTCCACCGCCGCGTCCTCGATCAGCGGGCCCTGCGACACGCCGTCCTCGAAGCCGTTGCCTACCTTGACGGCGCGCACCTTGGCGGCGAATTTCTCCACGAACTCGTCGTACACGCTGTCCTGCACGTAGATGCGGTTGGCGCAGACGCAGGTCTGGCCGGCATTGCGGTACTTGCTGGCCATGGCGCCTTCCACGGCCGAATCCACGTTGGCATCGTCGAACACGATGAAGGGCGCGTTGCCGCCGAGCTCCAGCGACATTTTCTTGACGGTGGGCGCGCTTTGCGCCATCAGGATGCGGCCCACTTCGGTCGAGCCGGTGAAGCTGATGTGGCGCACCACATCGCTGGCGCAGAGCACCTTGCCCACCGCGATGGAGTTGTCGCTGTCGGCCGTGATCATGTTGAGCACGCCCGCCGGAATGCCGGCGCGAATGGCCAGCTCGGCCGCGGCCAGCGCCGTCAGCGGGGTCAGCTCGGCCGGCTTGATGATGACCGGGCAGCCGGCGGCCAGGGCCGGGGCGACCTTGCGCGTGATCATGGCCAGCGGGAAGTTCCACGGCGTGATGGCGGCGCAGACGCCGATGGGCTGCTTGATCACCATCAGGCGGCGGTTGTTGTCGAACTGGGGCAGGGTCTCGCCGTTGACGCGCTTGGCCTCTTCGGCAAACCACTCGACAAAACTCGCGCCGTAGGCCACTTCGCCCTTGGCTTCCGCAAAGGGTTTGCCTTGCTCGGCGGTCATGATGCGGCCCAGGTCCTCGACATTGGCCATGAGCAACTGGTACCACTTGAGCAAAATCGCGTGGCGCTCCTTGCCGGTCTTGCTGCGCCAGGCGGGCCAGGCCGCGTTGGCGGCGGCAATCGCGGCTTCCGCATCCTTGGCGCCGAGGTTGGCCACGTCGGCGAGTTTGAGGCCGGTGGCGGGGTCGTTCACATCAAAACGGGCCGTGCCCTTGACCCATTGGCCGTTGATCAGGGCGTCGGTCTTGAGCAGGCTGGGATCTTTCAGGAGGGACAGGGGTGAGGCAGTGGTTGAGTTCATGGCGGCAGATGAAAAGTTGTGGAAAGTCTGTGTTGGCCATTATCGTTGCAGGCCTAGGGGGCCAGGCAAGTGGTCAAAGCGGCTTCCAGCATCTGGAGGCCTTCATCCACCAATGCATCGCTCGCGGTCAACGGCACCAAAATCCGCACGACATTGCCGTAGGTTCCGCAGGACAGCAAAATCAGCCCTCGACGCGTGGCCTCCGCGCACAGGCGTTTGGTCAGGTCGGCATCGGGTTGGTGCACGTCGCCGTTCTTGCACAACTCAGTCGCCACCATGGCGCCCAAGCCGCGCACATCGGCGATGCAGGGGTGTTGGGCGGCCAGGGCTTGCAGGCGTGTGGTCAAGCGTGCGCCCAGGGTCCTGCTGCGCTCCAGCAGATTTTCTTTTTCAAACACCTTGAGCACGGCCAGTGCGGCGGCGCAACCCAGGGGGCTGCCAGCATACGTACCGCCCAAGCCGCCGGGGGCTGGCGCGTCCATGACTTCGGCACGGCCCACCACCGCCGAGATGGGGAAGCCTCCTGCCATGGACTTGGCCATGGTGATCATGTCGGGTGCCACACCGCTTTGCTCCATGGCAAACCAGGTGCCGGTGCGGCCGGCACCGGTTTGTATTTCATCGGCAATCATCAAAATGCCATGCTGATCGCAAAGCGCGCGCAGGCGTTGCAGAAATTCCGGCGAGGCCACATTGAAACCGCCTTCACCCTGCACCGGTTCCACAATGATGGCGGCCACCCGGTTGGCCTCGATGTCGTTCTTGAAGATGCTCTCCACGGATGCGATGGCTTCGTCCACGCTCACGCCATGCAGCGCATTGGGAAACTGGGCATGGAATATTTCCGCGGGGAACGGGCCAAAGCCGGTTTTGTAGGGCGCTACTTTTCCAGTCAGGCCCAGGGTGAGAAGGGTGCGCCCGTGGTAGCCGCTGGTAAACGCGATGACGCCGGAGCGCTGGGTGTAGGCGCGCGCGATTTTGATGGCATTTTCCACCGCCTCTGACCCCGAGCTCAGCAACAAGGTCTTCTTGTCAAAGTTGCCAGGCGCCAGTGCATTGATTCGTTCTGCCAACTCCACATAGGGCTCGTACGCCACCACCTGGAAGCAGGTGTGGGTGTAGTTGTCGAGTTGCGCCTTTACAGCGGCAATAATTTCAGGGTGACAGTGCCCCGTATTGAGCACTGCAATGCCACCCGCAAAGTCGATGTAGCGTCGGCCTTCCACGTCCCACACCTCGGCGTTTTCACCGCGTGCGATAAAAACTTCGTGGCTCTGGCCCACGCCCCGTGGTACAGCGGTTTTACGGCGGGCCATGAGGGCGGCGTTGGTTGGGGTGCTTGCAATGGTCATCGTGTGCTCTTTACTTGAGGAAGTGTCTCTTGGTGCGTGGGCTATGCGTTGTGTTTGACCATGACATGGCGCACGCAGCTGTAGTCTTCCAGCGCATACACCGACATGTCCTTGCCGTAGCCGGAGTGCTTCATGCCGCCGTGCGGCATTTCCGACACCAGCATGAAGTGGGTGTTGACCCAGGTGCAGCCGTACTGCAGCCGAGAAGCAATGTTCATGGCGCGGCCCACGTCGCTGGTCCACACCGAACTGGCCAGGCCGTATTCCGAATCATTGGCCCAGGCCACAGCCTGCTCTGCGTCCTTGACGCGTGTGATGGACACCACCGGGCCAAACACCTCGCTGCGCACAATCTCGTCGTCCTGCAAGGCACCGGCCACCACCGTGGGCTTGTAGAAAAAGCCCTCGGTGCCCCAGGCGCTGCCACCGGCGGTGATCTCCACATGGGGCAGTTGGCTGGCGCGGTCCACAAAGCTGGCCACGCGGTCGCGCTGGCGGGCCGAGATGAGCGGCCCCATCTCGACGCCGGGTTCCTGCTGCAGGCCCAACTGGATGCCAGACACCGCGCTGCTGAGGTCGGCCACCAGGCGCTCGTAAATCCTGGCGCTGGCGTAGACACGGCAGGCGGCGGTGCAGTCCTGCCCGGCGTTGTAATAGCCAAAAGTACGCAGGCCTTCGACCACGCTGGCAATGTCGGCATCGTCCAGCACGATGACCGGTGCCTTTCCGCCCAGTTCCAGGTGGGTGCGTTTGATGCCACGTGCGGCGGATTCCATGATTTTGCTACCCGTGGATACATCGCCGGTGAGCGAGGCCATGCGGATACGCGGGTCGCGGATCAGCGGCGCGCCCACCGTGTCGCCCCGGCCACACACGATGTTGACCACACCCGGGGGCAGGATGTTGGAGAGCAACTCGCCAAAGCGCAGGGTGGTGAGCGGCGTCATCTCCGAAGGCTTGAGCACCACGGTGTTACCCATGGCAATGGCCGGGCCCAGTTTCCAGGCGGCCATCATCAGCGGGTAGTTCCACGGTGCAATGGACGCCACCACGCCCAGCGGGTCGCGTCGGATCATGCTGGTGTGGCCCGCCAGGTACTCGCCGCCCAGGCTGCCGGACATGTTGCGGATGGCACCGGCAAAAAATCGGTACACATCGGCAATGGCCGGAATCTCGTCATTGCGGGCGGCGCTCAAGGGTTTGCCGCAGTTCAGGGACTCCAGCATGGCGAACTCGTCGCCGTGGGCCTCCACGGCATCGGCAATTTTCAGCAGGTAGGCGCTACGGTCCTTGGGGGTGAGTGCGGCCCAGGCCGGAAACGCGGCGTGGGCGGCGTCCACGGCCTGGCGCAACTGGTCCGCGCTGGCTTCGCGCACTTCGCACAGCACTTCGCCGGTGGACGGATTGAGCACGTTTTCGGCCCGGCCTTCGCCGGTGACACTGGTGCCGTTGATCAGGAGTCGGGTGGGAAATCGTGTTGCAGCCATGGTGGAGAGTCCAGAGGATTGAGGGTAATGGGATGCTTGGTTCAGCGGGCAATCAACGGGCGTTGGGGCTGGCTTCACCGTCGCGGGTGAGGCGCCAGGCCAGCAGAATCAGCGGCATGGTGATGACCATGATGGCCAGCGCCACCACGTTGGTGATGGCGGCTTCGCGGGGGCGGCCCAGTTGCCCCATGAGCCAGATGGGCAGGGTCTGGTTGGCCCCGGCGGTAAAGGTGGTGACGATCAGCTCGTCCACCGACAGCGCAAAGGCCAGAATGCCGCCGGCCAGGAGCGCGGTGCTGAGCTGGGGCAGGATGATGTAGCGCAGCGTGGTGAGCGTGTCGGCTCCCAGGTCCATGGAGGCTTCCCACAGGCGGTCGGGCAGGCGGCGCAGGCGGGCCACCACGTTGTTGTGCACGATGACCACGCAGAAGGTGGCGTGGCCAATCACAATGGTCCAGTAGCCGGGGTTCACTTCCATCATCTTGAAGGCTGACAGCAGCGCAATGCCGGTCACGATGCCGGGCAAGGCAATCGGCATGATCAGCATGGTGGTGAAGGCGTCCTTGCCAAAGAACCGGTCGCGGTTGAGGGCGGCAGCGGTCAGTGTGCCCAGCACCATGGCAATCACGGTGGCCATGGCAGCGACCGAGAGCGACAGGGCAATGGCTTCATGGATATCGGTGCGCTCCAGCGCGCGGTAAAACCAGCGCAGCGTCAGACTCTGGATGGGGAAGCTGTAGCCGCTGTCATCGCTGTTGAAGGCATACAGCGCGATGAACACCAGCGGCAGGTGCAAAAAAGCCAGCCCCGCATAGGCGGCCACCCGCAGCAGGCTGGGGCGACGCCAGGTTTTTGGCTTAGAGCGCATTGAATGCCCCCAGTCGGCGTGCCATCGCCAGGTAAATGGTGATCAACACGATGGGGACGCAGGTAAACGCCGCGGCCATGGGAATGTTGCCAATGGTGCCTTGCATGGTGTAGACCATGTTGCCGATGTACAGGCCGGGCGGCCCCACCAATTGCGGAATGATGTAGTCGCCTAAAGTGAGCGAAAAGGTAAAGATCGAGCCCGCCACCACCCCCGGGAAGGCGAGCGGCCACAGCACATGGCGAAAGGTCTGCAACGGCCGGGCGCCCAAATCCCCCGAGGCCAGCAACAGATTGGCCGGCACGCGCTCGATGGCGGCCTGGATCGGCAGCACCATGAAGGGCAGCCAGATGTAGGTGAACACCAGAAAGCGCCCCAGGTTGGAGGTGGCCAGCGTGTCGCCACCAATCACCGGGAGTTGCAGCACTGCCTGTAGCGCGCCGCGCCAACCCAGCGCGTCCAGCAGCCAGTAAATCACGCCGCCTTGCGCCAGCAACACGGTCCAGGCATAGGCCTTGACGATGTAGCTGGCCCACATGGGCAGCATCACGCCAACAAAGAAAAAGCCTTTTTCTGCCGGGCTGGCATGGTGGGCCATGTAATAGGCCATGGGGAAGCCGATAAGCACGGTGCCCAGGGTGACCGCGATGGCCATGCCCAGGGTGCGCAGCACGATGTCCAGGTTGGCGGGCACCATGAGGCTCTCGAAATTGGCCGTGGTGAATTCAGCCACCACCGACATGCTCATGTCGTCAAAGGTAAAGACGCTCTGGCTCAGCAGGGTGAGCAGCGAGCCCACGTACACCACGCCAAACCACAGCAGGGGCGGGGTCAGGATCAACAGCAGCGTGAGTGTGCGCCGCTGGTAAAAAAAGTTGGAGAGTGCGCGCATGGCAGGGGCCTCAGACGTCCAGCATCACCATGTGCTGCTGCGACCAGCTCAGGGCCACGCGTTGGCCTGCCTGGGTATGGGCTGCGAGGGTGGACGCGGCTTCGCTCTCTGCCTGCATGGCGGTCAGCGTCTGGTTGCCTACCCGCACTTCCAGGCGCTGGCTGGCCCCCAGGAACTGGATGGCCAGCACTTCGCCTTCGACCTGCAGCAGTCCCTCTTTGGCGCTGCCGCCGGGCGCGACCACGGCGATGTTTTCCTGGCGCACGGCAAAGGCCTGCGCCCGTCCGGTGATGGTCTGCGCCAGTGCCGTGTCGATCACGTTGGAGCTGCCCACAAAGTCCGCCACAAAGCGGGTGCGGGGCTGGTGGTACAGCGCACGTGGCGAGGCTATTTGTTCAATCCTGCCGTGGTTGAAAACGGCAATGCGGTCCGACATGGACAGGGCCTCTCCCTGGTCGTGCGTGACATACACAAAGGTAATGCCCAGCTTGCGGTGCAGCACTTTCAGCTCCACCTGCATTTGCTCGCGCAGCTTCATGTCCAGTGCGCCCAGGGGTTCGTCCAGCAGCAAAATACGGGGCCGGTTGACCAGTGCGCGGGCCAAGGCCACACGCTGGCGCTGACCGCCGGAGAGTTGGGCCGGCGTGCGCTCGGCGTGGTCGGGCAGGGCGACCATGGCCAAGGCGTCAAGCGCCTTGGCATGGCGCTCGGCCTTGCCCACTTTTTTGACCATCAGTCCGTAGGCCACGTTGTCCAGCACACTCATGTGCGGAAACAGGGCGTAGTCCTGAAAGACCGTGTTCACATCGCGCTCATAAGGCGGTGTGCCAGAAGCCTCTTTGCCCATCAAGGTCAGGCTGCCGCTGGTGGGCTGCTCAAAGCCCGCCATCAGCCGCAGCGAGGTGGTTTTCCCCGAGCCCGACGGCCCCAGCATGGAAAAAAACTCGCCTTCTTCCACGGTGAAGCTCACGCTGTCCAGCGCTTTGACTTCACCGTAGTGCCGGGATACTTGTTGAAACTCGATGGCTACTGGCATACACACCTTCAGATTTTGCGGATCAACGGCCGCCCATGATGGCGATGTAGTCCATCGCCCACTTGGCATAAGGAACACAGGTGCCCTGGGTGGTGCACTTGGCTTGCGGGGTCTTCCAGAACTTGATCTTGTTCAGGTCGTCAAAGCCATTGATCTTGCAGAAGTCGCTGCCACCAGGTGCCTTGGCCTTGCAGGCCGCGGGTGTCACCGGCACAGTGCCAAACCACTCGGCCAAGGGGGCCTGCAGCTTGTCGCTGAGTTGATGCTCCATCCACTTGTAAGCGCAGTTCACGTTCTTGGCGTTGGTGTGCAGCATGGTGGTGTCGGCCCAGCCAGTGGCGCCTTCCTTGGGGATGACCGAGGCAATCGGCTTCTTCTCGCCTTTCAGTGAATTGACCATGAAGCCCCAGGAGCCGGAAGCGACGATGCCTTCGTTTTTGAAGTCATTCATCTGCACCGTGGCATCGTGCCAGTAGCGGTGAGTCAATTTCTTCTGGGCCCGCAGCAGGTCCAGAACCGCAGCGTATTGTTTTTCATTCAGCTCATAGGGATCCTTGATGCCCAGCGCCGGGTTCTTTGTCATGAGGTACAGCGCTGCATCGGCAATGTAGATGGCTCCGTCAAAGGCCTGTACGCGGCCTTTGTTGGACTTGCCATCGGGCAGGGTTTGTTCTTCAAACACGACACCCCAGGAATCGGGTGCCTTTTTGAACACATCGGTGTTGTACATGAGTACGTTGGGGCCCGACTGGTAGGGCACGCCGTAGTGCTTTCCATCAATGGTGTGCCAGGAAGCGTTTTGAAGGCGCGGGTCCACGTTCTTGTAGCTGGGAACCAGGCCCACGTTGACTTCCTGCACCAATTTGGAGGCGATCAGGCGTCCGCTGGCATCGCCCGAGGCAGTGACCAGGTCGTAGCCACCGGCTTTCATCAGAGACACCATTTCATCCGAAGTGGCCGCAGTCTTGACGTTGACTTTGCAGCCGGATGTCTTTTCGAATTCGGTGGTCCAGTCGTATTCCTTGACGGTTGCACCACGCTCTATATATCCCGCCCAGGCAATGATGTTGAGTTGCCCTTCACCCTTGCCAAGGGATGAGGGTGGACTGGCGAAGCTGGAAGCGGCGGCGGCTACCGCCAGCAAACCGGTGAGTAATGCGCGGGCTTGTGACATAAAGAGGCTCCTGACGTGGGTTGTTGTGGCCAGCGTTTGCGGGCCTGCTGGCATCTTAGGGAGAGCGATAGGCTTGATCCATACGCGCATGGCAATACAATCCATCGGAAAAACAGAAACCTTGCACCAAATAGCATTTGTTTAATGGTTAACCCTGGGTTTTGAAAAGGTGCATTGCCGGGTTCACCCGCTAAATGGGCCAAAAAGGTGCCTGAAATCACGAAATGGCGATATGAGTACATCTTTTAAGAGCATTCGGTATTTCATAGCGGTCGCGGAATCGGGTTCCATCTCGGCGGCAATCCATGAGTTGGGTGTGTCGCAATCGGTGGTGTCGGCGGCCATTGCCCAGATCGAGGCCGATTTGGGTACCTTGTTGTTTGAGCGCCGGGCCCGTGGCATGGCCCTGACCCATGCGGGCCACCAGTTTTTGCGGCATGCCCACCAGATTGAAGTGGCCATGCGCAATGCGCGCGACGCGCTGGCCTCGCGCCCCCATACCGTCACAGGCAGCCTCAACATTGGCGTCACCAGCCTGATGGTGGGGTACTACCTGCCGTTTTTGCTGGACCGGTTTCGCCGGGTATTTCCGCGGATCCAGGTTCAAATCACTGAAGACCGGCGTGACTATCTGGAGCATTTGCTGATCAATGGTGAGTTGGACGTGGCCTTGATCGTTGTGTCACAACTGCAGAATTACCGTGCACTGGAGACCGAGACCGTTCTTCGCTCGGGCTGGCGCGTTTGGTGTCCGGTCAACCACCGCTTGGCGAGCGAGGAAAGAATTGAGGCCAGGGAGCTCGCCGAGCAGTCACTGATACTGTTGCAGGCAGACGAGTTGGGCGACACGGCTACCGCGCTGTGGAACGCCGGGGGATCCGACCCCAACATACTGATCCGCACCTCTTCTGTGGAAGCGGTGCGCAGTCTGGTGGCCACGGGTGCCGGGTGTTCAGTGCTTCCGGACATGTTGTACCGCCCCTGGTCTCTGGAAGGTGATCGCATTGAAGCAAGGACCCTGGCGTACCCGATGCCGCACCTGGAGGTAGGCCTTGCCTGGCGCAAAGGGGCGGTGTTGCCTGAGTCCCTGAGTAATTTTCTGACCGCCGTGCGTCCCACGCTCGATGGAAACCTGTCGGCAACCGGCGGGCACCTGCGCTGATGCCGGGCGATAATGCACAGTTGGCCTGCTGTGCTTTGCGCAGTCTAGCCGAGAACGCCCCTATTTCTGCCCAACGATCAATCTGTCATGACCCAAACCACCATGAATGTCGCCGACATTCGCAAAACCTTTCTCGATTTTTTTGAATCCAAAGGCCATACCGTGGTCGAAAGCAGCCCGCTGGTGCCGGGCAATGACCCCACGTTGATGTTCACCAACTCGGGCATGGTCCAGTTCAAGGACGTGTTTTTGGGGGCCGACAAGCGCTCCTACGTGCGCGCCGCGTCCGTGCAGGCCTGCCTGCGCGCGGGCGGCAAGCACAACGACCTGGAAAACGTCGGCTACACCGCACGCCACCACACCTTCTTCGAGATGCTGGGCAACTGGAGTTTTGGCGACTACTTCAAGCGCGAATCGCTGAAGTGGGCCTGGGAGCTGCTGACCGAGGTCTACAAGCTGCCGGCCGACAAGCTGTGGGCCACGGTGTACATCGACGACGACGAGGCCTACGACATCTGGACGAAAGAAATCGGCCTGCCGCCCGAACGCGTGGTGCGCATCGGCGACAACAAGGGTGCCAAATACGCCAGCGACAACTTCTGGATGATGGCCGACACCGGCCCCTGCGGCCCCTGCAGCGAAATCTTCTTTGACCACGGCCCCGAAATCGCCGGCGGCCCGCCCGGCTCGCCCGAGCAGGACGGCGACCGTTACATCGAGATCTGGAACAACGTGTTCATGCAGTTCGACATGCAGCCCGACGGCTCGGTCAAGCCGCTGCCCGCGCCCTGCGTGGACACCGGCATGGGCCTGGAGCGGCTGGCCGCCATCCTGCAGCATGTGCACAGCAACTACGAAATCGACATCTTTGACGCGCTGATCAAGGCGGCTTCCCGCGAGACCGGCGAGAAGGACCTCGGCAACAAATCCCTGTTTGTCATCGCCGACCATATCCGCGCCACCGCCTTCCTGGTCAGCGACGGCGTCAACCCGTCCAACGAAGGCCGCGGTTATGTGCAGCGCCGCATCATCCGCCGTGCGATCCGCCACGGCTACAAGCTGGGCAAGAAAACGCCGTTTTTCCACAAGCTGGTGGCCGACCTGGTCAAGCTGATGGGCGAGGCTTATCCCAAGCTCAGGACTGACGAGGCGCGCATCACCGCCGTGCTCAAGGCCGAGGAAGAGCGTTTCTTTGAGACTCTAGCTACTGGCATGGACATCCTGGATCGGTCACTGGATATCCAACAAGTGAGAAGCAGTTTTCCTGAATACACCCTTAACGAGAGTCTCACGAGATATGGTGACTGTGACTACCTGTTTTATACGGGCTATGGTCAAGATAACAAAAACCCTGCAATTTTCGTTGTAGTAGACAGGGATCAGCTACCGGAGGCAAAGCGGCAGTTTGACAAGGTCTTACCTGGGCAGCCCAACTTGCATTGCCTCATTCGAAATTGGACTGGGCTTAAGTTACCCGGCGATGTCGCCTTCAAGCTGCATGACACCTACGGCTTTCCGCTGGACCTGTCGGCCGATGTCTGCCGTGAGCGCGGCGTCGAGGTCGACGAGGCCGGCTTCACCGCCGCCATGGACAAACAGAAAAACCAGGCGCGCGCCGCCGGCAAGTTCAAGATGGACCGCGCGCTCGAGTACACCGGCGAAGGTAATGAGTTCACCGGCTACGAAGCCCTGGAAGCCAGTGGAAAAATTGTCGCCCTGTACGCCGACGGCCTGCCGGTGGTGGCGCTCAAGACCGGCCAGCAGGGCGTGGTGGTGCTGGACCGCACCCCGTTTTACGCCGAAAGCGGCGGCCAGGTGGGCGACCAGGGCGAACTGGTCAGCGGCTCGGCACACTTCGAGGTCGGCGACACGCTCAAGATCAAGGCCGATGTGTACGGCCACCACGGCAGCGTGGCGCAAGGCACGCTCAACGTGGGCGACCATGTGTCGGCACGTGTCAACCTGGCCGTGCGTGCCGCCACCGTGCGCAACCACAGCGCCACCCACCTGATGCACAAGGCCTTGCGCGAAGTGCTGGGCGACCATGTGCAGCAAAAAGGCTCGCTGGTCGATGCCGATAAAACCCGTTTCGACTTTGCCCACAATGCACCGGTGACCGACGAGCAGATCCGCGAGATCGAAGCGCGCGTCAACGCCGAGATCCTGGCCAACGTCGCCACCGACGCCAGCGTGATGGACATGGAAGCCGCCCAGAAAACCGGTGCCATGATGTTGTTCGGCGAGAAGTACGGTGACAAGGTGCGTGTGCTCAGCATAGGCTCGAGCAAGGAGCTGTGCGGCGGCACCCACGTGACGCGCACCGGCGATATCGGCCTGTTCAAGATCGTGGCCGAGGCCGGCGTGGCGTCGGGTGTGCGCCGCATCGAGGCGGTGACCGGCGAGAACGCACTGGCTTACCTGCAGTCCCTCGAAGCCGCGGTCCAGTCAGCAGCCGGCTCGCTCAAGGCCAGCCCTTCCGAGCTGCAGGGCCGTATCGGCCAGGTGCTCGACCAGGTGCGGGCGCTTGAAAAGGAAGTGGCTGCGCTCAAGGGCAAGCTGGCCTCATCGCAGGGTGACGAGCTGATGTCGCAGGCGGTCGATGTCAAGGGCCTGAAAGTGCTGGCCGCCAAGCTCGAAGGCGCCGACGCCAAGACCCTGCGCGACACCATGGACAAGCTCAAGGACAAGCTCAAGACTGCGGTCATCGTGCTGGCCGCAGTGGACGGCGACAAGGTGCAGATCGCGGCCGGCGTGACCGCCGACAGCGTGGGCAAGCTCAAGGCCGGCGAACTTGTCAACTTTGTCGCCCAGCAGGTGGGTGGCAAGGGCGGCGGCAAGGCCGACATGGCCATGGCCGGCGGCACCGAGCCTGCAAAACTGCCTGATGCGCTGGCCTCGGTCCAGGCTTGGGTGGCCGAGCGCGCCTGAGCCGCCGGCGCCAGCTGAATTACCAGCGTCTCAACGAACGTCAGAATGCAAAAAGGGGCGGCCAGTGGCCGCCCCTTTTTTTTTGTTGTCGGCCTGTCAGGTCAGGCGACTTCGGCGATCAGCTCGATCTCGACGCAGGCGCCCATGGGGATTTGTGCGACACCAAAAGCGCTGCGCGCATGGCTGCCGGCAGGACCGAACACCTCGCCCAGCAGTTCACTGGCGCCGTTGGTCACCAGGTGCTGCTCGGTGAAGTCGCCGGTCGAGTTGACCAGGCTCATCACCTTGACGATGCGCGTGATCTTGCCGAGGTCACCGACGGCCGCCTGCAGCGTGCCCATCAGGTCGATCGCAATGGCGCGTGCCGCGGCCTTGCCTTCCTCGGTGCCCATGGTCTTGCCGAGCTGGCCGACCCAGGCTTTGCCTTCTTTTTTGGCAATGTGGCCGGAGAGGAAAACCAGCTTGCCGGTCTGCACAAAAGGCACGTAGGCCGCTGCCGGCGTGGAGACCGGTGGCAGGGTGATGCCCAGGGTTTTCAGCTTGTCGTAGATGGGGCCGGTGGGTTGGGTCATGAAACGCTCCTGAAAGAGGGTGGGTCGAAAAAAAATGAACGGGCGGATTCAAGTACGAAGTGCAACGTTCAGAAATAGGGTGGGCCAAGAGTCAATAGGATGGGCTCTTTGTGACCAGCCAGTCTCAACGAAGCACCATGACCTACAAACACTTGACCCGAGAAGAACGATACCAAATTCACGTACTC
>NZ_NBZV01000049.1 GCF_002379095.1 Polaromonas sp. AER18D-145
GGTTCAGAAAGCCAGCTGGGCCGACAGGTAGTAGCCGGTTTGCTTGCGGCTGGCGGTGGTGGCCGGAACAATCACGCCCAGGTCCACATAGGCCAGCGTCACGGAAACGTTCTTGTTCGGTGCCCAGGCGATGAAGATGTCTTTCCAGTCTTCCGAACGCAGGCCATTGCCCAGGCCGGCCGCGCGTCCGGCGGTTTCCAGCTTGTTTCGCATGAAACGGTATTCGGCGCCTACAGCGATGTTTTTGGTGAGCAGGTAGGCCACCGAGAACTCCGGCTGCAGGCTGTACTTGTTCTCCTTGCCGCCCAGGGTGGCGCCGTAGCCGAGCAGACCGTTTTGGTTGGCCTTGGTGGCGCGCAGCGTGCCGTTGACCAGCAGGCTCTGGCCCAGGAACAGCTTGGTGGCGCTCACATACAGGTCCACCCCTTCGCGTTTGGCGCCCAGCGCCCTGAGCGTGCCGTCCAACCCGGTCGAGCCGAGCGTTTTGTACTGCACACCGACCGCCACTTGCGGCATCAGGGTGTCGGCGTCGAGCACGGCATCGCCGAGCACGCGCACCTTGGCGCCCACGATGGTCTGTTTCAGGTGCAGGCCGGGCAGGCCCAGCGCGGTACCGGTGTTGCGGGTGTTGAAGTCCTGCTGGGCGACCGACAGTTCATAACGGTCGTGGATGCCGATGGCCGCGCCGACGATGTTCAGGCCGTAGTCTTTGGTGCCGGCCGTGGTGACAAAGGCCGAGCCGCCGATTTCGCCTTCGGTGGCATTGCTGCCAATCACGGCCCACGGGGTCAGGCCGCCGCCGGCCGCGCCGTCAACGCTGCTGACGCCGCCGGTCAGCAGCAGCTTGCCGGTGTCGGCATGGGCGCTCAGGCTGGCGCCGGCGCAGAGGATCGCCGCACAGGCGGCCAGCAGGGAGGGGGCGAATGTCATGGTCAGAGCTCCTGGGGCGGCACATGGCCGCGGGGTTGAAAAAAGATGTAATCAGTTGTACGCAGTAGGGATACGGCACTGCCGGCGCGCTGGATTCAACTATTTCCGGGTTTCGTTTGAAGGGGTGCCGAATCCGGCTGACCGTCCCTTGCGTAATTCCGACATGAACTTCATGCATGCAAGCTTGTTGATGCGGCCGGGCCGGCTTCGGACCTGCCTGGCGGGCGCAGCCGTCACGTTGCTGCTGGCCGGGCCGGCGCTGGCGCAAGGCGGCGCGATCCCGCGTGAATGGCGCACGCCGCCGCCCGGCGACGCGGTGCGTGGCCAGGCGCTGTACCAGGCACGTTGCACGGCTTGCCACGCGGTGGACAGCAACCAGGTGGGACCGGCGCACCGCGGCGTGATGGGCCGCCGCGTGGGCAGCCTCCAGGGCTACCGGTACTCGGACGAACTGGCGCAGTCGCGCCTGCGCTGGACGCCGCAGACACTCAACACCTGGCTGCAGGACCCGGAAGAGCTGGTGGCCGGCCAGCGCATGGGCTTTCAGGTGGACGACGCGCAGGAGCGCGCCGACCTGATTGCCTGGCTGGCGACCTTGAAATGAGGCGTGCCGGCAGCGGCAGCCGGCTTAGAACAGCTGGTCGGTTGCTATTGATTCAGTAGCTGCTTGCGCCCGTCTCGATTGGGCTAGATCCCGATTTTGCTCATAAACCGGCGCTTCGCCGGCTTTCACCAGCGTGGCGGCACGCACGCCCAGCAGGCGCAGCCGTTTGTCCAGCGGCACCCGCTTCAGGCACAGGCCCGCCGTTTTGCGGATGGTGGGGCCGTCGGCGGTGTAGAAGTCGGCCGTCTGGTCGCGCGTCGCAATCTTGAAATCGTCGTAACGCAGCTTGATGCCTATGGTTTTGGCCACGTAACCCTTGCGTTGCAGGTCGTCAGCCAGTTTCTCGCAGAGGCTGGTGAAGATGGCGCCCAGCTCTGCCCGGTCGCGCACCGCATGCAGGTCGCGTTCAAACGTGGTTTCGCGGCTGATAGACACCGGCTCGCTTTCGGTGACCACCGGCCGCGCATCGCGGCCCCAGGCGGCTTCATGCATCCAGGCGCCGGTGGCCTTGCCGAAATGCCGGATCAGGAAGGCCGGTTCCTGGGCGGCCAGCTCGCCGATGGTGTGGATGGCCAGTGCCGCCAGTTTTTCGCCGGCCTTGGGGCCGATGCCGTTGATCTTGCGCACATGGAGCGGCCAGATTTTTTCCTGCAGGTCGGCTTCGTAAACAACCGAGATGCCCTTGGGCTTGTTGAACTCGCTGGCCATCTTGGCGAGCAGCTTGTTGGGCGCCACGCCGACCGAACAGGTCAGGCCGGTTTTTTCGAAAATCTCTTTCTGGATCAGGCGCGCCAGCACACGCCCGCCCTCGCGCTGGCCGCCGGGCACGTCGGTGAAGTCGATGTAGACCTCGTCGACGCCGCGGTCCTCCATCAGCGGCGCGATGTCGGTGATGGTGCTCTTGAACAGCCGCGAGTACTTGCGCACCTCGTCAAAATCCACCGGCAGCACGATGGCCTGCGGGCACAGCTTGGCGGCCTTCATCATGCCCATGGCCGAGCCCACGCCGAACTGGCGCGCGGCATAGGTCGCGGTGGTGATGACGCCGCGCCCCACATAGTCCTTGAGCAGCGGGAATTGGGCGACCGGGATGAAGCGCAGCGCGCGTTCGCCCTGCGCGGCCATCAGCGCTTCGTCCACCTTGCGCCGGCCGCCGCCTATGACCACCGGCAGGCCCTTGAGCTGCGGGTAACGCAGCAGCTCGATGGACGCAAAAAAGGCATCCATGTCGAGGTGCGCAATGCGGCGGATCCTCGGCGGGCTGGAAGGGGGAGGGACACTCACCCGGCAAGCATAACGTTGAACAGCGTTGCCCGCAGTTCCTGCCAGCCAGGGCGGTCGTCCCCCGGGAATGCCAGCGTCGACGCCGAAATAAATGCCGGCCTGGTTGTCCAGCTGCGCCAGCGCCGCATCGACCTGCGCCAAGCTGGCCGCGCTGCGCTGGACGCGCAGGCCGATCATGCTGACTCTAGTACTGCAGTCGGAAAATATCGAAACATGAAAGCGCGCCTTCGCACCCATGGCGGCGTTGCAACCCTTGCGAAGGCGCACAGCCTTCGCTGCGGCTTGCGCCTTGCCCTGGGCAGGAATCCATCACTTTCATCTTGCTTCGCTACTTCCGGATTGCCATACTACTCGACGGAGATGCCGGTGCGTTTGATGATGGGGGTCATCACGCGCAATTCCTGCTGCATGAACTTCTGCAGGTCCTGCTCGGAACCGCCGATGGGTTCCATGTACTGGGCGTGGAGTTTTTCCTTGACCTCGGGCATCGCGAGGACGGCGTTGATTTCCTGGTTCATGCGCCGGACGATGTCGGTCGGCGTGCTGGCCGGGGCCATCACGGCCATCCAGGCAAGGTTTTCGATCTCGGGCAGGCCGGCTTCCTTCATGGTCGGGATGTCGGGCATGAGCTGGCTGCGTTTGGCGGTGGACACGGCCAAGGCGCGCATCTTGCCGGCCTTGACCTGGGGGATCACCGCCACCGCGGGCACGCAGGCAAACTGCACGTCGCCCTGCAGGATGGCCAGGATGGACAGCGGCGAGGAGGCGTACGGAATGTGGACCGCGAAGGTGTCGGTCTTGACCTTGAGCAGCTCCACGCCGAGCTGCGACAGGCTGCCCACCCCGGTCGATGAAAAGTTGAACTTGCCGGGGTTTTTCTTCATGGCATCGACCAGCTCCTTGAGCGTGGTGATGCCCGAGTCGGCGCGCACCGCACACACATTGGCCTGGCCGCCGGCCAGCACCACCGGACGCAGCTCGGTGAACGGGTCATAAGGCAGCTTCTTGTAAAGCACGGTGTTGTACACCAGCGGGCCGTTGGTGCTGATGACGAAGTTGTAGCCGTCGCCCGCCGCTTTGGCCACGGCGCCGGTGCCGTTGTTGCCGCCGGCGCCGGCGCGGTTTTCGATGATCACCGGCTGGCCCAGGCGCGGCGAGAGCTTTTCGGCCATGATGCGCGCGATCACATCCGGTGACGAGCCCGCGCCGTAAGGCACCACGATGCGCACCGGCTTGTTCGGCCAGGCCTGTCCTGAGCCTGTCGAAGCGGCCTGGGCCATGGCGCCTGCCGTGGCAAGTGCCACCGTGGCCGCCACGGTGCAGCGGGCCAGCAGGCGGGTCAGCGGAAAACGGGCGGTGGTGCGGGTGTTCATGGGGTGATCAGTTCCGTGTCGTGAAAAAAGGTGCCCTCGCCGGCGATGTAGCCGGCGACGAGGGTGCGGTAGGTGGACTCCATGATATCGGGCAGTCCGGGGAAATCGGCTTCATGGCGCGCGGCGAGGGCCCGCACGCGCGCGAAGACCTCGGCCTGGCGCGCCGGCGCGGCCACCTGGAAGGCGTCGCGCTTGAAACGGGTGGCGTCACGCACACACAGCGCGCGTTGCGCGAGCAGTTCGACGATCTGCTCATCGAGCGTGTCGATGCGCTCGCGCAGCGCGGCCAGTGTCGGGGCAACCTCGACATAGTCCGGGTCCTTGAAGCGGCGCACCGGGGGCGTGTGGGTGGTGGGTTCCTGGGGAGAAGTCATGGCGTGAGGTGGTCGGGATGGCGGCAGAAAATTGATAAGCAAGCTTATTGATTCGGCCTTGTGTTGTCATCGGGGCATTCCCCAACAGGACCGCGCCGACGCGCCGGGTACGGTTGGCCGCTTCCCCGTTTCCCCGCTTCCCCCGGCATGGTTTGAAACGCTGCCCGGTTCAGGTCGGGAAAGTGCCCGGCAGCAGGATGGACTTGTCCACCGTCTCGATGTTGGTGTGGCCGCAAAACGCCATCGTCAAATCAAGCTCGCGGTGGATGATCTGCAGCGCCTTGGTCACGCCTTCCTCCCCCATGGCGCCCAGGCCGTACAGGAAGGAGCGGCCGATGTAGGTGCCCTTGGCGCCCAGCGCCCGCGCCTTGAGCACGTCCTGGCCGCTGCGGATGCCGCCGTCCATGTGGACCTCGATCTGGCTGCCGACCGCATCAACGATGTGCGGCAGGGCGCGAATCGACGACTCCGCGCCGTCGAGCTGGCGCCCGCCATGGTTGGACACGATCAGCGCGTCGGCGCCGGAGTTGACCGCGAGTTTGGCGTCTTCCACGTCCTGGATGCCCTTGAGGATCAGCTTGCCGCCCCAGCGTTTCTTGATCCATTCCACGTCGCCCCAGTTGAGTCCGGGATCGAACTGTTTGGCCGTCCACTCCGAGAGGGAGCCCATGTTTTCGACGCCCTTGACATGGCCGACGATGTTGCCGAAGCCGTGGCGTTTGGTGCCCAGCATGCCCAGGCCCCAGCGCGGCTTGGTCATCAGGTTCAGGATGGTGGCCAGTGTCGGTTTGGGCGGCGCACTCAGGCCGTTCTTGAGGTCCTTGTGGCGCTGGCCGAGGATCTGCAGGTCCAGCGTGAGCACCAGCGCCGAGCAGTTGGCGGCCTTGGCGCGGTCGATCAGGCGCTCGATGAAGTCGCGGTCCTTCATCACGTAGAGCTGGAACCAGAAGGGGTGGCGATCGGTCCCGGCCGCCACGTCCTCGATGGAGCAGATGCTCATGGTCGAGAGCGTGAACGGAATGCCGAACTTTTTCGCCGCACGTGCGCCCAGGATCTCGCCGTCGGCATGCTGCATGCCGGTCAGGCCGGTCGGCGCAATCGCCACCGGCATGGCCACGTTCTGGCCAATCATCTGCGTGGCCGTGCTGCGGTTTTCCATGTTGACCGCCACGCGCTGGCGCAGCTTGATGGACTGGAAGTCGCTTTCATTGGCGCGGTAGGTGCTTTCGGTCCACGAGCCGGAGTCGGCGTAGTCGTAGAACATGCGGGGCACGCGTTTTTTCGCCAGAACGCGCAGGTCTTCGATGGTGGTGATCACGGGCATGGAGTCTCCAGACAACAGATTTTTTTTGGGAAGCTGCCGCCATGGTAGCGCCGGTGCTTGCGCTGCTGCGTGAATTCTGGTCCTGCGGCTTTGAAATTATTGACACGCAGCTTGCGCAGGCATGGGGCCCGGGGGGGAATGCCGGTGGCACTATCGGGCAGGCGAAGGGGAACGGATACCTGCACCACGCACTTCCAGGCGAATCTCGTCCAGTACCTTGCCGCCGGCATCGACCAGTTGCACCACATGCCGGCCCGGCCAGGGCAACCACTGCGCTTGTGCGCCGCGTGCAAACGGCTTGCCGTCCATCAGCCAGCGCAGCTCCCGGCCCTGGGTGCTGAAGCTCACGCGTTGACGGTTGGGCGGAATGTCGGGGTCCAGCGCGATGATGGTGCCGTTGGTGGGGGCGGTGATGCGGGCTGCGACAGATGCCGTGCTGCCTGAATTTTTCAAGCATTTTTGGCCTCCAGCCATTGTCCTGTCTGCGCCGGTAGCTCCTGAATCAATAGCAAACAGGGATTGTTCGGTGCCCCGAACAAACCATTCGCTGCGCGCCGCCTCGATCGGCGTGCCCGCTGCATCGGCAAATGTCACCTGTCTTTGCACCACGCCAGCCGGTGACGCCGGGGCGCGGCTGGGCTCGGTGCGATGCAGGTAATTCATCAGTGCCGCCCAGACCGGTGCGGCGCCGCTGGTGCCGCTGACGTCCCACATGGGCGCACCGCTGGCGTTGCCTACCCAGACGCCCACGGTGTAGCGCTGCGAGAAGCCCAGCGCCCAGTTGTCGCGCATGTCCTTGCTGGTGCCGGTTTTCACCGCGGTCCAGAAACGGGTGGCCAGAAGGCTGTCCGTCCCGAAGGTGCCATCGGGGAGTTTCGGTTGCAACGACATCTTCAAACCACCGCGGCCTGGCAACACATCGGCCGGCGGGTTCACGTCCAGTGTGAAGCTGCCATTGACCAGCGCTGGCGTGGCCTGTTGCACTGTCAAGGGCATGTCCGGAATGATGCGCTGACGCGCCTTCAGGCGATCGCATGCGCTGCTCGCCTTGTCCTTCGCTTCAATCCGCCACAGGATGGCCTCTCGCCTGTCTGCCTTAACAAAACAGTTGGGTATCGGACGACATTCCTAGCAAGGCAGACCGGAGTTTGCCTTTATGTCGGATTGCCCGACCGATTCATTTGTCCTGGTACGAACCGCACAGATTCAACGGGTCGAGTCTATGAATTCGGTGAGCTTCGACAAGTCATGTGACCAAAACAGCGAGAGGCCGCGCGATTGCGCCTGTTCGAGATTAAGTACTTTAAAAACGCCTGAAAGCATGGCAGCAGGAACAACCTGCGCAGTACCAAACTGCTTGAGCCAATAGTCTGCCTTGACCGCTGCGTCGTTGTTGAGCCGCTTGACGCTGTTGGTCGCGCTGTTGGACACTTTGCATTCAATAGCCATCAGCCGGGTGTCGTGTAACCGGACCACGACATCAGCCTTTCGATCGCCAAGCTGGCATTCCGCGCAGAACTGCATGGTTTGCGGTCCCTTGACCAGGGTGTGAATGGCTGCGGTGGGCACTTCGTCAAAACCCATGTCGCGCAAATAATTCTTTACCCGCGTTTCCTGACCTTCCTTGCCATCGTGACGACGCTCGGTGGCCAGCCTTTGTGCGGCCAGCAGAACCGCTGATGCTGTCAGGGCAGTCTGGCGTTGCTGTTCGGTCGGACTTGCACCGCTGGCAACCCAGGGGAAACGAAACGGATCGATGATGCGTTCAATGACCTCATACACTTTGCGCAACTCGTCGGGTCGCTTCTTCAGCATACCTGGTGCCAGCGACGCCACATCCGCAATCACGCGAAGATCATCGTCCGAGACTGGTGGACCGGCCAGATAACGCAGCGCTTCACCCAGTCTGGCGTCATACACGTCAGCGAGTTGCCCGTCTGTCAGAGCGCCGGAACCGAGATTTCCGAGTTTTTCGAACAGCAAACTGAATTTTTCATAAGCTGCGTTGTACTGCGCCGCCCAGGCATCGGAATTGCCCAGCCGATCAGATCGAAAGGCGTTCGCGGACAACGCGGCGTCCTGCGCCAGTTCAGCAAGTGTCCATCTGCGCGGCGTCCCGCTCATGCCGTTAACGTTCCGAGCTGCGGGATGCGCAAACGCTCAATTTCCTTGGGCTCGAACTTGGTTAACCCACCCGAGTAGGTGCGACCGCTGTCGGTGCTGACGTTCTTGTTGAGCCAGGCAACCAATGTCGCGAGATCAACGGACGACAGCTGTTGTCGCGGGTACAAACCGTGTGCGATGTTGATGTGTCGTGCGCCACACGTATTGAGCGTGAATTGTGGCGCACGACGGGCCATATAGGTACAAAGGATGGGCGCGGGATCTTTCAATCCGACGGACCACCACGCTTTGCGGTGCTGGGCTGTGTAACTCTGATCGGCGCCTTGAGTTCGCGCCCATGCCAGAAAAGCGTTGATCTGATGCTGATCCTGCTGATCAAACCGCTCCAGATCGGCGGGAATATCGATGACCCGTCGCAGGGCTTTTGCACAACCGAGTTGGTCGCCCGCTTCGATCAGGTCTTTTGCTTTGGTGACGGTGGCGATCTTGATGCTTTCTGGCAGCTTTTCAGCAGTTTTCCCGGCGATCCAGATGTTGTTGGCGCCCGTGACCTGTCCCCTGTGCACCCGGAACAACTCTCCCAATTCAATTTCACCACTCTGATGCGTTGTCGTCGGTCGAACGATGATGGACCAGCGCTTTTCATTCAGGAAGCGATCACGCGCAACGTCCTGGCCTTTGCTCAGGCCATTGAGTGAAGCCAAGGAGGGGACGGCCCGGACCCGCATGGGTGCTTGCGTTTCCCCCACCCGAAAACAGGTGATGGCGGCCGTGCTGGCGGTACCCGGGAAGGCTTGCACAGTCGGTGCAAGCACATGCAAGGCCAAGCCCCCTAATTCGTCGATCAGCAAGCGCCGCAAGGCGGACCCATAGTTCACATCCAGCCATTCTGACGACGTAATGAATGCGCCAAGGTCGCCTTCCTTCGCGAGCAGCCGCGTTTGCAGGAAAAAATGCAGATGAAGTCCGGCCAGGCCACTGGCCTTGATCCCAAATTCTGCAAAACGCGCGGCGTACCAGTTCTTCCATGCCTCGCCGATGTCGTGATGGCGAACGTAGGGGGGATTCCCGATAAACGCAGTAGTGCCCTCGAAAGCGGGCAGCGTGACATTCCGGTAGTCCTCCACCCGCACGGTGGCTCTGCGAGACCAGCCATGAACTTGAAGATTTGCGCGCAGCATCAAAGCCGCCAGTGCGTCCATCTCAACACCCACAAGCTCGGCGTCCGGGAATCTCTTTCCCGCAGCCAGGATGAATCGTCCAGACCCGGCCCCGGGGTCCACGATGCGGCCGGGCGTAGCTTGGGACGATAACCAGGACATCATCGACTCAACGATGGCAGCAGGTGTATAGACAGCACCGTCCGAGCGTCTCTGCAGTGAGGATCGCAAACGCAGGAAGGCCTCTCCCAATGGGTCTCCACCAGCAAGAATGGCTTTTCTTGCCGCCGCCAACTCGCTTGGCGTGATGGTGAGGTGCTGGCTGGCTTCGACAAGCGTACGTTCAGCGTCGGAGATAGAACCCAAGTCGCCGATCAGGGCGCAACTCATGGCAATCAGCATTGATTCGGTCTGCACGGGCGCTCCATTGATGGGAGTTTGAGAATACTGGTTATATTAACAGTATCACTGCAAGCGCGCCCGGTGCCGCGCAACTTGCGCCCGCACCTGTGCCGGCGCCGTGCCGCCCAGGGTGTTGCGCGCATTCAACGAGCCGCGCAGGCTCAGCACGTCATACACGTCTTTCTCGATCTTCGGGTTGAACTGCTGCAGCACCGCCAGTGGCAGCTCCGACAAATCCACTGCGTGGGAAATGGCGGCTTTCACCGCGTGGGCCACGGCCTCATGCGCATCGCGGAAGGGCAGGCCCTTCTTGACCATGTAGTCGGCCAGGTCGGTGGCGGTGGCGTAACCCTTGAGTGCGGCGCGCTCCATGGCCTCGGGCTTGACGGTGATGCCGCCCACCATCTCGGCAAAGATGCGCAGCGTGTCCTTCAGCGTGTCGACGGTGTCGAACAGCGGTTCCTTGTCTTCCTGGTTGTCCTTGTTGTAGGCCAGCGGCTGGCCTTTCATCAGGGTGATCAGGCCCATCAGGTGGCCAACCACGCGGCCGGTCTTGCCGCGTGCGAGTTCGGGCACGTCGGGGTTTTTTTTCTGCGGCATGATGGACGAGCCGGTGGTGAAACGGTCGGCGATCTCGATGAAGCCGAAGTTCTGGCTCATCCACAAAATCAGCTCCTCGCTCATGCGGCTGATGTGCACCATGGCCAGCGAGGCGGCGGCGGTGAATTCAATCGCAAAGTCGCGGTCACTGACCGCGTCCAGGCTGTTCTGGCAGACCTGCGGTTGGCCCTGGGCATCGACCATGCCCAGGGTTCTGGCGACACGTTCGCGGTCCAGCGGGTAGCTGGTGCCGGCCAGTGCGGCGGCGCCCAGCGGCAGGCGGTTCACGCGTTTGCGCACGTCCTGCAGGCGTTCGGCGTCGCGCGCAAACATTTCCACGTAGGCCAGCATGTGGTGGCCGAAACTGACCGGCTGCGCCACCTGCAGGTGCGTGAAGCCGGGCAGGATGACCTCGACGTTTTTCTCGGCGATGTCGACCAGCGCCTTTTGCAGATCGGTCAGCAGCGCATCGATCAGGTCGATTTCGCCGCGCAGCCACAGGCGCACATCGGTGGCGACCTGGTCGTTGCGGGAGCGGCCGGTGTGCAGGCGTTTGCCGGCGTCGCCGACGAGTTGGGTCAGGCGCGCCTCGATGTTCAGGTGCACGTCTTCCAGGTCCAGCTTCCAGTCAAAGGCGCCGGATTCGATTTCAGCGCGGATTTGCGCCATGCCCTGCTGGATGGCCGCATGGTCGGCGGCGCCCAGGATTTTTTGTGCCGCCAGCATCTCGGCGTGCGCCAGCGAGCCGGTGAGGTCGGCCTGCCACAGGCGCTTGTCAAAAAACACGCTGGCGGTGTAACGCTTGACCAGGTCGCTCATGGGTTCGGAGAACAGGGCGGACCAGGCTTGGGACTTTTTGTCGAGTTGGCTCACGGGAGGCTTTCTGTGGAGGACCGTCTGGCGGCGGCGATGGCGTGTCGCGGCGACAACATTATTGGGGGAAGTACGGGTTTGACGCCGGTTTTAAGCGGGTTGCCGGTGCAATACTAGGGCCTGCTCACACTATTTATACAAATGCGAACGTGGTTAAAACAGCGCCAATCTAGGCGCGCGACGACGCTCAGCCTGGGCGGCTGGGCTAGGAGTGCAACGACGAGTGGCGTTGTTTTAACCACGTTCCCTCCGGGTTGCGGCCAAAAAGGCCATGCGCAGCGTTGCAAAGCCTTGCCGGGCTCGAGCCCGGCTGCATTTTGCGCCTCGCGCATGGCCTTTTTGACTCGCAACGCATCTTGTATAAATAGTGTGACCAGGCCCTAATAACCTGATTTTATCTGCGTGCGGGAAAGTCCCGTCAAGCGGGGCGCCCGGGCCCCTCGGGCCAGCCCGCGCACAGATCCGGACACGGAGCAAGCGACCCTTTTCATGCAGTTCAAGCCCGACCTTTCGTCCTTTGGCGAGTCGACCGTGCTGGGTGGCTACAGCCAGCCCGGGGATGCGCCTGCGCCCCTGCCGGCCCGGGTCAATGTGTTCGACGCCTGCAATGTCGGCGTGGTGCTGCGCGCCGTGTTGTTTGTCGAGGCGGTGGTGGGTGTGGGTGCGATGTTCGGCACCGGCGTGTTTGTCGACTGGCTACTGCGTTTTTCGCTGCTGACCGGCGGCGTGTTGCCCGCCACGCTGGCCTGGCTGATCGCCGCCTGTGTGCTCAAGGGACGGCTGGCCCGGCTGGGCACGACGCAGCAATGGGTGGCCGGCGTGGCCCTGGGTGCGCTGGCGGGCCTGTATGGCTGCGGCCTGCTGGTGTTGCTGAACCTGCTCGATCCGGCGCCCTGGTGGGCCAGCGCCGCGGCCGGCACCCTGCTCTCGGCGGTGCTGGTGGCCGGGCTGGTCTGGCGCGCCAAGGCGCGCACCCCGGCGGCCACGGCGGCGCGGCTGGCCGAGCTGCAGTCGCGCATCCGGCCGCATTTCCTGTTCAACACGCTCAACAGCGCCATCGCCCTGGTGCGCGCCGAACCGGCCAAGGCCGAAACCGTGCTGGAAGACCTCAGCGAGCTGTTTCGCCATGCGCTGGCCGACCAGACCGAGTCGGTCACGCTGGGACAGGAAATTGCCCTGGCGCAGCGTTACATGGCCATCGAGCAAATCCGCTTTGGCGAGCGCCTGCAGGTGCAGTGGACCCTGGACCCCGAGGCCGACCCCGCCAAATTGCCGCCGCTGCTGCTGCAGCCGCTGGTGGAAAATGCGGTGCGCCATGGCGTGGAGCCCAGCGCCCAGGGGGCGCAGATCAAGATCACCACTGAACGGCGCGGCGGCGTGGTGGTGCTCAAGGTGACCAATTCCACCCCAGCCGGCGTCGGTGAACGGGGACACGGGCTGGCGCTGGCCAATGTGCGCGAGCGCCTGGCGCTGCTGCACGATGTGCAGGCGCAGTTCAAGACCGTGTTCAAGGACGGTGTTTTTCAAGTGAGGCTGGAGATTCCGCTATGACAGGCAAGTTGAGGGCGCTGATTGTGGATGACGAGGCGCTGGCGCGTTCGCGCCTGCGCACGCTGCTGGGCGACTGCACCGCTCCGCCCGCCTGCGTGGCCGCCGAAGCCGCGCATGCGGCGCAGGCCATGGACGCGCTGCGCCGCGAAACCTTTGATGTGGTCCTGCTGGACATCCGCATGCCTGGCGCCGACGGCATTGCCCTGGCGCAGACCATTGCCCGCCTGCCGCAGCCGCCGGCGGTGGTGTTTGTCACCGCCCATTCCGAACACGCGGTGCAGGCCTTCGATCTTGCGGCGGTGGACTACCTGACCAAGCCCGTGCGGCTCGAGCGCCTGCAGCAGGCGCTACAAAAAGTGGAGCGGCTGACACAGTCAGGAAAAGGGCTGGAGGCAGATTCTATCGGTGATTTCCTGATCATCCAGGACCGCGGCCGGACCGAGCGTGTGCCGCTGGCCGAAGTGCTCTACCTCAAGGCCGAGCTCAAGTACATCACGGTGCGCACGGCGGGAAAAAGCTACATCCTTGACGGCAGCCTCAATGAACTGGAGGAAAAGTACCCCCAGCAGTTCATGCGCATCCATCGCAATGCGCTGGTGGCGCGCCGCGCGGTGCGCGCGCTTGAAAAACACTTTGATCCCGAAGAAGGGGAGGGCTGGGCCGTGCGGCTCAACGGCATCGACGAGTTGCTGGCGGTGTCGCGGCGCCAGCTCAGCGCGGTGCGCGAGGCCATCGCCGCTTGAGCACGCCGCCTGGCCGGAACCACCTACCCGTTCTGGCGGCGGCGTCCTGCACCGGCCTGCCGCCGGCTGCGATGAAATGGGGCGGGTACAGGAATGGAGACTTCGCCCCGGGCCGGTTTTGCCAGTGAAGCCCAGCGGAGCGCCCGACAAGGAACACAGATGACCGAAGAACACGTGCCCGAAATGCTGCCGGCAGAACCTGCGGCGCCGGTCGATCCCGCGGTGACGACGTTCCCGGAGCCGGACCGCCTGCTGCTGCAAATGCCGGTGGACATCCGCAACATGTCGCTGGTGGTGCTGGCCGGCCTGGCCATTTTGTTCGTCCTGCACTGGGCCAAGGCGGTGTTCATCCCGGTGATGCTCAGCGTGTTGTTCAGTTATGCGCTCTCGCCGGTGGTCAACTGGCTGGAACTCAAACGCGTGCCGCGCTGGCTCAGCTCTGCCGTGCTGCTGCTGGCGATTTTCGGTGCCATCGGTTCGACCACCTGGTCCCTCCGGGACAACGCGGCGCAACTGGTGGAGTCGCTGCCCGTGGCCGCGCAAAAATTCCGCAACGCCATGAAGGTCAAGGCTGGAGGGGCGGACAGCACGCTGGACACCGTGCAGAAAGCCGCGTCGCAAATCGAGCAGGCCACCCAGGACGGCGCCAAACCGGGCAACACCCGCGGCGCCATGCGGGTGGTGGTCGAGCGGGCAAGTTTTAACGTCAAGGACTATCTCTGGACCGGCACGATTGGCCTGGTCGCGCTGATCGGTCAGACCGTCGCGGTCATTTTCCTGACCTACTTCCTGCTGCTCTCGGGCGACAGCTTCCGGCGCAAGATGCTCAAGCTGGCCGGCCCCAGCCTCAGCAACAAGAAAGTGACGCTGCAGGCCCTGCATGAAATCACCGGCCAGATCCAGCGCTACCTGCAGGTGCAACTGCTGACCAGCGCGCTGGTCGGGGTGCTGACCTGGCTGGCCCTGCTGGCCATCGGACTGGAGAATGCGGCGGTCTGGGGCATTGCCGCCTTCGTGCTCAACTTCGTGCCTTATGTGGGCTCGCTGATCACCGCGGCCGCCACGGCGATGGTCGGTTTCCTGCAGTTCGGCACGTTGAACATGGCGCTGGTGGTCGGCGGCGCCTCGCTGGTCATCCACACCATCGTCGGCAACCTGATCACGCCCTGGCTCACCAGCCGGGCCAGCCGCCTGAGTCCGGTGGCGGTCTTCGTCGGCCTGCTGGCCTGGGGCTGGCTCTGGGGGGTGTGGGGCCTGTTGCTGGGCATTCCCATCATGATGATGGTCAAGTCGGTCTGCGACCGGGTCGATGACCTCAAGCCCCTCGGCGAGTTTCTGGGGTCATGAGCCCCCACGGTCGCTCACTGCGTGTAGCTCCCTGCCCCCAGGGGGGCCGCTGCGCCTGCGGCCCGGCAAAGCCGGTTCCGCGGCCCCTGCTGGTAAAGAACATCTGCCTATCGGAGAATCGCCATGATGGAACTGCTGGCCGACCCGCAAGCCTGGATTGCCTTCGGCACGCTCACCGCGCTCGAGCTGGTGCTGGGCATCGTCTTCATCTCGATTCTGGTCGCCAAGCTGCCGAAGGAACAGCAGGCGATGGCCAGGCGCATCGGCCTGTTCATGGCCATGTTCATGCGTATCGGCCTGTTGCTGGTGCTGTCCTGGATCATCGGGCTGGTGGCGCCGCTGTTCACGGTGCTGAACCAGGAGATCTCCGGCCGTGACCTGATCCTGATCGCCGGCGGCCTGTTCCTGATCTGGAAAAGCACCGGTGAAATCCACCAGCCGCTCGAAGGCGAGGAGGGTCACGCCTCCACCGCGGTCAAGCCACCTTCACCGCGGTCATCCTGCAGATCATGGTGGTGGACATGGTGTTTTCGCTGGACTCCATCATCACCGCCGTCGGCATGGTGGATGAACTGGCGGTGATGGTCGCCGCCGTGGTGGCGTCGGTCGCCATGATGATGCTGTTCGCCGGCGCCATCGGCCGCTTCGTGTCGGCGCATCCCACCGTCAAGATGCTGGCGCTATCCTTCCTGGTCGTGGTCGTGGTCGTGGTCGTGGTCGTGGTCGTGGTCGGCGTGGTGCTGATTGCCGAGGGCTTTGACCACCACGTGCCCAAGGGTTATGTCTACTTCGCGATGGCGTTTTCCATCGGCGTCGAAATGCTCAACATCCGCATGCGGCGGCGCTCGGCCAAGCCGGTGCACCTGCACGACGCCTATGCGACCGAGCCCGGCGAAAAACGGCCCGACTGAGTATTTCAGTGATCTTTTTGGGAGCCAGCCAGCATGCAGCGGGCGCCAGCAGCTATTGATTTGATAGTAATTCAATCCTCCGCCGGGTCTTCCGATGCCCCGCCGGTCCAAGACGCGAGCCGGCCCGGCCGCTCACGCTGCGCGACCTGCGGGCGCCCGCAGCCCGCCTGTCTGTGCGCCTGGATCACGCCGGTGGCGCACGAGGTCGAGGTGCTGATCCTGCAGCACCCGCTGGAGGTCCATCACCCCAAGGGCAGCGCGCGGCTGCTGCACCTGAGCCTGCCGCGCAGCCGCCTGGTGACGGGCGAGGTGTTTGCCGACGCGGCCCTGCTGGGGGCGCCGTTCGAAGCGCCCGGGGCTGTGGCGAACGCTCCCCGGCACAACCTTCTTTTGTACCCGGACATGCCGCAGGATCATGCCTTGGGTGTGCCGGCCCCGCCCGCCGTGCCGACCAGGTGGCTGCGCGAACCGGCCAGGCTGCGCCTGATCGTGCTCGACGGCACCTGGCGCAAGAGCCGCAAGATGCTTTACCTCAGCCCGCCGCTGCAGGCGCTGCCGCGCCTGTCGCTGCAGGACCCCGCCGCTTCCAGCTACCGCATCCGCAAAGCGCACCGTCCCGACCAGCTGTCGACGCTGGAGGCGACCTGTGCAGCGCTGGCCCGGCTGGAGGGCGGTGCGGACAGGTTTCAACCCTTGCTGGCGGCCTTTGACGGCTTTGTGAGGCAGCAGATGGGCTGGTCAGGGCAAGTTCCTAGTCGCCCAGGTCGATAACACCCGCCAGCCGCACACTGGCCGGGGCCGCATAGTCCGCCACCACGAAGGCGCGTGTCGGATGGGCGGCGGCGTCTTGCAGCAGCGCCAGAACAAAACGAATCGACGCCTTGTCCAGCGCGGCAAACGGCATGTCCAGCAGAGTGAGCGCCGCACCCGAGGCAAACGCCGCCGCCAGCCAGACCTTGCGCTTCGAGCCGGTAGACAGCATGAAAAGCTGCTTGTTCAGCTCCGGCGCCAGCGCCAGTCCGTCTACACATTGGGCCAGCACACCATCGTCAAAGCCGGCACAAGCATGGCGCTGCACATCGAAGTAGTGCCCGGGCGTCATCGGGTCAAACGCCTCCGTGCGTGGTTCCGTCCAGAACACCTGCTGGCGATACTCTTTCGCGTGGGATTGCAGGGTGATTCCGTTGATGCTCAATTCGCCGGCATCGGCCGCCAGTTCCCCTGCCAGCAGGCGCAGCAGCGTCGTCTTGCCACGTCCGTCACCACCGACAACCAGCGTGACGCCGGGCGACAGCGAAGCCGACCAGTCCGAAAACAGCGTGCGTTCAGGGTAGCGAAAGCCCAGGCCTTTGACTTCAAGAATGGCGGTGGAGGTGGCGGTGTTCATGCCGGTATTGGACACGAGTCGTGGAACGCATCTGGTTCCTGCCGGGGCCGGGCTGCTGTGGAGCGGTGCCAAGCCATCGTTGCTACTAATTTTATAGCTGGTAGCGCTTATACGGCGTGGGCAAGCCGCCGATTTGATGCATGAATTACCGTGTTTTTTGTCGCGACAGGCCGGCTTGCTGCACTGTTCATGCATGAAAACGTGCGTTGGCCCTTTCAACACGGGAACGAACAGCTATTGAATGAATAGCGAATCTGGCGGCCAACGGATCCAGCAGGCGAGCATGGTCAGGGACGCCGCGACATTGGCTTTGCCAAACCGCGCCTGCCGGCAGCCACCTAAAGATCCAGCTCCACCCAAAGCGCAGCATGATCCGAGGCCGCCTCATCGGCATTGCTCACTTCCGGAAAGTGCTCCCACAACGTGCCATTCACCCCACCCCACATGCCACGGCGCTCAATACCGGCGGCGGTGACGCAGGCGTACAGGTCGGGCGAGAGAAGGATGTAGTCCAGCTTGGCGGAAGGACCGCAGTTGCCGTGGGTGCCTTCGCGGCCGCCGCTTTCATATTTCGGGTGCGAAGCGATGTCCTGGAGGCTGGAGTTTTGCCGCAGCAGGGGCGCCAGCGGGTCATTGGCCGGAATCTCGTTGAGGTCACCCACCACGGCAACCAGTGTTTCGCCGGCGGCCAGGTGGGCGTCATACAGGGTGCGGATGCGCTTGGCCTGGCGTTTGCGTTTGGCGTCGTTGGAGGCCTGGCTGCCATAACCCTTGCTTTTGAGGTGGTTGACCATCACCCAGAGCCGCTTGTTGCCGGGCAGGCGGATCTCGTATTCGGCGCAATCGCGGCTGAAGATGGTGCCGCTGGCGTCGGTGTCGTCCACATGCGAGCGAATGGACACGATGGGGTATTTTTGCCGGGTCAGCAGACCCACATCGATACCGCGGTCGTCATTGCCGTCCACCAGCATGACGTGCTGAAACGGTTTGGCGTCCACTTCGGGCAGCAACTGCTGGTTGAACAGCCGCAGGGTGGTGCGGTCTTCCGCTTCGATCACGGCCTGCACGTCGGCATCGACTGCGCCCAGCACCCTGGCGGTGTTCAAGGTGGCGGCTTCGTTGACCGGCTCGGTCTTGAGCTCGACCCAGC
The DNA here is from genome assembly GCF_002379095.1 of Polaromonas sp. AER18D-145. Lineage (GTDB taxonomy): Bacteria > Pseudomonadota > Gammaproteobacteria > Burkholderiales > Burkholderiaceae_C > Polaromonas. Next base: position 18,138 of record NZ_NBZV01000049.1, read on the forward strand.
CGACCCAGCTTTTCCTGCCGGTGGCCACGATCTCGGCGTCGCCGACGCGCGGCCGCTTGATGAGCTGACCGCGAATCTTTCGCAGCAGCAGCAGCGGCCCTTCGTCACTTTTGAGCAGCCCGTGATTTTCAAACAGCTTGAGCATGCGTGCCTTGTCGGCTGCGCTGTAGCGGGCTTTTCCAAACAGCGTGTTGAGCTCTTTGTGCGCTTCAAGTGCGGGTCTTCCTTCAGCCCAATTGGCACCATTGAGGGCCTTGGCGCGGTCAAACATGTTTTCGACATTGAAGGTGGCAAGCCGCATGATCTTCTCCTGCGTAATAACCAGCGAACCAGCGAACCAGCGTTTCGCTATCAGCCGTGCGTCATGTGACAACACGGAGTCCTCCTGAGAGTGCACCCTTCACTGTAGCCGGAGGTCCATCAGGCCAGGCCGGCTCAGGCAGCTCATTTTTATGCATGAAAAATGCCTTCAGCCCTTATAGGTTATGCGCAAAAAGCTACTGAATCAATAGCATCTTTTGCGTCACGACACAGCCAGCACCAGCAGGCTGGCCTGCATCGGCAGTTCCGCCAGCCGCACCACCTCGCCCGGCGCCAGCACCCGGTCCGGCTTGAAGCTTTCTTCCTGCGCCACATCGGCGCGCTGCCAGCGCAAGGTCACCACGCGTCCATCAAGACGCAGGATGATCTCAAACGTTGGCCAGTGCGCGGGCACACGCGGCGTCAGGGACAGCTCGCCCTGGCGAACGGTCAAGCCCAGTAGGGTTTCCAGCGCAGCGCGGTGCAGCCAGGCGGCCGAGCCGGTGTACCAGCTCCAGCCGCCGCGCCCGACGTAGGGCGGTGCGCTGTAGATGTCGCCGGCCAGCACATAAGGTTCAATTTCATAGGCCGGGCCACGCACCGGGTGGGCGCTGCGGTGCGCCGGGCTCAGGGCTTCGAAGCTGCGCCAGGCGGCTTCGGTGTCGCCGCTCAGGGCCTGCGCCATCATGGCCCAGACCCCGGCGTGGGAATACTGGCCGCCGTTTTCGCGCACGCCGGGCGGGTAGGCCTGGATATAACCCGGGTTGTTGGCGGCGTGTTGCAGCGGCGGGTCCAGCAGGCGCAACAGGCCGGCGTCCTGGTCGATCAGCTGCTGCTTGAGGGCCAGCATGGCCGGCACGGTGAACGCCTCGGTGGAGGCGCCGGACAGCACGGACCAGGCCTGCGCGATCAGGTCGATGCGGCATTCGCTGTTGGCGCTGGAGCCGAGCGGCGCGCCGTTGTCAAAAAACGCGCGGCGGAACCAGGCGCCGTCCCAGCCGGCGTCGTGCAGCGCGGCGATCCAGCCTTGCCGCGCGTGCAGCCATTTGTCGGCGCGTGCGGTCTCGCCCCTGGCTTTTGCCAGCGGGGCAAAGTCCTGGGCCACGCGGCACAGGAACCAGCCCAGCCAGACGGACTCGCCCTTGCCCTCATGGCCGACACGGTTCATGCCGTCGTTCCAGTCGCCGGTGCCCATCAGCGGCAGGCCGTGTATGCCCACGGCCAGGCTGCGATCCAGGGTTCGGGCGCAGTGTTCGTAGACGCTGGCCGACTGCGTGCTGGTTTGCGGCGGGTAGTAGGCGTCTTCGGCGCCGTCGGGGATGGGCGGTCCGTCGATAAAGGCCACGGATTCATCGAGCAGGGCCAGGTCGCCCGTGATGTCGATGTAGTGCGCACAGGCATGGGGCAGCCAGAGCAGGTCGTCGGAAAAGTGCGTGCGCACGCCTTCGCCGCCGGGCGCGTGCCACCAGTGCTGCACATCACCTTCGGGGAACTGGCGCGAGGCATTGAGAACGATCTGCGCACGCAACCGCGCCGGGTCGGCCAGGCCCAGGGCCATGGCGTCCTGCAACTGGTCGCGAAAACCGAACGCGCCGCCGGCCTGGTAGAAGCCGGCCTTGGACCACAGCCGGCAGACCACGGTCTGGTAGATCAGCCAGCGGTTGACCAGCGCGTCGAACAGCGGGTCGGGTGTGCGGACCTGCACCTTGTCCAGCAGTTGCGACCACCAGGACTGCACCTCCTGCAGGGCCTGGCCGGTGTCCCGCTGCGCCCACTGCCTGGCCATCTGCTCGGCGCCGGCCCCGTCGGCCGCGTGACCGAGGATGAAGCTGAACGTCAGGTCGGCGTTGCCCGCCAGCGTGAACTCGCTGGCGAGGGCTGCGCACGGGTCGACGGCGCCGCCGCTGCGCCGGCCCAGGCTGGCGGGCAGCACCAGCTGGCCCCGCGTGTCGAAAAATTCGCCGCGGTCGCAGGTCCATTGCGTGCCGCCGGCCGCACCCGACAGCGCCAGGAAGGCGGTGCTGCCGCCAAAGCCGTCGCGGCATTCACGCTGCTGGGCAAACACGGCCACCCGTTCGGCGCCGTTCCAGGTGTGAAGCGTGCGCCGGTTGCCCCTGGCTTCACCCATCTGCCACTCGACCATGGCGACGGCGCGCAGCCGCCGCCTGGCGCCGCCTTCCTCCAGCCGCACGCGCACCTGGACCACCTTGACGGCTTCGTGCAGGTCGGCAAAAAACGTGGTCTCCAGCTGCAGGCCGGCATGCCGGCCCTCAAACACCGAATAACCCTGGCCATGGCGCACGCGCCAGCTGCTCTCGGGTGCGGCCAGCAGCGAGGGCGCCAGCGCAAACACCTCGCCGCTGTCCAGGTCCTGCAGCAGCCAGTGCTCAAACGCCGGGTCGCGCACCGGGTCGTTCGACCAGGGGGTGATCTGGTGCAGGCGGCTGTTGCCGGCCCAGGTGTAGCCGCTGCCGGTTTCAGACACCTGAAAACCAAAGGACGGGTTGCCAATGACATTGACCCAGGGCCTGGGCAGGCGCTGGCCGCCTGCCAGCTCGAACCGGTACTCGCCGCTGGCGGCATCGAAGCCGCCCGGTGCAGTAGTCGCGGTCACCGTCGCGGAAGGCGCGTGGCCGGCCAGTGCCGTTCGAGCCACAGCGCCAGCGCGCTTCGGCAACCAGTTGTCGCGCAGGGCCGCGACCTGCATTTCCAGCGGCCGCCCGTCGGCGTTGAGTACCACCCGCGCCAGCCCGGTCAGCGCACTTTTTTCGCCGATGGACATTTCCTGCTCGCGCAGCAGGAAAAAACCCGCCGCCGCCGATGCGGCTTCATCGCGCGGGAAGCTGTGCTGTACCGCCTGCGTGAGGCGATCGCGCAGCGCCAGGATGTCGCGCTGCAGCGGCATGAGGTAAGAGTTGACCTCGCTGTTGACCACCACCACGTCGACCGCCAACCCGCCGAAGGCCCACCAGGGCTGGGCGCGCAGCAGCGCATGCACCAGCGGCAGGCCGTTGGGTGAGTGGATGCGCAGCAACACGATGGGCTTGTCGCCGGACAGGCCGAAGCGCCAGAGCTGGCGCTGGTCCAGCGGCGTGCGTTCAGCCAGCCGGGCAACGCTGTACATCAGCGCCGTGCTCATGTCCTGCAGCGCCAGGTTTTCCTCCGGGGTCAGCGCCAGGTCGCGCAGCCGCACCTGGGCCAGTGTCGCGGCCATGCGGGTCGCACGCTCCACATGCATGGGCTGCAGGTATTTGTCGATGCGGGGCACCAGCTCGTCCGCCGTCTCGGCGACCGTCGTGGCAAAACTCAGCCTGGCCAGGGCGCCCGGTGCCAGCCGCAGTGTCACGCGCAGGCTGGCCACCGGGTCCAGGCCGTTGACGGGCTGGCCATGCGCATCAAACGGCTGGTCGCCCAGAGCGGGCTGGTGCACCGGGTGGTGGCGTCCTGCGAACACGCGGCGGTCGGCCATACACGCCACCGAGATCAGGTCGGCCTCCGCCTCGGCCAGAAAATGCGCCACCGCCATTTGCGGGTCACCGTGCAGGCGCGGCCGGCGCGTGAGCATGAGGGCGCGCCACTGCGGTTCCCAGCGAGTCTGCACAAACAGGCCGGAAAACGCCGGGTGTGCTTCATCGGCGCGCGGGTCGGCCAGCACTGCCTCAAAGCAGGACACCAGCTCCAGCACCTGCTCGGTGCGTCCCGTGTTGAGCAGCGTCACGGTGCGCAACTCGGTGTCGTCCTCGGGGCTGACCAGCACGGTCAGGGTGGTGCTCAGGTCCCCGCCCTGCGCGTCGAACTGCACCCGGTCGGCCATGAAGCGCGCCTGGTAGTGCCAGCCCGTGCCCGGCGCCGGCCGCGCCGTGAGCGAGCTGACGCTGGGTTCACCGGCCTGGTCGGGGTGGACCAGGTAGAAAAAGCTGCCGTAGCCGTCACGCAGCAGGTCATCGCGCCAGCGCGTGATGTTGCGGCCGCGCCAGCGGCTCAGCCCGGCGCCGTTGGCACGCAGGGCAACGTTGTAGCGTCCGTTGGACAGCAGGTGGGTGGGCTTCCAGCCGCTGCCCAGCGGGTTCAGCTCGCGTGACTGGAACACCGGCTCCGGGAGGTAGCCGCCGGGCTCCGGCGGCAGGCGCGGGTCGGCACTGCGGACGATCTGGCGTGGCGTGTTTTCATGCAGCAGGCTCTCATGCGCCCGCACCAGCGGGTCGCCGCAGAACCAGCGCCGCGGTGCGTTGGTGCACAGCACGTTGCACAGCGCCACCAGCGCCATGCCCTGGTGGTGCGCCATGAAGGCTTCAACAATGCTGAACGCCTCGGTGCCCGATTTTTCCGGCTGGCGTGCGACGGTGAAGTCCAGGGCTTCATAAAACCCCAGCTCGCCGCGTGCGCCCAGTTTTTCCAGGCGCTGCAGGTTGCGCACGGCGCCGCGCGCATCGAACAGTGTGGCCAGCAGGGTGGCGTAAGGCGCAATAACGCGGTCAGTGTGCGGCGTGCGCCGCAGCGCCAGCCGTGGGACACCGAAAGGGGAGTACTGGAAGGCCAGCGAATGGTCCTGCGCGAAATAGCCGGACTCCGATACGCCCCACGGGAGCTGCTGCGCGGCACCGTAGGCGCGCTGTTCGGCCGCCGCCGCATGGGCCGCCGTGTGCAGCAGGCCGTGACCGGGCTCGGACATCAGCAGCGAGGGCATCAGGTATTCGAACATCGAGCCCGACCAGGACTTCAGGCCCGGCACCACGCCCACCGACAGGAAGGGCCGGCCGAGGGCGGCCCAGTGGCGCCGCGGAACGTCGCCCTTGGCAATCGCCAGAAAGCTGGTCAGCCGGGACTCGGAGGCCAGCAGGTCGTAGTAACTCGCATCGAGTGCATGTTCGTGCACGCGCAGGCCGATATGAAACAGGTGGCGCTTGGCGTCGTACAGGCCGCGAAAGTCCATGGCCGCGTACAGGGCCTGGCAGCGCGCCGCCAGCTGCAGCAGGCTGGCCTGCGCCGGCTTGCCGTCGGCTCCGCTTTGCGCCAGGCCGGTGCAGGCCTGCGCGACGGCCAGCAACAGGCCGGCCAGGTTGCCGCTGTCGACAACCGACACATAGGCCGGCTGCAGCACCTCCAGCGTTCGCGTGTTGTACCAGTTGAGCAGGTGGCCATCGTGCCGGGGCAGGCGGTCTATGCTGTCGAGCGAGGCTTGCAGCCGGCCGATGACTTCATTTGTGCTGATCCAGCCGAACTCGCGTGCGCAGCAGATGGCCAGCAGGTACAGGCCGATGTTGGTCGGCGAGGTGCGATGCGCCAGCGTGGGCTCGGGCACCAGCTGCAGGTTGTCCGGCGGCAGGTGGTTGTCTTCGGCGCCGACCGATTGCTCGAAAAAGCGCCAGGTGTCGCGCGCCAGCGTGTGCAGGTATGCCCGTTCCTCGTCCCGCAGGCGGTGCGCGGGATCCGGCGGGCGCGGCTTGCTGGCCCACCAAGCGGCCAGCGGCGACGCCGCCCAGAGCAGGAACAGCGCGGTGCCGGCGGCGGGGTGAGGGCTCCACAACGCGGCGACCGCCAGCGCCGCGCACAGCAGCGACACCGGCGCATGCTGGCGCACGAAGGCGGAAAGCTCGTGGCGTGCGGCGGCCTTGGCCTGGGCGGCGGTGCTCCACTCGAGCAGTCCGCGGCGGCTCACGCGCATGCGCCAGGCAGAGCGCACGATGGCGTCGAGCAGCAGGGTGGCCTGCACCGGCAACTGGCTGAACTGCCAGGCGGCGCCGCCCAGCGCCCGCAACATCTCGCTGCGGCCCACATGGAAAAAATGGCGCCAGGCGATGCCGCGGCGTGTCGGCACCAGGCCGGCCAGCGCGCCTAGCAGGGGCCCGGCCAGCAAGGCCGCGAAGATGACGAGCAGCGCAGTGGCCAGCGGCATGGCCGCAGTGAAAACGACGCAGATGAGCAGGCCGACGGTGGCAGGGATCACCAGCGAGCGGCGCAAGTTGTCGGTCATTTTCCACAGGCCCAGTGCATCGATGCCATAGTGCCTGGCGCGCGCCATGAAGGGCAGCAACTGCCAGTCGCCGCGGGTCCAGCGGTGAATGCGCGAGGCGGCCACGCCCGCATGGTGGGGTTGCTCTTCGACCAGCACCACGTCGCTGACAAAGCCGCAGCGCGCGATGTTGCCTTCGAGCAGGTCGTGACTGAGGATGGACCCCGTGGGCAGGCGGTCGTCGAGGACCGCATGCACCGCGGCGACATGCAGCAGGCCCTTGCCGCTGAAACTGCCGCTGCCGAATAGGTCCTGGTACACCTCGGATACGCCGTTGCTGTACGGGTCAATGCCGCATTGGCCGGCAAACAGGCGGTGAAAAGGGGTGCGTTCAGCGGGCCCCGGCAGCGGTGTGACCACGCGCGGTTGCAGGATGCCGTAACCGGCCACCACGCGGCGCGACGCGGCGTCGATCTGCGGTGTGTTCAGCGGGTGGGCCGCCACGGCCACCAGGTCGCGCAGGGCGCCGGGCGGCAGGCCGGTGTCGCTGTCGAGCGTCACGATGTACCGGATGCCGTCGGCCAGCCGCTGGTCGTTGGCCAGCGGCATGAAGCCGGCCATGCTGCCGGTGGCCAGCGTGCGCACCAGCTGTTCGAGTTTGCCCCGTTTTCGCTCCCAGCCCAGCCATTTCTGCTGGGTGTCGCTCCATTCGCGCGGGCGATGGATCAGCAAAAAGCGTGGCGCCACCCCGGCCGGCGCGGGGTGGCGCGTATTCAATTCGGCCACTTGCGCCAGCGCCGCGTTGAGCAGGGCCGCATCGCCCGTCATGGTTTCCCGCGGTGCATCCACCCAGTCGGTGAGCAGGGCAAACTGGGCCTCGCGCTCGCGGTTGGCCAGCCAGTGCAGCTCAAGGCGTTCTGCCAGCTCACGAATGGTTGCGCCGGAGCTCAGCAGCGTCGGCAGAACAACCAGCACGCGGTGCTCGGGCGGGATGCCGGCCGAGAAATCGAGTCGTGGCAGGGAGCGGATCTTGAGCGATTCGGCGATCAGGCGGTGCACGAAGGCCGCGGCGGCTTCGGACGCCGGCCAAGCCAGCAGGAACAGCGCCGCCACCGCCGGCCAGCTGTGCAGGTCCATGCGGTTGGCAGCGGCCAGCAGGATCAGGACGGTGCCCAGGATGATAGTGGTGATGTACAGCGGCAGGCGCCAGTTGCGCAGGGCGGCCGCCGGCGCGCCGCGTGCCGTCATGCCCAGGGTCGCCTCCAGGGCGGACCGGCCGCCACCGAGCAGGTAATAGCCGGCCGTGCGCTCCACGGCGGTCGCGGGCAGGGTGTGGGGCGCCGCCCGCGCGGCGGCGACCACGGCCTGCGCCACCTCGCGTTCTGAGTGGCGGCTCAGGCGCGCCAGCCGCTCCATGGACTGGGTGATCTGCTGGCGCGTCAGTTCGCTTTCCCGGGCAAAGCTGGGCAGCCGACTGAGCATGCGCAGCGACCGGCTCACCGGCTCGATCAGCTCGACCCAGTCGGCCTGTCCGATCAGGCGCAGGGTGGTGATGATGTTGCCGACGGTGAGGTTGGCGGCCACTTGCGCCGTCTGGTTTTCAACCATCAGCGCCGGTCCGTCCGGGCAATGCCGTTCGGTCCAGAGGACCAGCGAGGGCGAGATGTCCAGTTTGACCGTGGGCATGCGCTGCCACAGCTGCGTGAGGTAGTTGCGCTGCAGGCCCCGCTGCTGCATCAGGGCATTGATTGCGTCGAGGTCGGCGTCGTCGAGCCGGTCAACGCAGTCCCAGACCGCATGGGCGACTTCCCGGGCCACCTTGCTTTGGGCAATGTTGTCGGCCATGCGGCGCAGGTTTTCAAGCAGCACCACGCGCAGGGTGGTCGGCAGGGCCCAGAGCTCGCTCAGCCGCAGTTCGCTTTGATCCTGGTAGGCATTGAGAAAGGCGGTGAACAGTTCCGGGTTGAGCACGCTGTCGGTATGCGCGACATAAGCCCAGGCGATGCCGTAGACACGCGGCAGGCCTGCCAGCGGTGCCGCCGCCAGTTTGGGCAGGCTCGCGTAATAACGCCGCGGCACACCCTCGCGGATCTGCTGCAACTGGGCTTCGACGAGGTGAAAATTGTCGAGCAGCCATTCGGCGGCAGGCGTCACGTAGTGGCCGCTGCTGGAAGTCAGCGCCACATAGTCGTAGGCCTGGCGCAGCGCGACCAGGTTTTCCTCGACGCGCGGGAAAAAGGAAGGGCCGCGCCGCGAAGGGCCGTCGGCCTGCACCGTCTGGGCTGCCGCCAGGCTGCGGCCATGTTGTTCGAAACGGTGGATGCCGAACAGTTCGGCGCGTATGGTCGGATCGGTTTCCGACCTTTGGGTCAGGAGGATCTGGCGTGCGTGCGGGGTGAGGGCTTCCAGCCGGTCAAGAACGGCGGCGTCCACCCTCTCAAACCACGGCCAGCAAGGCCACGCCGCAGCAGACGAAGAGAGCGCCTGTGGTCACGATGCGCGGGGACGCGGTGGCTTGCAGGGACTCCAGTGCGGCACGCAGTGCAAAAAAGCGGCCACGCGAAAGCTGGCAATCGTTCATGTGTGCAGCCAGTGCCATGAAATCACTGCTCACATACTCATTGCTCATGGACTCATGAAGTGCGGAAAGGCGGCTGACCGCCTCGGCGTGTGGCGTAGACATGGTTCTGGCTCCAAGGGGGTGGTCGCCGGCACTGCCTGTGGCAATGCGGTGTGGCGTTAAAACCCATCCTAGGGTTCACCCGCGGCCGCCGCCATCGGATTCCACTGGAAGACCTGTAGGAGCAGTCCGACAGTTGTTGGCTGCCGGGTGGAACACCTCCCTTGGGCGCCGGCGCTGGCCCTCCGCGGCCGCTGTTTAGCCGGCGATCACCCGGTGTTGCGCAAGCCCGCCGCGATGCCGTTGATCGAGATGTGGATGCCGCGCTGCACGCGTTCGTCGGCTTTGCCCTCGCGGTAGCGGCGCACCAGTTCGACCTGCAAATGGTGCAGCGGGTCGATGTAGGGAAAGCGGTGGCGGATGGAGCGCTGCAGGGCCGCATTGTTGGCCAGGCGCTGCTTGTCGCCGGTGATCAGCGTCAGCGCTTCGGCGGTGCGGTGCCACTCGACCTCGATGGCGCTGAAAATCTTCTTGCGCAGGCGCGCGTCGCCGACCAATTCGGCATACCGCGAGGCCAGCGCCAGGTCGCTTTTGGCCAGCACCATGTCCATGTTGCTGAGCAGGGTGCGGAAAAATGGCCACTGCTTGTACATCTTCTGCAGCAGGGCGATCGCCTCCTTGCGGCTGGCCGGCGTGCCGCCCTGGTCGAGAAACTGCGCAATCGCCGCGCCAAAACCATACCAGCCCGGCAGGGTCAGGCGGCACTGGCCCCAGCTGAAACCCCAGGGAATGGCGCGCAGATCCTCGATCTTCTGTGTGGCTTTTCTGGACGCGGGCCGGGAGCCGATGTTGAGTTCGGCAATCTCGCGGATCGGTGTCGCGCTGAAAAAATACTCGGTGAAACCGGGGGTTTCGTAGACCAGCGCTCGGTAGGCGGCCATGCTGGCTTGCGACAGCTGGTCGGCGGCCTGCAGAAAGGCCTTGGTGGCCGGCTTGGTGGGCTGCAACAGGGTGGCTTCCAGCGTGGCGGCGACCAGGGTTTCCAGGTTGCGCCGGCCGATTTCCGGGTTGGCGTATTTGGAACCGATGACTTCGCCCTGCTCGGTCAGGCGGATCTGTCCGCGCACCGTGCCCGGGGGCTGCGCCAGGATGGCCTGGTAGCTGGGGCCGCCGCCGCGCCCGACGGTGCCGCCGCGGCCGTGGAACATGCGCAGCTGGATGTTGTGCGAGTTGGCCAGCTGGTCGAACAGCTCGACCAGCGCGATCTCTGCGCGGTACAGCTCCCAGTTGCTGGTGAAGATGCCGCCGTCCTTGTTGCTGTCGGAGTAGCCGAGCATGATGTCCTGCTCGGCGCCGCTGCGCTGCACGAGTCGGGCGATGCCGGGCAGGGCATAAAACTCCCGCATGATGGGGGCGGCATTGCGCAGGTCTTCAATCGTCTCGAACAGTGGCACGACGATCAGGTCGTTGCTTGCAGCGCTGTCCAGCGTGCCATGCATCAGGCCGACTTCCTTTTGCAGCAGCAAGACCTCGAGCAGATCGCTGACGGTTTCGGTGTGGCTGATGATGTAGTGGCGGATGGCTTCCCTGCCGAAACGTGCACGCGCCGTGCGGGCGGCCTCGAAAATCGCCAGCTCGCCGGTGGCGTGCGCCGAATAAACCGTGCCGACCACACGCAGCGGCCTGGCGTCGTTGAGCAGTTGCAGCAGCAACGCGCGCTTGGCCATTTCGTCCAGGCCCGCGTAGTTGGGCTCGATGCGCGCGACGGCAAGCAGCTCGGCGACGACTTCCTCGTGTTTGTCCGAGCTCTGGCGCAGGTCCACCGTGGCCAGGTGAAAGCCGAACACCTCCACCGCGCGGATCAGCGGGTGCAGGCGCTGCGCGACCAGCGCGCCGCCGTGGTTGGCCTGCAGCGAGGATGCAATCGTGCGCAGGTCAACCAGGAAGTCCCCGGAGGTCAGGTAGGCGTTTTGCGGCGCCACCGCATGGCGCGCGGCCTCGGTGCCCGTGAGGTCTTTCAGTGTGGCGGCCAGCCGTGCGTAGACACCGGTCAGCGCGCGCCGGTAGGGCTCGTCGAGGCGGTGTTCGTTGGTGTCGGGTGAGCTTTCGGCCAGCGCCCGCATCTGCGGCGTGAAGTCCACCAGCATGGCCGACAGCGAGAGTTCGCCGCCCAGGTAGTGCACCTCGGTCAGGTAGTGGCGCAGCGCCACTTCGGCCTGTCGGCGCAGGGCGTAGTTGAGGGTGTCCGCACTGACATTGGGGTTGCCGTCCCGGTCGCCGCCTATCCACTGGCCCATGCGCAGAAAGCTGTGCACCGGCTGATTGCCGAGCGCACGTTCGAGGTCGGCGTAGAGCTTGGGGATCTCGCGCAGAAAGGTCGATTCGTAATAACTGAGCGCGTTCTCGATCTCGTCGGCCACCGTGAGTTTGGTGAAACGCAGCAGCCGGGTCTGCCACAGCTGCATCACACGTGCGCGCAGCTGCGCTTCGTTGGCGGCAAGTTCGCGCGGCGTCAGCGCATCACGCGCCGCATTGACGGCGAGGGCCAGCGCCTTGATCTCGTCGCGCGCCGTCAGCAGCTGCGCGATGTCGCGCTCGGCGTCCAGGATGCTCTTGCGCTGCACCTCGGTCGGGTGCGCCGTGAGCACCGGAGAAACAAAGCTGTGTGCCAGCATATTTGCTATTGTTTTAGGAGCTATTCCCGCCCAGCGCAGGCGGGCCAGCGCCACTTCTATGCTGCCTTCCTGGGTGTCGCCGGCGCGTTCGTGGATGGCGCGGCGGCGGATGTGGTGCCGGTCCTCGGCCAGGTTGGCCAGGTGGCTGAAGTAGGTGAAGGCGCGTATCACGCTGACGGTCTGGTCGCCGGACAGGCCCTTGAGCAGCTTTTTCAGCGCCTTGTCGGCCTCGTGGTCGGCGTCGCGGCGAAAGGCCACGGACAGCTTGCGCACTTCCTCGATCAGCTCGTAGGCGGCCACCCCTTCCTGCTCGCGGATCACGTCACCGAGGATGCGGCCCAGCAGGCGGATGTCCTCGACCAGCGGGCGCTCGTTGTCCCTGCTTCTGGCGCGCGGGCGTCCACTGTCTTTGGCAGCTCCCCCGGTTTGTTCCTTGGGGGGGGTCGCACGCGCCGTCGTTACCATGGTTCACCTCGTGTTGGCTCTTGTTTTGCAGTGCAGCATGCTAGCATCCGGGCACCCCCCAAGATTACAGACAGGTTACGAGTGAGCGCAGCTTCTTCCCCTTCTCCCCGCGTTGTCATTGCCACGCGCGAAAGCCGGCTGGCCATGTGGCAGGCGGAACACGTCAAGGCCTTGCTGGAGACCCGCCTGGGCTGGCAGGTGGCGCTGCTGGGCATGACCACGCTGGGCGACCAGATCCTGGACCGCTCGCTGAGCAAGGTCGGCGGCAAGGGGCTGTTCGTCAAGGAGCTGGAAACCGCGCTGCTGGACGGCCGTGCCGACCTGGCCGTGCATTCGCTCAAAGACGTGCCGATGGACCTGCCGGCCGGCTTCGCCCTGGCCTGTGTGCTCGAGCGCGAGGACCCGCGTGATGCGCTGGTGTCGAATCACTTTTCGTCGCTGGACGAGCTGCCGCCCGGCGCCGTCGTCGGCACCTCCAGCCTGCGCCGTCTGGTGCTGCTCAAGGCCTTGCGGCCCGATTTGAAGATCGAGCCCCTGCGCGGCAACCTCGACACCCGCCTGCGCAAGCTCGACGAAGGGCAGTACCAGGCCATCGTGCTGGCTGCCGCCGGGCTGAAACGGCTGGGCCTGGCGCCCCGCATCCGCTGTGCCTTCGAGCCGGCGCAGATGTTGCCCGCTGCCGGGCAGGGCGCGCTGGGCATCGAAGTGCGTGCCGACCGGCGGGATCTGCTGGACGCGCTGGCCACGCTGGCGCACCAGCCGACCTGGCTGGCCGTGACGGCCGAGCGCACCGTGTCGCGCGCCATGGGCGGCAGCTGCTCGATGCCGCTGGCCGCCTTCATCCGCGAACCGCAGGGCGGCGAGATGACCCTGGAAGCCGCCTGGGGCGAGCCCGGCGCGGACGGGCAAGGGGTGGCCGGCCAGCCGCTGGTGCGCGCCGAACACCGCGCGCCGGTGCGCAGCTTCGCTGACGCCGAGGCCCTGGGTGAACGCGTGGCCGCTTCCTTGCGGGCCGGCGGCGCCGTCTGGGCCGCCCCTGCGCCGCAGCCTTGAGCGCAGTGCGTGTCATCGTCACCCGGCCTGAGCGCGATGCCGCTGGCTGGGTGCAGGCCCTGCAGGCGCACGGCCTGCAGGCCGAGGCGCTGCCCCTGATCGAGATCGCCGCGCTGCCGGAGTCGCCGGCCCTGCAGCAGGCCTGGCGCGAGATCAGCGCTTATGCGGCATTGATGTTTGTCAGCGGCAATGCCGTGGACGGTTTTTTTGCATCAAATCAGGCTGCAGCCCTTGTGCAGTGGTCACAAGCAGCTACTGATTCCGTAGCAAGCCTGGGCCCGCGCCTGCTGGCGCCCGGCCCCGGCACGGTGGCCGCGCTGCGCCGTGCGGGTGTGCCGGAGGCGCTGATCGACGCCCCGGCGGCAGACGCCGGTCAGTTTGACTCCGAAGCCTTGTGGGCGGTGGTGGGCCAGCGCGACTGGCAGGGCCGGCGCGTGCTGATCGTGCGCGGCCAGGGCGCAGGCCAGGACCAGGCGGCCGGCGCCGGGCGCGACTGGCTGGCGCAGCAGTTCGCCGCCGCAGGCGCCCGGGTCGAGGTGGTGGCGGTGTACCAGCGCCGCGCGCCGGTTTTCACCGACTCGCAGCGGCAGCGCATCGAGGCCGCGGCGCAGGACGGCTCGGTCTGGCTGCTGAGCAGTTCCGAGGCGCTGGCTCACCTGCCGGCAGGCGACTGGTCGCGCGCCCGCGCCGTCGCCACCCACCCGCGTATTGCCGAGGCGGCGCGCGCCGCCGGCTGGGGTGTTGTTGTGCAGTCACGTCCGGAGATAGCGGACATCGTGGGCTCGATAGAATCAATACCACCATGAGCGACAGCGAACCCGTCCCCACTCCCTTGCCGGCGCCCCCGGCCGAGTTGCCGGCAGCACCCGCGGCGGCGGGCGCGGGGCGTCGCTGGTTGCTGACGACCGGGTTGGTGGCCGTCGCCGGCCTCGTGCTCAGCATCCTGCTGTGGCAAAAGCTCGGCAACATCCAGGAAGAACTGGCCCGGCGCAGCACGGATTCGACCGCGCAGGCCATCGAGGCCCGCACACTGGCGCGGCAGGCACAGGAAGGCACGCGCGAACTGACGGCGCGCCTGGCACTGCTGGAGACGCGGCTCAGCGAGGTGAGCCTGCAGCGCACCCAGCTGGAAGAACTGATGCAAAGCCTGTCGCGTTCGCGCGACGAAAACCTGGTGGTCGATGTGGAGTCCGCGCTGCGCCTGGCCCAGCAGCAGGCCCAGCTGACCGGCAGCGCCGAGCCGCTGCTGGCCGCCCTCAAGTCGGCCGACCAGCGGCTGGCGCGCGCCGCGCAGCCCCGCCTCAATCCGCTGCAGCGTGCCATCGCCCGGGACGTGGAGCGCATCAAGGCCACCACCGTGACCGATGTGCCCGGCCTGCTGCTCAAACTCGACGAGTTGACACGTGCGGTGGACGACCTGCCGCTGGCCAACGCGATGGTCACCGGCGCGGCCGCCGCCCGCCTGATGGCGCCGGCGGCTGCGCCCGCGCCGGCCAGGCCCGCCTCGGCAGCAGGCACCTCCATGGCCTGGCTGGACAGCCTGGCGCTCAGGGCCTGGTGGCAGCGCACGCTGCAGGGCACGCTGGACGAAGCCCGCGGCCTGCTGCGGGTGAGCCGCATCGACCAGCCCGACGCCGCGCTGCTGGCGCCCGAGCAGGCCTTTTTCCTGCGTGAAAACCTCAAGCTCAAACTGCTCAATGCCCGGCTCGGCCTGCTGTCGCGCCAGACGGCCAGCGCCCGTTCCGACCTGGCCGCTGCCAGCGCCTCGCTGGCAAAGTACTTTGATCCTGCCTCGCGCAGGACCCAGGCCGCGGCCCAGTTGCTGCAGCAGGTGCAAAGCCAGATGAAGTCCAGCGAGTTGCCGCGCCTGGACGAAACCCTGGCCGCGCTGGCCACGGCGGCCGCAGGTCGCTAAAGAGGCAGGTATGCGCAGCGCTCTCTGGCTCCTGGCCCTGTTCGGCATCGCGGTGGCGGTGGCGCTGGTGGCCGGCAACAACCAGGCGGTGGTCACGCTGTTCTGGCCGCCGCACCGCGTCGACATCTCCTTCAACCTGCTGGTGCTGCTGCTGGCCGGCCTGTTCACCCTGCTGTACCTGGCGTTGCGTGCCGCGGTGGCGGTGTTTTCGCTGCCGGCCGAGGCCAGACGCTGGCGTGCCCAGCAAAAAGAGCGTGCCATGTACGCCGCCTTCATGGACGCGTTGTCGCACCTGATGGCCGGGCGTTTTATCCGTGCGGCCAAGCTCGCGCAGAACGCCATCACCCAGGAAAAAAGCCTCAGCCTGCTGGCGCGGGCCTCCGGCCATGTCGGCGGCTACACGCCGGCGCGCGCGACCCAGCTGCGTTTGCTGGCCCACCTGCTGGCCGCCGAAAGTGCACAGGCCCTGCAGAACAAGGCCGAGCGTGAAGAGCAGCTGCAGCAGGCGCTGGAAGTCAGCAGCCACCGGATAGCCCAGGAGACCCGCGAAGGCGTGCAGCTGCGTGCCGCGCGCTGGGCACTCGACGACCGGGAC
Source organism: Polaromonas sp. AER18D-145 (assembly GCF_002379095.1). Lineage (GTDB taxonomy): Bacteria > Pseudomonadota > Gammaproteobacteria > Burkholderiales > Burkholderiaceae_C > Polaromonas. The sequence goes on from NZ_NBZV01000049.1 coordinate 33,714, forward strand.
CCGGTCGGCGCGCTGGAGCTGCTCAACCAGTTGCCGCAGGGCGCGTCGCGCCGCACGCTGGCGCTGCGCACCAAGCTGCGTGCCACCCGCCAGGCCGGGCAGATTCCACAGGCGCTGGAAACCGCGCGGCTGCTGGCCAAACACCGCGCTTTTTCACCCGCTGCGGCGCAAAGCATTGTGCGCGGGCTGGCGCTCGAGCTGCTCGGCGGCGCCCATGATCCGGCGCAGCTGCAGACCGCCTGGCAGTCCCTGGACGCCGGCGAGCGCGCCATGCCCGAGCTGGTGATTCACGCTGCCGCGCGCCTGATGGCGCTGCACGGCGACGCCGACCTGGCCCGCAGCTGGCTACTGCAGGTCTGGGAGCCGGTGATGCGGCCGCGCTCCGAGGTCAGCGACTCCCAGCGCATCAAGCTGATCCACGTGCTCGAGCAGGGGCTGGACTCCATCGACGCCGCCTGGCTGGCACGCATCGAAACGGCGCAGCAGCTGCGACCGCGCGATGCCAATGTCCAGTACCTCGCAGGCATGGCCTGCCTGAAGCGCCAGCTCTGGGGCAAGGCCCAGCAGCTGCTGTCCCAGGCCGTGCTGGCCCTGCAGGACGGCACCCTGCACCGCAATGCCTGGCGCGCGCTGGCGCTGCTGGCCGAGCAGCGTGGTGATGCGGTGGCTGCGGCGCAGGCCTACAAGCGGGCGGCTGAGGTTTAGTTTTTTCTGCCCGTTCGGGCTGGGCCTGTCGAAGTCTCTGCAAGCGTGTGCTTCCATGGGTCCTCATGCAAGCCGGGTCTCGCCCCGACGGGCGACTCCCTTTCTTTTGCGTCGCCAAAAGAAAGGAAGCAAAGAAAAGGCGACCCGACTGTCTGGGTCCTTCCGCTTCGCTCCAGGCAACCTGCGCTGCTCGACTGCGGCGGGGGTCCGCAGAACTCGCTGCGCTCGGACAACTGCGGCCCTGATCCCGCCTCCATCTGCGCTGCTCGGCCCAGCCAA
>NZ_NBZV01000050.1 GCF_002379095.1 Polaromonas sp. AER18D-145
CGTCGTCGAGGGTCTGAACAACAAGGTCAAAGTGACCATGAGAAAATCCTACGGGTTTCGGACCTTCAGAATCACTGAACTCGCCCTATATCACGTACTTGGCAAGCTTCCTGAGCCGCAACTCGCCCACAGATTTTACTGACGAAGCTATTTTCTCAGACGAGGCTTACATCAAGCACACAACCGAGGGGGTTTTGCTGAGTTTCCCTAGGAGCCTGTCGGGCTTGGGGCGTCGAAAGCGAAAATTGGCCCCAGCGAGGACAGTTTTTGCCGGATGTGCAGGCCCATAGCCCAGCTATGGGACAAAAAGACGGTGAAAAATGGACCGCTGCGGTCGATTTGCAGCCGACGATTCCCAAGTCCGACAGGCTCCTAGGGCAGCAGGTAACCGTATCTCTGGTGAAGGAAGAGCCCTAACTGCGGTGCCAGCCCTCCTAAGTTATTGATTTATATAGATCTCAGTTTGCTCTATATATGGTGATGCCCACGTGCGCGGGGCGAGCACGGCTGGCTGTCCCGGAAATTTGCATAGCCAGCGCTGGCGCGCCGAGGTAGAGCGCGCTTTGAGGCTGTCGCCCCGCTGGATCACCTGAGTGCCTTCGATCAGCATGCCCTTTTCGTCGATCTTGATCACCTGGGCATAGATCATCACTGGCAGCACGTAGGAGCCGTCCGGCTTCATCAGCTGGGCCATGAGGGTGCTGTCGCCGCGCCGCTTGCTCAGCACCAGCTCGCCGCGGGCAGGGCCGATTTTCAGAACCTCAACCGGGTCCATCAGGCCGCCGCTGTCGATCAGGCGGTAGACATCGAACTGCATTCAGAATACTGGTTAAATGTACAGTATTGCAGTATAGTGCGAGCAAGAGGCGCGCGGGAGGCTAGAGCGTGATCTCGACCTGTTTGGTGGGATCTGCCGCCCCGTGGTGGAAGACGTCCATGGAGGGGAGTTGGATGAGCTGATCAGCCTGGGCCACCGTGCCATTTAGCCATTGGTCCCAGTGCTCGCGCTCCAGCGGAACCACGGCACGTTTGTCTGCCTTGTCGCCTGCCGTTGTAGGGCCAGGTCGATGCATTGCCCTTAGAAGAGGATGCGCGTCACAATTTTGGGTTATTAGTGAGTAGGAAAAGTCACATTCGCCAGTGGCTGGATCCGTCCATTCAGACCAAATTCCTGCCAGGGCCCAGGGATCGCCATCAGCCCGAGAAAACCGCCACCAAATGTTCTTGCCAGTTCCCCAATACGGCTCATCAAAGCTCTCTGCCGGCACAAGGCACCGCTGCCCCCGCTTCCATGGCCCGCGAAAGGTCCATGCAGTTGCCAGGCGCTCACGCCGGGCGTTGTTCGTGCTCATTGGCCGGCCGTCCTCGGTCATCGGCTTTCGTGTTGGCGAGTGTGGCGGAATCAACCCCCACTGACCAACCTGCGCCACTGGAGCCGTTGTCACGAATGGCCCAGACTTGAGGGGCGCAACGAGTGGCAGGTACGGCTGTACGGGCGCACCAACCTGGAACTTCATGCTGATTCGGGCCCCAGTCGGCGCCATGTAGAGATTGCACATGGCATCACTTTAGCGCCGGACGGGAGCGCTGCCAAATTCTGGTCTTCAACGGTGGCGACCTCGCAGCCATGTTTCTAAAATCCACACCTAAGGTGTCACACCGCGAAGGTATTTCATGCTGGTTCGCTTTTACATCACACTCTCACTGGCCGCTGCAGCATTCAGCGCGGTAGGCATCCTCGCACCTGGGGTTGGCGAGTTGCTTTTAGGAATTCTGATCTGCGGACTGGCTCTGATTGCAGCGCTCCTTTTCTACGTTTTGGGGAAAAACCCGACGACCCCAATCGCCCCTCAAGCATCCCTATGCGAACCTTGGCCAGATGCTGTTGTCCCGGAGGGCCTGCCGATTCAGGACTTCCAACGAGTCCCACCTCCCACTGGACTTGCATTCTCGTCCTCGCCGGCCGCCAACGGACCGCGTTTCTGATCGTCTATAGCAATCGCGAATCAAAATGCAGGTTTTTGAATGACCTGAAAGTTGTCTGCAAATCGGGTGGTAAGTGACTTGGAAAGCTTGCCCCAACGGTTCATGAAAAAGTCCTTGATGGTCCATGTGAAGGTTTTTGCGTCAGGGAAATAAACGTTGTCGCGCACCTCCTCGTTCATCACCTTCCAAGCCCGCTCAATCAAGTTGAGGTTGGGCGAATAAGGTGGAAGGTGCCAGAGCTTGATGTTCAGGCGTGTAGCCTCTGCTTGCGTCGCCTTGCTCACGCAATAGGAGCCTTGGTCCAGAATGATGTGGAGCGTGAAAAACCTGGTTCTCGGGTAGCTTCTGCGAAGCCTTACGAAGTGCTCTCCCAGGGTCTGCGAGTTGACCGTTTCTGGAAACGTGGTGACCAGTTTCATGGTCGCAGGCTCAAAAGATCCGAGTACATTGACACGGGTTTTCCCCGCCGTCGTCGCTACGATTTTTCTCTCACCTTTGATCGACCAGCCGTAGCCCAGTTTGGTGGCCATGGTGGGGTGAGCGGCATCAAGGAAAAGCAAAGCCTCCCCTTCGGGCAGATTGTCTTTGAGCGTGCGGTATGTGTCGATGAATTCGAGCTGCGCCTGAGGGTCTGCCTTGGCTGGGGCAGGCTCACTCTTTTTGAAAGAGAAGTCATTGCGCTTTAGCCAATCCGTCATGCCCGAGAGGGAGAATTTGACGCCGAAAAGGCCTTTGACTTTTTGGACGACAGATTGTGCGCTAGCCACGTCACAGGCGGCCAAGATGGCGCTCAACCGAGCGGCCTGCTCGGAGTTCAATTTTCCCTCGGAACCCCCGCTTGATCCACCCAACTTGTCGTTGTCGAAATAGTCTTGCAGGTGCCGACGGGCCGTCTGTTCATCGATGAAGAGAAACTTGGCGATCTCGGCAAAGCTCTCGCCTTGATCGGCAAGCAGTACGACTTTCATCCGGTCGCCAATTTTTCGATCACGCTCGACCCGATGGGCTGATTTCAGGGAGGAGCGTTGGCTGGTGGTGAGAAAATATGACACCCCATATTTTCACGCATCGCGTGAATGAAAAGTCATCCCGGCTGCTGCATTTTGATTCGCGATTGCTATAGGAACCGACGAAGAGGCCACTGACTGCCCAGTCCCGGCCCCACTGGCCGAGTTGCGGCCCCAGGAATGCGGCCAACACGCCGCCCGCGACAACCCAGGAGATCGCCCGACTTGCGTGGTTGGGGTCGGTGGCTTCAACGGCGGCAAATCGATAGTAGTTGGCGAAGCCCTGATAGCTGCCAAGTAGCAGATGCCCGGTGACGAAAAGCACGAATGAGCTTTTCTGCAACGCCAGCGCGCACAAAAGGCTGCCACTCAGGCCAAGTGAGGCCCCGAGCAGAAAGCCAACTCGTCGACCGTAGTGACGCATCAGAAGAGCCGCTGGCAATGATGCGATTGCGGTGCCGATCACCATCATGGCCATTGGCAGCGTGGCGAGACCCTTGTCTGGTGCCAGAACGCCGCCGAGAATGGCACCGAGCGCCACCGACATCACGATGGCTGAAAGCATCAGTGCCTGACTGAATACAAGCAGCAGAACATTACGTCGCCCGGTAAACATCGGATGGCCTTCGGTATGCGGATCGAATTTTAGTGTGTCACCTGGCCGGATGCCTTGACCGCCGAATCAAAACCACCCTTGGCTTTCCACTCGGCGAAGCCACCTTGCAGAATTCGGACATTTTCGTATCCGGCCACGCGCAGTGCAAACCCTGCCTGTGCCGACAAACTGCCAGTGTTGCAGTAGATCAGGACCGGCTTGTCCTTCGGGATCGAGGTGCGCTGGGCCAGCACCTGACGCCACTCGATGTTGTTGGCCCCCGGAATGTGCTCTTTCGCGAACTGGTCCTTGTCACGGGCATCAATCACGAAGAAACGCTTCCAGTCCTCCTTTGGAATTTGCTCCGGGAAGATGGTAGCGCCACCATAGTCGACGAATTCCAGATAAGCTTCCATCGCATTGATGGCGGCCTTCATATCGTCGGCGCGTGCAGGCATGCTGCCTGCGAAGAAGATCAAAGCGATGAGTGAAATCGGGTACGCCAGTATTTTCATGCTTATCTTTCGTTGGGGAGTGAATCAGGCGGGATTGAGCCGCGGGTGGGTTTCTTCCCCCAGTAGCCACAGCAGGCCGCCAGAGACGAACATCGACAGGGCAACGAACCAGAACGCCGCCTCCATTTGTCCGCTGAAGTGCGCCACCATGCCCAGCCCGAGGCCCCCGATGCCATAGCCGAGATCACGCCAGAACCGGTAAATGCCAATGGCTGAACCACGCCAGTTCGGGTGCGATATGTCTGCCACAGCCGCCGACAGGTTGGGGTACAGCAGTGCCATGCCAAAGCCTGAGACGGCAGCCGACAGCATCCACCAGGCCACGCCCTGCCCGAGCAGCATCATCGCCACCCCCGCACCACAAATCCACATGCCCCACACATTGGGCCGGTGGCGTCCGATGCGGTCCGACAGCTTGCCGGTGAACAACTGCGAGCCCCCCCAGACAAAACCGTAGACGCCAATGATCCAGCCGATATTGGGCAAGCTGATGCCCTGCTGGTAGAGAAACACCGGGTAGAACACCCAGACCAGGGCATCAACAAATTTCTCGACCAGCCCGGCCTGACAGAGCGCCGCCATGCGGCGGTCGCGCCAGCTCATCAGTGTGAACATGTCCCAGGTCGTCGGCTTGGCCGGCACATGGACCGGATAACGCGGTATGGGCCCGGTCGCTTTGCCTGCCGCGTGGCGCGCCCCTTCTGCCTTCGCCCAAGGCAGTGTTTCCCTGACAAAAAACTGTGTCAGCACCAGCGCTGAAACCAGCACGATCAGGCCAAAGATCAGCAAGCCCTGGCGCGCACCGAAGGCCGTGGCCATGTAGGCGGTGACGATGCCGGCAATGGCTACGCCGACATAGCCGGCAAACTCATTGAGGCCGATGGTCAGGCCGCGCTGGTCGGGCCGCGTGATGTCGAGCTTGGAGGTCTGCGTCATGGACCAGGCAAAGCCCTGGTTGACGCCCAGCAACACGGTGGCGGCGACGATCCAGCCCCAACTCGGGGCGTACATGATCATGAACGGGATCGGCAGGGCACTGAGCCAGCCGAGCATGAGCACTTTCTTGCGCCCAATCTGTTCAGACAGGCGCCCCGCCACAAAATTGAGCGTTCCCTTGACGAAGCCAAAGGCCACGACAAAGGCGATGAGCAGCATGAAGGAGCCTTTCGGAACCCCAAACTCGGAACTTGCCAGTGCCGGCACAACGGTGCGCATCATGCCCAGTGTCAAGCCGACCAGTAGCACCTGCAGCAGCTGGAAAGTAAACTGGGCCAGGTTGTGGCGAATGCCATGCAGGTAGTCCTGGTACTCGTGGCGGGCTTCGCTGAATTCACTCATGTTATTTTCCCTGAACGGTCAGACGCTGGCGGCCGGATTGGCGCGCGTCGCCATGGCAAGCACCCGGTGTGCCATCCAGGCACCCAGCACCATGCTGGCCACCGCGATAAAACTCGATACCGACAGGGTGGCGACACCCGCCATGCCCTGTCCGATGGTGCAGCCCATCGCGAGAATGCCGCCCCAGGCCATCATCACACCGCCAGCCACATTGCGCAGCATCTGCGCCCCGGTGGGCATGACCCACTGGAAACGGCGTGCCACGATGACGCTGAGCAAAGCGCCGAGGAACACGCCCAGCACCGCCGTGGAGCCGAACTTCAGGGGGAAGCCCAGCCGCTCCATGGTGAGGTAGCGCATCAAATCCTGCGCCGGCGCGACAAAGGCCAGTGCCGATGTAACGGGCGTGTCGAATTCGCTGGTACCCGCAATGCTCACATACCAGCTGGCAGCCACCAGACCACCTACCACCATGCCCGACAGCGGAAGTTTCCAGCCCCACCATTCGGATTGACGCGGCGCCCGCAACAGGAATGCACTGATCAGCGCGACCAGTCCCGCTGTCACTGTCCAGGCGGGCACACCGCCGAGCAAGGCAGGCAGTGTCCTGGCGGGCAAGGTCATTGCCGGTCCGCTGGCGATCTCCCGCAACGGAGCCAACGCGCCTTCCAGGCTGGCCATGATGGCCAGCACGAAAACCAGCCAGGTCAGCAGGGCACCGCCTTGCCCCTCTGCTGCGCGTACCATGATCCGGCTCGGGCATCCCCCGGCCAGCATCATCCCTGCGCCGAACACCACGCCGCCAATCACCAGCCCCACCAATGGCACGCTGGCGCGCAGATACGGTGTGCCGCTCAAATCCACCCAGCCCAACCCGGATAGCAGTTGTGTACCTGCCAGAGCCACGGCCACCGCCAGCAAAAAAGCACGCAGCTTGGCGTTGTCCTTGCCCTCGAAAGCGTTGGCCAACGCTGCGCGTGCGCAAAAACCACTACGCTGCAAGATGATGCCGAGCAACACGCCCAGCATCAAGCCACCCCATACCGGGATATTCAATCCACCTGCACCCATGTCTGTCTCCGTTCAGTTTTTCAGTCTTTTTTTTGCCAGCGGATGAGTGCTCATCAGGCTGCGATGTTCGCCGCGACGATGCGGTCCATGTCGGCCGGATGCGGGGGGATTTCGCGTGTCAGCTCGACGATGAAGTCCTCGCGCGCCATGGAGAGCGCCGGGTTCCAGCGCTTCTCGAAACCGATGGTGGAGGACGGCTTGCCCGACAGGCCGACACCACAGACGCTGCCGGCCTGGTGCCCGGGGTAGATTTCCAGATCGGCCGGCAGGCCCAGCAGCTTGGCGTGCAACGAGTCGTACAGTTGTCCAGACATCTCGCGCTCCTTGCCGGCCAGGTCGGGGCGACCGACTGCGCCGACGAACAGGGTGTCACCGGTGATGACAAACCAGGGTGTCTCGCCGCGGCGCAGGTCGGAAACCAGCAGGCAGACGCTGTCAGGCGTATGGCCCGGTGTGTGCAATACCTCGACCTGCACATTGCCCAGATCGAGCTTTTGCCCGTCGCGCAGCGGCTCGAAAGCAAAGCCAACCTTGCCTTGGTCGAATTCGTGCAGACAATACGACGTGCCCAGCATTTCGGCCAGCCTGCGCCCGCCCGAATAGTGATCAGCATGGACGTGGGTGTCGATCACGTGCGTGATCTGCACGCCGGCCTTGCGTGCCTCTTCGACGAACCACGCCTCGTCGCCGGCCACCACGTCCACGGCGATGGCCCTGGCATACGTGGCACAGCCAAAAAAATAGGACAGCGAGGCTTCCTTCGTTGCAAATTGCTTGAAAAACATTTTTTCTCCTTAAAAAACGATGACTTTGTCGGCTTCGGCGGTCCAGTCAGCCAGCTGTGCGAGCGTTGAACGCTTGGCCCCATCGGTCAACTCGGTGTCCGTCAGACCACGTGCATCCATGCAGGTCCCGCACAGACCCACCTCACCTTGCCGGGCCACCTTGCCAAGCATGAGCTGGATGCTGTAGTAGCCCTGCGGCACCTTCTGGCCTGACTTGGCGCAGCCAACCGCGTCGGCCAGCAGGAACATTCGCACCTGCTGCCCTTCCTTACTGGCCAGGGCGCTGGCCAAACGCAACCCGTTATAGGCGCGCTCATTGCCGTACGGGGCATCATTAAGAATGAAAAGTGTGGAAGTCATGACATATCCTCCGGGTTGAATTTGTGAGTTGAACTTTGCTTCGATCAGGACTCGGCCGGTCGCTCAACCGGCATGCCAGCAGCCCGCCATTCGGCAACGCCATCGAGAATCTTGCGAATGCGGTAGCCCTTGCCGGAGAGCAGCTTCATGGCCTCATCCGACAGCATGCAAAACGGCCCGCGACAGTAAGCAACGATGTCGTGATCTTTGGGCAGTTCGGCCAGGCGCCGCTCAATCTCGTGGAGGGGCATGGAGCGTGCATACGGCAGGTGCGCCACTTGATACTCATCCTGCGGACGCACATCGATAACGATCACCTCGCCGCGCCGTGCCTGTTCCAGCAAGTCCGACCGTCCTACCTGTGTCAGCTTGTCGGGCGCGGACACCATGCGCTGCAAGGCCATCTGCAACTCGACCAGATGTTCTTCGGCCACCAAGCGCAGCGTGACTGACAGGTGGGCCACATCCTCGCCGCTAAGGCGATAGACCATGTACTTACCATCGCGCCGACTCTCCACCAGACGGGCCTCGCGCAACGCCTTGAGATGGGCGCTGGCCAGTTTGATGTCGATCGATAGCTCGCCAGCCAGCACCTCCACCGTTTTATCGCCCTGCGCGAGCAACTCCATCAACTCCAGCCGCTTCGGACTGGAGACGGCCTTGCCGATGCGGGCAACCTGTTCATAGAGAAGGTCTTTCAGTAATCTCTTATTCATTCGTACATTCTAGCGAATAGGCGAATAAATAACAAATATTAGCCATTTCTCTGTTCTCGGACGCCAGCGTCCGGCCACCTGACAATCACGAACCAGCAGTGTTGGTGCCGATGCGAATTTGACCAGCGTGCCGATGTTGTCTGACCAGAAGCAACAGTCTGTGACCCGCAAGTTCTCTAGGTTTTCTTCGCAGCAAGGGTGATCAATGAATTTCGGCACCCCTTGCATGGTCGTCCCAAGGAAAGCAAGATTCGGCGGCGTGAAGTTTCAAAGGGTTTGCAGTCTTACATCCGGCCTATTTGTGCAGGATGTTGTCCTGCTGGCCCTAATGGGGGCCGTCTCAGAAAACGGAAAATAAAGCACGCTAAGCCCAAAAACTCGCGCTCTTGAACAGAGTTAGACCAGACCGGCCGCTAGTCCAGCACCGATCAGCAGCATTGCCGCAGCCACCACGATCTGCACAGTGCGCAGCGTCACTTTTTGAAGCATGCGCTTGCCCATGAATGAACCGATGAACGCACAGACTGTGCCCACCGCAACCGGCGCGAGTAGTTCCTGCGACTGAGCAAAGTTGCTCGCCATGAAACTAGCGCCATAAACCGCCAATCGTGCAGCATCGACGATGACGGCTGAAACGACACCTGTAGCGACGAATGCCTCTTTCGATAGGCCACTTTTCAACAGGAAGGCCGAGCGCAGTGCGCCTTGGTTCCCTGACAGGCCACCGAAGAAACCGGACAGCGCACCTCCGAGCGGTAGCCACCTCGGCGGGAACGCCAGCGCTTGAAAGCGGGGTGACAACTCCAAGAGGGCGAATGCCACGATCAGGGAACCTATGACGGCCTTGATCATGGTGATCTCGAACGTCAATCCGCCAAGGGTGTAGCTCGCAAGGAGCGGCATCTTGTCGAACAGATTGATGAGGCTTGCCCCCGCCAAGGCGGCGATAGCGGCAGGCACGCTGAAGCGTGCCACGACCCGCCAGTCAGCCTGCTTGGCCATCAAGCCGAACTTGAAAATATTGTTGGCGAAATGCACGACAGCGGTGGCTGCGATAGCCAGCGGCAACGGGAAGAACAGAGCGAAAACCGGCATCAGAACTGTCCCAAGACCGAAGCCTGAGAAAAGTGTCAGGCCAGAGACCAAAAGCGCCGAAACGCCAATCAAGACAAGTTCCATTTGTGTGCCTCCGTCAAATAATCGAATTTCAGTATCGACATTCGATTATTATGAACCGATCCCCATTGAAAGCAAAAGAACCTATGACCAACACGCACACTGGCGACCGCAACCCGTGGTCTGTTTTTCTCATCTTTCTGCGCCTTGGTCTGACCTCTTTCGGCGGCCCCATCGCGCACTTGGGCTACTTTCGCGATGAGTTCGTCACCCGGCGGCGCTGGTTGTCCGAGCGCAGCTATGCGGATTTGGTGGCGCTGTGCCAATTCCTGCCGGGGCCTGCAAGCAGCCAGGTCGGCATCGCATTGGGCCTGTCCCGGTCGGGCTACGCCGGGGCGCTGGCCGCCTGGGCAGGCTTCACACTGCCATCAGCCGTTGCCTTGATCCTGTTTGCGCTGGGCATTTCCACCTACGGCGATGCCATATCGCCAGGTGCGCTGCACGGTCTGAAAGTGGTGGCAGTCGCGGTCGTCGCCCAAGCGGTATGGGGCATGGCACGCAACCTCTGTACTGACGTGCCGCGTGTCACCATCATGGCGATTGCGACCTGTGTTGTTCTACTTGTGCCCTCCGCATGGGGACAGGTCGGCATGATTGCTGCTGCTGGCGTCGCTGGGCTGCTGCTGTTCAAGCCTAGTCAGGATGGCGCACACGATCCGCTGCCGATCACGGTTAGCCACCGCGCCGGCGTGATCTGGTTGACACTGTTTTTTGCTTTGCTGGTCGGCCTGCCAGTTCTGGCTCAACTGATGCCGAATCAAACTATGGCCATGGTGGACGCCTTCTTCCGTGCCGGGTCATTGGTTTTCGGCGGTGGCCACGTCGTGCTGCCGCTGCTGCAAGCTGAGGTAGTGCCTTCCGGTTGGGTCAGCAATGAAGCGTTCCTGGCGGGATACGGCGCAACGCAGGCGGTGCCCGGCCCCTTGTTCACTTTTGCTGCGTTCCTCGGGGCGTCCATGAGCACAACGCCTTCGGGCTGGATCGGCGGACTGATCTGCCTGCTGGCGATCTTTGCGCCGTCGTTTCTGCTGGTCGTCGGTGCCTTGCCGTTTTGGGAGCGGCTGCGCCACAGCATGCGCACGCAAGCGGCGCTAGCCGGAGTCAATGCGGCCGTGGTGGGTATCTTGCTGGCTGCGCTTTATCAGCCGGTATGGACGAGTGCCATTTTCAAGCCGCAAGACTTCGGGCTGGCTGTGGTGGCACTTGTCGCGCTGATGTTCTGGAAGCTCCCGCCCTGGCTGGTCGTCATCGGTAGCGGAGCGGCGGGCTGGTTGCTGAGTGCCGTTCTGTGAGACCGTGGCTATGACCGATAAAGACCTCTACGGCGGCCTGATCCGTCTGCACATCCTGCACCATGCAGCCGAGGAATCGGTCTTCGGACTCGGCATCATTGAAGAGCTACGGCATCACGGATACGAGATGAGTGCCGGAACGCTGTATCCGATGCTGCATGGGCTGGAAAAAAAGGGCTATCTGACTTCGCGTCACGAGCGTACTGGGCGGCGGGAGCGGCGCGTCTACGAGATTACCGAGCAAGGCCGGATTGCGCTAACAGATGCGAAGACAAAAGTCAGGGAACTGTTTGGTGAACTTATTGAGGGTCACTGAGCTTTGTGTATTAGCGTCAGTTTGAGCTATACCCCAGACGGACGTCAACTTGATGGGGGAAACCCGTCAAAATAGGGTCCGTTTGAGCATTGCTTGACAAGCTGCCAGGGAAATCAAAGACCTCAACTTGACAACACCGCCCATCATTTCAATTGCAAACAATGTGAGTCTGACCATGCGGTCATTTGCGAATAATGTGAGTCAGAAAAGCCGCTGATTGCAAGTCGGGCAGGTTTCAAACGCGAGTCGTTACAGCTATGGGGGCATCGGCTACTACCATGTCTCGGACATGTACATCGCGCTGTTCAGCCACTTCATTCCCTGCGGCGTCTACGAGGCGGTCTACATTCTCGATGGCCTCATCAAGAACGAGTCCGACGTGCAGCCCGATACGGTGCATGGCGACACCCATGCGCAAAGCACGCCAGCCTTCGGCCTGGCCTATCTGCTGGGCATCAAACTGATGCCCAGGATTCGCCAGCTCAAAAAGCTGGTGTTCTTCCGGCCCGACAAGCAAACCCGGTATCGACACATCGACGCGCTGTTCAGCGAAAGCATCGACTGGTCGCTGATTTCAACCCACCTGCCTGACATGCTGCGCGTTGCCTTATCGATCAAAGCGGGAAAGATCACACCGTCGGCACTGCTGCGCCGCCTGGGTACGGCCAGCCGAAAGAACAGGCTTTACTTTGCCTTTCGCGAGCTCGGGCGGGTTGTTCGAACCCAGTTCCTGCTGGACTACATCGGTGATGTGGAGCTGCGCCGCACGATTCACGCGGCGACCTGCAAGAGCGAGGAGTTCAACCAGTTCACGAAGTGGCTGTTCTTTGGCGGCGAGGGCGTCATTGCCCAGAACGTACGCCACGAGCAGCGCAAGGTCATCAAGTACAACCAGCTGGTGGCCAACCTGGTCATCCTGCACAACGTGGAGGCGATGACCCGTGTGCTCAAGGAGATTCAGGCTGAGGGATTTGTCGTTGACGCGGCCGTCCTGGGCGGCTTGGCGCCCTACCGGGTCGAGCACATCAATCGATTTGGCGATTACTCCCTGGACCTGGAGCGGCAGGTGCCACCCATGCAATTCGAGACGATTCTTATTTGAAATCAATCGGTTACGTCAAAAAACGCCGGATTCCGTCGGAATCCCGGCCGGCCCTCAAATCGACCCTTAGGGAAGGTCTGCACAACCACCGCTGACACGGTGACCGAGCAGCCTGTTTTCATCTGACACCAGCGGGCGTTGACCGAGGAAAAAACCGCTCACGGCAAAACCAGCGAAGCGCTGAGCAGCAAGACCCTTGAGTGCACCCAGCTCACGCAGCAGGTGGCCGACCTGCAGGAGCGCATCGCGGCCGAAGAACGCCATCGCCAATCCCTGGAAGAAAAGCACCAGCATGCGCGCCATGCGCTGGAGCATTTCCGGCAATCCACCAAGGAGCAGCGCGACCAGGACCAGCGCAAGCACGATTAGCAGGTGCAGTACCTGCAGGCCGAGTTGCGCACCGTGAACGAGACCTTGGCCACCAAGCAGCAGGAATCCGTCCACACCCTTCAGGACAACGCGCGTTTGCTGGGCGACTTGTCGCGCGCCCAGGGCGATCTGCATCAGGTCCAGGAAGAGGTGCGGGGCCTGCGGCCGCTCAAAGATGAATTGGGGTTTGCGCAGCGGCGCACCGAGGAATTGGGCCGGCGCCTGGTCGAGCAGGACGCGGCCGTCCAGCAGCTCAGCACCTTCATTTACTTCTGGTGTTGCCGAAAGATGCGTAGCGCCTGTCTGCAAACAAAAGTACTAAGGGAATTCACTTACTTCGATATCTAATCATTTGGTGGAGAATACGGTCAGGACATTTCCACCACTTCATCAGATATCGCCATGACCGAGGTTTTCATTCCCGTATTGGATTTCGCAGAGATCCCTGAAGGCCAATCGCGCCGCTGCCAGCTTGAGGGAAAAGACGTCGCGCTTTTCCATGTTGAAGGCTGCATCTATGCCACCCAGGACGAATGCACCCACGGGCGAGCATCGCTTGCCGATGGCTACCTGATCGGCGACGAGGTGGAGTGCCCGCTGCACCAGGGCATGTTCAACGTGCGCACTGGCGCGGTGACGGCCGCGCCTTGCACCCAGGCACTCCGCACCTATGCCGTCGCGGTCAGGGATGGCGTGATCCACCTAGCGGCAGAGCCGGCGACGGCGAATTGAGTTTCACCACCACAACCACCACGGAGACAATATGCAAACTTTCAGGAAGCTGGCCATCGGCCTCATCGCGGCTTGCGGCATCGCCGGTGCGCAGGCGCAAACACCGCTGAAGATCGGGTTTATCGGCGAACTGTCGGGTCCGCAAGGCGCACTGGGCCAGGACCAGTACGACGGATTCATGATGGTCGTCGAGCGCAACGGCGGCAAGCTTGGCGGCGTGCCGGTGCAGGTGATCAAGGAAGACACGCAGCTCAAGCCCGACGTGGCCAACCAGGTGGTGCAGCGCCTGATCGAGCGCGACAAGGTGCCGATCATTGCCGGCGTCACCTTCTCGAACATCATGATGGCGATTCACAAGACCGTGACCGACAAGGAAATTTTCCTGATCGGCTCCAACGCCGGACCGTCGCCCATTGCTGGGGCTGCCTGTTCGCCCTACCAGTTCGTGGTGTCTTGGCAGGTCGACCAGCTGGCCGAGGTGTTCGGCGTGCACGCCAACGAAAAGGGCTACAAGAAGGTCTACCTCATGGCGCCGAACTACCAAGCGGGCAAAGACTTTCTTTCCGGCTTCAAGCGCACCTTCAAGGGCCAAATCCTCGACGAGGTCTACACGCCCCTGAACCAGCCGGACTTCTCCGCCGAGCTCACGCAGCTCAGCGCAGCCAAGCCCGATGCGGTGTTCGTGTTCTATCCGGGTGGCCTGGGCATCAACTTCGTCAAGCAATACCAGCAGGCAGGCCTGCTGGGCAAAGTGCCGCTCATGTCCGGCGGCGCGGTGGACGGCACGACGCTTCCTGCCCTGAAGGAAGCCGCGCTTGGCGTGCTGGGTGCTTTCCCCTGGGGGCCGGACCTGGACAATCCAGCCAATAAGCGCTTCATGGAAGAGTTCGAGCGCAAGCACAACCGCATTCCTGCTGCGTTCGCCGCTCAGGGCTACGACTCGGCGCTGCTGCTCGACTCCGCGATCCGCAAGGTCAAGGGCAACGTGGCGGACAAGAGGGCCTTCATGGCGGCGCTCAAGGCTGGTGATTTCGAGTCCGTGCGCGGCTCGTTCAAGTTTGGCAACAACAACTTCCCGATCCAGAACTTCCACATTCAGGAAGTCGCCAAGGACGCCAAGGGCCGTGTGAGCCTCAAGACCATCGCCACGCCGTTCAAGTCGCAAGCCGACTCGTACCATGCGCAGTGCGCGATGAAGTGAGCCGGGCCTGACAAACCGCGAGATTGCCCTCAATGACGATTTCTCTCGTACTGACGCAATTGCTTAACGGCATCCAGCTCGGCGCACTGCTGTTCCTGCTTTCCGCCGGGCTGACCCTGGTGTTCGGGATCATGAACTTCGTGAACCTGATGCACGGCTCGCTCTTCATGATGGGCGCCTACTTCGCGGCCGCCGGCTACCAGATGTCGGGCTCGTTCGCGGTGGCAGCACTGGCTTCGGTCGCGGGCGGCCTGCTGCTCGGCGTCGTGGTCGAGCGGCTGGTGGTGTCCCGTATGTATCGCCGCGAGCACCTCGACCAGGTGCTGGTGACCTTCGGCCTAGTGCTTTTTTTCAACGAGATCGCCCGCATCGTGTGGGGGCCGAGTTCGGTTCATGCGGGCAGCCCGGCGGCGTTCGACGGCTCCATTTCGCTGGCGGGCGCCGCTTACCCGACTTACCGGCTGCTGATCATCGCCGTTGCGTTCTCGATCGGCGCCTTGCTTTACGTGCTGATCCACCGCACCCGAATCGGGATGCTGGTGCGGGCGGGCGCCAGCAGGCCCGACATGGTGAGCGCGCTGGGTGTGAACATCGCACGCCTGAAATGCTGGCTCTTTGCATTCGGCGCGATGCTTGCGGCCATCGGCGGCCTGATGGCCGGGCCGATCACCTCGGTGCAGCCCGGCATGGGTGAGCCGGTCTTGATCATGACGTTGGTAGTGATCGTCACCGGCGGCATCGGTTCGATCCGCGGGGCCTTTTACGGCGCGATGATCATCGGTATCGTGGACACTGTGGGCCGCGCTTTCCTGCCCTTGCTGCTGCGCGAGGTCTTCGAGCGTTCGGTGGCGCAAGCAGCCGGGCCCGCCCTAGCGTCCGTCCTCATCTATCTTTTCATGGCCTGCGTGCTGGCGTTGCGCCCCAACGGTCTGTTCCCGGTACGCCATGGCTGAATCAAAACTGGACTTCATGCGCAGGCACTGGCTGCCCGCATCCCTGATGCTTGTGCTCGCGCTGCTGCCCTTGGCCGCCAACGCGTTGGGGCAGGGCTACTACATCACCTTCGCCAGCCGCGTCCTGGTGATCGCTATCGCGGCGGTGGGCTTGAACCTGGCGTTGGGATACGGGGGCATGGTGAGTTTCGGTCATGCACTCTATGTTGGGCTGGGTGCTTACGTGGTGGCAGTTCTGTCGGAGGCCGGAGTGCAGTCGGGGCCGCTACAACTCATGGTGGCACTTGCTGTTGGCGGACTGCTCGCGGTCGTGCTGGGCGTGGTCGCGCTGCGCACCAGCGGCATCGCTTTCATCATGATCACGCTCGCCTTTTCGCAGATGTTCCTCTATATCGTCATCAGCCTCAAGCGCTATGGCGGGGACGACGGCATGACGCTGGCCACGCGTAGCGACCTGTTCGGCCTATCGATGGAAGGGCCGATGTCGTTCTACTACCTCGTTCTGGCGTTGCTCGCGCTAGTGCTTACGGGCATAGCCCTGATATCGCGCTCCAGTTTCGGCTGGATCCTGCGCGGCAGCAAGCTCAACGCGCGCCGCATGGCAGCTCTAGGCTACCCGGTGCTCCGCTACAAGCTCACGGCCTACGTCATTTCGGCGATGGTCTGCATCGTCGCGGGTTTCCTGCTTGCGAATCTGTCGCGTTTCGCGTCCCCCTCGTACCTGCAATGGTCGCTGTCGGGCGAGCTGATCGTGATGGTGGTGCTGGGTGGGGCTGCCACCGTGTTCGGTCCGCTATACGGCGCGATCGTGCTGCTGGTGCTGGAGGAGCTACTCGCCAACGCGGCACTCCCCCTGCCCATGGGTGCCAATGCATTCATCCGCTCTCATTTCATGGGCCTCATAGGCATCTTCATCGTGTTGATGGCAATGGGTACACGACACGGCATATCTGGTTTGATGTCGCGGAAGGCGGGCGCATGAACGCATTGCTCAGCGTCGAAAGGCTGGTCAAGAACTTCAGAGGCGTGCGCGCTTCCGATGGAATCAATTTCGATGTGCGACCAGGAGAAATCCACGCCGTGATCGGACCCAATGGCGCCGGCAAGACCACCCTGGTCAACCAGCTCGCGGGCGAGATCGCGCCGGATTCGGGGCGCATCCTGCTCGATGGGCACGACATCACCCGGGAGTCGCCGCAGCGCCGTGCGGCCCTGGGCATGGCGCGGTCCTACCAGATCACCGCGGTCTTCGACGACCTCAACGTGCTTGAGAACGTCTCGATGGCCGTGCTGGCAGCGCAGCGGGGTCACGGCATGCGCTTTTTCGACGACGTTGCGCGAAACGCCGGCATCGCAGGCCCAGCGTGTGAGGCGATCGACATGGTGGGTCTCGCGCCCATGGTGACCCGCCGCGCCGGTGACCTGGCGCACGGGGCCCGGCGGCAACTCGAGTTGGCGATGGTCATGGCGACCAAGCCCCGCATCATGCTGTTGGACGAACCGATGGCCGGGACCGGCCCCGGCGAATCGCGCGAAATCATCCAACTGCTGCAGCGCATTCGTGGGAGCGCGGCGATCGTGCTGATCGAACACGACCTGGAGGCCGTCTTCGCGCTGGCCGACCGCATCAGCGTGCTGGTGTACGGTAAGGTGATCGCCACCGGCAGTTGCGACGAGATCCGTGCCGACGCGGCCGTGCGGGAAGCGTACATCGGCGACGAGGAGGGCGTGTTGTGAGCGCGTGCCTGGTCGCCGCGCGAGACCTGGTCGCGCACTACGGGAGCAGCCAGGTGCTGTTCGGCCCCAGCCTGGACATCCAGCGCGGCGAGTTCGTCACGCTGCTTGGACGCAATGGCATGGGCAAGTCGACGCTGGTGAAAGTGCTGCTCGGAATGCTTCCTCCGCGCAGCGGATCCATCGTGTTCGACGGCGTCGAGATAGCGGGGCGGCCTGACTACGAGAACGCACGCCGGGGCATTGGCCTGGTGCCCGAGGGCCGCGGCATTTTTCCCAATCTGACCGTGCGGGAGAACCTGCTGGCGACGGAGATCCGGCGGGAGTCGCAGCGCAGGCCGTGGACGCTAGAGCGCGTCTACGGTATGTTCCCGCGCCTGCTGGAGCGCGAGACGAACCTGGGCAGCGACCTGTCGGGCGGCGAGCAGCAGATGCTGGCCATCGGCCGGGCTCTGATGACCAACCCGAAGCTCTTGATCCTTGACGAAGCTACCGAAGGCCTGGCCCCGTTGGTGCGCCGAGAGATTTGGCTGTGCCTGACGCAGATCAAGAGCGAAGGCCTGACCATGCTGGTCATCGACAAGAACCTCAAACCACTGCTGCATCTGGCAGATCGCCACTACGTGATCGACAAGGGCAGCGTGGCCTGGACGGGCACTTCTTCGCAGCTTCAGGCGGCACCGGAAGTGCTGTCCCGCTACCTGAGCATGTAAACGCTAGACCAAGACAACTGGAGTACCGATGAAAGTAACGATGCAGGACATTCGCGGCGTGGTGGGTATCGTGCCCACGCCGGCCACCGCCGACGCGGGACACTGGAGCGCCACGCAGACGATCGAGCTGGCTGAAACCGAGAAGATGGTGCGCACCGTCGTCGATGCCGGTGTGGATGTGATCATGACAACCGGCACTTTCGGCGAGTGCGCAACGCTGACCGCCGACGAGCTACGGACGTTCGTGCAAGCGGTGGTCCGCACCGTCGCTGGCAAACGGCCCGTGTTCGCCGGTGTGACGACGCTCAACACGCGCGACACCATCACGCGCGGGCGCGAGCTGGTGGAGATCGGGGCCGACGGCCTGTTCGTGGGACGCCCGATGTGGCTGGCCATGGACGACAAATCGATTCTTCGTTTCTACCGTGACGTGGCACAGGCGCTCCCCGGCGTGCCGCTGGTCGTCTATGACAATCCGTCGGCCTTCAAGGGAAAAATCTCCCGTGAGGTTTACCGCGCGCTGGCCGAGATTCCCGAAGTGGTAGCGGCCAAGCACGTAGGCGGGCCCGCGCTGGTGCCTGACCTACTCGAAATAGGGCACAAAATCCGGCTGCTGCCGCTGGAGGTGGACTGGTGCGCGCTGGCGCGCGAGTACCCACAGCAGGCACAGGCCTGCTGGTCGGGCGGCGTGGCATGCGCTCCGGCGCCTCTAATTGCGCTGCGCGATGCGATCCTGGCCGGCGAATGGGACAAGGCCCAGGCCATTAGCGAGAAGGTGAACTGGGCAGTGCAGGCCATGTTTCCGGGCGGCGACATGTCCAAGTTCATGGACTACAGCATCCAGCTGGGCCACGTGCGCTTCGAGGAAGCCGGACTCTTCAAGCCCGGCCCGCCCCGTCCGCCCTATCTGGAAGCGCCTGAAAGCTATGTGGAAGGCTCGCGTGTCTGCGGCCGCCGGTGGGCGGAACTGCAACGCGAGTTCGCAGGAACCTGATCACAAGGAGACAAGCATGAGCACTAACCCCAAAATTTCGGTCAAGACACTGGCAACGTTCGATAAGGACCTTGCCGAAGTATCGATTCGCGGCCAGTGGCAGTACGACGAAATGCTCGAGCGCCTGATCGACGGCCCCAAGACAACGGCCTTGCCGATGCTGTGGAAGTGGGACGTCGTGCAGCGCAAGCTGATGGAGGCCTGCGACGTGATGGAAGAAAGTTTTACGGCTCGGCGAAACCTGTCTTTCATCAATCCCGGCCTTGAGCGCGGTGGCACGTCGCATACCATTTTGGCCGGGATGCAGGCGGTCAAACCGGGAGAAGTAGCGTGGGCGCACCGCCACCCGATATCAGCCCTGCGGTTCGTGATGGACGGGGATCCGAAACTTTTTACCGTTGTCAACGGCGAGGTCCTGCCGATGGAAACTCACGACTTGGTGCTGACGCCGGCCTGGACCTGGCATGACCACCACAACGAAGGCGAGAGCCTGGGTGTCTGGCTGGATGTGCTGGATGTGCCGCTGATGCTGTCGCTCGGCCAGATGGCCTACCAGCCCCTGGGAAACACCGCGCAGCCGATGCGGCCCGAGCGTCACGAATATTCGAGCGAGCGCACCGGCATCGTCCGGCCGATGTGGGAGCAGCCCGTGGGCGGCGCGCTGCCGCGCCGTTATCCCTGGGCCGACGTCAAGCGGCAGCTGGACCTGTTCTGCGAGGGCGGTCCGGCCAGCCCCTATGACGACGTTATCCTGGAGTATGTGGACCCGACGACGGGCGGCTCGACCTTGCCCACGCTGCGCTGCTGCGTGCAGCGGCTGCGCCCCGGCTTTGTCGGCCAGCAGCACCGCCGCACCGCCAGCACGGTTTACTACGTCATCGAAGGTGAGGGCAGCACGCGCATTGGCGACACCGAACTCCACTGGGGGCCGCGCGACGTTTTTGTCGTGCCGACCTGGATGTGGCATGAACACCGGTCGCTGGGCCAGGGCGCAACGCTCTTCAGCGTCAGCGACGCGCCCGTGCTGGAGGCCGCGCAGCTTTTTCGCGAGGAGCCCGAATCGCACGTCGGGCGTCATCCTTCGCCGCCGCCGCCCCTGCACGCCCACACCACATCGGGCGCGGCGCAGGACGCAGGACGCAAGGAGTAAGCCATGAATGACCAATTGATGCAGCAGCATGTGGCGGACCTGTACACGCGTTACGCGGAAACGCTTTGTGATCTCGAGATCGCAAAGTGGCCCGAATATTTCACCGACGACTGCCTGTACCGCATCGTCTCGCGTCCCAACCACGACCGGGGCCAGCGCATCGGTCCCATGTTCGCGGAGAACAAGGGCGCCCTGAAGGACCGGGTGGCCGCGATCCAGGGGACGATGGTCTATTCCGCACGCAGCCTGACGCACATCGTCAGTGGCGCGCGCGTGGTTGGCGGCGACGAAGCCGCCTTGCGCACGCGAAGCATGCTGGCTGTCTACCAGACACTGGTGGACGGCACGACTCAACTGCAGCTGGTGGGCCGCACTTTCGACGTGGTCGATACGCGCGGGCCTGAATTGAAGTTCCGTGAACGGGTGGTGGTATTTGACACCGAACTGCTCGCCGGCGCACTGGTCTACCCCGTTTAAAGGACTGAAAACATGAACCAAGCATGCCCCCACGTCGACGCCGGCGCCGCAGCCGAGGCCGCTACCGAACTGCGCCCGATCAAGATCTGGCCGCGCGAGGACAGCTCGCGCGTCCCGCTCTGGGTATACACCGACCAGGACAACTACCGGCGCGAGCTGGAACTCGTGTTCTACGGGCCGCACTGGCACATGGTCGGCCTGGAAAGCGAGATTCCCAACCCGGGTGACTTCAAGCGCGCCACCATCGGCGAGCGCACGGTGATCGTGACCCGCGCCGAAGGCGGCGAGCTCAGCGTGCTCCTGAACAGCTGCGCGCACCGCGGGGTCGAGGTCTGCCAGGCGGCCTATGGCACGCAAAAGGAGATCATGTGCCCCTACCACCAGTGGACGTACGACCTCAAGGGCAACCTGATGGGTGTGCCGTTCAAGCGCGGCGTCAAGGGCAAGGGCGGATTTCCGGCCGACTTCGACACGAAGCAGCACGGGCTGCGCACCCTGAAGGTCGAGAGCATCAACGGCTGCATCTTCGCCACCTTCGACCACGAGGCTCCCGCCCTGCGCGAGTACCTGGGTGAAGGCAACTACGAATACTTCACACGCATCTTCAACGGCCGCAAGACCAAGGTCCTGGGCCATCAGCGCCAGCGGATCAAGGGCAACTGGAAGCTGTACATGGAGAACATCAAGGACCCGTATCACGCGTCGCTGCTGCACGTGTTCCTGATCAGCTTCGGCCTGTACCGCATTGACCAGAAGGGCATCACCGTGACCGATGAGCGCACGCTGGCCCACAACGTGTTCGCGTCGATCCGCAACCCGGCAGGCCAGACCAGCGGCACCGAAGACATGAAGTCGTACCGCAAGGACCTCAAGCTCAACGACATGAACCTGATCTCGGCCTCCAAGGAGTTCGATGACGACATCACGATCCAGATCCAGACGGTGTTCCCGGATCTGGTGCTCCAGCAGCAGGGCAACAGCCTGCAGATGCGTTATGTCATTCCCCGTGGTCCCGACGAGTTCGAGTTGCAGTGGACGTATTTCGGCTACGAGGACGACAGCGAGGAGACGACGTTGCGCAGGCTGCGCCAGGCCAACCTCACGGGGCCATCGGGCTTCGTGTCGATCGACGACACCGAGGTTCTGGAATATTCCGGCGCAGGCATTCGCCCCAACCCCTCGCACATCGCCGTGGTGGAGCTGGGTGGACGCGAGGGCGCGGCCCCGGACGACGGCAACATGGTGACCGAAGGCCCGATCCGCGGCTTCTACGAGTACTACCGTCGCGTGATGTACGGCCAGGTACGGAGCCCGCAGTGACCGCACGACCGAAGATGGCAAGCCTCACGCCTTTGGCGGAAAGCGGCCCGTTGCCGCAACTCGGCGACAGCCTGGGGTTTCTCATCTGCGACACCGCTCGCTATGTCAAGCGCGTCCTCTACGCCCGGCTGGCGCCCTACGGCATTCCGGGCGGCTGCTGGTTCGTGCTGCGCGCGCTGTGGCAGCAGGACGGGGTATCGCAGCGTGAACTCAGTGCGACCCTGGGCTTGGCAGAGCCCGCGCTGATGATGACGCTTCGTACGCTGGAGAGGCTGGGCTTAGTCGCGAGGGAGCGCGACCCCGCTGACAGGCGGCGCATGTTCGTCAACCTCACTGCACGGGCGCAGGGTCTGAAAAAGGAACTTCTGAACGTCGCGAGCGATGTCAACCAGTCCATGCACGCCGCGATGTCGGAAGCGCAGCGGCAGGCCATGATGTCGGGACTCGCATCGGTACACGAGCAACTGGCCAGCACCTGCGTGGACGTTGTCGCACCCAGCGCCGAACCGGCCACCAACAAGTCTTCTTCTGGCGCGGTGAGCATGTTGCGTCCCCGTCCCACGCTGGTGCGCAGCTCGCAGATTCGCGCGCGCGCGGCCGCTGCGAGCAGCAAGAAAGTGAATTGAGCACCATGGAAACAACCCTCTCCAGCAAGATTGCGCCGGCCGTTGCGTCCGTGTTGCCGCGCCACCGCCAGCTCTATGCAGGTGGGCAGTGGATGGAGCCTCATGGCGGCTACCGCGATACTTGGAACCCGGCCACCGGCGAATCGCTCGGCCCGTGCGCGGAAGCCGATGCATCCGACGTGCAGGCTGTCGTTGAGAAGGCGCAGGCAGGTTTCGAGGCCTGGCGCCAGGTCAAGCCGCTGGAGCGTGCGGCGCTGCTGCGGCGCATCGCCCAAGTGCTGCGCGACAACGCGGGCGAGCTGGCCCTGATCGATGCCGCCAACTGCGGCAATCCGGTCAAGGAAATGGCAGGCGACGCGCTCGCCGCTGCTGCCCAGGTGGAGTACTTCGCCGGGCTAGTCACCGAGATCAAGGGCGAAACCATGCCCATGGGCGATGGCGTGGTCAACCTAACAGTGCGCGAGCCCTTGGGGGTCTGCGCGCGTATCGTCGCCTACAACCATCCCTTGATGTTCGTCGCGGGCAAGCTGGCGCCGGTAATCGCGGCGGGCAACTCGGCGGTGATGAAGGCTCCTCAGCAGGCGCCGCTGTCGACTTACCGGTTGATGGAGCTGATCGAGGGTATCCTTCCGCCGGGCGTGCTGAATATCGTCACAGGCGGTGCGGCCGCAGGGCAGGCGCTCGTGGAGCATCCGTTGGTGCAGCATGTGGCCCTGATCGGAAGCGTCGCCACGGGACGCGCGATCGCGCGCACCGCCGCCGACCAGTTGAAGAAGATTTCCCTGGAACTGGGTGGAAAAAACGCCTGCATCATCTTCCCCGACGCCAATATCGACGCTGCGATTCGCGGCGCCGTGGGCGGCATGAACTTCGGCTGGTGTGGGCAGTCCTGCGGCTCGACGTCGCGATTGTTCGTGCACGAGTCCGTGTACGACCGCGTCGTTGAAGGCGTGCTGGCGCAGGTGCGCCACTTCCGGCCGGGCATTCCCACCGAGATGTCGACCACCATGGGTTCGTTAGTCTCCAAGGACCAGTTCGACAAGGTGCTGCGCTACATCGACATTGCGCACGCGGACGGCGCGCGCTTGCTGCACGGCGGCAAGCGTTCGGACGACCCCGCGCTGACCAACGGCTTTTTCGTGGAGCCGACCGTCTTTGACGGAGTCACGCAGGACATGCGCATTGCTCAGGAGGAGGTCTTCGGGCCCATCCTGTCAATCCTCAAGTGGGGCGATACGCAAGACATGCTGGCACAGGTCAATGCGGTCGAATACGGCTTGACCTGTTCCATCTGGACCGGCAATCTCGCCAATGCGCACTACGCCTCGGCGCAAGTGCAGGCCGGATACGTCTGGGTGAACAACGCCAGCCGGCATTTCATCGGCGTGCCGTTCGGCGGCTACAAGCTGTCTGGCATTGGCCGCGAGGAATCGTTGGAAGAGCTGTTGCACTACACCCAGGTCAAGAACATCAATATAACGCTGACGCCCTGAGCAGTCATCGCATTGCCGGGCCGCGACGGCTCATTGAACTTAGATATCTAACCAAATACAGAAGGATCCAAACATGCTCACGACGCAAGAAAACGATTTGCTGTGCCGCGTCGAAGGCGACGCGCCCATGGGCCAGCTGATGCGGCGGCACTGGACACCGGTGTGCCTGCGCGAGGAAGTCTCCGAGCCCGATGGCCCGCCCGTGCAGGCGCGCGTCTTCGGGGAAGACCTTGTCGTATTCCGCGACAGCGAAGGCCGTGTCGGTGTGATGGAGGAGTTCTGCCCTCACCGGCGCGCATCCCTGGTTCTCGGCCGCAACGAAGAGGGTGGCCTGCGCTGCCTTTATCACGGCTGGAAGATGGACGTGCAGGGCAATGTGCTGGAGATGGCGTCGGAGCCGTGTGCCAGCGGCATGGCAGACCGGGTCAAGCACAAGGCCTACCCGGTGCACGAATGGGCAGGCTTCGTATGGGCTTGGTTTGGGCCGCCCGAATCGGTGCCCGAGTTCCGCCCGCCGGCCTGGGCGCCGACCGAAGAAGCTCGCGTCAGCATTGCTAAGGCGGTCCTGCCTTGTAACTGGGCGCAGGTGCTCGAGGGAGCAATCGACTCGGCCCACAGTTCCAGCCTGCACTCCTCCGACATGGTGCCCGCCCGCGTCGATGGCGCCAGGGCAACGGACAAGACCTGGCTGCGGCCTTCCACCGACAAGGCGCCGCGCATGCAGGTGCAGCGCACCGGCTACGGTTTCCGGTACGCGGCATTGCGCCGTCCAATCACAAACTCGGCCACGCACGAGTACATTCGCACGACCGTGTTCGTGGCGCCGGCGACTGCGCTGATTCCGCCGAACAACCTGTACAACGTGGCGAACATCAACGTCCCCCGGGACGACACCTCCACGGCCTTTTATTTCATCGCGTGGGGCCACCCGGCACAAACGCCCGAAACCGACACCTGGCGCAAGTTCCTGCGCCAGCAGGTGGGCGTGGACCTGGATTCCCTGTACAAGCCCTTGCGCACGCGCGAGAACATGTTCTGGCAGGACCGCCAGGCCATGAAGGCAGGCAACTTCACGGGGATCACCGGTTTCCCGAATCAG
Source organism: Polaromonas sp. AER18D-145 (assembly GCF_002379095.1). Taxonomy (GTDB): domain Bacteria; phylum Pseudomonadota; class Gammaproteobacteria; order Burkholderiales; family Burkholderiaceae_C; genus Polaromonas. The sequence goes on from NZ_NBZV01000050.1 coordinate 25,121, forward strand.
GACGTCGCCATGTGGGTCACGATGGGCCCGATAGCCGACCGCACGCGCGATCGCCTGGGGGCAAGCGACGTCGCGGTGGTCGAGTTCCGCAAGCAGATGCTGGACGCCGTGCGCGTGTTTCAGGATGGCGGCCCGGTGATCGGCACCGGGGCCGAGGCTATCTCGCCGCAGGTGTGCGCCTTCCAGGCGGTCGTGCCAAAGACCATCGACTGGCGCACCTACGACGCCCAGCATGTGTGGCACGAGCAGCAGGCCGTGGGCGACGCCGGCTACCAGATCAAGGCCTGAAGGAGATCCCGATGGCCAAGCTTCAACTTTCCGTCGCGATGGGGGACTATGACCGCACGCGAGCCCTCTATGACGGTAGGGTGCAGATCGACGGTGTCGATCCCGTTTACATGCTACTGAATCCGGAAGAGATGTTCTTTCGGGCCATGCGCAGTCAGGACTTCGACATCGCCGAGCTGTCCTTCTCCAGTTACCTGGTCAAACACTCGCGGGGCGAATCGCCCTACATCGCGGTGCCTGTTTTCCTGTCCCGCGCTTTCCGCCATACCTCTATCTATGTGCGCCGCGACCGAATCAAAACACCGCAAGACCTCAGGGGATGCCGCGTCGGCGTGCCCGAATACCAGCTCACTGCCATTGTCTGGGCGCGGGCGCTGCTGGAGGACGAATACGGGATCAAGCCGTCCGACGTGACCTGGGTGCGCGGTGGCATCGACACGCCGGGACGGCCGGAGAAGATCCGGCTCGAACTTCCCGCGGACGTGCGCCTGGAAAGCGCGCCTGAAGGAAAGACCATCACGCAGTTGCTCGACGAAGGGGACATCGACGCGTTCATCGCGCCGCGTCCGCCGGGCGCGCAGGCGCTGCGCAATCCGGCCGTGGGCTGGCTTTTCGAAGACCCCACCGCCGTGGCTAAGGACTTCTACCGCCGCAAACGCGTGTTTCCCATCATGCATGTGGTGGGCATTCGCAATGCGCTGGCGCAGCAGCACCCGTGGTTGCCCGGCGCGGTGATGAAGGCGTTCACGCAGTCGAAGGCCGCGGCGCTCGAACTGCTTGGCGACACGTCGGCCACCAAGGTGACATTGCCTTTCGTGGAGGAGCAGTTGCAGGCCGCGCGCGCGCTGATGGGCGATGACTACTGGTCCTATGGTGTCGCGCAAAACCAGCCTACGCTGGAAACATTCTTGCGCTACCACTACTCCCAGGGCCTGTCGTCGCGGCATGTGCCGCTGACCGAGGTTTTTCACCCGGCCTCCTACGAGAGTTACAGCATCTGATTGCGCCATGAACTACAACACTGAACCCGCATTGATGCTGCGCATCGCGCGCGCCGCCGCGGTCGCGGACGGCATCCGCAGTTTCGAACTGGTCCCGCCTGCCGGGCAGTTGCTGCCCGCCTTCACGTCCGGGGCGCACATCCGGGTGCGCACGCCCGCCGGTACGGTGCGCAAATACTCGCTGTGCAACCATCCGGACGAGCGCGATCGCTATGTGATCGCGGTCAAGCGCGACGCCTCCGGGCGGGGCGGCTCGGTCAGCATGGTGGACGACGCGGCCGAGGGCGACATGCTGGCGGTCTGGGAACCTGAGAATGCGTTCCGGATGTCGCGGGGCACCCGCCGCTACCTGTTCATCGCGGGGGGCATCGGCATCACGCCCATTCTCTCCATGATCCGTTCGTTGCAGGGGCTGGATGCCCAATGGCAACTGGTCTACCTCGCCCGCTCGGCGGCCACGACCCCGTTCGTCGATGAACTCAAGGAACTGGGAACGGGCAGCCAGGTCCGGATCCACCATGACGAAGGCGATCCCGCACGCGCCCTTGACCTGTGGCCCTGGCTCGAAAAGCCGCAGGCCGAGCAGCATGTCTATTGCTGCGGGCCGCGCCCGCTGATGGATGCGGTCAGGGACATGAGCGGGCACTGGAACGCGGGCAAGGTCCATTTCGAAAGCTTCACCGACGGGTCGGTCGCGCGCAAGAATGACCATCCCTTCACCGTTCATCTCGCGCGGTCGGGCAAGACGCTCCAGGTGGCGGTGGGCCAGTCGATCCTAGAGGCCGCCCGCGGCGCGGGTGTGCAGGTTGCAGCCTCGTGCGAAAGTGGCACCTGCGGCACCTGCCGCACGAGTTTGCTGGCCGGCCACGCGGATCACCGCGACATGGTGCTGATGCCCGAGGAGCTGTCCTCGCAGATCATGGTGTGCGTCTCGCGTGCGGTTAGCGGCGAACTGACGCTGGACCTGTGAACGCCGCGCCCATCCGGATCGGGGTCATCGGGCTGGGCCGCGCGTTCAGCCTGATGGTGCCGACCTTCTTTCGCGACCCGCGCGTGAAGATCGTGGCGGGTTTCGACACGCGTGAAGAGCCACTGCGCCAGCTGGTTTCCGATTTCGGGGCCGCCACGCATCGCGAGGTCGAAGCGCTGTGCAGCGACCCCCAGGTCGAAGTCGTGTACGTGGCCAGTCCGCACCAGTTCCACGCACAGCACGTGGAGCTGGCGGCGCGGCATGGCAAGCACGTGTTGCTGGAAAAGCCGATGGCGCTGACGCTGGCCCAATGCGACGCGATGATCGCCGCCTGCGAGCGCGCGAATGTGCACCTGATCGTGGGCCACTGCCACAGCTTCGACGCGCCCTACATCCTGGCCGGAGATCTGGTGGGCAGCGGAGAGTACGGCGCGGTTCGCATGATCCATGCGCTGAACTACACGGACTTTCTCTACCGGCCGCGTCGGCCTGAGGAGTTGCAAACGCAGGAAGGCGGCGGCGTTGTGTTCAGCCAGGCGGCGCACCAACTCGACATCGTCCGCCTGCTGGCCGGCAGCCCGGTCACGCGCGTGCGGGCCGCAGCGGGCCGCTGGGACGAGGCGCGCCCCACTGAAGGAGCCTATGTCGCCATGCTGTGGTTTGCCAATGGCTGCTTCGCATCAGTGATCTACAGCGGCTATGCGCATTTCGATTCTGACGAGTGGTGCGGCTGGACCTCGGAGATGGGTGGCGAGAAATCCCCCGAGCGGCACCCGCAGGCTAGGCAGCGGCTGGCGCAGGTCGGCACGGCGGCGGACGAGGCGGCGCTGAAGGCATCCACGACCTACGGCGGTCCCCAGTACAGTGACGAGCGGGCCGCCGTGCCGGCGCGGGCGTACCAGCATTTCGGCCCGGTCATCGTCAGCTGCGAGCGCGCGGACCTGCGGCCGGTACCCGACGGTGTATGGATCCATTCGGACGGCGAGCGGCGAAAGATAGCCCTGCCGCCTCCTGCCGTGCCGCGGGCTGAAGTCATTGACGAGCTGCACGGCGCCTTGCGGCAGGGTTTGACACCGCAGCATGACGGAACTTGGGCGCGAGGTACGCTCGCCGCGTGTCTGGCATTGCTGCAATCCAGTACTTCGCAGGCAGATGTGCTGCTCCAGGGTCCTATGCAAGAATATCCATCATGAGTGCAAAAAGGGAACGGCCTGAAGGCGAGATAACCGACCGCGTCCTGCGACAGTGGCATGAAGCCGTTCCGAACGACCGGATGGCACACTTGGTAAAGGACGCGACGCGCTGCTTCCTGCGTGCCCTGCAGGTGAGGCTGGCGCGGCACAACGTGCAGCTGGGGCACTGGACTTTTCTTCGCATCCTGTGGCAGCGCGACGGCCTGACCAAGCGCGAGCTGAGCATGGAAGCCGGTCTCATGGAACCCACTACATTCGTCGCATTGAGAGCTATGGAGTCGCTGGGCTATGTCACGCTAGAGCGCAGGGCGGAGAACCGCAAAAACATCTATGTCTTCTTGACGCCACTGGGTCGCAAGCTCAAAGACGTTCTGGTGCCGTTGGCCGAGGAGGTCAACGCGATTGCCTTGCGGGGCGTGCCTGCGTCCGACGTCGCCGCCACGCGAAGATGCCTGCTCAATGCGATCGAAAACCTGTCGCGTGACGAGATGCTTCCAATGGGTGAACAGGCTGAGGCCGGGGAGAATGATCTGTGAGAGGACTGGAAGAAGAGTTCTTTGCCCAGCGTTTCATAGGGCCTGATGAAGCGGAAACCCTATCCCAGGCGATTGCGCGCAATGTGCGCGACGCACTCAGCGAGGATCTGGGTCCGACCGACCTGACTGGTAACTTGGTTCAAGCCTCCCGAAGCGCCACCGCGCGTGTCCGGGCTAACTTTCATGAATCCAGGCCGACGCCCCGGATGATGAAAGAAACTCAGGGGTGGAGGTGCTGAGGTAGATGCCGAGAAAATTCTTTGGGAGCTTGCATCCCGATAGCTAACTTGGCGCGCCTTCACCGACTCGTACCCCGAATTGACTCCATCGGTTTTGCCGATGAGATCGCACGTTAAACAGGGCTGCTGAGCGCGAGCTCAGACAAGCAATTTCGGTGGGGCACCGCAACACCTCCAGTTTTGAAGTTTACACATCAACTGGAGGAAAGCGATGGACATTGTTCCCATCTACAAGCGCGTCATAGGGCTGGACGTGCTATCCAAGCGCAATCACGGGCTGCGCCATCACCGAGCAGCCTGACGGCAGCGTTACCTATGAGCGGCGTGAGTTTGGCGGCTTCAAGCGAGACCGCAAGGCGCTGGCCGAGTGGGCGCGCTCAATTGGCCCGGATATCGTGGTTATGGCGAGCACCGGCATTTATTGGAAGAGTCCGTATGCGGCGCTGGAGTCGGTTGGCATAGTGGCGTGTGTGGTCAACGCCCGCCACGTCAAGGCGGTGCACATCGGTAACGTTTGAGATCCTTCAATAGTTGGCAAACTCAGCGAACAAATCCGCGTTTCCTAAGTCCCCCCGTCATTCATCGGCTACAAGAGTTCGTCGTCGTGCTCGCCAATAAACGGTGCGGGACCTGGGCGATCTGTCACCGTCCGGCTGAACCTCGGCGCGGGTGAAGGTTGAAGCACGCCGTCTCGCTCAAAGAATGTGCCGCGCGCACTGTTGTGCGGGTGACGTGCCGCCTCTTCTAGCGTTAACACCGGCGCAAAGCACACGTCGGTCCCCTCCAGCAACGCACACCAGTGCGCGCTCGGCTCGCCGCGGAAGATGTCGGTGATCTGGCGTTTGAGCGCCGGCCAGGCCGCCGGATCGCGTTGCCGTTGAAACTCGGGATCGGTGATGCCGAGTTTTTTCAGCAAAAGCGTATAGAACTGCGGCTCCAGCGATGCAATCGAGATCCACTTGCCGTCCGCGCACTCGTAGGTGTCGTAGAAATGCGAGCCACCGTCCAGCAGGTTGGCCTGCCGCTCGTTCTTCCACATTCCCAGCGCTTTGAGGTCGCAGACGATGGAGGTCAGCAGGGCCGCCCCGTCGGTGATGGCGGCATCGACCACCTGGCCGCGGCCCGAGGTGCGCGCTTCGAGCAAAGCGCAAACGATGCCGAAGGCGAGCATCATTCCGCCGCCACCCAGGTCGCCGACCATCGCAGGCGGCGCTACCGGTCCGCCTTCCGAGCGGCCGATCAGGCTAAGCGCGCCCGACAGCGCGATGTAGTTGATGTCATGCCCGGCGGCCTGCGCGAGCGGGCCGTCCTGGCCCCAGCCGGTCATGCGCCCGTAGACGAGTCGTGGGTGGCGTGCCAGCAGCACGTCCGGGCCCAAACCCAGCCGCTCCATCACGCCCGGGCGGAAACCCTCGATGATCGCGTCGGCCCCGTCGACCAGTGCCAGGACTCGCTGCACGTCCTCGGGCGACTTCAGGTCGACCGCCATCGAACGCCGACCGCGGTGCAGCACGCTGCGCCGGCCACTGGCCAGGAAGGCACCATCCCCGCGGTCTTTGCCCTTGTCGGCCTTGCGATCCAGGCGGATCACGTTGGCGCCCATGTCGGACAGCATCATCGCGCAGAACGGTCCGGGGCCGATGCCGCCGAACTCGATTACTTTCAACCCTTGCAAGGGACCACTCATTTGTCGTTACTCCTGAAACCGAATTAAAACCACAAGCCAGCCGTCTGTTACCCCAGCCAGCGCTTGCGCCGCTTGTAGTGCTTGACCTCGCGAAAGCTCTTGCGCACCCCCTCGCGGTCCAGGCCGAGATAGAACTCGCGCACATCCTCGTTGTCACGTAGTTCCTGGGCCTGCCCCTCCAGCACGATGCGGCCGCTCTCCATGACATAGCCATAGTCGGCGATCTCCAGGGCTACGCGCGTGTTCTGCTCGACGATTAGCAGCGACAGTCCCTGCTCACGCAAGTGGTGCAGCACGGCGAAGACTTCCTCGATCATGCGCGGCGCCAGTCCGAGTGACGGCTCGTCGATCAGCATGAGTTTCGGCTCGGCCATGATCGCGCGCCCGATCACCAGCATCTGTTGCTCGCCGCCCGACAGATAGCCGGCAGTGCGTTTTCGCAGTTCGGCCAGGCGCGGAATCGCTTCGTACACGCTGTCCATCGCCCGGCGCATCGCCTGCGCTGACGCAAACATGTGGCCGCCGATGATGAGGTTTTGCTCGACCGTCATGTGCTGCAGCACGCGTCGGCCTTCCATCACATGGACCAGACCGCTGCGCACCACGGTTGCCGGGTCGTGCCCCTGAATTGGCCGGCCGTCGAAGGTGATCGCTCCTCCCGAGACGCGGCCGTCTTCCGAGTCAATGACGCCGGAGATGGCCTTGAGCGTGGTGCTCTTGCCTGCGCCGTTGGCGCCCAGCAGCGCCACGCATCCGCCTTCGGGGACCTGCATCGACACGCCCTTAAGCGCCAGGATCACCTCGGCATACAGCACCTCGACGTTGGACAGCGTCAGCACCGCCGGATTGACGGCCGCATGGGGCGCGGTACGTTGATCCGGTGCTGCAGCAAGGGCTGAATTCACCATTTAGGCACCGTTGGCACGGTCACATCGCCCGCCGCCCGAACCACCTTGCCGTCCTTCATGGTCGCGATGTTGACCTTGGCGGTGCCGGTGGGGAAGGGGGCGTCGTTGCTGAAGTCCACGCCTGGCAGTATGCCCATCAGGTCGTTGCTGGTGAACTGGCTGTTCATCAAGGTCTCGCGCACGGCTTCGCCGGTGACTTTGCCGGGGCCCTTGGCCTTGATGGTGGCCTCAATCGCGCGCACGGCCACGATGCTTTGGCCCAGGCCCATGATGGTCATTGCATTCCAGCCCGATTTCAGGCCATGCTTTTCCTGCAACATGCTGTAGAACTTGCGTGCGGTCGAGTCGTCTTCGCTGGCATCGGCGATAGCACCCACCTCGAAATCACCGGCAAAGCCGTTCGGGTCGCCAAGTGCCTTGGATGATCCCACCACCCCGTTGTGCAGCGAGAGCATGATCGGGACGTTCTTGCCCAGCGCCTGCAAGGCCCGTTTGGTGGCCACGGCCTGGGCGGTGTTGGTCTGGATCACGATCACGTCGGTGCCGGCGTTGACCAGGCGGCGTACCGCCAGGGTCAGGTCGGTTGGCTGCACTTCGGTCCAGATCGCCTCGACGAAGGTGGCCTTGTCGGGGTTGGCCTTGGTGTAGCTTTGCAGGCCCTTGGCCATGTCGGCGTAGGCGGGTGTGGCTTCGGAGGTGATGATCGCCACCTTGACCGGGCGCTTGCCCTGGAGTTTTGTGGTGCGGAACCATTCCAGGAATCCGGCCGCCTCATGGGCGTAGGTGGGGCGCAGGTTCAGGGCCCATTGGTTGGGTTTCCAGCCGAAGCCGTAGGTGGCGGTGCCCATGAGCATGGGGATCTTGTCTTCCGGCAGGCGCTGTTGCAGTGCGGCGGCATCTGGGCCGCCGAGGCCGAGCAGGAGCGCGGGTTTGACTTCGGCCTTGATGCCGGGCCACAGGCTGGCGGTTTGCGCCACGTCGTAGCGCGTGTCGAAGGTTTTGACGACGATCTGCACGTTGAGCTTGCTGCCGACTTCCTTGTTCCACCACTCGATCACGGCGAGTCGCCCGCCCTGCATCTGGGGCATGACGTTGGCGTAGGGGCCGGCGAAGTCGGCAAAGGCGGCCACGTTGATCGTCGTCGTTTGCGCGTGGGCGGGCGCGTTCAGCAGCAGGCCGGTGGCCAGGGCGGCCGTGAGTTTGAGAAAGGTATTGCGTTGCATGCTTGTCTCCAGGTGGTGGTGGTG
>NZ_NBZV01000006.1:0-105000 GCF_002379095.1 Polaromonas sp. AER18D-145
TTCTTCAACAACTACCGTCCCCAGTTCTACTTCCGCACGACGGACGTGACCGGTGCGATCGAGTTGCCAGAAGGCAAGGAAATGGTCATGCCAGGCGACAACGTGTCGATCACCGTCAAGCTGATCAACCCGATCGCCATGGAAGAAGGTCTGCGTTTCGCCATCCGCGAGGGCGGCAAGACCGTCGGCGCCGGTGTCGTGGCCAAGATCATTGCGTAACAAGGATTGTTTTTGGGGCTGAGCCGGTAAAGGCAAGGCTTTTTGCTCTGTCCCCAACTGATTGAGAGATGAAGGGGTATAGCTCAATTGGCAGAGCGTCGGTCTCCAAAACCGAAGGTTGTAGGTTCGATTCCTACTGCCCCTGCCACCTGGTTTCAGGGGTTGCCTGAAGCCGAGAGTGGTGTGAAACAGAACTATGCAAGCCCGCCGGGAGTCCTTGGACCCCAGGTGGGCTTAAGCGTCTGAGAAGACGCGTGAAGATGAACAGGAAATCAGGCGATCATGGCCACTTCTCAAGTCGAAACCGTCAGCACGACTGCTGACAAGGCCAAGTTGGCCCTTGCCGTGGCATTGGCGCTGGGTGCGCTGGCGGGCTTTTATCTGCTCGCCAAGCAGGGTCCTGTTGCCCAGTGGGGGGGCTTGATTGCCGGTCTGGTGGCGGCGGTGGTGGTGTTCTTGACCTCCGAGCCTGGCAAACAGTTTGTGGCGTTCGGGCGTGATTCCTGGCGCGAAGTCAAGAAAGTGGTCTGGCCGGCCCGCAAGGAAGCCATGCAGATGACGGCTTACGTCTTTGCATTCGTGGTGGTCATGGCACTCTTTTTGTGGCTCACCGATAAAACGCTCGAATGGGTGTTTTACGACCTGATACTGGGGTGGAAAAAATAATGAGCGATATGAACGGTGACGTGGTCAGCGAAGTGGCGGCTGGCGCATCCCTGCAGCCGACTCCCGGCATGCAGTGGTATGTCGTGCATGCCTATTCGGGCATGGAAAAAGCCGTCGAACGCAATATTGTCGAGCGCATCAACCGCGCCGGCATGCAGGCCAAGTTTGGCCGTTTCCTGGTGCCCACCGAAGAAGTGGTCGAGATCAAGAACGGCCAGAAGAAAACGACGGAACGCCGTTTCTTCCCGGGTTATGTGCTGGTCGAGATGGTCATGGACGATGAAACCTGGCACCTGGTGAAACACACCAACAAGGTCACCGGGTTTGTCGGTGGTGCCAAAAACCGTCCCGCCCCCATCTCCGAGGAAGACGTGCAGAAAATCGTCGACCAGATGCAGGTCGGCACCGAGAAGCCGCGGCACAAGGTCGAGTTTGAAACGGGCGAATACGTCCGGGTCAAGGACGGCCCGTTCACTGACTTCAACGGCACGGTCGAGGAAGTCAATTACGACAAGAACAAGGTGCGGGTGTCCGTCACGATCTTCGGTCGTGCAACGCCCGTCGAGCTGGAATTCAGCCAGATCGAGAAAACGTAAGTTTCGCTAAAACCCGAGTTTTTTCGGCTGAGCGTCAGAAATTCGCGCCTTGCAACTCGGCGCGGAGGGTTCTTTCCGGAACCTGATTGAGTTGTGTAACCCCCGGGGAGCCCGGACCTGTCTTCTGACGGCGTCCTGGCGTTATGACCCGCAAGGAGAAAAGTATGGCGAAAAAAATCGTCGGCTTTGTCAAGCTGCAAGTGCCAGCTGGTAAAGCCAACCCGTCCCCCCCGATTGGCCCGGCCCTGGGTCAGCGCGGCCTGAACATCATGGAGTTCTGCAAGGCGTTCAACGCCCAGACCCAGGGTGTTGAGCCCGGCCTGCCTTTGCCCGTGGTGATCACCGCGTACGCAGACAAGAGCTTCACTTTTGTCATCAAGACGCCTCCCGCAGGCGTCCTGATCAAAAAGGCCATCAAGCTGGACAAGGGTTCTGCCACGCCGCACACGGTGAAGGTGGGCAAGATTTCCCGCGCACAGCTCGAAGAAATCGCGAAGACCAAAATGAAAGACATGACGGCTGCTGACCTCGACGCTGCAGTTCGCACGATTGCTGGTACGGCCCGCTCCATGGGCGTGTCGGTGGAGGGTGTTGTATGAGCAAGCTGACCAAACGTCAAAAAGCTGTTGGCGACAAGATCGACAGCAACAAGCTGTACCCGGTGGCTGATGCCCTGGGCCTGGTCAAGGAATTTGCCGTGGCCAAGTTCGATGAATCCATCGACGTGGCTGTGCAGCTTGGTGTAGACGCCAAGAAATCCGACCAGGTCGTCCGCGGCGCTGTCGTGTTGCCCAACGGCACCGGCAAGACCAAGCGTGTGGCCGTGTTTGCACAGGGCGCCAAGGCCGAAGAGGCCAAGGCTGCCGGTGCTGACATCGTCGGCATGGATGATCTGGCTGCCGACATCAAAGCCGGCAAGATGGACTTCGACGTCGTGATCGCCTCGCCTGACGCCATGCGCGTGGTGGGTACCCTGGGCCAGATCCTCGGCCCACGTGGCTTGATGCCCAACCCGAAAGTCGGCACGGTGACGCCTGACGTGGCAACGGCCGTGAAAAACGCCAAAGCCGGTCAGGTCCAGTTTCGCGTCGACAAGGCCGGCATCGTGCACGGCACGATTGGCCGCCGTTCGTTTGATACCGACAAGCTGCAGGGCAACCTGGCAGCGTTGATCGATGCCCTGACCAAGGCCAAGCCTGCGTCGAGCAAAGGTGTGTATCTGAGGAAAGTCGCGGTTTCGTCGACGATGGGTGTGGGCGTTCGCGTCGACACGCAAACCATCGCAGCGTAATCGCAAAAATTTGAACAACCCGCAAGGGCTGTTCAAAGTGGTGGGCTGTCGGGGTTCCGGCTCCGGCAGGCCATCCAGGACCGTTGGTGCGGCAGGCTGCAAAGCCCGCCGCTTAATCGTCGAAAGACAGCCAACGCAGATGGCGGTCCCGCTGCTTGAATGGTTTTGAAAAGAATCTGAAAAACAGTTGGTCGCTGAATATAGGCGTGTTGGCAGGATGGCGCGAAAGCAAGATCCGAAGACACATTATTAAGGAGTAGACCTTGAGTCTCAACCGCAGTGAGAAACAAGCCGTCATTGATGAAGTGACCGGCCTCGCCGCTAAAGCTCAAACGCTCGTGATGGCGGAATACCGTGGCATCACGGTCGCTGACATGACCAAGCTGCGCAGCCAAGCCCGCGACAAAGGCGTGACCCTGAGTGTGTTGAAAAACACCCTGGCTCGCCGTGCCGTGGCAGGCAGCGCGTTTGATGTCCTGTCCGACCAGATGACCGGTCCGCTGATCTATGGCTTTTCCACAGACGCTGTCGCTGCCGCCAAGGTGGTTGCCGACTTCGCGAAAACCAACGACAAGTTGGTGATTCGTGCAGGCGCCATGGCAGGAAAAGTCCTGGACGTGAACGGCGTGAAGCAGCTTGCAAGCATCCCTTCGAAAGAAGTGCTGCTCGCCCAGCTGTTGGGCTTGATGCAGTCCCCCATTTCGCGTACGGCACGAGTGCTGGCCGCGCTGGCGGAACAAAAAGGCGGCGGCAACGATGTGGTCGTAGCCGCGGAGCCCGCAGCAGAAGCTGCAGCGGCATAACCTTTACCAACTTTTTTTAGGAAATCAAAATGGCATTCGACAAAGACGCATTTTTGACCGCGCTGGATAGCATGACGGTCCTCGAACTCAACGACCTGGTGAAAGCCATCGAAGAGAAATTTGGCGTGAGCGCTGCAGCCATGTCCGCTCCTGCTGGCGGCGGCGGCGGCGGCGCTGCTGCTGTTGCAGAAGAGAAGACCGAATTCACGGTCATGCTGCTCGAGGCTGGCGCCCAAAAGGTGCAGGTCATCAAGGCCGTGCGCGAAATCACCGGCCTGGGCCTCAAGGAAGCCAAGGACCTGGTCGACGGTGCACCGAAGGCTGTCAAGGAAGCTGCACCCAAGGCCGACGCCGAAGCTGCCAAGAAAAAGCTCGAAGACGCCGGCGCGAAAGTCGAACTCAAGTAATTCTTGTGTTTCGCGAAGGCTGGAAGACCGGGTTCGGCTTCCAGCCTTTCGTGCTTTCAAGGAGTGCTGGCGAAACGCCGCGCAAGCGCGTTTTTCAGCCTCCCTGGAATCACCGGCAAGCAGATTTGCAGAAAATCTTCTTGCCAGTGCTTCCTGACCCCGACTGCAGGAAACGCCTTGGTTCGGGCAACGTGCAATGCGTTGCCGTCCGCCATGGTTGGTAGTGGCCAACCACCAAGTCTGTTTGATTACGTGGTGTATTCATTCAAGACAGTCGCCAGAGCTTAACAAACCAGTTGCCCCTACTTGTTTGTGTCCCATTAAAGCGGAGAACTCATGGCCTATTCCTATACCGAACGCAAGCGAATTCGCAAAAGTTTCGGCAGCCGCGAGAGCGTGCTGAAAGTCCCTTACCTGTTGCAAATGCAGAAAGATGCCTACACGGCGTTTCTGCAAGCCGACCGCGCGCCGCAAAAGCGCCAGGTCGAAGGCCTGCAGGCTGCGTTTGAAAACGCCTTCCCCATCGTCTCGCACAACGGTTTTGTCGAGATGAAGTTCCTCGAGTACAACCTGGCCAAGCCCGCTTTTGACGTGCGCGAGTGCCAGACCCGCGGTCTGACCTTTGCGTCGGCCGTGCGCGCCAAGGTCCAGCTGATCATTTATGACCGCGAGTCGTCGACATCGCAGTCCAAGGTCGTCAAGGAAGTCAAGGAGCAGGAAGTCTACATGGGCGAAGTGCCGCTCATGACCGACAAGGGCTCGTTCGTCATCAACGGGACCGAGCGTGTGATCGTGTCCCAGCTGCACCGCTCACCCGGCGTGTTTTTCGAGCATGACAAGGGCAAGACCCACAGCTCGGGCAAATTGCTGTTCTCGGCCCGCATCATCCCTTACCGCGGCTCGTGGCTGGACTTCGAGTTTGACCCGAAGGACATCCTGTACTTCCGTGTGGACCGTCGCCGCAAGATGCCGGTCACCATTCTGCTCAAGGCCATTGGCCTGAACCCCGAGTCCATCCTCGCGAACTTCTTCGTGTTCGACAATTTCCGCCTGATGGACAGCGGCGCGCAAATGGAATTCGTCGCCGAGCGCATGCGCGGCGAAGTGGCCCGTTTCGACATCACCGACAAGACCGGCAAGGTCGTCGTTGCCAAGGACAAGCGCATCACCGTGCGCCATACGCGCGAGCTCGAGCAGAGCGGCACCTCCACCATCAGCGTTCCCGAAGACTTCCTGATCGGCCGTGTGGTCGCCAAGAATATCGTTGACGCCGAGACCGGCGAGATCATCGCAAAGGCCAACGACGAACTGACCGACGTGCTGCTGAAGAAGCTGCGTGTTGCCGGCGTGCAGGACCTGCAGGTGCTGTACACCAACGAACTCGATCAGGGTGCGTACATTTCGCAGACCCTGCGCTCCGACGAAACCGTCGACGAGTTTGCGGCGCGCGTGGCCATCTACCGCATGATGCGACCCGGCGAGCCGCCGACGGAAGACGCCGTCCAGGCCCTGTTCCAGCGCCTGTTCTACAACCCGGACACCTACGATCTGTCCAAGGTCGGCCGCATGAAGTTCAACGCCCGTGTGGGCCGCGACTCGTCCACGGGCCCCATGGTCATGACCAACGAGGACATCCTCGCGGTCGTCAAGATCCTGGTGGACCTGCGCAACGGCAACGGTCAGGTCGACGATATCGATCACCTGGGCAACCGCCGCGTGCGTTGTGTCGGTGAACTGGCCGAGAACCAGTACCGCACGGGTCTGGCACGGATTGAAAAAGCCGTGAAGGAACGTCTGGGTCAGGCCGAGCAGGAGCCCCTGATGCCGCACGACCTGATCAACAGCAAGCCGATCTCCGCCGCCCTGAAGGAATTCTTCGGCGCGTCGCAGCTGTCCCAGTTTATGGACCAGACCAACCCGTTGGCCGAGATCACCCACAAGCGCCGTGTTTCGGCCCTTGGCCCCGGTGGCTTGACCCGCGAACGTGCCGGTTTTGAAGTGCGTGACGTGCACGTGACCCATTACGGCCGCGTCTGCCCGATTGAAACGCCTGAAGGCCCGAACATCGGTCTGATCAACTCGCTGGCGCTGTATGCCCGCCTGAACGAATACGGCTTCATCGAAACGCCGTATCGCCGCGTGATTGACGGCAAGCTCACGGACCAGATCGACTACCTGTCTGCCATCGAAGAAGGCAAATACGTGATCGCCCAGGCCAATGCCCTGCTCGATGATGCCGGCAAGCTGACGGGCGACCTCGTGTCGGCCCGTGAAAACGGCGAATCCGTGCTGGTCGGCGCAGAACGCATCCAGTACATGGACGTGTCGCCTGCGCAGATCGTGTCGGTTGCGGCCTCGCTGGTTCCCTTCCTCGAGCACGACGATGCGAACCGCGCGCTGATGGGCGCCAACATGTCGCGCCAGGCGGTGCCCGTGCTGCGTCCGGAAAAACCATTGGTCGGTACCGGCATCGAGCGTGTGGCCGCCATCGACTCGGGGACGGTCGTGACCGCCACCCGTGGCGGCGTGGTCGACTATGTCGATGCCACCCGCATCGTGGTGCGTGTCAATGACGCAGAAGCCCTGGCCGGTGAAGTGGGTGTGGACATCTACAACCTGATCAAGTACCAGCGTTCCAACCAGAACACCAACATCCACCAGCGCCCGATCGTCAAGATCGGCGACAAGCTGGCCAAGGGTGACGTGATTGCCGACGGCGCATCGACCGACCTGGGCGAGATCGCCATCGGCCAGAACATGCTGATCGCCTTCATGCCCTGGAACGGTTACAACTTCGAGGACTCGATCCTCATTTCCGAGCGCATCGTCGCCGAAGACCGCTACACCTCGATCCACATCGAGGAGCTCGTGGTCATGGCACGCGACACCAAGCTCGGTGCTGAAGAGATCACCCGCGACATTCCGAACCTGTCCGAACAGCAACTCAACCGTCTTGACGAGTCCGGCATCATTTATGTCGGCGCCGAAGTCCAGCCGGGCGACACGCTGGTCGGCAAGGTCACGCCCAAAGGCGAGACCACGCTGACCCCGGAAGAAAAGCTGCTGCGCGCCATCTTCGGCGAAAAAGCCAGCGATGTGAAAGACACCTCGCTGCGCGTGAGCCAGGGCTCGCAGGGTACCGTGATCGACGTGCAGGTCTTCACCCGTGAAGGCATCGTGCGCGACAAGCGTGCCCAGCAGATCATCGACGACGAGCTCAAGCGCTTCCGTCTGGACCTCAACGACCAGCTGCGGATTGTGGAAGCCGATGCGTTCGACCGTATCGAAAAGCTGCTGACCGGCAAGGTTGCCAACGGCGGCCCGAAAAAGCTGGCCAAAGGCACGAAGATCGACAAGGCCTACCTGACCGACGTCGAGAAATACCACTGGTTCGACATCCGTCCGGCGGATGACGAAGTCGCGGCCCAGCTCGAGAGCATCAAGAACTCGATGGAGCAGACGCGTCACAGCTTTGACCTGGCGTTTGAAGAAAAGCGCAAGAAGCTCACGCAGGGCGACGAACTGCCGGCCGGCGTGCTGAAGATGGTCAAGGTCTACCTGGCTGTCAAGCGCCGCCTGCAACCCGGCGACAAGATGGCCGGCCGCCACGGCAACAAGGGTGTGGTTTCCAAGATCGTTCCGGTCGAAGACATGCCTTACATGGCCGACGGTACGCCGTGCGACATCGTGCTCAATCCGCTGGGCGTGCCTTCGCGGATGAACGTCGGCCAGGTGCTCGAAGTGCACCTGGGCTGGGCCGCCAAGGGCCTGGGCCAGCGCATTGGCGACATGCTGCAGGCCGAGGCCAAGGTGGCCGATCTGCGCAAGTTCATGGACACGCTGTACAACAAGTCGGGCCGTGCGGAAGACCTGTCCAAGTTGTCGGATGGCGAGATCCTGCAGATGGCCGGCAACCTGACGGGCGGCGTGCCTTTTGCCACACCGGTGTTCGATGGTGCCTCGGAAGCCGAGATCATGGGCATGCTGCAACTGGCTTACCCTGACGACATCGCCAAGACGAAGGGCCTGACGGCCACGCGCACCCAGGCGCAGCTGTATGACGGGCGCAACGGCGACGCTTTCGAGCGCACGACGACCGTCGGCTACATGCACTTCCTGAAACTTCACCACCTGGTGGACGACAAGATGCACGCACGTTCGACCGGCCCGTACTCGCTGGTCACGCAGCAGCCGCTGGGCGGCAAGGCGCAGTTCGGTGGACAGCGTTTCGGCGAGATGGAAGTCTGGGCGCTGGAAGCCTATGGCGCCGCCTACACGCTGCAGGAAATGCTGACCGTCAAGTCCGACGACGTGCAGGGCCGTACCAAGGTGTACGAGAGCATCGTCAAGGGCGAGCACGCGATCACCGCCGGCATGCCGGAGTCGTTCAACGTGCTGGTCAAAGAGATTCGTTCGCTCGGTATCGATATCGAGCTGGAACGCAGCTAACTCAACAGGAAAGAAAAGGATTTAACACATGAAATCATTACTCGACCTGTTCAAGCAATTCACGCCGGATGAGCATTTCGATGCCATCAAGATCGGCATGGCTTCGCCCGAGAAGATCCGTTCGTGGTCTTTCGGCGAAGTGAAAAAGCCTGAAACCATCAACTACCGCACCTTCAAGCCGGAGCGCGACGGTCTCTTTTGCGCCAAGATCTTTGGCCCCATCAAGGACTACGAGTGCCTGTGCGGCAAGTACAAGCGCCTCAAGCACCGCGGTGTCATCTGCGAGAAGTGCGGCGTTGAAGTCACGCAGACCAAGGTTCGCCGCGAACGCATGGGTCACATCGACCTGGCCGCACCGTGCGCGCACATCTGGTTCCTGAAGTCGCTGCCGTCACGTCTGGGCCTGGTGCTCGACATGACGCTGCGCGACATCGAGCGCGTGTTGTACTTTGAAGCGTATGTGGTGACCGACCCCGGCATGACCCCGCTGAAGAAATTCAGCATCATGTCGGAAGACGACTACGACGCCAAGCGCAAGGAATACGGCGACGAGTACACCGCCAAGATGGGCGCCGAAGGCATCAAGGACCTGCTCGAAGGGCTGGACCTCGATGTCGAGATCGACAAGCTGCGCAACGACCTGACCGGCTCCGAAATCAAGATCAAGAAAAACGCCAAGCGTTTGAAATTGATGGAAGCGTTCAAGAAGTCCGGCATCAAGCCGCACTGGATGGTGCTTGACGTGCTGCCCGTGTTGCCGCCGGACCTGCGTCCGCTGGTGCCGCTGGACGGCGGCCGCTTTGCGACCTCCGACCTGAACGACCTGTATCGCCGCGTCATCAACCGCAACAGCCGCCTGCGTCGCCTGCTCGAACTGAAGGCGCCTGAAATCATTGCCCGCAATGAAAAGCGCATGCTGCAGGAAGCTGTTGATTCGCTGCTGGACAACGGCCGTCGCGGCAAGGCCATGACGGGCGCCAACAAGCGTGCCCTCAAGTCCTTGGCAGACATGATCAAGGGCAAGTCAGGCCGTTTCCGTCAGAACTTGCTGGGCAAACGCGTCGACTACTCGGGCCGTTCCGTTATTACCGTGGGCCCGACGCTCAAGCTGCACCAGTGCGGTTTGCCCAAGCTGATGGCGCTGGAACTGTTCAAGCCTTTCATCTTCTCGCGCCTCGAAGCCATGGGCATCGCGACGACGATCAAGGCCGCCAAGAAGGAAGTCGAATCCGGCACGCCAGTGGTGTGGGACATCCTGGAAGAGGTCATCAAGGAACACCCGGTGATGCTCAACCGTGCACCTACGCTGCACCGTCTGGGTATCCAGGCCTTTGAGCCCATCCTGATCGAAGGCAAGGCCATCCAGCTGCACCCGCTCGTCTGCTCGGCCTTCAACGCCGACTTCGACGGTGACCAGATGGCTGTGCACGTACCGCTGTCCGTGGAAGCACAGATGGAAGCCCGCACCCTGATGCTGGCTTCGAACAACATCCTGTTCCCCGCCAGTGGCGAGCCGTCCATCGTTCCTTCGCAGGACGTGGTGCTGGGTCTGTACTACACGACCCGTGACCGCACCAACGGCAAGGGCGAAGGCCTGGTGTTCTCCGACACCGGCGAAGTGCGCCGCGCCTTTGACGCGGGTGAACTCGACCTGAACGCCCGCATCAGCGTGCGCCTGACCGAGTACACCAAGGACAAGGAAACCGGCGAATTCGTGCCATCGACCAAGCTGTGGGAAACCACCGGCGGCCGTGCACTGCTGTCCGAAATCCTGCCCAAGGGCCTGCCTTTCTCCAACCTGAACAAGGCGCTGAAGAAAAAGGAAATCTCCAAACTGATCAACGTGTCTTTCCGCAAGTGCGGACTGAAAGAGACGGTGGTGTTTGCCGACAAGCTGCTGCAGTCGGGCTTCCGCCTGGCGACCAAGGCCGGCATTTCCATCTGCATCGACGACATGCTGATCCCCAAGGAAAAGCCGAGCATCATTGCGCGTGCCCAGAAGGAAGTCAAAGAGATCGAGCAGCAGTATGTCTCGGGCCTGGTGACCTCCGGCGAGCGTTACAACAAGGTGGTGGACATCTGGGGCAAGTCGGGCGACGAAGTGTCCAAGGTGATGATGGCCCAGCTTTCGAAAGAGAAAGTCATCGACCGCCACGGCAAGGAAGTCGAGCAGGAGTCCTTCAACTCCATCTACATGATGGCCGACTCCGGCGCCCGCGGTTCTGCAGCGCAGATTCGTCAGGTGGCAGGCATGCGCGGTTTGATGGCCAAGCCTGACGGCTCGATCATCGAAACACCGATCATGGCCAACTTCCGCGAAGGCCTGAACGTGCTGGAGTATTTCATCTCCACCCACGGTGCCCGTAAGGGTCTGGCCGATACGGCGCTGAAAACCGCCAACTCCGGTTACCTGACCCGCCGCCTGTGCGACGTGGTGCAGGATCTGGTGGTGACCCAGGACGACTGCGGCACGACCGATGGTTCCCTGATGCGCGCCATCGTCGAGGGCGGCGAGGTCATCGAATCACTGCGCGACCGTATCCTCGGCCGCACCGCGGTCGAAGACATCCTGCACCCCGAGAACCGCGCCGTTCTGGCCAAGGCCGGCGTCATGCTGGACGAGGACCTGATCGACGAACTCGAAGCAGCCGGCGTGGACGAAGTCAAGGTGCGTACCGCGCTGACCTGTGAAACCCGCTTCGGCCTGTGCGCCAAGTGCTACGGCCGTGACCTGGGTCGCGGCGGCCTGATCAACATCGGCGAAGCGGTCGGCATCATTGCCGCGCAGTCGATCGGCGAGCCGGGCACGCAGCTGACCATGCGGACCTTCCACATCGGTGGTGCGGCTTCGCGTGCAGCGATTGCCTCCAGCGTCGAAGCCAAGTCCAACGGCGTGATCGGTTTCAACGCACCGATGCGTTATGTGACCAACACCAAGGGTGAGCTGGTCGTGATCGCGCGCTCCGGCGAAATCGTGATCCACGACGAGCATGGCCGCGAGCGCGAGCGTCACAAGGTGCCTTACGGCGCGATCCTGTCGGTGAAAGCCGACCAGACGATCAAGGCCGGCGCGATTCTGGCCAACTGGGACCCGCTGACCCGCCCCATCATTACCGAGTTCGCCGGCAAGGTGGCCTTCGAGAATGTGGAAGAAGGCGTGACGGTCGCCAAGCAGCTCGACGAGGTGACCGGTCTTTCCACCCTGGTGGTGATCGATCCGAAACGCCGCGGCGCGACCAAGGTGATCCGTCCCCAGGTCAAGCTGATCGACGCCACCGGCAATGAAGTCAAGATTCCCGGCACCGATCACTCGGTGACGATCGGCTTCCAGGTCGGTGCGCTGGTCCAGGTGCGTGACGGCCAGGACGTGGGCCCCGGCGAGGTGCTCGCGCGTATTCCGGTCGAAGGCCAGAAGACCCGCGACATCACCGGCGGTCTGCCGCGTGTGGCCGAGCTGTTCGAAGCCCGTACGCCGAAAGACAAGGGCACGCTGGCCGAGATGACCGGTACCGTGTCGTTCGGCAAGGAAACCAAAGGCAAGGTTCGCCTGCAGATCACCGATCCGGAAGGCAAGGTCTGGGAAGACCTCGTGCCCAAAGAGAAGAACATTCTCGTGCACGAAGGCCAGGTCGTGAACAAGGGCGAGTCGATTGTCGACGGCCCTGCCGATCCGCAGGACATCCTGCGCCTGCTGGGCATGGAAGAGCTGGCCCGCTACATCGTCGATGAAGTGCAGGACGTTTACCGCCTGCAGGGCGTGAAGATCAACGACAAGCACATTGAAGTGATTGTTCGCCAGATGCTGCGCCGTGTGGTGGTTGAGAATGTCGGCGAGTCCAGCTACATCGCTGGCGAGCAGGTCGAGCGTTCGGTCATTCTGGATGCCAACGACGCCCTGCGCGCCGAAGGCAAGATCCCGGCGACCTTCAGCAACCTGTTGCTCGGTATCACCAAGGCCTCGCTGTCGACCGATTCGTTCATTTCCGCGGCTTCCTTCCAGGAAACCACCCGCGTGCTCACCGAGGCTGCCATCATGGGCAAGCGCGACGAGCTGCGTGGCCTGAAAGAGAACGTGATCGTCGGCCGCCTGATCCCCGCCGGTACCGGCATGGCCTACCACGAGGCACGCAAAGCCAAGGACCAGATGGACGACGCCGAGCGCCGTGCCATTGCCGAAGCGGAAGCGGCCGAACTCGAAGCCATGCCCGAGCAGACCAGCGAAGGTGCTGCCAGCGAGTAATTGCTGCTTTTTGACGCTATAAAAAGCGTAGCGCCTCGCGTCCTGTTGATAAGGGCCCGAGGCGCTTTTTCATTGAGAATCCTGAGTTGTTGCGCGCCCGCGTGCCGGCAGGCTGTACAGCGGTCCGGCTTGTCGGCTAAAGTCGCCCGTGCCGGTTCGCGGCAGCCGCTGTTGATAGAAAGAAGGCCTCATGTCCACCCAGTCCCTGGTTTCGATAGTTGTGTTTGCCTTGCTGCTGTTCTGGGCTGTCGGGGCCTACAACCGGCTGGTGCGCCTGAAGAACATCATCGCCAACGCCTTCGGGCAGATTGATGTGCAGCTCAAGCGCCGTTACGACCTGATTCCCAACCTGGTGGAGGCCGCCAAAAAATACCTGCTGCACGAGCGCGAGACCCTTGAAGCGGTGATCGCGGCGCGCAACCAGGCGCGTTCCGCCAGCGATGCTGCGCGCAGCCGCCCCACCCACGCGCCGGAAGTGCTGGCTTTGGCCGCTGCTGAAGAGGCGCTGAGCGGCAGCCTGGGGCGCCTGTTCGCGCTCGCCGAGGCTTACCCCGAACTCAAGGCCGACGACACCATCCGCGAGCTCAGCGAGGAGCTGACCAGCACCGAAAACAAGGTGGCCTTTGCACGCCAGGCCTACAACGATGCGGTGCTCGACTACAACAATGCGCAGGCGCAATTTCCGGCCCTGCTGATTGCCCGCCTGTTTGGTTTTGCCGCCTCGGCCATGCTCAGGGCCACGGAAACCCCTGCCGAGCGTGAAGCGGTGCGCATCCAGATGTAGGGTGGCGGCTTCAGGTCAACATGCGTTTTTTTGAGCACCAGGAGCGGGCCCGCGCCGAAACCCGGCAACTGCTGCTGCTGTTCGCCGCGACGGTGGTCGCCCTGGAGTTGGCCGTCAATGCCGCGCTGGCCCTGACCTGGCATCTGCTGACGCCGGGGGTGGCGGGCTACCCGGCGTACTTTTTCAGCGTCAACACCGGCATGACCCTGCTCTTTGTACTGGGCGGGTGGTGGCTGGAAACGTCCAGCCTGCAGGGCGGCGGTGAAAAACTGGCGCGACGTGTGGGTGCCCGCGAGGCCTGGCCCGCCAGCCGGCTCGATGAACAGAAGCTCTGCAACATTGCGGCCGAACTCGCCATTGCCGCCAGCATGCGTGTGCCGCAGGTCATGGTGCTGGAGCGCCAGGGCAGCATCAACGCCTTTGCCGCCGGCTGGGACGAGGACGATGCGGTCATCGCCGTCACGCGCGGCGCGCTCGACGGCTTGAGCCGCGACGAACTGCAGGGACTGGTGGCCCACGAGCTGAGCCATATCCGGGAAGGCGATACCCGGCTCAACATGCGGCTGGCCGGCATGGTGTTCGGACTGGAGCTGATTTTCAACCTCGGGGTGGGCATGTGCGAGCGCGACGAGAATGACCGGCGTTCCGTGCTGGCGCTGCCGGGCCTGGCCATCCTGGCGGCCGGTTTTCTCGGCTGGCTGGCGGGCCGCGCGCTGAAGGCGGCAGTGTCGCGCCAGCGCGAGTTTCTGGCGGATGCGCGTGCGGTCCAGTTCACGCGCAGCCGGGACGGCCTGGGCGGTGTGCTGCGCAAGGTGGCCAGCCAGCAGGGCGCAGGCCGTACCGCGAGTTTTCATCCGGCGGTGCAGCACATGCTGCTGGTCGGGCAGCAGGGGCGGGCGCACTGGCTGGACTCGCACCCGCCGCTGGCCGAACGTATCCGCCGGATTTACGGCCGTGCCATGCCCGGACTGGCCGAAAGCGAGACCGCACCGACCCGCCCCGACGCCCTGTTTTGAGCGGGAACCGGGGATAAGCTCATCAGGAAAGACTCGAAGGCAGGGCGATGTCAAGGCCAACGTCGTCAACGCGCTGCCGTCCAGGCGCGCCGGTGCCATCGCCGTGCAGACCGGGCTGTCAAGCTGGTCTAATAGGTGCCATGCCGCCCGCGTCCGGGCGGCTTGAAACAGCGGCGCCCGAGGGCTGCCGTCACAGGATCGATGCAAGACAACCAGACCTCCCCCATCCCTCTGTGGCGCCAGCTGCAGGGGGCGGCTTTCCTGTTGATGGCCGTTCGCGGCGGCCGCTCCATGACCGCCGCGCTCGAAGACATCGACGCCACCCTCCGGCCCGGCGTGCAAGCCCTGGGTTTTCATGCACTGCGCTGGCTCGGCCGGGCCGAAGCCCTGCGCCAGCAACTGGCCCAGCGGCCGCCGCCGCCGGAGGCCGACGCCCTGCTGTGTGTCGCTTTGGCGCTGGCCTGTACGGAAAGCGGCGCGGACAACGCGGCTGCCAGCCACCTGCCGGATAACGACAGCCCCCGCTACACCGCCTATACGCTGGTGGACCAGGCCGTGGAAGCCGCCAAGCGCGACGAGGCCACGGTGCACCAGGCCAGCTTCATCAACGGCTGCCTGCGCCGCTTCCTGCGCGAGCGCGACGCACTGATGGCTTCGACGGAAAAACATCCGCAGGCGGTCTGGAACCACCCCCAGTGGTGGATAGACCGGGTGCGCAAGGACCACCCGGACCACTGGCAGGCCATTTTGCATGCCAACAATACCAAAGCGCCGCTGATCCTTCGGGTCAATACAAGAAAAACGACTCCAGCCCAATACCTGAAAGCGCTGGCAGCTATGAATATAGTAGCAAGCCAGGTCGGCCCGCAGGGGGTGGTGCTGGCGACGCCGAGCGCGGTGACGGCGCTGCCCGGGTATGCCGAAGGGCATTTTTCGGTGCAGGACGCCGCGGCGCAGATGGCGGCCCCCTTGCTGCTCGACGGGCTGGCCCCGGCCAGCGGCGCGCCCTTGCGGCTGCTGGATGCCTGCGCCGCGCCCGGCGGCAAGACGGCGCACCTGCTGGAACTTGCCGACTGCGAGGTCACGGCGCTCGACATTGACGCGCGCCGTTGCGAGCGCATGGCGCAGAACCTGCAGCGGCTGGGCCTGCAGGCGGACATCCGTGTGGGTGACGCCGCCCGCCCCGATGGCTGGTGGGACGGCCGGCTTTATGACGGCATCCTGCTCGATGCACCGTGCACCGCCTCGGGGATTGTGCGGCGCCACCCGGACGTGCGCTGGCTGCGCCGGCCGACCGATATCGCCCAGCTGGCCGCGCTGCAGGCGCGGCTGCTGGAAACGCTGTGGCCGCTGCTGCGGCCGGGCGGGCGGCTGCTGTACTGCACCTGCTCGGTTTTCAGGGCGGAAGGTGAACAGCAGGCACAAACGTTTGTTACGCACCACAAAGACGCGCATTTCATGCCATCACCCGGTCATTTGCTGCCCCAAAGTCGCGTCGTGGAGACCGTCTTCCCGGACAATTTGGAAGGTGAGCACGACGGTTTCTTTTACGCAGTTTTTGAAAAACGCAAAGCCTGACACGGTGCTGCGGCGGCTGCTGACGTTTTGGGTGTACACCGTGATGGCGCTTGCCGGCCACGCGGCACTGGCCACCGAGGTGACCCAGCTGAAGATGGAGCGCTCCGACGAGGGCGTGTACCTGTCGGCCAGCATCCAGTTCGACCTGCCGCCTGCCGTTGAAGACGCACTGCTCAAGGGCATCCCCATGTTTTTCGTGGCCGAGGCCGACATCTACCGCAGCCGCTGGTACTGGTACGACAAACGCATCACCACGGCGACACGCACCATGCGCCTGGCGTTTCAGCCCCTGACCCGCCGCTGGCGCCTCAATGTGATGCCCGGCGCCATCAGCGTCACCGGCCTGCGGGCCTCCTTCAGCCAGAATTACGACACTCTCAATGATGCGCTGGCATCGATCCAGCGCTTTTCGCGCTGGCGAATTGCCGATGCGGCGGAAGTCGAGCCCGGTATCCGGCACAACATCGATTTCCGTTTTCGGCTCGACCTCTCGCAGCTGCCGCGCCCCTTCCAGATTGGCGTGGCGGGGCAGAAAGACTGGGCCATCGCCGTCGAGACCAACCGCGACCTGGTCGCCGAACCGATTCGTGACCTGTCCCGGGACGCCACCCGGGACCTCTCCAGGGAAGCCGTCAAAGAGGCGGAAAAGTGAAACTGAAGAGCAATGTGTCGTCGCTGAAAAGCAGTCCGGCTTTTCGCTGGACGGTGGGTGTCGGCGTCGGCACCATGGCCGCGCTGGGCCTGGTGCTGCTCTTTCTGCTGACCCAGGCCACCGGCAACCGCGAGCTCTACGAACGCAACTACGTCCTGCTGTTCGGGCTCAATGTGGCGGTGGCCGCCTTGCTGCTGCTGGTCATCGGCTGGATCGTGCTGCGCCTGATCCTGCGCCTGCGCAAGGGCAAGTTCGGCAGCCGACTGCTGGTCAAGCTGGCCGCCATTTTTGCGCTGGTGGGCCTGCTGCCCGGCACGATGATTTACGTGGTGTCCTACCAGTTCGTCTCGCGTTCGATCGAAAGCTGGTTTGACGTGAAGGTCGAAGGCGCGCTGGATGCCGGCCTCAACCTGGGCCGGGTCACGCTCGACACGCTGGCCGCCGAACTGGGCAACAAGACCCGCGCCGCCGCGGGGCAGCTGACGCAGACACCTGATGCCTCGGCCGGCCTGGCGCTGGAGCGCCTGCGCGAGCAGCTGGCCGTCAGCGACGTCGTGTTGTGGTCGGCCTCCGGGCAGATGATTGCCAGTGCCGGTGACTCGCGTTACTCCCTCAAGCCCGAGCGGCCGCCGGCGCAACTGCTGCGCAGTGCCCGCAACCAGCGTGTGGCCACGCAGATCGAGGGGCTCGACGAGGTGGCCTTGCCCGGCGCCGAGCCGCCCGGCAGCGCGGCAAGCCTCGCCGCAGGCAGTGCGACACCGCCCCGCATCAAGGCCCTGGCGCTGATCAACAACCCCAACGTCGGCCTGCTCGGCGAGGTCCGGTTCCTGCAGGTGACCGAGGTGTTGCCGGCCAGCCTGGTGGCCAATGCCATTGCCGTGCAGGAGGCCAACCGCGAGTACCAGGAGCGCGCCCTGGCCCGGGGTGGCCTGCGCAAAATGTACATAGGCACACTCACGCTCAGTTTGTTCCTGGCGGTGTTCGGCGCGGTGCTGCTGGCGGTGGTGCTGGGCAACCAGCTGGCCCGTCCCCTGCTGGTGCTGGCCGAAGGGGTGCGTCAGGTGGCCCAGGGCGACCTGACGCCCAAGGCGGCGCTGCAGGGCAAGGACGAACTGGGCGGGCTGACCCGCTCCTTTGCCGACATGACCCAGCAACTCGCCGACGCGCGCGGCGCGGTGCAAAAAAGCATGGACCAGGTGGATGCTGCTCGCGCCAATCTGCAGACCATCCTGGACAACCTCACCGCCGGCGTCATGGTGCTGGACCTCAAGGGGCGCATCCAGACCAGCAACCCCGGTGCCACGCGCATCCTGCGTGTGCCGCTGGCGGCCTACCACGGGCGGTCGCTCAGCGACATCCCCGGGCTGGAAGTTTTTGCGCAAGGCGTGCAGGCCCAGTTCGATGCCTACTTTGGCGAGAACCAGCTGCACGATGTGGAGCACTGGCAGCAGTCGTTCGAACTCAACGCCGCCCAGCCCGGCGCACCTGACAACGCGATCACGCTGATTGCCCGCGGCGCCAAGATGCCGGGCAGCGAATGCCTGCTGGTGTTCGACGACGTGTCCGAAATGGTCTCGGCCCAGCGCGCCCAGGCCTGGGGCGAAGTGGCGCGCCGGCTGGCCCATGAGATCAAGAACCCGCTCACACCCATCCAGCTGTCGGCGGAGCGGCTGGAGATGAAGCTCACCGGCAAGGTGGCCGAGCCCGAGCAGATCCTGCTGACCAAATCGGTCAAGACCATCGTCGACCAGGTCGATGCGATGAAACGCCTGGTCAACGAATTCCGCGACTATGCCCGCCTGCCGGCCGCCGAACTCAAGCCCGTTGACCTCAATGCGCTGGTCAACGACGTGATGCAGCTTTATGCCAGCGAGAACGCCGTGGTGCCGGTGTACACCGAGCTCGACCCGGCTTGCCCCCCGATCAAGGCAGATTCGCAACAGATCCGGCAGGTCATTCACAACTTGTTGCAAAACGCCCAGGATGCCCAGGAGGGCCGGGCAGAGGGCCGCGTGCTGCTCAAAACCGAGTATTCGGAGACCTCGAAACGGGTGCGTCTGACAGTGCGCGACAACGGCACGGGCTTCCCGGAACACATCCTGAAACGGGCGTTTGAGCCCTACGTCACGACCAAGGTCAAGGGCACCGGTTTGGGGCTGGCCGTCGTCAAAAAAATCGCCGATGAACACGGCGCACGTGTCGATATTTCGAATCGCGTGGTTGACGGCGTCGTGCAGGGCGCCCAAGTATCGTTATCATTCGCAGTTGTGACATAACAACACTGCGGACCCGGAGGTGGGTACCGCAGAATTGACAACTGACGGTAGGGGTAGCGTTTCAACATGGCAAACATTCTGGTAGTCGACGACGAGCTGGGCATACGTGACCTGCTCTCCGAAATTCTCAACGACGAAGGGCATCAGGTCGAACTCGCAGAAAACGCTGCGCAGGCCCGCGCCGCGCGCGGCCGCTCCCGGCCCGACCTCGTGTTGCTCGATATCTGGATGCCGGACACCGACGGTGTGACGCTCCTCAAGGAATGGTCGTCTGGCGGCCTTCTGAGCATGCCGGTGATCATGATGAGCGGCCACGCCACCATCGACACCGCCGTGGAGGCCACCAAGATTGGCGCGATCGCGTTTCTTGAAAAACCCATCACGCTGCAAAAGCTGCTCAAGGCGGTTGAACAGGGCCTCCTCAAATCCGCAGGCCGCAAACCGCTGGCTGCTCCCGCCGCACTGCTGCATGCGGTGGACATGACGGTGGAAGTCGCGATGACCGGCCAGGTCATGCCGGTGGCGGTGGATCTCGGCCCGCAGGCCACGCAGAGTTTCCTGCTCGAAAAGCCGCTGCGCGATGCGCGCGACGAGTTCGAAAAAGCCTATTTCGAGTTTCACCTGGCCAAGGAAGGCGGTTCCATGACCCGTGTGGCAGAGAAGACCGGGCTGGAGCGCACCCACCTGTACCGCAAGCTCAAACAACTCGGCGTGGACCTGACCCGGGGCAAGCGCGCCGCCTGATATATAATCTTAGGCTCAGGCCCGGTAGCTCAGTCGGTAGAGCAGAGGATTGAAAATCCTTGTGTCGGTGGTTCGATTCCGCCCCAGGCCACCAGTATTCAAAGCCAACTGTTCTCAGTTGGCTTTGTCGTTTCTGGAGTTTCCCCATGCCACGCGGGGTTCCGGCCGGTAACGCGTGTGCCATGAAGAGATGTTCGACGGACGAAGTGTGGGCCAGAATAGCCCCGCCCGAGAAAGTCCCGGGCGGCGGGCAGCGTGTCCACCTGGCTAGTACAGGCGTGTCGCAGCATCTTTGTCGACTATCGCCTGTATTTCTTCAACCGACTCTCGCAGCTTGCCAGCCGAAACCATCGTTTCCGCGAGCGACGGAAGACCAGACAAGGTGGGCCAGAACTCCGGCTTCCAGAGGTTGGACCGAATAATGCACTTGGCACAGTGGAAGAACATCTGCTGGACTTCGACGATGATTGCAAATTCTGGAAGCCTGTCCCCAACCGCCATTTGTTCGCGAACTGGCAAGTCCCGAACGATGATGGCGCGACCACTGACGCGCAATGTCTCCTGCTTTCCGGGCACGAAAAAGATCAGGCCAATCTGGTCGTTGACAACAAGATTCACGAAGGTATCTGCTCGACGGTTTCCGAGTCGATCAGGAATCGCAAGAGTCTTTTCGTCAAGCACGCGTACGAAGCCCGGCGGGTCCCCCTTGGGGGACATGTCCATTCGCCCGTCGGCGCCGCTCGTGCCGATGAGCAGAAACGGAGACCTTCCAATAAATTCCCGAGCATGGGAATCGAGCTCGTTCAGCTCTTTCCGAGTCACCAGAGCCGAGGGACGTCCCATGACGGATCTAAAGTGCTCTTCGGTGGTAACAACCTCGCGGAACCTAGATTGCAGATCCATTGCGATCTCCTTTTTGCGGACACATGACAGGCTGGATGACGCCCAACGTTGGCGGCCACCGGACCACCAACACTGGCGGCGAAGCCCCCGCCTGCTGTTGTTGTGGAGCTTGCATCACTATGACACGCCAACGGGCTTCGTGTGCCGGAACAAATTGTCCGGATCAAACTTCTGCTTGAGCGTTGCCAGCCGGGCCAGGTTCGGGCGGCCGTAGGCGGCCTCGATGCGATCCGCTCCCTCTTCCTCCGTCAAGAAGTTGACGTACACGCCGCCGGTGGAACAGGTCCGGGTGGCTTCGAAGCAATCGCGTGCCCATTGGATGTTGGCGCCGTCATCCTGGGCGCTCTCCCATGACCCCGCAATGTTCAGCACATAAGCAGCGTCGCGGTTGCCCGCCGGCGAATGCCCGGCAGGCAGTTCGTTCAACGCGCCTTCGATCTGGAACAGCAGAATCGCCGAGTACGGCGACTTGATACGGCTGGCGTGGTCAACCGCCTGATCGATGAGCACAGGATCGATGCCGGCGAGGTAGTGCGATTTCCAGTAGTAGCGCCTGCCTTTCGGCTGCGTGGCGTCAAGCAGGCTTTGCATTTGCGCATAGGGTCGTCGTGTCACGATGTCGGCGACGGGCGTCCCCAGCTTGCGCAGCGGTGCCAGCAAGGCTTCGCCGTCTTCGACGTTTCCGCTGTAGCAGACAAAGAGGGCGGCGATCGGTTTGCCGTGAATTTCCTTGGGCAACCAGGGCGCAGGCGGGGCGTTGCGCAGCACGGCCACGCTGGTCAGCTCACGCGGCGCCCTGGCGCTGAAGTCACGGTACGCGTTCAGCACCTGACGGGTGTCCTCGCCGCGCCACGCGATCGCGCCGCCGAGAATCTGGGGGCCGACGGGAAAGAGCCGGTATTCGAAAGAGGTGACGATGCCGAAGTTGCCACCCCCGCCGCGCAGGGCCCAGAACAGATCGGCGTTTTCATCGGCGGACACACGCAAGACCTCCGCCCCCGCGGTGACCACCTCCATCGCGGTGACGTTGTCGCAGGTCCAGCCATGGCGACGAGTCAGATAACCGAACCCACCCCCTACCGTAAGCCCGGCGACGCCGGTGGCGGACACAAAGCCGAGCACGGCGGCGAGTCCGTGCAGCTGCGTCTCGCGGTCGACGTCGCCCAGCGTGCAGCCGGCCTGCACCCGCGCCGTGCGCAGCGCAGGGTCGACCCAAACGCCCCGCATCAGCGACAAATCGATCATCACGCCGCCGTCGCAGACCGCCAGCCCGGCGATATTGTGGCCGCCGCCACGCACCGATACCAGCAGCCTGTGCTGGCGGGCGAAACCCAAGGCTTGCACAACGTCGACCGTGCCGGTGCAGCGCAGGATCATTCCGGGCCGGCGCTCGATCATTGCATTCCAGATCTTGCGGGTGTCGTCGTAACCGGGTTCGTCAGGCGTCAGGATGGGCCCTTTGAAGCCCGCCTTGAGCGCCTGCATCGCATCGTCCGGGATCGCCACCGCCTCGCCATTCATTCCTGTGAGTGAATTCATCATGATTCTCCCTGTCAGTGCTGGTCAATGGTTGGTGCTGTGGGCGGGCAGGCCAGCGATTACGCCCCCTCTGCCGACGGAGCCGCTGAAAGCCGCGACAGCGTCGTTGGGTTCGTTGAGTTCTGCCGTGCCCGTGTGGCCGTCGTTGTCGATGTAGCGCACGGGCGCGGCTGGAGTGCGGCGCAACCGCAGCTCAAAGATGTCGGGGCGCGCGTAATGGCCCGTGACATCAAGGGTCCGTCTCGCGGGAGCCACCCGCGCGATGTCGATGGCCGCGTACAGAATGCCTTGTTCCCGGCGCATCGGTCCGGCGACGAGCTTGCCCTGCGGGTCCACCACCACCGAATCGCCGTCGTTGATCCACTCGTCGGGGTCCGGAAAGAGCTTTTCGCGGCCCGGAAAGTCGTTGGGAATGTCCGCCGCGCGCAGAGCCGTGCCGCTGCCAAGCACCCAGCAGCGACCCTCGAGCGCGATATGACGCATGCTGCTGACCCAGCCGTCGCCCGCGTCATAGGTCGGGGCGATATAAATTTCCACGCCCTGGGCATACAGCGCATACCGCGCCAGTGGCATGTAGTTCTCCCAGCAGATGAGCGTGCCGACGCGACCGGCCGGTGTATCGACCGCGCGCAGCCCCGAGGCGTCACCGAAGCCGTGCACCATGCGCTCAGGATTGGTGGGCATCAGTTTGCGATGCCGGTTTTGCAGTTGGCCGTCGGATCCGATGACGACCACGGTGTTGTAGAGCGTACCGCTGCGGCTGCGGCGGTCACATTCGTTCAGGCCGCAGACGACCGTGACGGCATTGGCGCGTGCGGCCTGGCACAGGGGGTCGAGATCGCCACTGCCGAGGTCGACGGCATTGTCCAGAAGCCGGGCGTGCAGCTGGCCGACCAGCGCTCCGTCCGTTCCGGGCGCGAGCCGCCAGATCCAGGACGGATAACCCGGCAGAAAGGATTCCGGCAGGACGATGAGTGTCGCACCTTCTGCGGCGGCCTCCCGGACCGATTGCACGGCCCGCTCCATGGTGGCACTGCGATCGAGCAGAATCGGGGGACGTTGAACGATGGCGATTTTCGGCATGGCTTGCTCCCTGGAGGTTGAAGTGGAGAGGCAAGCATGCGCTTGACCGAACGTGGGTGCTAGTCCAGAATCTGAAGCGTTGCGCCAGCGGAAGTCGAGCACAAATGGATAACACTTACGGCCAGTTTTGCACCGTTGCGCGTGGCGCCGAGGCGTTGTGCCAGCAATGGACACCCCTGATCGTGCGCGAACTGCTGTGTGGCAGCAGGCGCTTCAATGACCTGCACCGCGGCGTTCCCCGAATGTCCACCAGCCTCCTGGTGCAGCGGCTGCGCCACCTCGAGGAGATCGGCGTGGTCCGACGTTCGGCAGGGGGCAAGGTCCGCGATTACAGCCTGACGGAAGCCGGCGAGGAACTTCGGCCCATCGTCATGGCCCTGGGCCACTGGGGCGCTCGCTGGATCGGCAGCCGCCTGCGTGACGATCAGCTGGACGCAGGATTCCTCATGTGGGACATCCGGAGGTTTGTGCAGCTGCCGGAGTTTCCGCCTTACCCCGTGGTCATCCACTTCGCGTTCCGGGACGCCCGGCCGGGCGAGCGTCGATGGTGGCTGGTGGTCGAGCAGGGCACCTCGGATTTGTGCCGCGACGACCCCGGTCGGGAATTGACACTGGTCGTGGATTGCACCGTGCGCGCACTGACCGAGGTGTGGACAGGCGACCGCACGCCCGGCGAAGTCCTGCGCACGCAGGAGTTGCGGGTGGACGGCGCTGCGCGGGATGCCCAGCAGTTATGGCGTTGGTTGGGCGCAAGCGTGTTCGCCCCCACCCGACGCACAGTGCTCAAATAGCGCAGACTCGACTGCGACGAGGCAAATCTGCGGGTCGTACTTCCGCAGGACCCTGCCGATGCAGTGGATGGAAGGGCCAGTGCCCACCGCATGAACGAATGCATCCTTTCAGACTTCGCTTTGGTGTCATGACGCCCCAGCGGCCCGGTTCGCCGAGCTGCATCGCCAGCGCGCTGGCGATGCAGCTCAATCCCAATCAAGCACTACGCCGATCGATGAACCTTGCAATCCCGGACTTCCTGAATTTGATGGGTACGTCGGTAGGGGCAGGTCACTTTCGTCAACCAACAGATTAACGAGGCAGGCACAAAAATGCGGCCCCTCAAAAGACCGCTTTTTTTCTTCCTGGTTCAGTTTCTGACGTTCACGTCAGACAACGCTGCCTGCCCGTGGTCTGCGCGGCTGTAGACCATGACAGGCCGGTTCAGATCGATTGACGCCACACCTGCTGAGCTCAGCGGAAGTGAGCCCAGGCTGGCGGGCAGCCGGCTGGGACCATGAAGTGAAGACGGCCATGTGGACTGACCTTGACCATTGGCGCCCGGTCATGAAAGTGCAGAATAAGTGTATATTCGAAATCATTGAATAACGACCGTAACCTTTAGGGCTAACGCGACATGTATGAGCAAGCTTGCAAGCCGAACAAACACACCACCCCTTACCGAGTCGGATCAGGTTTTTGAGTCTGCTGCCGAACTTTTTCGGGCGATGTCTGCGCCGATGCGGCTGAAAATCATCAGCAGCCTATGCAATGGCGAGAAAAACGTGAGCCAGCTGCTCGCGGAAGTCGACACCACCCAGCCCAATATGTCTCAGCATCTGAATACGCTTTATCAAAGCGGTGTCATTGGCAAACGCCGTGAAGGCGTCCAGATTTTTTACCGCATCATCAACGATCGCGTGGTGACCCTCTGCCGGGCCATATGCACCCAGATCGCGATCGAGACGGATTATGAAAAAGGCCGGTGAGACCAGGGCTCACGGCTTGATGTAGACGAAGCCTTCCCTGGCTTGCAGTGTGGCTGCTTCTGAAACGCCTGAAGGAACAATTTTTGCTTCCATGAGCAGCTTGTCCGGCGAGATGTTGAGCGCGGTCAGGGTGTTGTTGCATACCCGGAATTCCACACCACGGTCTGCCAGCGTACTGACGGCGGAGCTGAACTCACGGCCGCGGCTGTCTTTCGCATCCTGCAGCAGGAAATCAATGCCAGGGCCGTTGGTGACGACCACGATCCTGGCTTTCGGGTCGGCATCCAGATGGTTCTGAATGTTGTTCAGTGCGGCGACGGCAGTGTCGATGCCCGTGGTGATGTGATAGACCGCCTTGACCGGTTGGGGCGCCCGGGCGCTTTGATTGGTGGTGGCGCAGCCCGAGAGGGTACTGGCAGCGAACACTGCGATCGCCAGGGAAAAAATAAGTTTGTGCATGAATCGTCCTCAAAAAAATAAATCCCCGGCAAGGGCCGGGGAAGATGGAGGGTGAAGGCAAACAAGTTGCCAACATCCTTACAGTAGCGTATCGGCCCAGATGTTCTGTGCCCAGTTCCAGGCGTACACGCCTTCCAGCTCATTGGGCGCGGCAGACACGCCACCCGAACCGGCCACCGTTTTGAAGGTTTTTTCGGCGGCCACATACTGGTGCACAGACGCCACGTGAACGACCAGCTTGTCATTGACGAAGCTGTAGCAGGTGTTGGTCAGCACCGGATTCGGGTTGACCTCGATGCCTGAGAGCTGTGCCACCACGGCCGCAGCCACGACCTTGCCATGCGAGTTGGCCATGTGGCCGGACTTGGGCATCAGTGGGGCTGAGAGTGTTGAATCGCCGATGATGTGAACGTCCTTGGCGGCGGTGGATTCAAACGTCAGGTAGTTGACATCGCACCAGCGTTTGTTGGCATTGGCCAGGCCGGACCGCACGGCAATGGCGCCGGCACTCATGTCCGGCAGTACGTTGAGCACCTGGGCCCTGACGTCGTCTTGAACATCGAACTTGACCGTGTTTGTCCGCGCATCGACCGCCATGGCCTTGTGCCCGCCACGGTATTCCAGCATGCCCTGGTAGTTCTCGGCCCAGAACTTCTTGAACAGTGGCCCCTTGGAGGTGACGTCCGGATTGGCATCCAGAATCAGGACCTTTGATTTCGGCTTGGCCTTCTTGAAGTAGCTGGCCACCTGGCTGGCGCGTTCATAGGGCCCGGGGGGGCAGCGGTAGGGGGCCAGGGGGATAGTGATGGCATACACACCGCCGTCGGGCATGGCTTCGAGCTGGCGGCGCAGTGCCAGGGTTTCCGGGCCCGCTTTCCAGGCCTGCAAAATCTGTCCCGCCGCATTGGCGGCCTGCAGGCCGCCAATGCTGTCCCACATCAGGTCGATGCCGGGAGACAGGATCAGCTTGTCATAGCCGATGGTGGCGCCACTTGCCAGTGTCACGGTTTTTTTGGCGGCATCGATGCTGCTGACCATGTCCTTGACAACGGTGACACCGTGTTTGCCGCTGAGCTTGTTGTAGGGCGTGGTGATGTCGCCCATGGTCCTGGAGCCGCCCAGCACCAGATTGGAGATCGGGCAGGAAACGAAGTTGGTGTTGGGCTCGACCATCACCACATCGATCTTGTAGTTCGACAACAGGCGCACATACTTGGCCGCTGTCGCGCCGCCGTAGCCGCCGCCAATGACGAGTACCTTGGCCCGGTTGGGAATGCGGCCCGTGGTGGCGCAGCCGACCATGCTGCCCAGTGTGCCGAGGGCCAGGGATGCCTGAACAAAATCGCGTCTTTTCATGATGTTCCTCCGGCTTATCGCTTGGTCGCGGCGAAATAGGTGGCGATGCTGTCGATCTGCTGATCGGTGAAGCCCTTGCTGAGCTGGTGCATCACCGTGGCTGGACGCGAGCCATCCTTGAAGGCATTGAATTGCATGATCATGTAGCTCTTGGGCATGCCGACCAGCGAGGGGATGGCCGAGCCATCCACCGTGCGGCCATCGGTGCCATGGCAGTTGGCGCAGGTTGCGGCAAGGGCGCGTGTGTGCAGGGTGGCGCTTGCATCCTGAGCCACCGTGGCACTTGCCGCGCCTCCCATGAGCAATGCCGCGGCAAGGTGAATCTTGATGCGCATGGCTGGTCTCCTCTGTGAGATATCAATCAGCATGAATATAGCGAATGAATGACCCGAAGTACCGCGGGTAAACACGCACAGCCTGCGGCGGCTCAAGGCGCCGTCAGGGCGGGCCGTCCGATGGCCATGCGCTGGCCGATGGGCTTGCCGTCAAGCAGGCGATCCGTCAGGCCTGCGCCGGCCCACATGCCGACCAGGGCGATCCAGGCCGTCAAGGCGAAAATGGCCCCTCCGGTGATGCCGGCGCCGACGGCACATCCGCCTGCCAGCATGGACCCAAACCCCATGAGGACGGCGCCCGCGATATAGCGGCGCATGCCGTAGCCGTCGGTGAATCCTTCCAGCTTCAGGTCCTTTCCGACCCAGGCGCCGATGAACGAACCTATGAACACGCCAGGCAGCAAACCAAAGTCAAACCCGATCGCCGGGGCCGGCGAAGACAGTACCCGCATCAGCCATTCCGCGGAAGGACCGCTGAAGGTCAGGCCCTGAACCTGCACCACCTGAAAGGAGCTGGCGGACACGAGGTAGGTGTAGCCCCAGCCCGCGGCCACCATCAGGCCTGCACCGATGCCGCCAATCCATTTCCACAGACCCCAGCCGCTTCGTACCGAGAAGAAAAGCGCTGCCGCAAGCCACACCAGGCCAAAAAGAAGTCCACCCCAGTGGCCTGCGCCGGTGATGGCCAGCAGGTCACGCGAGGGGCCGCCGTCCACCGTCCACCAAGCGCTGATGGCGTTGCGCAGGGGGGCCAGCGATCCAGAGAGCGAAGCCTGCGCGGTGACGGCAAAGATCAGTCCTGACAGCAGTGCCCGCAAATTTCCGTTCGCCGACAAAATCAGCAAACGACTGGCACAGCCCCTGGTCATGATCATGCCGGCGCCAAACAGCAGGCCGCCGATCAGCGCCCCCGAGAGACTGCCGCGCGCGGCGATCTGGCGCGCCGTGCTCACGTCCAGTGACTGCGTCAGGATGAGAAGTTGAACGCCAACCACGGCACTTGAAAATGCCAGCAGCCATACGGAGAGCTTCTCGCCGAATTTTCGATGCCAGAACTCGATGGCGGCTGCCCGCAGGCAAAACTTCGACCGCTGGGCAAAAAAGCCAAAAAGGACGCCAATGACGAGCCCTCCAATGGCCAGCGCCGCGCTTTCCCCGTAGCGCTCAAGAAGGGTTGCCAAGTTCATGACGGTTTCCAATAATTCAGTATTAGCTTATATTAATGCTAAGTTCAGTGAGGCTTTTGTCTCTTGATCTTGCTCAAGCTCAAGCTCAAGCTCAAGCTCAAGCTCAAGCTCAAGCTCAAGCTCAAGCTCAAGCTCAAGCTCTCGATCCGGGTGGGCGAGCTGGGCGATCGATACACTCCTGCTGAGGACACGTATGGCGATGACGAGAATGTTTTTTTGGCGGCACGGCCTGGGCGCGCTTTTGGCGGCGCTGAGCGCCTTGACGGCCCATGCTGACGCAGTGCCCGCCATGGCTGCGCACAAGGTGTCGCCTTCTGCGTGGTATGTCGAGGGCGTGTCGGCCCTGGGCTCGCCGGCCAACCAGAACTTCATTTCCAACGCGGGGTTCGTGGTGACGCCGGCAGGCGTGGTGGTGATCGATGCGCTGGGATCGCCTGCACTGGCGACCCGCCTCCTCGCCGAGATACGCAAGGTGACGTCGCAACCGGTCACGCATGTGATCGTGACGCACTACCATGCAGATCACATCTACGGCCTGCAGACCTTCAAGGCGCAGGGGGCTCGCATCATCGCGCACGTTGCTGCGAAGGCGTATCTGAATTCGGAGACGGCCCGGTTGCGGCTGGACACTTCGCGCCAGGAACTTGCGCCCTGGATCGATGCCCAGACGCGGCTGGTGGAGGCCGACGAGTGGATCGACAAGGACAAGGAACTGGTGGTGGGCGGCGTGCGTTTCCAGCTCAAACACGTGGGCCCCTCGCATACCCTGGAAGACCTGGCGATCTACATGCCCTCGGAAAAGGTGCTTTTCGCTGGCGACCTGGTCTTTCGCAGCCGCATTCCGTACGTCGGTCAGGCCGACAGCCGGCACTGGATCGTCGCGCTCGACGATCTGCTCGCGTTTGACACGACCGTCATCGTGCCTGGCCACGGGCCGCTGTCTTCCGAGGCACGCAAGGACATGCAGCTGACACGCGACTACCTCGTCTACCTGCGGACGGCGATGGGAGAGGCCGCCAGGAATCTCGAACCCTTTGAAGAAGCCTACAAGGCCACCGACTGGACGCAGTTTGAACACCTGCCGCTGTTTCGCGTCGCCAACCGCATGAACGCCTACAACACTTACCTGCTCATGGAGCGCGAAGCAAAATGAAGGCGCGTTCCGCCCTCCGCGCCCCGCCGCGCCGGCATTGGCTGGTGGCTGCCGCATCCCTGCTTCTGCTGCCCGGTGTGAAGGCTGCCGGGCTGCCCGCGTTGCCTGCTTCCCGTTCGCTGGCCGATGAGTTGCGCGTTGCCTTGCGCGCCGACAAGCCCCTGGTGGTGATGGTCAGCCTTGAGGGCTGCGCGTTTTGCCGGGCGGTGCGGGAAAGCCATCTGGTACCGATGCGCGGGCAAGAGGGTCTTGCGGTGGTGCAGGTGGACATGCGCAGCCGGCAATTGACCCGCGACTTCAGTGGCGGGCAAATGACGCACGATGAGCGGGTCCGGGCGTGGAACGTCAAAGTGGCGCCGACGCTGCTCTTCATCGGGCGGGACGGGGCGGAGGTTGCCGAGAGGCTGTCCGGGTACTCGCCAGATTTTTACAGTTTTTATCTGGCCGAGCGATTGGCACAGGCCCGGGCTCGACTGCGGGCCTGAGCGGTGGGCGGAACGCCATCCTTGAAACGTGGGCCGCCCAGCAGCCTGTCGGGCTTTGGATGCCAGAGGCCGCTCTTGAATTTGCAGATTATCGGGACCGTTTCCATTGGGCTGGCGCCCTGTTTTTCCCCGCGCTCAGGCTTTCAGGCGTCGGCGCGCAGTTTGGCATGAATGCGCCGGATGGTGCGCCACACGCTCCATAACACCACCGGAATCAGCACACCCGTGGCGATTTCGGCATTCAGCGGTACGCCCGCAGCCTTGAGCGCCTTTCCGGCATACAGCAGCAGGCTGATGACGTAGTAGGAAATGGCCGCGATCGACAGTCCCTCAACCGTGGATTGCAAGCGCAGTTGCAATTCCTGCCCACGCGTGAGCTTTTCCAGCAGCTGCCGGTTCTGCATTTCGGTGGCAATGTCCACTCGCGTGCGCAAGAGCGCGCTGGTGCGCGAAACGCGCTCAGACAATGACGCCAGGCGTTGCGCCGTGGCTGCCACGGTCGCCATGGCAGGCGACAGGCGGCGTTGCATGAATTCACCGATGGTCTGTGTCCCGGGAATGGCCTTTTCGCGCAGCTCGGCGATGCGCTGGCCCACCAGCGTGTCGTAGGCGCGGGTGGCTGAGAAGCGGTAGTTGTGCTCGGCCGTGGCGCGCTCAACGCGTGCCGCGAGCGACACCAGCATGCCCAGCAATTCCTGATCCGACGCCGACTTGCTTTCGAGCAGCGCGGTGTTTGCCGCCAGCGCGCTTTCAGCCTCGGCCAGCATCGGCGATAGCAGCTTGGCTACCGGCAGGCCGCGCAGCGCCATCATGCGGTAGGTTTCGACGTCCAGCAGACGCTGCGAGATACGGCCGGCGCGGGTTTCGCTGATGCCGGGTTGCGCGATGACCAGCATGCGTTCAAATCCGTCAGGAGCGATGCGAAATTCGGTGAGCGCCCAGGAGTGGCCCAGGGGCTTTCCGGGCAGCACGGGCTGCCCTTGCACATGACCGAGTTGGGACGCCACCACGGTACGCCCTCCAAACCAGCGCTGCGCCTGGACCATGAGGGCCTG
This sequence comes from Polaromonas sp. AER18D-145, assembly GCF_002379095.1. GTDB lineage: Bacteria > Pseudomonadota > Gammaproteobacteria > Burkholderiales > Burkholderiaceae_C > Polaromonas. Next base: position 31,037 of record NZ_NBZV01000006.1, read on the forward strand.
TTCGTCGGAGAAATCGCCGTGGACCATGGCCAGCTGAACGGCTGCTACGGTGCGTCCCGGGATGCTGGACAGCCATTGCGGAGCCACAACCGGGGCGCCCAGCAGCTCTGGCTCGGTGGCACCCACGCCCGCTGCATCGGGCAGCGCCTGCACAATCGAATAACGCGTGAATTCGCTGTGTCTTTCCCACTTGACGGTGTAGCCCTCAAATCGCAGGCGCAGGAAGTTGCCGTTGAGGCTGTCCACCGGCAACGCATGCTGCCCCGCGAGACGGCGCAGGTGCGCGCACTCCATCTCGCGGGTGATGCCTTCATTGAGCACCGCCACGTAAATGATGAGCGCCGGCAGCCTGATGCGCGCTGCAGGCCGCGCATGCACTTCGTTGTGCAGCGCGGTACGTTCCAGGTCGTCCGGCGGGAGCCACGCGGGCAGGCTGCGCGGCACGGAGTCAGGCGATGCGTGGACGGGGGGCGGGAGTTGCATGATGTTTATTTTGCAGGCAAATTCCCGTGCTGAAAATCTTATCGGCGAAGCCGCGGGCGAAACGTCCGGAGCGCCGTGGACTTGAAAATCAGGCGATGGGTAGCGTTTAGCGGAAGGCAGGGCGCGGCATCAGGCGTTCGTACAAGGAGGCAGTCGCTTTTTGCCGGTGACATGGTGATGCAGGCGATGTCGCCAAAGTCCGAGATGCAGATGGGGAATTTTCTGGTTTCAAGGAAACACGAAAGGTCACCCGGTCAGCAGGAAAACCAGCCTTGAAACCAGAAAATAAAAGGCGAAATTCAGCGCAAACCGACAGCGAAGTTCAGTGCTTCGGTGGCGTGCTGCCGGCCTTGGCCTTGGCCTTGGCGTCGAGGCCGCCTTTGGCTTTCCATTCAGCATAGCCACCCTGAAGAATACGGACGTTGTCCCAGCCAGCCACGCGCAGCGCAAATCCCGCCTGGGCGGACAAGGTGCCGGTGTTGCAGTACAGGAGGACGGGCTTGTTTTTGGGAATCTGGCTGCTTTTGGCCAAGACCTGCCGCCACTCCATATTGACCGCGCCGGGAATATGCCCGGCATTGAACTGGGCGCTTTCGCGTGCGTCAATCACCAGCATCTTGGCATATTCCTCTTTGGGAATCTGCTCAGGAAAGATCGTTCCGCCGCCGTATTCAACAAATTCAAGGTAAGCCGTCATTTCATCGATCGCAATGGCTTTGTTGTCAGCATGGGCCGATGTGCCAGCCAACAACGCACTGGCTGCGAGTACGAGAAAGAGGGCGGTGTTCTTCAGGTGCATGGTATTTTCTTTTGTTGGTGTCATCGATCCAGGGGCATTCCGGTTCCAGGCAAGAGCGGTGGCGTTTTGCTTTGGGTACGGAAACGAATCAGGCAGGGCCGGTGGATGCCTGGGTAAGCCGGATCATGGCTTCACCATTGGCCAGCCGCGGGCGGCCCAGAGGCTCATGCCGCCCTTGACGTAGCTGGCGTTTGTGTAGCCCATGGTCCGCAGTTGCTCAACCACGCGTGATGAACGGTTTTGTGTATTGCAGATCACCAGAAACGGTTGTTTCGCGGGCTGCGGCAGTTCTGCCAGGCGCTTGCCCAACTGGCTCATGGGAATAAGCAGCGCGCCTTTGGCGACACCGGTTGCGTGCTCGTCAGGCTCACGGATGTCGATCACGATCTGGGAAGACTGTTCAATTGCAGCCCGGGCTGCTTCCAGCGAAACAAAAGGGGCTCCGGCCTGGGCCATGGCATTGGCCGTCATTCCAAGAAGTAAAAGAGTGGCCAATAAAAACGATGGAAGTCTCAGGGTGTGAAGCATGTCTGGCGGCGGGTATGTTGTTGCGGCACTGTCACTGTTCGCGGCCGGTGGCGTTGCATGACGTCGCCGCGCCCGGCAGGGCAGGGCGGCAAGCGAGACTTCACAACGTTTTCTTTTCAGGCGCTTCCCGAGCCGCATGGCGCGGGAAGCGCCTGGAAGAAGTCCTTACTTCACCTGGTCGATGTATTTGCTCAAACGGTCTTTGTTCATGGCCAGGGTTTTGCTGTAAGCCGTCGCTTCTTTTTTGGCATCGTCCAGGTTGACCGGCTTGCCGACCTGAATCACGCCCACCATGGCCATGGATTTATGCGGGTCGCACTGGTACATGTAAACGCCTTCCGCATCGAGCTTGACCACGATTTCCTCGTCCATCTTGCCCTTCCAGGCCGTGGCGCCTTTAGGCGTGAAAAAAGACGAGCTGTTGTGCGATGCGTCGGTTTTGACGAACTTCACGGTGTCACCTTTGGCGGCTTGAATGAAACCTGGCTCAAAAACCATGATGCCGTCCTTGCCGCTGTTGACCATTTTGATCTGGTGTTCTGCGGCGTACACCCCTGTCACCAACAGCATGCTGGCAAGCAGCGTCGCGAATTTTTTCATATGGAATACCTTTAAAAATTAAATCTGACCGGCCATGAGATAAAACTGGCGTGCATAAATAGAAGCACTTGCTTATATTAATGATGGATGATGTTTAATTGGCTGGTAGAAACCCGCGGCTTTCGGGTTTTACCGGCAGTCCTCAACCTGGCCCGGTCAGTCTGCGCCGGTGGAGAGCCCCTCCATGGGGTTCCAGTGGCGCAAAAACTGTGTCGCCAGAAATCCCTCGCCACGCTCCAGCACAAAGTAGCGAAAGGACTCGGCGGCCGGCGAAAGCATCTTGGCCAGGGTGTGCACGCAGTTCCACCGCCGCACCACCGGCGCGCCCTCGACCGGAATCATCCTGAGCAGTCCGTTGTCCAGCTCCAGGCCCAGGGTGTGCAGAGACAGAAAACTGATGCCCATGCCGGCCATGACGGCTTGCTTGATGATCTCGTTGCTGTCCGCTTCCATGGCCACGCTCAGTTCAACGTGCTGCCGCTGGAAAAATTCCTCCAGCGCCGCGCGGGTTCCCGAGCCTTGCTCGCGCATGACGAACGGCGCGCCGAGCAAGCCGGCCACGGTTACTTCCCCCGCGGCCATCAGGGGGTGGTCTGGTGCGGCAATGAACACATGAGGATGCGCGGCGAAGGGCTCTGCGCGCGTTGCCATTTGCTCGGGCGGGCGCCCCATGATGGCAATGTCCACCTCGCTGAGCTCCAGCATCCGCACCAGCTGGCGGCGGTTGCCCACCACCAGCTTGACTTCGATGCCCGCATGTTCGCGCTTGAACTCTGCCAGCAAGTGCGGGAGAAAGTAGGTGGCTGTGCTGACCATGCCGATGGTCAGGCTGCCCATCTCCAGTTTTTGCAGCCGTGCGGTGGCGTCTTCGGCGTCCTTGAGGGTCGCCAGAATTTTCCGGACGTACACCAGCACGTATTCGCCCGTGGTGGTGAGGCTGATTTTCCGGCCGCCGCGGTCAAAAAGTGGCAGGCCGACATGGCCCTCCAGCTCCTTGATCTGCATGGTGACGGCTGGCGGTGTGAGGTGAAGCGCTTCTGCCGCTTTTGAAAAGCTCAAATGCTTGGCGACTTCATTAAAAACCCGCAGCTGCCGGAAGGTGGCGTTTTTCATTCAGCTTTACCTTAATTAAAGTCACACTATTATTGAATTTACCTTATTTAAGTTAGTTCTTATAGTCTAGGCTTTACGCAATTTCCCTTAACTGAACAGGAGCAAAGCGATGGGCAACACACAAATCACCGATGCCAAGCAGCGATACAGCGCCGGCGTTATTCCTTACAAAAAGATGGGCTATTGGGATCCTGATTACGCGATCAAGGATACCGACGTGTTGGCGATGTTCCGCATGACACCGCAAGACGGTGTTGAGGCAGACGAATGTGCGGCCGCAGTCGCCGGTGAGTCGTCGACCGCCACCTGGACCGTGGTTTGGACCGACCGCCTGACCGCCTGCGAGATGTACCGCGCCAAGGCCTACCGCGTGGACCTGGTGCCCAACACCGGCCCCGGTACCAGCACCGAGGCTCAGTACTTTGCCTACATCGCCTACGACATTGACCTGTTTGAAGGCAACTCGATTGCCAACCTGACCGCATCCATCATCGGCAACGTGTTCGGCATGAAGGCTGTGAAAGCGTTGCGCCTGGAAGACATGCGCATCCCTGTTGCTTACCTCAAGACTTTCCAGGGCCCGGCCACTGGCGTGGTCGTCGAGCGCGAGCGCATGGACAAGTTTGGCCGTCCGCTATTGGGCGCGACGACCAAGCCGAAACTGGGTCTGTCTGGCCGTAACTATGGCCGCGTGGTGTACGAAGCGCTCAAGGGCGGTCTGGACTTCATGAAAGACGACGAGAACATCAACTCGCAGCCTTTCATGCACTGGCGTGACCGTTTCCTGTACTGCATGGACGCGGTGAACAAGGCGTCTGCTGCTACCGGTGAAGTGAAGGGGCACTACTTGAATGTGACCGCCGGCACCATGGAAGAGATGTACGCACGTGCCGAATTCGCCAAATCGCTGGGCTCGATCATCATCATGATCGACCTGGTGATCGGTTACACCGCGATCCAGTCCATGGCGGTCTGGGCACGCAAGAACGACATGATTCTGCACCTGCATCGCGCCGGCAACTCGACTTATTCGCGCCAGAAAAATCACGGCATGAGCTTTCGCGTGATCTGCAAATGGATGCGCATGGCGGGTGTCGATCACATCCACGCCGGCACCGTGGTCGGCAAGCTCGAAGGCGACCCGATGATGATTCGTGGTTACTACGACACCCTGCTCGACACCCACACCCCGGTGCAACTCGAAAAAGGGCTCTTCTTCGAGCAGGACTGGGCGTCGCTGAACAAGGTCATGCCGGTTGCCTCCGGTGGCATTCACGCCGGACAGATGCATCAGTTGCTGCACTACCTCGGTGACGACGTGGTGTTGCAATTCGGCGGCGGCACCATCGGTCATCCGGATGGCATCCAGGCCGGTGCGATTGCCAACCGTACCGCACTCGAAGTCATGATCATGGCGCGCAACGAAGGCCGCGATATCTGGAACGAAGGCCCGCAGATTTTGCAGGACGCTGCCAAGTGGTGCGGCCCGCTCAAAGCCGGCCTGGCCACCTGGAAGGATGTGTCCTTCAACTACGCATCCACCGACAGCCCCGACTTTGTGGCAACCCCTACAGCCAGCGCCTAAAACCCATTCAGGAGAATAACCATGATGACCAATCTCGGCGGCCGCGTTACGCAAGGCCAGTTTTCATTTCTGCCAGACCTGACCGATGTGCAGATCACCGCACAGGTGCAGTACGCGCTGGACAAAGGCTGGTCGCTCGGTATCGAATACACCGACGACCCCCACCCGCGCAACACCTATTGGGAAATGTTCGGCAACCCGATGTTTGACATGAAGGACCCGGCCGGCATCTTGATGGAGATCAACAACTGCCGCAAGACGTACCCGAACCACTACATCCGCGTGACGGCTTTCAGTGCCGTGCGTGGTGTGGAGAGCGTGACCATGTCCTACATTGTTAACCGCCCCAAGAAAGAGCCTGGCTTCCGCCTGGAGCGCCATGAGACCGATGGCCGAACGATGCGCTACACCATCCACTCGTACGCGACCGACAAGCCCGAAGGCGAACGCTATTGAGCGTGTCGTTGTAGTCTTGCAGACCTGACTGGCGAAGGAACTTTTCGATCATGAACGCACCGAAGTATTCGATTCCCGGTCAGGTGGCGGCGCAAGCCGTCACCGAAAGCGGTCCCGGTGACAACTCCCTGGCGGCCGCTCGCACGGTCGCCGAGGTGCTGGCGCATTCCCATGTGGAGCCAGTACTGCAGGAGCTGGACGACGCGCTGGTCGGGCTGGCCCCGGTCAAGGCGCGCATCCGTGACATCGCCGCGCTGCTGGTGATCGACAAGCTGCGGCTGAACCTGGGTCTGGCAGCCCAGGCGCCGTCCTTGCACATGTGCTTCACCGGCAACCCCGGCACCGGGAAAACCACCGTGGCCATGCGCATGGCTGAAATATTGCACCGACTCGGCTATGTGCGCAAAGGCCATATGGTCGCGGTCACGCGTGACGACCTGGTGGGCCAGTACATTGGCCACACGGCGCCCAAGACCCGGGAAGTGCTTAAAAAGGCCATGGGCGGCGTGCTGTTCATTGACGAGGCCTACTACCTGTACCGCCCGGAAAACGAGCGCGACTACGGCCAGGAGGCCATCGAAATCCTGTTGCAGGTCATGGAAAACCAGCGCGATGATCTGGTGGTGATCCTGGCCGGTTACAAGGACCGCATGGACACTTTTTTTCAGAGTAATCCGGGCATGAGCTCACGCATTGCCCACCACCTTGATTTTCCCGACTATGCGGTGGGCGAGCTGATGCAGATTTCGCAAAAGATGCTGGGCGACCAGAATTACCGCTTTGGCCAGGGCGCTGCGCAGGTGTTTGAAGAGTACCTGACGCTGCGTATCGGCCAGCCGCACTTTGCCAATGCGCGCAGTGCCCGCAATGCGCTGGAACGGGCCCGGTTGCGCCAGGCGAGCCGTCTGTTTGAAGACCGCGACCGGGTGTTGACCGTGGACGACCTGACGACGATTGAAGAGCGGGACATACGCGCCAGTCGCGTCTTCCAGCAAGTGAAGGCGCAGCCATGAACACCGCCGGTCTCCAGGCCCTGATTTTTGATGTCGACGGGACGCTGGCCGACACGGAACTGGCGCACCTGGCCGCATTCAACGAAGCGTTTGCGCAGGAGAGCTTGCCCTGGCGCTGGGACGTGCCCCTGTACACCCGGCTGCTGGAAGTGTCGGGGGGCAAGGAGCGCATCACCTATTACTGGCGGCAGGTTCAGCCCGACCTCAAGATCATCGACAACGCTGCATTCACCGAGATCGTGCAGCGCATCCACGACCAGAAAACAGCGGCTTACGAACGCATGGTCAACAACGGCGCCGTGCGGCTGCGGCCAGGCGTTTTAAAGCTGATCGAGCAGGCGCACGACGAGGGCCTGCGACTGGCCATTGCAACAACCACGTCGCCGGTCAATATTTCCGCGCTCTTGCGCTGTGCCATGGGGCCGGACTGGGCGCGGTTTTTTGTCGTGATCGAGGACGCTTCGACCGCACCCCGCAAAAAACCGCATCCCCAGGTGTATTTGCAAACGCTGAGCCGGCTGAAGTTGCCCGCAGCCGCGTGTCTGGCCATTGAGGATTCAGCCAACGGATTGCGGGCCGCCGCGGCAGCGGGGTTGCCCACCATCATCACCCAGAATTCTTTCACCGGGCACCATGACTTTTCAGGCGCGCTCTGCGTCCTGCCGGACCTGGCCGGCTGCACGCTGGCGCAGCTGGCCGGCATGCACGCAGCAGCGGGCCCGAAAAAATCGACCGCTCGCTGATCCCTTTCTTCATAAGCATCCTCACCATGTCAAGCCCCCTCCGCATTGCGCCTTCGATTCTGTCCGCCGACTTTGCCCGTCTGGGCGAAGAGGTTCGCGCCATTGAGGCCGCTGGGGCCGACCTGGTGCACTTTGACGTGATGGACAACCATTACGTGCCCAACCTCACCATCGGCCCGCTGGTGTGCGAAGCCATTCGCCCGCACGTGAAGATCGGCATTGATGTTCACCTGATGGTCGAGCCGGTGGATGCGCTGATTCCGCTGTTCGCCAGGGCCGGCGCCAACATCATCACCTTCCACCCCGAGGCCTCCAGGCATGTGGACCGCACGCTCTCGCTGATTCGCGAACACGGCTGCAAGGCCGGGCTGGTGCTGAACCCGGCCACCTCCGTGGAATGGCTGGACCATGTCATGGACAAGCTGGACATGGTGTTGCTCATGAGCGTGAACCCCGGCTTTGGCGGGCAGAAATTCATCCCCGCCACGCTGGGCAAGCTGCGTACCGTGCGTCAGCGCATAGCGGCGCACCAGGCGCGCGGTGGCCAGCCGATCTGGCTGGAAGTCGATGGCGGCGTGAAAACCGACAACATCGCCGAGATCGTGCAGGCCGGTGCCGACACCTGCGTGGCGGGCAGCGCCGTGTTTGGTGCGCCTGATGCCGATGGCGGCTACCGCGGCGTCATGCGCGAGCTGCGCCGCCAGGCCGCCTCGCTCTGAATTCCTGCATCAACCCTCCTGAAAGAACGGCCATGCCACTAACCGCCAATCGGTCCACCCTGACCCAATTCCTGATCGAGGAGCGCCGCCGCTTCCCCAGTGCCAGTGGCGATTTCAATGCCCTGATTCTGGACGTTGCGCTGGCCTGCAAAGGCATTGCCCGCGCCGTCGCGTTTGGCGAGTTGGGGGGCGTCATGGGTAACCACGCAGTTGCCGAGGGCGGCTCCGTCAATGTGCAGGGCGAGACGCAGAAAAAACTCGATGTACTGAGCAACGATGTTTTTATCCGGCGTACCGAATGGGCGGGCAATCTCGCCGGCATGGCGTCTGAAGAAATGGACTTGCCGTATCAGATTCCGCTGCAGTATCCGCGCGGCAAGTACCTGCTGGTGTTTGACCCACTGGACGGGTCCAGCAACATCGACGTGAACGTTTCCGTCGGCAGCATTTTCTCGGTGCTGCGCGCACCGCAAGACGTGGAAGACACCGGTCGCGATGTGACCGAGGCTGATTTTTTTCAGCCCGGCGCCAGCCAGGTGGCCGCAGGTTACGCCTTGTATGGCCCTACCACCATGCTGGTGCTCACAGTGGGCGATGGCGTCAACGGTTTCACCCTGGATCCGAACCTGGGCGAATTCATGCTCACACATCCGAAGATGCAGATCCCGACCGATACCCAGGAATTCGCCATCAACGCCTCCAACAGCCGCTTCTGGGAGGCGCCGGTCAAGCGTTATGTGGATGAGTGCCTGGCGGGTAAGACCGGGCCTCGCGCCAAGGACTTCAACATGCGCTGGATTGCCAGCATGGTGGCCGAGGCGCACCGCATTCTGATGCGCGGCGGTGTCTTCCTCTATCCGCGCGATACCAAAGACGTCTCCAAACCCGGCCGCCTGCGGCTGCTTTACGAGGCCAACCCGATAGGCATGCTCATGGAGCAGGCCGGGGGCCGAGCTTCGACAGGGCACCGGCCGATGCTGGGCGTGCAGCCGAGCTCGCTGCACCAGCGCATCGGCCTGGTTTTCGGCTCCAGGGGCGAGGTGGAGCGCATCGAGCGTTACCACGCCGAACCCGCCAAGACCGAGCAGACCAATCCGCTGTTTGCCGAACGCAGCCTGTTCCGCGTCTGATTTTTGGTGGTGGCTGCCGAAATGCTATTGAACAAGTAGCTGATCACGCAGCAAACATCTGGGCTACAGGCATTTTTTGCCAAATTTTTTTGACTTACGGAAACCCCCCATGTCTGAACGCCATCCCATCATCGCCATCACCGGCTCGTCCGGTGCCGGCACCACCTCGGTCACGCATACGTTCGAGAACATTTTCCGTCGCGAGAAGGTCAATGCCGCCATCATCGAAGGCGACAGTTTTCACCGCTACGACCGCAAGGACATGAAAACCAAAGCCGCCGAAGCCGAGGCTGCGGGCAACAACAACTTCAGCCATTTCGGGCCGGAAAACAACCTGTTTCCCGAACTGGCCGAGCTGTTCCGCGCCTACGGCGAAACCGGCACCGGCAAGCGGCGCAAATACCTGCACGACCCTGAAGAGGCGGCACCCTACCAGCAGCCACCTGGCACCTTCACGGCCTGGGAGGACGTGCCGGCCGGCACCGACCTGCTGTTCTACGAAGGCCTGCACGGCGCTGTTGTCACGCCCGAGGTCAACATCGCCCAGCACCCGGACCTGCTGATCGGTGTGGTGCCGGTCATCAACCTGGAGTGGATCCAGAAGCTCTACCGCGACAAGTCCAAGCGTGGCTACAGCACCGAGGCCGTGACCGACACCATCCTGCGCCGCATGCCCGACTACGTGAACTACATCTGCCCGCAGTTCATGCACACCCACGTGAACTTCCAGCGCGTGCCGATGGTCGATACCTCCAACCCTTTCATCGCGCGCGACATTCCTTCGCCGGATGAAAGCATGGTGGTGATCCGCTTTGCCAACCCCAAAGGCATCGATTTCCAGTACCTGCGCAGCATGATCAACGACTCGTTCATGTCGCGCGCCAACACCATCGTGGTGCCCGGCGGCAAGATGGAACTGGCCATGCAATTGATCTTCACGCCCTTTGTCTGGCGCATGATGGAACGCAAGAAGAGGGCATCCTGAGATGAACGCGCCTACACCCGACATGGCCAGGCACATGGCCAACGCTGTCCGCATGCTCGCCGTCGATGCGGTCGAACAAGCCAAATCCGGCCACCCCGGCGCGCCCATGGGCATGGCCGACATCGCCGAGGTGCTGTGGAACCGGCACCTCAAGCACAATCCGGCGAATCCGAAATGGCCGGACCGGGATCGTTTTGTACTGAGCAACGGCCACGGCTCCATGCTGATCTATGCCCTGTTGCACCTCACAGGGTACGACCTGCCGATGGAGGAGCTGAAGCACTTCCGCCAGCTGCACAGCCGGACGGCGGGCCACCCCGAAATGGGCGTCACCCCCGGTGTGGAAACCACCACCGGACCGCTGGGCCAGGGCCTCGCCAACGCGGCCGGCATGGCGCTGGCGGAGAAGCTGCTGGCTGCCGAGTTCAACAAACCCGGCCATGTGGTGGTGGACCACTTCACCTATGTCTTCATGGGCGACGGCTGTCTCATGGAAGGCATCAGTCACGAAGCCTGCTCGCTGGCCGGCACGCTGCGCCTGTCCAAACTGGTAGCCTTCTACGATGACAACGGCATCTCGATTGACGGCCATGTGGAGGGCTGGTTCACCGACGACACGCCCAGGCGTTTCGAGGCCTATGGCTGGAACGTCATTGCCGCAGTGGACGGACATGATCCCCTGGCCCTGGACGTCGCCGTGCGGTCGGCGAAGGCCCAGGCGGTCCTGCCCGATGGCCGGCCAACACTGATCTGTTGCAAAACCGTGATCGGCCACGGTTCGCCGAACAAGGCTGGCACGCATGACGTGCATGGTGCAGCCTTGGGGGCTGCCGAGGTCGCCGCCACCCGCGAGGCGCTGGGCTGGACCGCTGCGCCCTTCGAAGTGCCAATGGACATTGCCAACGCCTGGAACGCCGTCGAACGCGGCCAGGTGGCCGAGCGGACCTGGCGCGTGCGCTTCGAGGCCTACCGCACGCAGTACCCGCTGGAGGCGGCCGAGTTCGAGCGCCGCGTGGCCGGCGACCTGCTACCCGCTGTTGCCGACAAACTGCCCGAGCTGCTGGCGGCCATCGCTGCCAAGCCGGACGCCGTGGCCACCCGCAAGGCGAGCCAGAACGCGCTCGACGCGCTGAGCTCCCTGGTGCCCGAATTTTTCGGTGGCAGTGCCGATCTGACGGGATCCAACCTGACCAACTTCAAGGGCTGCGTCAGGGCCGGACGCGACCAGGTGGGCAACCACATGAGTTACGGCGTGCGCGAGTTCGGCATGGCCGCCATCATGAACGGCATCGCGCTGCATGGCGGGCTCATCCCCTACGGCGGCACCTTCCTGACCTTCAGCGACTACAGCCGCAACGCCATCCGCATGGCCGCGCTGATGAAGCTGCGCGTCATCCATGTGTTCACTCACGACAGCATCGGTCTCGGCGAAGACGGGCCCACGCACCAGAGCGTGGAGCACATTCCCAGTCTGCGCATCATTCCCAACCTGGACGTCTGGCGGCCGGCGGACGGCCTGGAAACCGCCGTCGCCTGGGCTCACGCCATCAAGCGGCGCGACGGCCCCAGCGCGCTGTGCCTGTCGCGCCAGAACCTGCCGCGCTTGACCGATGCCGGCATGGCCGAGAGCATCCGCCGCGGCGGCTATGTCCTGTCTGACATGGAAGGGGTTCAGGCCGTGATTGTGGCCACGGGATCGGAAACCTCGCTGGCCATGGAAGCGCAGGCCGCGCTGGCGAGCGAAGGCATTGCCACCCGCGTCGTGTCCATGCCCTGCACCAATGTGTTCGACCGCCAGAGCGAGGCCTACCAGGCGCTGGTGCTGCCGCTGGGCCTGCCCACGGTGGCCATTGAGGCGGCGCATCCCGATTTCTGGCGCAAGTATGTGGGCCGTACCGGCATGGTGGTGGGCATCGCCAGCTTTGGTGAATCCGCACCGGCCAGCGATCTGTATGCCCACTTTGGCATCACCGTCCAGCGCGTCGTGGAATCCGTGCGTACGCTGGCCCACCGCGCGGCCTACCGCCGCGAAATCTGGATGGGCAGCGACGACCGGAGCAATGGTGCCTTGTCCGATCAGATCGTTCTGTCCACCACCTGAGCCTGAACACGTCATGAATACATCCTTTGACCTGGTCATGTTTGACCTCGACGGCACGCTGATCGAAACCGCGCCCGAAATCTGCGATGCCGTCAACGACACCCTGCGCCGCTTCGACCTGCCCGAGGTGGAGCAGCAGCAAGTCAACGACTGGATCGGCCACGGAACGCGTGAGCTGCTGATCCAGGCCCTGGCGTACAGCGGAAAAACGGATGCTGCGGCCATACGCATCAGCGACAGCCTGGCGCTGATTGCCGCAGAGTTTGACAAGCACTACCAGAGACGCTGCGGGACGCGCAGCCACCTCTACCCCCAGGTGCGCGAAGCGCTGACGGCGCTGCGCAGCAGGGGCACCAAGCTGGCTGTGGTGACCAACAAGGAAGGCCGCTACACCGCCACGGTGCTGAACGCCCACCAGCTGATGCCGCTGCTTGACTGCGTGGTCAGCGGTGACACGCTGCCCACTAAAAAACCTGACCCTGCGGGCATTGAGCGCTGTCTTGCGCAGTTTGGCACGCCGCGTCACCGTGCCCTGTTTGTGGGTGACTCCAGCATCGACGTGGCAACGGCGCGTAACGCCGGCATCGCAGTCTGGGCGCTGCCCTATGGCTACAACATGGGCCAGCCGATAGCCGCCTGCGCGCCGGACCGGGTCATCGCTGACTGCTCGGCGCTACTGAAGTTATAGCAACCGGCGCAGTATCAATCGGCACAAGAGTCACTATTTATTCAAGGAAATGGGCATGACCATCAAACTAGGTATCAACGGCTTCGGCCGCATCGGGCGCAACGTGTTGCGTGCCGCCGTGCAGAACTTCAGCGACATCGAGATCGTCGGCATCAACGACCTGCTCGAGCCGGAGTACCTCAAGTACATGCTGCAGTACGACTCGGTGCATGGCCGCTTCAAGGGCGAGGTCTCGGTCGAAGGCAACACCCTGATCGTCAACGGCAAGAAAATCCGCCTGACGCAGGAGCGCGACCCCGCCAACCTGAAGTGGAACGAAATCGGTGCCGACATCGTGCTCGAAGCCACCGGCCTGTTCCTCGACAAGGCCTCGGGTGAAAAACACTTGGCCGCCGGCGCCAAAAAAGTCATCTTCTCGGCCCCATCGAAAGACGACACGCCGATGTTCGTCTACGGCGTCAACGACAAGACCTACGCCGGCCAGGCCATCATCAGCAACGCCAGCTGCACCACCAACTGCCTGGCCCCCGTGGCCAAGGTGCTCAACGACAAGTGGGGCATCAAGCGCGGCCTGATGACCACCGTGCATGCCGCCACCGCCACCCAGAAAACCGTGGACGGCCCGAGCAACAAGGACTGGCGCGGCGGCCGCGGCATCCTGGAAAACATCATTCCCTCGAGCACCGGCGCAGCCAAGGCCGTCGGCGTGGTGATTCCCGAGCTGAACAAAAAGCTCACCGGCATGTCCTTTCGCGTGCCGACCTCCGACGTGTCGGTGGTGGACCTGACCTGCGAGCTGAACAAGGAAGCCACGCTGAAAGAAATCTGTGCCGAGATGAAGGCGCAAAGCGAAGGCGGCCTCAAGGGCATCCTCGGTTACACCGAAGACAAGGTGGTCGCCACCGACTTCCGCGGCGAGACCTGCACCAGCGTGTTTGACGCCGACGCCAGCATCGCGCTGGACGGTACCTTTATCAAGGTGGTTGCCTGGTACGACAACGAATGGGGCTACTCGAACAAGTGCCTGGAGATGGTGCGCGTGGTGGGGCGCGGCCTGTGAAGGTCTTGCGCTTTGCCGATGTGGTGAACAGCGGCGTTGCCTTCAAGAAACGCGTGTTCATCCGCGCCGACATGAACGTCCCGCAAGATGAGGCCGGCAACATCACCGAAGACACTCGCATTCGCGCGAGCCTGCCCTGCATCCGGATGGCGTTGGCCGCGGGCGCTGCCGTCATGGTGGCCAGCCACCTGGGGCGCCCCACGGAAGGGGCTTTCAAGCCGGCCGATTCGCTGGCCCCGGTGGCCCGACGCCTGGGCGAGCTGCTGGGCCGGGACGTCCCTCTGGTGGCCCATTGGGTCGATGGCGTGGACGTGGCTCCCGGGCAGCTCGTCATGCTGGAAAATTGCCGTGTCAATATCGGCGAGAAAACGAATGACGCAACACTGGCCCGCAAGTTGGCCGCCTTGTGCGACATCTTCGTGAACGACGCCTTCGGCACCGCGCACCGCGCCGAAGGAACGACCCACGGCATCGCGCAATACGCACCCATGGCCTGCGCCGGACCGCTGCTGGCGGCTGAAATCGACGCCATCCGCCAGGCGCTTGCCCAACCGAAGCGCCCCCTGGTGGCCATCGTCGCGGGCAGCAAGGTCTCCAGCAAGCTCAGCATCCTGCAATCCTTGTCCGGCAAGGTAGAGCAACTGATCGTGGGCGGCGGCATCGCCAACACCTTCATGCTCGCCGCAGGCCTGAGCATCGGGAAAAGCCTGGCCGAACCGGGCCTGGTGGACGAGGCCAGAAGCGTGATAGAAGCCATGAAAGCGCGCGGCGCCGAAGTACCCATCCCGACCGACGTGGTGACGGCCAAGACCTTCAGCGCCGGCGCGACTGCCACCGTGAAGAAAGCCACGGAAGTCGACGACGATGACCTGATTCTGGACATCGGCCCGGAGACGGCCAGGAGGCTGGCAGAACAGCTCCAGAACGCGGGCACCATCGTGTGGAACGGTCCGGTGGGTGTTTTCGAGTTTGCCGCGTTCGAGAACGGCACCAGGGAAATTGCCACAGCCATCGCTGCATCAAGCGCATTCAGCGTTGCCGGTGGTGGCGACACGCTGGCGGCCATTGCCAGGTACGGCATCGCCAGCCAGGTGGACTACATCTCCACCGGCGGCGGCGCCTTCCTCGAGATGCTGGAGGGCAAGACACTGCCAGCGCTTGAGATTCTGCAACAGCGTGCCGCTGCGCACGTTGTGCAACACGCTATTAATTAAGTAGCAAGCAATGTAATTGAAACGGCCGCTGGATGCCGATCGTATTTAAAATTCAAGGAGATAGTCATGGCTTTTGTTTCCCTTCGCCAGGTGCTGGATCACGCGGCCGAGAACGGCTACGGTGTGCCGGCGTTCAATGTCAACAATCTGGAGCAAATTCTCGCCATCATGGAAGCGGCGCAGGAGACCGACAGTCCGGTCATTCTGCAGGCGTCGGCTGGCGCCCGCAAATACGCCGGTGAGGCCTACTTGCGCCACATGATGCTGGCTGCGGTAGAGACGCACCCCGACATTCCGGTGGTGGTGCATCTGGACCACGGCGCCTCACCGGCCGTTTGCATCCAATCGATACGTTCCGGTTTCAGCAGCGTGATGATGGACGGCTCACTGATGGAAGACGCCAAAACGCCGTCCAGCTATGAGTACAACGTGGCCATCACGCGCCGCGTGTGTGACATGGCGCACCCGGTTGGCGTGTCCGTTGAGGGTGAACTCGGCTGTCTCGGGTCACTCGAAACCGGTGAGGCCGGTGACGAAGACGGCTCGGGTGCCGAAGGCAAGCTGACGCACGAGATGATGCTGACCGACCCGGTGCAGGCCAAAGACTTCGTGGCCCGGACTGCCGTGGACGCGCTGGCCATTGCGATTGGTACCAGCCACGGCGCCTACAAATTCACCCGCAAGCCCACGGGCGACATCCTGGCGATTGACCGCATTGCGGCGATTCACGCGCAGATTCCCAACACCCATCTGGTGATGCACGGCTCTTCCAGCGTGCCGCAGGAATGGCTGGAAATCATTCGCCAGTTTGGTGGGGACATCAAGGAAACCTACGGCGTGCCGGTGGAAGAAATCCAGCGTGGCATCAAAAGTGGCGTGCGCAAGATCAACATCGATACCGATATCCGGCTGGCCATGACCGGCGCCATGCGCCGGGTATTCGCGCAGCAGCCCAGCGAGTTTGATCCGCGCAAGGCCCTGGCGGCCGCCAAAACGGCGGCGCGTGGCATTGTCAAGGCGCGTTTCGAGGCCTTTGGCTGCGCCGGCATGGGCAGCCGCATCAGGCCTGTCGGTATGGAGGCCATGAGTGCCCGTTATGCCTGAGGGTCGGGGAATTCCCTGACCAGATGGCGGCGACCCCGGCCGCTGAAACATCAGAATTCAGTTAAATTAGCGAAGACTGATATACATTGTCTTTTTCCAACCTACGATCCAGGAGACTGTCCATGAATTTTCCCCCCATCCTCATCGCTGTCATTGCGCTGGTTTCAGCACCCGCGTTCGCCAACAAGGAGCTCGCCAGCCAGAAGGCCTGCATGGCGTGCCATGCAACCGATAAAAAACTGGTGGGCCCTGCCTACCAGGACGTTGCCAAAAAATATGCCGGCCAGAAGGACGCCGAGGCCAACCTGATTGCCAGCATCAAGAAAGGCGGCTCCGGCAAATGGGGTCCGATTCCCATGCCGGCACAGGCCGGCTTGAGTGATGCCGACGCGGCGACGCTGGCTGCCTGGGTACTCGCTGGCGCCAAGTAGGCGACAAAAGGGCAGGTGGCCCGGGTCAAGCGCTGGCCCGCCGGATCACACGGGAATGCGGGAGCCGGCCTGCCCTGCGCCGGACTCAGCTCAGGATGACCACGTCATGCTTGGGTAGTCCGGTCCGGAACAGCTGAATGCCGCTTTCAGGCAAGGCGCTGCACCTCAGCACCCGTTAACCGAATTTTTCCAGAAGGTGGGCCGCGCGTTCCACCTCGGCCATGGCCTGGGCATCGGATTCGGATTCCTGGACGGCCTCCATCAGGGAGCAGGCCATCATTCGGTAAAAAGTCTTGTCCATGGCCTTGCGTGCGGCAGACATCTGGAGCGCCACGTCTTCACAAGACCGCCCGCTCTGGATCATCTCGATCAGCCCTCGCACCTGGCCTTCGACGCGACGCAGGCGGTTAAGCACATCCTTCTGGTGATCTTCACGATAGGAGGAAGCCGGGACGGGAGCCTCGGTGCGACGCGGAGTGCCTTTGGTTGCCATGGAAATCCATTGTTGCGATGGTGGAGCCGCTCTGATTTTGCCAGATCGTCGCCTGCGCGACGACGCCTGCCTGTTGTTGTTTAAATACCATACCCCGTAGGGTATAGGGTTGCTCCCAGTGTTCGCGAAATGATTGTTGACGCACTATCGCTGCACATTGGCGAACAGGAACTTCCTGCTGCTGATGTCGAAACGCCTTTCGACAACAAACCTATTTACTGAACAAGGAACTGCAAGTGAATGCCCTGACAAAATTTCTCAAATGGGTGCCCGTGGTGGCGGTCATGATGTTGACCGGATGCGGCACGATCAGCACGATGGGCAAGCTTGAAAACGGCGCCGGTGCCGAAGCCAGCAAGATGTGGGATCGCTGGATTGAAGCGGACGGTGACATCGCGGTGGCTACCACCTGGGAGCGCAAGGTGAAGGCCGGTGTGACGGTCAACGACATCGAGCAGGTCTTCGCCCAGATCTCGGCGGAAAGAAACATGAAGAGCGTGGGTGAACTGCCTCTGTCCAAGGAGCTCGAGGCGCGTACCGGAACCAAACAAAAATTCCTCAAGGTCTACTCCTTTTGCACGCCCGTGACGGCTCGCATGATGGTGGACTTCAGTCCGCACATGGCGGCCTATCTGCCTTGCCGCCTGACGGTGGTTGAGCGCGACGATGGCCTGTGGATATATACCCTCAACATGGACATGATGGTCAAGATGGGGCGCAAGCTTCCCTCTCCATTGAAAGAGGAGGCATGGAAGGTCCGCGAAACCATCTACCAGATGCTGGATCGTGGCGCCAAGGGCGAGTTCTGAGCGATTGATGCGTTGATATCCATAACTAGTACACAGGAGACAGTAGATGACCACGTCAAAAACAGCCAAGGCAGCAAAAAGAGCAGTTCGTAATCTGGCCGCGTTTGCCATCATTGCAGGCCCCCTGACAGCGGCCATGGCCACCAACGGCTACTTTTCACATGGCTTTGGCATCAAAGCCAAGGGCATGGGAGGGGTCGGCATCGCTCTGCCGCAGGATGCCCTGGCGGCAGCGACCAATCCGGCAGGCATGGTGGATGCGGGCAGCCGTGTCGACTTCGGTGCAGACCTGTTCATGCCGGACCGGACGGTCACGTACACGTCCGCGTATCAGGGTGTCGCTGCCGGTGACTACCGCAGCGGGCAGCGCCACTTCGTGGTCCCGGATTTTGGCTATAACCGCATGATCGCCAGCGACCTTGCGGCCGGCGTGGTGGTGTATGGCAATGGCGGCATGAACACCAACTATGGCACCAATCTCATCACCTCGGCGGGCTCCCATACCTATACCAACCTGGAGCAATTGTTCATTGCCCCGACCATTGCGAAAAAGATTGGCAACCATTCGTTCGGCGCGTCGTTGAATCTCGTTCGCCAGACCTTCGAGGCCAAGGGCCTGGAGGCCTTCGACAATGCCAATAACAGCCGTTATGTAGGCTCGGTGACCAACCGTGGCAAGGATGTCTCAACCGGGTTGGGTTTCAAGCTCGGCTGGACAGGCCAGGTATCGCCAACGGTCACCTTGGGCGCGGTCTATCAGAGCCGTACCAAGATGTCGAAGTTCGACCGATACAAAGGCCTCCTGGCCGAGGAAGGTGGCTTCGACATTCCTGAGAGTTATGGTTTTGGGGTGGCGTTCAAAGCCACGCCCAAGACCACCGTGGCGGTTGACCTGAGCCAGATCAATTACGGCAGCATCAAGTCCGTCGCGAACCCCGGTGCGCTCTTTCCGGCGGTCTCAGGAACCCCCATGGGCCCCGCCAACGGTTCCGGCTTTGGCTGGACCGACATGACGGTTCTCAAACTCGGCGTGTCGCATGAATACAGCAAGAACCTGACCCTGCGTGCGGGCTACAACCTCGGCAAGATGCCGATCAACAGCCAGAACACGTACTTCAATATTCTGGCGCCGGCCACTGTCGAGCAGCATGTGACGCTCGGCGCTACGTGGACACTGGCCGACAAGTCGGAGTTGAGTCTGAGCTACATGCATGCGTTCAGCAAAGGCATCGCCGGCGTTTCGAACGGCAATGGCCAGTCCGTCGCGGGTTATCCGGTTGATCTCAAAATGAAGCAGAACGCCATCGGCATCGCCTATGGCTGGAAGTTGTAAACAGCAGGTCTGAAAGGGGCGAAGGTGCAAACGTTCGGCCTTCAAGCATGGAGGATCGTCCAGTTGCACGAAAAGCCGTCTGGCGCTCAGGTCGTATAGGATGCCCGGCAGCATCCGGCGACGTTTGCGCGACACGGCCCCTTGCTGTACGCTTGTATGCCATGAGCACATCAACCTTCCCCCTGCTCCTCTTGTTGATTGGCGCATCTGCCGGCGCGCAAGTGCCGGCCCTGTACGAGGGCGCTGATCTCAAACTGGGAGAGCGGCTGATTGCGGAACACAAGTGTGCTGCATGTCATCGGCAAAAAGTGGGGGGCGATGGCAGCGCCATTTACCGACCCGCCGGGCGTGTCAATGCGCCGGGTGCCTTGCGCGGCATGGTGGAGTCGTGCAATACCGAGTTGAACCTTGGGCTGTTTCCTGAGGAGGTGACGGCGATCTCGGCCGTCCTGAATCGGGACCACTATCGCTTCAAGTAGCGTGATTGACCCCGGTGGTGGTGAAAACCCTCGAAATTGATATCGCATTATCATTTATATTCGTGTATACGGATATTCGGAATCTAAAAAGAACGAGTCACCCGTTCCCGGACGTATTCGGGCATGCCGGTCGTACGGAGGGTGTGGGGGGGCGTCGTGAGGCGCTGGTCTTTCGCTGCACGGCAGCCAAGTTCGCAGTGCGGGTGGACGAAGCGCTCCGCTTCTGAATCGTCGGTGAGTTGGAGCAGGAAAAAGCGGACGCGGGTTGACGCTGCAGACCCGGAGGGAGATTGCAGCGGTGATCCGGTTATTAATCAAAAGGAAACTGTGTGAACCAAGACGACTTGAGCTCAGGAAGAATCCTGAAGGCACCCGAGAGCTTTTTGAGCCGGGACGGCATCAAAACTGTTGTCGCAGAGGCCCGCCACGGGCGTCGCGACTTCATTCGCAGCGCCTTTGCCGCTGCAGCAGCGGGGCTGACCGTGCCGGCTGCGCTGGCACAGGGAAATCCGGTGCCAGCCGAAGGCGGCGATCCCAACATCCTGAACCTGCCCGAGCACAGCAAGGGCCTGGGCCAGCCCGTGGCCTCCGATGGCGGCTATGGCAAGCCGTCCAAATATGAGGTGAATG
The DNA here is from genome assembly GCF_002379095.1 of Polaromonas sp. AER18D-145. Taxonomy (GTDB): domain Bacteria; phylum Pseudomonadota; class Gammaproteobacteria; order Burkholderiales; family Burkholderiaceae_C; genus Polaromonas. The sequence goes on from NZ_NBZV01000006.1 coordinate 51,533, forward strand.
TTCAGCGCCGCCAGAGCCCGGGCCTGACCCAGACCCCGCAGGCTTCGGTGTCGTTTGCGCCGCTGCAGTCGCTGTTCGGCATCGTCACCCCCAGCGGCCTGCACTTTGAGCGGCATCATCAGGGCTGGTGGGACGTGGATCCTTCCAAGCACCGCCTCATGATCAACGGCATGGTCAAGTCGCCCAGGGTGTTCACGCTGGACGAAATCATGCGCCTGCCTTCGGTGTCGCGTTTTCACTTTATCGAGTGCGGCGCCAATACGGCGGTCGAGTGGGGTAATGTGGCGGTGCCGACAGTCCAGTACACCCATGGCATGGTTTCGTGCAGCGAGTTCACCGGCGTGCCGCTGATCACCTTGCTCGAGATGGCGGGGGCCGACCTCAAGAGCGGCAAGTTTGTGCTCGCCGAAGGCGCCGATGGCTCCTCCATGACGCGCACCATTCCCATGAGCCTGATCAAGTCCGGCGAAGTGTTCGTGGCCTACGGCCAGAACGGTGAAATGCTGAGGCCCGAGCAGGGCTATCCATTGCGCCTGATCGTGCCGGGCGTGCAGGGTGTGAGTTGGGTCAAGTACCTGCGCCGCTTGGAGGTGGGTGACAAACCCTATGCCGCCAAGGATGAAGCGATTCACTATATCGATTTGCAGCCTGACGGCACGCATCGGCAGTACACCAGCATCCAGGAGTGCAAGAGCGTCGTGACCACGCCGTCAGGCGGGCAGGTCTTACTGGACAAGGGCTTCTACAACATCAGCGGTCTGGCCTGGTCGGGGCGGGGCAAGGTCAAGCGGGTGGACGTGTCGGTGGACGGCGGACGCAATTGGCGTACCGCGCGGCTGGAGTCGCCGGTGCTGACAAAAGCGCTGACCCGGTTCAGCCTCGACTGGGTGTGGGATGGCAAACCCGCCATCATTCAAAGCCGCGCCATGGATGACACCGGTTACGTCCAGCCGAATTACAAGCAGCTTCGCGCAGTGCGCGGCACGCGCTCCATCTATCACAACAATGCCATCCAGTCCTGGTTGGTTCAGGAAAACGGCGAGGTGAAAAATGTCCAGGTTTCATAAAGCAGTCGTGACTGTCGCCATGCTTGCTGCGGTGAGCTTGGCGGGCGCACAGACCGGCGCCAACTATCCGGGTGTGGGACGCGCTGCGACGCCCAAGGAGGTTGCTGCCTGGGATATCGATGTGCGACCGGACTTCAAGGGTCTGCCGCCAGGCTCGGGGACGGTCGCCAAAGGGCAGGAAGTCTGGGAAGGGAAATGTGCGTCCTGCCACGGAGTGTTTGGCGAGTCAGGCGAAGTGTTCAGTCCCCTGGTCGGCGGTACCACGGCCGAGGACATCAAAAAAGGGCGTGTCGCCAATCTCACGACGACAACCTACCCGGGGCGCACCACCCTGATGAAGGTGTCCACACTCTCGACCTTGTGGGACTATATCAATCGTGCCATGCCATGGACGGCCCCCAAGTCGCTCACGACCGAGGAAGTCTATTCGGTGACGGCCTTTCTGCTGAACCTGGGAGGCATTGTTCCGGACAACTTCACGCTCTCCGACAAGAACATGGAGGAAGTACAAAATCGCCTGCCCAACCGCAATGGCATGACGACACGGCATGCGATGTGGCCAGGCAACGAACTTGGCGGTAGCGTCAAGCCTGACACCAACAATGTGGCCTGCATGAAAAACTGTGCACCGGAGCCCAAAGTAGCGTCCTTCCTGCCGGACTTTGCGCGCAATGCACATGGAAATCTTGCGGAGCAAAACCGGCCGGTTGGACCTCAGCGTGGTGTCGATACGACCCGGCCGGAGGGCAAGGCGCTGGTGCCGGGCGCAGCAGCGGCGGCTGAGGCTGCGCCTGTCGCGCAGAAAGCGGCCGAGGCGGTGCCCGCCAAACCAGCCGCCAGGACCGACCCGGCTGGTGTTGACGGCAAGGCGGCGATGGCTTTGACGCAGAAATACAGTTGTACGGCTTGTCATTCCATTGACAAAAAGATCATCGGCCCCAGTTTCCTGGACATTGCCAAGAAGCATGCCGGAAAGACCGAGTATCTCGCGGGGAAGGTGAAGGCAGGCGGCGTCGGGGTTTGGGGGGCCATGCCCATGCCGGCGCAGACCTTGAGCGATGCGGAAGCCAAGACCATTGGTGCTTGGCTGGCTTCGGGTGCAGGAAAATGAAGGCCGGGAAAATACCAGTGCACGGCTTGTATTCTTATATTAGTATTTACTTGATCAAGGAGATTTAACATGCAAACACGTCGCGAGACACTCAAACAGGGCGCCATCGTTGCGGGCCTGCTGGCATCCACGGGCTTGTTCCCTCAGTATGCAATGGCGGCCTACAACAAGCCTGCGTTCGAAGCCAAGACGCTGGCCGAGGTCCTGAAGGCACTGGGTGCGGGCGCACCGGTCGAAAGCAAGGATGTCACCATTGGCGGCCCCGACATTGCTGAAAACGGCGCCGTGGTTCCCTTGACCGCCGGCACCACCCTGCCCGGTGTGAAGCAGATTCTGATTCTGGTCGAGAAGAATCCGGCAGCCCTGGTGGCCCTGTTCAATATGACCGACAGCGTCGAGGCAAGCTTCGCCACCCGCACCAAGATGGGCCAGTCTTCGGACGTGTACGCCGTCGCAGTGATGGCTGACGGCAAGGCGCTTTATGCAAAAAAAGAAGTCAAGGTCACGCTTGGCGGTTGCGGCGGCTGATTGCCCCCGCTTTTTTTTGAACAATTCAATACTGATTCAGGAGTAAGAAAATGGCAGATCCGATGCGCATTCGCGCCCAAGCAGCTGGCGACAAGGCAACCGTCCGTGTTTTGATGAGCCACGAGATGGAGTCCGGTCAGCGCAAAGACGCTGCAGGTAAAACCGTGCCCGCCTGGCATATCCAGGAAGTGACCGCCACGCACAATGGCAAGACCGTCATGACGGCGGAGTGGGGCCCGGCGGTTTCCAAGAACCCTTTCCTGCAGTTCACCGTCAAGGGTGCCAAGGCCGGCGATAAAATCGGCGTGAGCTGGAAAGACAACAAGGGCGAAAACAGGGCTGACGAAGCAACGGTCTCCTGAGTTTTCAGGTTCTGTGTTGAGAGTGGAGAAGGGCATGCTCTTCTCCATTTGCGTTTGGCTTCATAACAAATTCAAGAGGTGACAATGACACAAGCAAAACTACTGATCACGGCCGTCCTGGCTGCCGTGATGGTCGGCAACGTGTGGGCGCAGAAGTCTGCGGCAGAGGGCATTGCTGAATACCGTGCCATGCTGCAGGACGGCAACCCGGCAGAATTGTTTGAAGCCAAGGGCCAGGAGCTCTGGAAACAGAAACGCGGTGTCAAAACAGCATCGCTTGAAAAGTGCGACCTGGGCAAGGGTCCTGGCGTGGTCAAGGGGGCCTTCGTGGAATTGCCGCGTTATTTTGCGGATACCAAGCGCGTGCAGGATCTGGAATCGCGCCTGCTCACCTGCATGGAAACCCTGCAGGGCTTCAATGCTGCCGAAATTGCCAAGACGCCTTTCGGCAAGGGCGAGCAAAACAACGTGACGGCGCTGGCGGCCTGGATATCGGCGGAATCCAAAGGCATGAAATTCAACCTGCCCCAGGACCATGGGCAGGAAAAAACCATGTACGAAGTGGGCAAGCGGCTCTTCTTCGCCCGTGGTGGCACCCACGACTTTTCCTGCGCCTCCTGCCATGGTGCGGACGACAAGCGCATCCGTTTGCAGGACCTGCCCAACCTGACCAAACAGCCGGGCGCTGGCAATGGTTTTGGTGCCTGGCCGGCCTACCGCGTCTCCAACGGGCAGCTGTGGGGCATGCAACTGCGTCTGAACGATTGCTACCGGCAGCAACGCTTTCCTTACCCCCTGTTTGGTAGCGATGCGACCATCGCACTCGGTGTCTATATGGGTGTCAACGGCAAGGGCGGCGAGTCGATTGCCCCGGCCCTCAAGCGTTAAGGAGACAACATCATGAAAAAAACCATCAAATACCTTGTTCCTGCCCTCGCAGTTTTTCTGGCTGGCTGTGCTGTCATGCCCTCCAGTGCGGATCTGGACAAACTGGCGGCTGACATCGCCAAGGCGTCGTTCCGTGACGAGGGTCAGGCCAAAGTTGATCGCCTGGTCCAGGATGATGCGAACCGTGAATGCAGCGCCGCCGATGTGGCCGGCAAGCCGATTGATCAAAAAGTGGCCCAGGCCATAGAAGCCGCGAACCTGAAGACCATCAAGTGGCCGTCAGATGGGAAATTTCTGGGCGACTGGGCAGCGGGCGAGAAAGTCGCCCAGGACGGACGCGGCATGACATGGACCGACAAGGCCGGTTCGGTCAACGGCGGCAACTGCTACAACTGCCATCAGATCAGCAAGCAGGAGATTTCCTTCGGCACCATAGGCCCGAGCCTGTACAACTATGGCAAGCTGCGCGGCGTGGCGGATCCGGCCAGCCCGGCTTCCAAGCCTATCGTGGAATACACCTGGGGCAAGATCTGGAACGCGCGGGCCTACAACGCCTGCTCGCAAATGCCGAGGGCTGGCCACAATGGCTTCCTGACCGAGCAGCAGATCAAGAATGTCATGGCCTTGTTGCTGGATCCGAAATCGCCGGTCAACCAGTAATCTGAATCCGACCCGGGCTTGTCCCGGGTCTTTTTATTTTTTCTTACTTCATTAGTTGCCGATTTATGAATTTAACAAAACGTGAATTTTTTCAGGTCCTGGGCGCAGGCACCATGGCCGGCATGGGCTTGGGCGCCTACGCCGATGCCGATGCCGCGACAGCCGCCAACGGGCTCTACGACATTCCCAAGTTTGGCAGCGTGTCGTTTCTGCACATGACCGATTGCCATGCCCAGCTCAAGCCTATCTACTTCCGCGAGCCGAATGTCAACCTGGGCATTGGCGGCATGAAGGGCAACCTGCCGCATCTGGTCGGTGAGCACTTGCTCAAGGTGGCGAAGATCCGCCCGGGTACGGCCGAAGCCCATGCGCTGACTTACCTCGACTATGAAAAGGCGGCACGCCGTTACGGCAAGGTCGGTGGCTTTGCGCATCTGGCGACGCTGGTCAAACGCCTCAAGGCCAGCCGCCCCGGGGCGTTGCTGCTTGACGGCGGCGACACCTGGCAGGGTTCGGGCACCGCCTTGTGGACGAATGGTCAGGATATGGTCGACGCCTGCAAACTGCTGGGCGTGGACGTCATGACCGGCCACTGGGAGTTCACGCTGGGCATGGAGCGGGTCAAGGAAATCATCGAGAAGGACTTTGCGGGCAAGGTCGATTTTGTGGCGCAGAACGTCAAGACCAACGACTTTGGCGATCCGGTGTTCAAGCCCTATGTGATCCGCGAAATCAATGGCGTTCCCTGCGCCATCATCGGCCAGGCTTTTCCATACACGCCGATTGCCAATCCGCGCTACATGGTTGCCGACTGGGCCTTCGGTATCCAGGACGAAAACATGCAGAAGATGGTCGATGAGGCACGCGGCAAGGGTGCGCAGGTCGTGGTGGTCCTGTCCCACAATGGCATGGACGTGGACCTGAAGATGGCCAGCCGGGTGACAGGCATAGACGCCATCATGGGCGGCCACACGCACGACGGCATGCCGGTGGCGTCGCTGGTGAGCAACAAGGGCGGCAAAACCATCGTGACCAACGCCGGGTCGAACAGCAAGTTCCTGGGTGTGCTCGACTTTGATGTCAAAGACAAAAAGGTCAGCGATTTCCGCTACAAGCTGCTGCCTGTTTTTGCCAACATGCTGCCAGCCGACCGCGAGATGGACGCACTGATCACCAGAGTACGCGCACCGTATGAGGCCAAGCTGTCGGAGCAACTGGCCATCACCGAAGGCACGCTGTATCGGCGCGGCAACTTCAATGGCACGGGTGACCAGTTGCTGGTCGATGCGCTGATGGACGTGCAGGGAGCCGACATCGCTTTTTCACCGGGTTTCCGCTGGGGCACCAGCCTGTTGCCGGGGCAGGCCATCACGCGTGAATGGGTGATGGACATGACGGCCACCACCTACTCCTATGCCACCCTGACCGAGATGACCGGTGAGACCATCAAGACCGTTCTGGAAGACGTGGCCGACAACCTGTTCAACCCCGACCCCTACTACCAGCAGGGTGGCGACATGGTGCGCGTGGGTGGTCTGCAATACAGCTGCAACCCGCTGGCCGGCATGGGCAAGCGCATCGACGAGATGCGCCTCAACGGCAAGCTGATCGAGGCCGACAAGAAGTACAAGGTGGCCGGCTGGGCACCGGTGGCTGAAGAGGCCAGGAACCAGGGCAACAAGCAGATGTCGGAGGTGGTGGAGACCTGGCTCAAGGCACGGGGTGGCAAGGTCAGTGCCCGCAAGCTCAATACGCCCAAACTCGCTGGCGTGTTGCCCAATCCTGGCTACGCGCCGGTATGAACTGAACGCGGAAAGGGAACGCAAGCCCTTCACCCCCGGCTGACCCGCCGGTCGAGCAGGTAGTCGAGCAGCTTGTCGAGGGTCACCAGCTGGGCGTAGTCCGCCTCCGGGATGTTGACGCCCAGGCGCTCGTGCAGCGCCACCAGAAAGTTGAGCCAGTCCATGGAGTCCAGATCGACCTGGTGCCGCAGCGGGCGGGCGGGGTCGAGGGCCCCGGGTTCGACTTCCGGCGCAATCGTGCGCAGGATGCCCAGGACGGTTGCGGCCAGGGCTGGGCGGCCGTTTGTCATGTTTTTGTTCCTTCCCGGTTCGCCGCTGGCGCGATGTTGTCAGCCAGCGTTTGCGGCTGCTGCAACAGCTCACGCAGTTCGGCCAGGAACAGTGCGCCCTGGTGGCCGTCCGAGGCGCGGTGATCGGCGGCGAGCGTGGCCGTGAGCAGCGGCAGCGCGCAGACCTTGCCGTCCTGCACCCAGGGCCGCACGGCCAGACGGCCGAAGCCCACCAGCGCCACCTGCGGCGGGTAGATCACGCCGAAGACCGTCTCCACACTCTGGTCGCCCAGATTCGTCACGGTGAGGGTCGGATCACTCATCTCCGAACTGCGCAGCGAGCCGGCCCGCGCGCGCCTGACCAGATCGGCCAGTTCGTGCATGAGCTGCACCAGCGGTTTGGCGCCCACGTCGTGGATCGCAGGTGCCACCAGCCCGCCGCCACGCAGCGAAATCGCCACGCCGGCATGCACGGCGGTGGACGGCTGGAACGCACCGTCGCGGTAGAAACCGTTGAGCTGCGGTGCGCGTCGCAAGGCCACGGCCACGGCGTGGAGCAGCAGCACGGCGGGCAGCATGCGCTCGGTGATAGCCACGCCCTCGTTGCGCTGTTGCAGCCAGGCGAGCGCCGCAGCCATTGGAATGGTGTCGCTCAGGTAGTAGTGCGGAATTTCGCGCTTGGAGCGGCTCATGGCTGCGGCAATGGCCTTGCGCATTTCCTTCTGGCGGTCCGGCGCGATGGCCGCCGGTGCAGGCGTCACACGCCCGGCCGCCGCGGCCTCGATGTCGGCCAGCGTGACGGCGTCCTGCGGCCCGCTTCCTGTCATGGCGTCGGGATCGAGGCCGAGCTCCGTCGCACGCCTGCGCGCGGCAGGTGACACCGGATGCCGTGCCGCCATCGTTGTTGATGGAGCTTCCTGCACTTGTGGCATGACGGGCTGCGGCAGAGCGGCGGCCGCAGTGAGCGGCCCGGCTGGAGGTGCCGGGGCCCCTGCCGGGGCGGCGGCTTCACCGGGTGCCAGCAGCCTGGCCAGCACGGTGCCCACGGGCACCTTCTCGCCGGGTTGCACCAGCAGGTCGGCCACCACGCCGTCCTGCCAGATCTCGACATCGACCGCCGCCTTGGAGGTGTCCACCACGGCCACCACCTGGCCGCGCTTGACGGTATCGCCCGGTTTCACATGCCAGGTGAGCAGCGTGCCTTCATCCATGTCGGCGCCCAGCGAGGGCAGCTTGAAGTCGATCATGGGGTGCTCCCGAACAAGGCGCGTGCGGCGGCCACGATCTTCGGCACTTGCGGCAGGGCGGCCTCTTCCATGTGGCGGGCATACGGAATCGGCACTTCCTCGCTGCACACGCGCGCCGGCGGAGCATCGAGGTCGAAGAAGGCCTGCTCCATGATGCGCGCCATGAGTTCGGCCGCCAGGCTGCCCGAGCGCCAGCCTTCGTCCACCACCACCGCGCGGCGGCATTTGCGGACCGAGGCCATGAGGGTGGCATCATCGAGCGGGCGCAGCACACGCAGATCGATCACCTCGGCGGAAATCCCGAGTCCGGCCAGTTCCTGCGCCGCCTGCAACACCTTGGGCAGGCTGCCGCCGTGGGTGATCAGGCTCACGTCGGTGCCCGGGCGGCGCACCCGCGCGCTGCAGATGTCCAGCGCCGGTGCCGTATCGTCCGGCAACTCGCCTTCCAGGTTGTAGAGCTGCGCGTGTTCGAAGATCAGCACCGGGTCCGGGTCGACCAGCGCCAGCGCCAGCATGCCGCGCGCATCGTCCACGGTGGCGGGTGCGAGGACCTTGAGGCCGGGCACATGGGCATACCAGCCTTCGAAGCTGTTCGAGTGCTGGGCCGCCACCTGGCGACCGGCGCCGGTGGCCATGCGGATCACGATCGGGACCGAAAACTGCCCGCCCGACATGTGGCGCAGCATGGCCGCCGTGTTGACGATGGGGTCGAGCGCAAGCAGGCTGAAATTGACCGTCATGACCTCGACAATCGGCCGCATGCCGCCCAGCGCGGCGCCTATGCCGGCGCCGACGAAGCCGAGTTCGGACAGCGGCGTGTCGCGGATGCGTTCCGGGCCGAACTCGGCCAGCAGGCCCTTGGACACCGCATAGGTGCCGCCGTAACGGCCCACGTCTTCGCCCATTAAAAAGACGCGCGGGTCGCCCTGCAGGGCTTCGCGCAACGCTTCCCGCAAGGCATCGCGGTACGTGATGCGGCGGCCCATCAGGCGCTCCCTTGCGGGGTGTAGACGTCGCGCAGCAGGTCGGCGACGGGCTCCCAGCTGCCAGCTTCGGCAAACGCCACGGCCGCGTCGACCTCGGCCTGGGCCGCGGCATCAAGCGCCAGAAATTCCTCTTCGGTCAGGCTGCCCTGGGCCTTCAGGCGTGCGGTGAAGGTGTGGATGGGGCCGCGCGTTTTCCAGGCCTCGACCTCGGCCTTGTCACGGTACAGGTCGGGGTCGAACATCGAGTGGGCACGAAAACGGTAGGTCTGCAGTTCCAGGAACACCGGGCGACCCGTGGCGCGCACCTGCTGCGCGGCGCCTTGCACCGCTTCATGCACGGCCACCACATCCATGCCGTCAACCCGCACGGTGGCCATGTCATAGGACGCGGCCTTCACGCACAAATCGGTCTGCGACTCCGAACGCGCCAGCGCCGTGCCCATGGCGTACAGGTTGTTCTCGCAGAAAAACAGCACCGGCAACTGCCACAAGGCGGTGAGGTTGGCCGCTTCGTGAAAGGCGCCCTCGGCCATGGCGCCTTCACCAAAGAAGCAGGCGGTCAGTGCCTGGCGCTGGCGCATCTTGTCGGCCAGCGCCAGCCCTGCCGCCAGCGGCAGGCCGCCGCCCACAATCGCGTTGCCGCCGTAAAAAAGCCGGGCACGGTCAAACAAATGCATGGAGCCGCCACGCCCGCGCGAGCAGCCCTCCTGCTTGCCATACATCTCGGCCACGATGGCGTTCATCCTGACGCCGCGCAGCAGCGCATGGCCATGCTCGCGGTAGGTCGCCACCACGTTGTCCTGTGGTTGAAGTGCGCGCAGGGCGCCGGTGGCCACCGCCTCCTCGCCGATGTAGAGATGCAGAAAACCGCGGATCTTCTGCTGGCCATAAAGCTCGGCACACTTTTCTTCCATGCGGCGGATACGCAGCATGTCGGCCAGGATGGTCAGGGAAAAGGCCTTGTCCCAGGGCACCGGGCCACTGGGCGGTGCGGGCACCTGAAGGCTGTTGGCCCCCACGCTTGCCACGGCGTGTGCTGCGCTGCCTCCCGAGGGGGCGCTCGCGCTTTGGGACGGCCCGGCGGCGCGCGTGCTCATGCGCCCCCCTCCAGCGTCGAGGTGTCGCCTTCAGGCAGGCCGAGTTCACGCGCCTTGAGCAGACGGCGCATGATCTTGCCGCTGCGTGTGCGCGGCAGCACAGTCAAGAAGGCGATCTCCTTGGGCGCCACCGCCGCGCCCAAGCGCTTGCGAGCGTGCGCGAGGATGTCCATGCGCAGGGCCTCGCCGGGCGCGTGCCCATCCTTGAGCGAGACAAAAGCCTTGACCACTTCGCCGACCACCGGGTCGGGCTTGCCGATCACGCCGGCCTCGGCCACGGCCGGGTGTTCCATCAGCACACTTTCGACTTCGAAGGGGCCGATCAGGTGGCCGGCCGACTTGATGACGTCGTCGCTGCGTCCCACAAACCAGTAGTAACCGTCAGCGTCCACCCGCGCCAGGTCACCCGTGAGGTAGAGGTCGCCGGCGAAACACTTGCGGTAACGCGCCTCGTTGTTGAGGTAGCCGCGAAACATCGACGGCCAGCCGGCCTTGAGCGCAAGTTCACCTTCCACATCGGGGGTGTCGATGACGCGCACGCGCGGCGGTTCGCCCTCGGCTTCGAGGTGTTCGACGATGCAGGCCGTGATGCCGGGTAGCGGCCGCCCCATGGAGCCGGGCTTGATGTCGAAGGCCGGCGTGTTGGCGATCATGATGCCGCCGGTTTCGGTCTGCCACCAGTTGTCGTGGATCGGCAGGCCGAAAGCCTCCATGCCCCACCAGACCGCCTCGGGGTTCAGCGGCTCGCCGACGCTGGCGACAAAGCGCAGGTCGGGGAAGCGGTGCTTGTGCGCGAGTTCCAGGCCGGACTTCATCAGTATGCGGATCGCCGTGGGCGCGGTGTACCAGACCGTGATGCGTTCGGTCTCCAGCAGCGTGTACCAGCGTTCGGCGTCGAACTCCTCGCGGTCGATCAGCGAGGTCACACCATGCAGCAGTGGCGCGATGATGCCGTAAGACGTGCCGGTGACCCAGCCCGGGTCGGCGGTGCACCAGTAGCGGTCGGCGGGGTGCAGGTCGAGCGCGTAACTGCCGGTGGCATGGTGGGCGACCACCGCGCCATGCACATGGAGGGCGCCCTTGGGCGTGCCGGTGGTGCCGCTGGTGAAATGCAGCAAGGCGGGGTCTTCCGGTGTGGTCGCCACCGTGGTGAAGACATCGGAGGCGTTGCGCATCAGCGTGCCCAGGTCCAGCGTGTCCGGCTCGTGCGTGATGCCGCCGTCTTCAGCCACCAGCAACACATGGCGCAGCGTCGGCATCTTCCCGCGCATGGCCCTGACCTTGCGCTGGTAGAGCAGGTCGGTGGTCACCAGCACCTGGCCGGCGCCGATGTTGATGCGTGTGGCCAAGGGCTCGGGCCCGAAGGCCGAAAACATCGGCGTGACCACCGTGCCGTTTTTCAGCGCGCCCAGCACCGCGGTATACAGCTCCGGAATACGCCCGGCCATGACAAACAGGCGGTCGCCCTTGCCGACGCCCAGGCCCTGCAGCACGTTGGCAAAGCGGTTGGTCTGCCGCGCGAGTTCGCCGTAACGCAGGTCCAGCGGCGGTGTATTGCGCGCGACAAAACGCAGCGCAATGTGGTCGCGCAGGCTGCCCGTGGCATGGCGGTCCACGGCCTCGAAGCCGATGTTGAGGCCGCCGTCGGGCAGCCCCTGCAGCGCCCGCCGGGCCGCGTCCCAGGAGAACTCGCGGCACTGCGCCTCGTAGCTGGACAGGTTGGGCGGCACGCGCAGATCGCGCGCCGTCTTCCGGATGACTTCGGGTCTCTCCACGGCCTTCCCCTTCAACAACGGCTCCGGCTGAGCCGCTGGTCAGCTTAGCCCTGCTGCGCGACGCGTCCCTTGATCAACCGCAAACGCCAGGGTTGCGGGGGGCCATCATCCGATGGCGGCACTGCGCTATCAAATAAATAGCTATGTCCGCCCGTACCTGTTGGGCTGGAGGCTGATTTGATGAAGAGGCTCACGCGATGACTGCCTGGGCGGACCGCAGCACGGCGGGAAAGCCGTCCCGGCCTTTTTCGCCTGCCGCGACGCGCCCCGGCCGCTGCTCAGCCCGCTACCAGTCCACCAGGCTCAGCCCGACGCTGAGCACCGTGCGGCGGCGGTTGTAGTCGACCAGGCTGTCGCCGTAGCCGCTGAACAGTTGCACGTGGTAGCGCAGGGCGGCGCTGTCGGCGATCGAGGTGGACGCCTTCATCCATTCCAGCCGGGCCGATCCGCGCGCTTCGGATTTGAGCGAATGGCGCAGCGTCAGGCCCAGGGTGTGCGTGCGGTTGATCTGCCAGTGCCCGGCCAGCTCGGCCCGACCGATGGAGTCGGAGATGTCGGGGTTTTCGTCCTGACCCGAGCGTTCGCGCACGCGTTGCCAGACGCGTGCCTGCAGTGTCAGACCGGCGTCGCCGCCCAGCGCCTTCTCAGCCGCACCCATCAGGTAGACCCGGTTCCAGCTGCGCGACTGCGGCAGACCCTGGCCGTTGGACTGGTGGTTCAGGCCGAGGCCGCTCAGGCGGTACTTCCAGCCGCCGGGCAGATCGATCTGATGCGGATAGATGTACACCAGCTCGGGCTCGTGGTCGGTGGTCCGGAACGGCCGCGAAGCCGCGCTGTTGAACAGTTGCCAGTAGCTTTGCTGCGTGTAGCCGAACCACAGAGAATCGTTGCCGGATTCATCGGCGCCGCCCGAGACCAGCAGGCCCTTGGCGAGTTTTGTGCGGACCGACAGCTGAAGCCGGGTCTCATTGCGCCGGTAGCTGGAGGGCGTGCTCGCCGAGTATCCCGGCGCCGGCGAGCTCGGCTGGTTGTTGACGCTGTTCGATCCCGACCACATCACGCTGATGGGGCGGTAGCCGCGCAGGCCGAAGGTGTCACAGTCGCTGCCGCGCTGCAGTTCCCAGAAGCGGGACAGCTCGGAGTATTTGGTATCGCGGCAGCCGATTTTCTTTCCGTCCGGGGCTTCGGTGTTCATGGCCGGCAGCAGCAGGACCTCCGCGGACTTTTGCCCGGTGTCGGCATTGGCCGGCGCGGTGGTCAGGCTGGGCGGCGGCGTGTCCGCCGGTAATTGCGAGACCGCCCAGTTCTTGAAACAGGCCAGTTGCGCGGCGGCATCGCCGCTCATGGCGTGGCAGGCCTGCCAGCCCTGGCGGTTGTTGCGCTCCTGCACGGTGGGGGCGGCGCTGCCGGTCTGAGCCTGCGCCGCGCCCGAGGCCAGCAGCGCTGCATACAGCCACGGCGCTGCCAGGCGCCTGCGTTCGGGGGTGAGGACTACCATCCGGACAACCTTTCCAGTGTGAATGGCACATCGGGCGCGTCGGGCGGCGCGCTGCTGCTCATGTCTTTCCAGGTGCCCGTGATTTTTCTTCCGCATGTGCCTTCCACCATTTTGCCGTTCCAGGCCCCGGTGATGCTGATGCCGTTGGAGGATTCGTCGAGGGTCAGGTGCCCGTCTTCCAGATCGCCGGCCAGCTGCGCCCTGGCCGCGTGGCCGCCCTGGGCGGGTTTGCGGGCTGTGGGCGCCAGCTCGCGGTTGACGAAGCCGGCCACGCTCTCGCTGAATTCGGCGTGCCGCTGGAGTTGCAGGGTGGCATCCGCAGGCAAACCTGCCGGCGCTGGCGTGAACCGGACCCGCCACGTCCCATGGATTTGCGCCGGCTTGAATTGTTTGACGGGCGGGCAGGCCGAAATTTCAGACGACCCCGCCGGCGGTGCCGGTCGGCGCATGTCGTTTTGACCGCTGGCCCCCGTGATAACGGCGCTGGTAGCTATAAAAAAAAGAGCAAACCTGAAAAATTTCAATGTCATGGGTATTTTCTGGGGGCGGTGCCGTCCCGTTGCGGAACTGTCGAAGCGCCCAGGGGAACCGGAGACTGTAACGCAGTCAACCGGACGAGCCCGGTTCCGGTCTGCCCTTGCCGAGGCATTTCAGGGGGCATGGTCTCCGCATGAAAACAACGTCACGCGGTCCACGCTGTGACTTATGGCAAGACCAGGGTTTGTACCTATCTCGTAATGTGGCTAAAGTATCTAAAGTGAAACACTATGTAACTGTAAGTAGGTATTTTTGATTAATTTTTCAGGGAGAAAAAACAATGAGTCATCGTTCATGGGTGGGTGCACTGGTCCTGTTTTTGGGAGCGGGCCAAGTGTGGGCGCAAAGCGGGCCGCTGCTTTTTGCCGTCAACGAGGGGGTGACCTACCGGGTCAACCCGGTCGCCACGCTTGAGCGCTTCAAGGATATTTCCGAGGATCTCAGCAAATTGCTCAAGCGACCGGTCAAGGTACAGCCGGTAACCGACTACAAGGAGCTCGCGGCGGGCCTGGCCGATCAACGGTACGACCTTGCCTGGGTGCACCCGTCGCACCACGCGATCCGCGCCATGACAAAAAATGGCTACAACCTGGTGGCGCTCACCAAGGGGTTTACCGAATACCGCGCGTCTTTCATGGTGCGCGGCGACTCGCCCCTGAAAACGCTGGCTGAGCTGAAGGGCATGAAAGTCGGTGCGCCCGACGAGGATTCGATCACCTCGGTGATCATGCGGGCCACGCTGCGTGACGCCCTGGGCCCGCAGCCGCTGGCAACCACCTACGTCAAACTGCAGGACGCCGTGCCGTTCATGGTGGAGCACGGCCTGGTCCAGGCGGGCGTCAGTGCGTCGCGTGCCGTGGTCAAGGACTGGCAGGACAAGGGTGGCAAGGTGCTGGCAAGCAGCAAACCCGTGCCGATCAAGCACCTGCTTGCCAGCGGCAAGATGTCGACGGCCCAGCGCACCCTGGTGACCAACTACTTTGTCGGCCTGGATCAAAGCGCCGAAGGCAAGAAACGCCTGGAGGCCCTCAACGTCCAGGGTTTCCTCGAGTTCGACCAGAACGCGCTGGTCGGCATCGGCACGTGGCTGGGGATCTGAATCTCCGGGCGGCGTCAGCCAGGACGCCGGCCCCTTCCTTCAGCGCTCTTCGGCCGCGGCCGCGGCGGCCAGTGCATCGGCCGATTTTTTGGCAAATTCCGCCCGCAGCGCCCTGATTTTTTCACGCGGGTCTTCCCTGACCGTGGCCTTGTCGAGACCCATCTCGGCAATAAAACGGCTGGGGACACCGGCCACGGTGTCGCGCCCCTTTTTTCGCCGGCGCAGCCAGTTGACCGCCAGGGTGTACTGGGCCCGGGTGATGCCCACGTACATCAGGCGGCGTTCTTCTTCGAGGCGCTGCGCGATGTTCTCGGTGTTGCTGCCGTCGTCGTCTTCCAGCTTGAACGGCAGCAGGCCCTCGTTCACACCGGCCAGCACCACATGCGGCCACTCGAGCCCCTTGGCGGCGTGCAGCGTGGACAGTGTCACCACGTTCTGGTCGCCTTCGCGCTCGCTGATGGTCGACAGCAAGGCAATGGTCTGCACCACCTCGAGCATGGTTTTGGTTTCGGCGGCCACCACCGCGCCGGAAGTGTCGTCAATCTGCCCGCCGCAGCGCTGCGCCATCCAGTCGCAGAAATCCATCACGTTGGTCCAGCGCGCGGCGGCGACTTTCTCGCTGTCCTCACTGTCGTAGATGTGTTTTTCGTAGTCGATTTCCTTGAGCCAGGTGGTCAGAAAAGCGCGTGCGTCTTCCGCGCCCACCGTGCGTTTGGCGCGGTATTCCAGGTCGTTGAGGTAGCGGCCGAATTCATGCAGCGAGCCGACCGCCTTGGCCGGCAGCACCGCACTCAGGGAGTTGCTGAACAGCGACTCGAACAGGCTCAGCTTGTACTGCTCGGCAAAGGTGCTCAGCGCGCCCAGGGTGGTGTGGCCAATGCCGCGTTTGGGTGTCTTGATGGAGCGGATGAAGGCCGCGTTGTTGTCGTTGTTGACCATCAGCACCATCCAGCTGCACAGGTCCTTGATCTCGGCGCGGTCGAAAAAGCTCTGCCCGCCCGAGACCTTGTAGGGAATCTGCGCCTTGCGAAAGGCTTTTTCGAACGGTTTGGCCATGTGGTTGGCGCGGTACAGCACGCAGAAGTCCCCCCACTCCTTGTGCTGGCCGCCCACGGCCTGCAGCGTGCCTTCGGCGCGCAGGCTCTGGATGCGCGCCACCACGCGTTCGGCTTCATGCTCCTCGCTGTCGCAATCGACCACGCGCACCGGCTCGCCTTCGCCCAGTTCGCTGAACAGCGTCTTCGGAAACAGCTTGGGGTTGGGAGCGATCACGTTGTTGGCCGCGCGCAGGATGGCGCTGGTGGAGCGGTAGTTCTGCTCGAGCTTGACCACCTTGAGCTGGGGGTAGTCCAGGGGCAGTTTTTTCAGGTTGTCCAGCGTGGCGCCGCGCCAGCCGTAAATCGACTGGTCGTCGTCGCCCACCGCGGTGAAGCGGCCGCGCGCACCGACCAGCAGCTTGAGCACCTCGTACTGCGTGGCATTGGTGTCCTGGTATTCGTCGACCAGCACATGGCCCATCGAGGCCTGCCATTTGCCGCGCACGGCATCATGCTCGCGCAGCAGCTTGAGCGGCAGCCCGATCAGGTCGTCAAAGTCCACACTCTGGTAGGCCGTCAGGCGCTCCTCGTAACGCGCCATCACGCGGGCCACCAGCCGGTCCTCGTCGCTGGCCGCCTGGGCTTCGGCCTGGGCCGCGTTCAGGCCGCTGTTTTTCCAGGCGCTGATGGTCCACTGCCATTGACGCGCCGTGGCGGCGTCGGTGCTGCCGCCGGCGTCCTTCAGGATGCTGGTCACGTCGTCGCTGTCCAGGATGGAAAACTGCTTTTTCAGCCCCAGCACCTCGCCGTCCTGGCGCAACATGCGTACGCCCAGCGCGTGGAAGGTGCAGATCAGCACGCCTCGGGCGGGCTGGCCGATCAGTTTTTTGGCGCGTTCGCGCATTTCCGCCGCGGCCTTGTTGGTGAACGTGATGGCCGCAATCTCCTGCGGCGGCAGGCCGGCCTGGATCAGGCGGCCTATCTTGTGCGTGATCACCCGCGTCTTGCCGGAACCCGCGCCCGCCAGCACCAGGCAGGGGCCGTGCATGTAGTTGACGGCTTCTTGCTGGGCGAGGTTCAGGCCATGGGCTGGGGGTGATGCGGAGGGCGGGGTGGACGACATGCAGTGAAGAGGGGCGGACAGGAACGGCCGAAACAGGTGCAGCCGCCCGCCACGGGGCCGGCTGAAAAAGTGGATGCAAGCGGGCCATCATAGCCAGTCAGCGGGGCCCCTCCTTTGGCGGTGACAATACGGTCTGTGTTAAGCATTCTTCTGGTCACCTTCCCCTTTTTCGCGCTGGTCCTGTGTGGCTACCTGGCGGCGCGGCGCGGCTTGCTGCCGCAGGCTGCGATTCCCGGCCTCAACACCTTTGTGCTGTATTTCGCGCTGCCCTGCATGTTGTACCGCTTTGGCGCAAACACGCCGGTGGCGCAGCTGCTCGACGGCGGGCTGGTGGCGGTGTACCTGCTGTGCGCGCTGATCATGGTGGCGTTCACGATTGCCGTGACGCGCAACCGGCGCATCGGCTGGAACGACGCGTCCTTCGGCGCGCTGGTCGCGGCTTTCCCGAACACCGGCTTCATGGGTGTGCCCTTGCTGGTGGCGCTGCTGGGCGCGCAGGCGGCAGGGCCGGCCATCGTCACCATCGTGGTGGACCTGCTGGTCACGAGTTCGCTGTGTATCGCCCTGTCCCGGCTGGACTCGGCCGATAGCCACGGCGCGGAGGTGGCCGCAAAAAATGCGCTCAAGGGCGTGGCCCTGAACCCCATGCCCTGGGCCATCCTGCTGGGCGCCCTGTCGTCCGGCCTGGGGCTGGCCCTGCCGGCACCGGTGCTGCAGACGGTGGTCCTGCTGGCCGATGCCGCCTCGCCCGTCGCGCTGTTCACCATCGGCGCGGTGCTGGCGCGGTCCCAGATGACCAGCGTGGAAACCATCCCCTTGAGGGACTACGTGCCGGTGGCGCTGCTCAAGCTGGTCCTGCACCCGCTGCTGGTCGGGCTGATGGGCCTGGGCGCCATCCAGCTCGGCGTGCCGCTGCAGCCTTTTGCCCTGACGGTGATCGTGCTGGTGGCCGCCCTTCCGAGCGCCAGCAACGTGTCGCTGCTGGCCGAGCGTTTTGGCGCCAACAACGGGCGCATCGCGCGCATCATTCTGGTGTCGACGGTGCTGGCGTTTTTCAGTTTTTCGGCTGTGGTTGCGCTGCTGACCTGAGGATTTAGAGACTTGAATTTAATGCTGACGTGGGTGGTGTACGTTCGGCGACTACGTCTTGTTCACATCACAATGTTCCGCTCTGATGGCTGGGGAAAGGCGGAAGTCGAGCTTGGGCAGTCGGTCAATGAGGCGCTCGATGGACGGCAATGCAGCGGAAGCCGACATTTCGAGAACTCACCCAATTGGGGGATTGGCAAGCACTGACAGGACCATCACAATCGACTGCAACAGGCTGCGGTGTTTGTCGGGATTTTTAATAATGTATAAAAATCCTTGAAAACCGCGAAAAGCACGGCTGCAAGCCACTTTCAGGAGAAAGTCATGTCCAGAATATCAAGCACGGGCCAGTTTATCGAGCATGTTTTGCTCTATACATTACGTTAACTGTCATGAAAAGCATCTCCGTGGCTCCTATGCGATTGGCGGAGAACCGTTCGGTCCGCCTAGTTGGTAGGGTTGCATTCGCGGTCTGTTTCCTTGGATTCTCTCCACTTATGTTGGCAAACGCTGGAGTGACAAACTACAAGGTTGTCTTCTCAGCAATTGGCGTCTTTCTCTTCGGACTTGCCGCGGCCACAAACTTGATCGGTAGGGCGGACAGTCTTGATCTGCGAGGTATGGAAGCAACGAAGCCATTGAAGGCGACCGGTTTAGTTTTGGTCGTTGTAATCTCGGCAGCGTTTATCGCTTTATGGTTACTCCAAATTCAGGAGGCCAAATGACAGTTAACAGGTCGGCCCAGAGGCGACGGCCTACGGCCGCGCCTGGCCTCCAACGTTAAAGCTCATGGAACCAAATCCACTCGGTCGCGCAATCTTTGATCTGTTCTGGACCTTCTTTCCGGTTTTCATTGTGGTATTGGTCCTCGCCTTGGTCGGGCGGCTAGATAACCTCCTGCACAGGACCGACCTGATCCTCAGCGCCGCGGTGCTGTTCGCGGAGGGATGGTCTCGTTCACGGCGTGCCCATCGAGAGGCGCGCGGCTTCTTGCAGTTCGTCGGCTTTGTTGGTGCTCTCGTAGCGGCGCTTCTGGCCTCGATGATGCTCCTGGTGGAAGCGGGCGGTATCACGCAGCTGGCGCCAGTGATTGAATCCGGGCGCTTCGCATTCTTTCACTACTTTCTTCTGGTGGTGTCCGTTCTGTATGGGCTGTTGGTCCGTCTGATCTCCTATCGGTCTTCGTATCTGCTACCTGATGACAATCGCCCGCTTTAACATGTCAATCGACACGGATCCACACCTGCAGGAGGCGGCTTCGCCGCAAAGGGCGGTGGTCCGGTCATCTTCACGTTAAATTTCAAAGACTTCATGACACGAACTGCTTTCGTTGCCCTCGTCGGCTTGCTCCCGCTTTGGGTCGCCATTCTGGTTGTCGCATACATGGCGGTTGGTGATTCGTCGACGTTGGTCGTTACACCCTGGCTGGTAATTGTTGCGGTGCCAGCGTGCGCTGTCTCGCTGCTGCTTGTATTCGTTACGCTTGCAGTGCACTCTGGTGTTAAGGGAGATGAATCACGCAAGTTCAAAGTATCGTTAGTCGTGTTTACGGTTGGGGTTGCCGCGATCGCTATCACAGCGCTTCTGTTTCTGCATCAACGTCAGACATTGGAAAATGACGTCAAACGAGAAACTCAGATGGCCAGCAAGTTCGTCGCAGAGCATCAAACTGTGCGCCTGGCGGTTGGTGATGCTCCCAAAGTAAATTTGTCCTCCAGGACAACCTCGCGCGACGGTCCAATGCCAGGCAAATATGACTTCAGCGTGGTTGGGTCTAAAACGGTATATGCCATCGTCACTGTTGATCGCGCCAACGGTGTCGCGAAGTTTTCATTGGCTTGCATCACGCCTCTTTCGCTGGGGCAGCGAGAGGCGTTCAAGGATGCTTGTGCGCAGTAGGAATGAGAGCACTTTGAATTTAACTGTTTGCTCCAGCCGACCGCCGTCGGCGTCGGCTGAGCGCCAACGTTATGCATAAAGGTCTGCGCGTACTTCTGGCATCAACCGCTGCTCTTGTCAGCTTGCCTGCATTTGCATGGCTTGTGGCAGAGCTTGCTGCCTACTACGAGATGTTCTCGACTGGTATGAACTCTCGGGCCGAGTTGGGTGACGACCTGGGGTTTGGCATTCTTTTATTCATGGTCGTGCCGCCATTCACATTGGCTGGCGCAGCGTTTGTCTGGTGGCTTGTTTGGTCTCGCACTGGGCGCTCGAAAACCCCCCTCTCGAATGGGGGACGCCAATGCATAACATCCCGCTCCAGCCGACCGTCAAAAAGCTGAGCTTGCACGTTAAAGACGGCTTTAGAGCGGGCTGAAAGTCCGCAAACAGTCTGAAGCCGCCCTAGATTGCGGATACTCGTCAGCCGGTAGCGGTCGATAACTGACCATCAAAAATGGCCTATCCACCCCTCAAATCGCCAGCGGGTCCACGTCGATGGCCCAGCGGATCAGGCTTTTGAAGTCGCCTTGTTGCCGGGTCTGGTGCAGCACCGGTTGCCAGGCCGCCAGGAAGCGCTGCAGCGCGGCGCGTGAGGGGCTTTCGACCAGCATCTGCGCGCGTTCGATGTTGGCCACCCGCTGGATGGTCATGGGCACGGCCGGGTAAGGCGTGACGGCTTCCATGCCCGGCAGTTGCTGCGTCTGCGCGGCCGCCGCTGCCGCATTCAGAAAGCCCTGGGCCACGGCCTGCTCGCGCGCTTCGGCACGCACCAGCGCCGAATAGCCGAAGGGCGACATGCCGGCGGCTTCGCGCTCTTTTAACTCTTGCGCGGCAAAAGCCGGGTAGTCGTGCTTCTTGAGCGCAGCAAACAGCGGGTGTTGCGGGTGAAAAGTCTGCACCCACATTTCGCTGGCTTCGCCGCGCTCGGCATCGCGCCCGGCCCGGCCGGCGGCCTGCATGAGCAGGCCGAACAGCCGCTCGGGCGCGCGGAAATCGCTGGAGAACAGCGCGCCGTCGGGGTTGATCGCCGCGACCAGCGTGATGTGGCGAAAGTCATGGCCCTTGGCAATCATCTGCGTGCCGACCAGCACATCGACCTCGCGCGCATGCACGCTGGCCAGCTGCGACTCGAGCGCGCCCTTGAGGCGTGTGGTGTCGGCGTCGATGCGAGCGATACGCAAGGGGCTGCCGTCGGGGCGCCGGACCGGGCGGTCGCCCGCCAGCAGCTCGGCGATGTGTTCCTCCAGCCGCTCCGTGCCTTTGCCCACGGGCGCAATGTCGATGTTGCCGCAGGCCGGGCAGGCGCGCGGCACGCGTTCGGTGAAGCCGCAGTGGTGGCAGCGCAAGGTGCGGTCTATCTTGTGGAAGACCCGGAAGGCGCTGCAGTGCGGGCACTCGCTTTTCCAGCCGCAGTCGTGGCAGGCCAGCACCGGGGCATACCCGCGCCGGTTCAGGAAAATCAGCGACTGCTCGCCGCGCGCGATGCGCTGGCTGATCGCGTCCAGCAGCGGTGGCGCAATCGTGCAGTGTTTGGGCTGGTGGTTCATGTCGACCAGCCTGACGGCCGGGAGGCTGCCTTGTTGTTCCGCGCCCCCGATCCGTTCGCTCATGGTCAGGCGCTGGTAGCGGCCCACCACGGTGGCCTGCCAGCTTTCCAGCGAAGGGGTTGCCGAACCGAGCAGCACACGACAAATACGAGCCCCCACGCTTGTCGCTTCGCGTACTGCGCTGCCCCCCGGGGGGGCGCTGCGCCTGCGGCCCGGCCCTTCGACAGGCTCAGGACGGGCCAAGGCCGGTTCCGCGGCCCCGGCTGGTAAGGGAAAAGCCTCCGCGCCCTCACTGTCGCCTGCCTGTGATCGTGCGCTTTCCAGCATCGCGCGGTAGACCGCCAGATCCCGCGCCGAATAACGCGCGCCTTCCTGCTGCTTGTAGCTGGGGTCGTGCTCCTCGTCGACGACGATCAGGCGCAGGTTGGGCAGGGAGGCAAAAATCGCCATGCGGGTGCCCAGCACCAGCCGCGCCTGGCCGGCGTGGGCAGCAAGCCAGCTCTTGAGTCGCTGCGCGGGCGTCAGGCCACTGTGCAGCGCCACCACCTGGGCCTTGCCGAGGTGGGCAAAACGTTCCTCGAAACGCGCCTGCAGCTGCGGCGTCAGGTTGATTTCGGGCACCATCACCAGCACCTGGGCGCTTGCGTCGCCGGCCAGCACTTTGGCGGCGGCACGCAGGTAGACCTCGGTTTTGCCGCTGCCGGTCGCGCCAAACAGCAGGGCCGGCCGGGCATCGGCATCAAATTCGGCGATAGCCCTTTCCTGCTCTGCGCTGAGTGCTATTAAATCAGTAGTATCCGGAGTGTCCGGCGCGGGGACCACCGGCCGCTTGAGCCGGCGTGCCAGCTGCACGGTGCTCAGTTCGCGCAATTGCGGCGGCAGCGCGGCCAGTGCCACCTCGCCGATGGAGCGCTGGTAGTAGCTGGCGGTGAAACCGACCAGCCGCCGCCAGGTGGCCGACAGGGGCGCCAGGCCGTCCAGCGCACCCAGCACCGCCTTGGACTGGCTTTCCGGCAGGTCGCCGCTGTCCGGCAATACCTCCCACACCACGCCCAGGACTTCGCGTTTGCCCAGCGGGACGCGCACCAGGCTTCCCGGCGGAAGCGGCCACTCGCTCCGATAGGTCAGCGGCCCGGCCACGCTGCTGTGGGCGGGAGTGGCGACAACGATGCTGAGCCAGTACCTCATTTTCGGGTGGATCGATTGGAAGAACAGAGGGGATAGTTAACCAGATAGTCCTAAGATACATTTGCGAACATCGCCGTAAGTGCTTGATTTAAAAAAGCTTTGGCAGTCTTCCAAGGTTTCTGTGGATAACTTTGTTGATAAATTGCCCCGACACGCGTCCGGGCCTTATAAATCACGGCTTTTCTTAAATTGCCCGCAAAAAAAGCAGTTTAAAGATCCTATATGAATCAAGCACTTAGAAGCGCTATGGCTTTGATAGCGGGAGACCGACTTGTTACAGCTTCATGCGGCACCGCAGCACAAATTTTGTGAATAAGTCCAGTCTGCCGAGCCGGGATTTGTGCTATCAGACGGCAAAACCCGCATCAATGCGGGGTTCCCGTGCGCATGCGGCGTGAATAGGCGTGCACGGCGCGGACCAGCACCTCCACGTTTTCGGGCGGGGTGTGCTGGCTGATGCCATGGCCCAGGTTGAAGATGTGGGTCGGGCCGGTGCTGCGCGTGTCCGCATGCGGGGTACCGAAACTATCCAGTACCTTGGTCACTTCTTCCTCTATCTGCGCCGGGTTGGCGAACAGCACATTGGGGTCCAGGTTGCCCTGCAGCGCCATGCGCCCGCCTACCCGCGCGCGGGCCTGGGCCAGGTTCACGGTCCAGTCCAGGCCGAGCACTTCGCAGTCGAGCCCGGCCATCTGCTCCAGCCACAGGCCGCCGCCCTTGGTGAACACCAGGCGCGGAATGATCACGCCGTCATGGCTGCGCTTGAGCTGGCTCAGCACGCGCTGGGTGTAAGCCAGGCTGAAGGTCTGGAAGGCCGCGTCGGCCAGCACGCCGCCCCAGCTGTCGAAAATCATCACCGCCTGGGCGCCGGCCTCGATCTGCGCGTTCAGGTAGGCCGCCACCGCGTCGGCATTGATGGCGAGCATCTTGTGCATCAGGTCGGGGCGCTGGTACAGCATGGTCTTGACCAGGCGGTAGTCGTTGGAGCCGGCGCCCTCGACCATGTAGCAGGCCAGCGTCCAGGGGCTGCCGGAAAAACCGATCAGCGGCACCCGGCCGTTCAGCGCCTTGCGGATGGAGGTGACGGCGTTGAAGACATAACGCAGTTTTTCCATGTCCGGCACTTCGAGTTTGGCCACGGCCGCCTCATCACGGACGGGTGTCGCAAAACGCGGGCCCTCGCCGAGTGCAAACGACAGGCCCAGGCCCATGGCGTCGGGCACGGTCAGGATGTCGGAAAACAGGATGGCGGCGTCCAGCGGGTAACGCTCCAGGGGCTGCAGCGTGACTTCGGTGGCGTAGTCGGGTGAGGTCGCCAGACCCATGAAGCTGCCGGCCTTGGCGCGGCTGGCGCGGTACTCCGGCAGGTAGCGTCCGGCCTGGCGCATCAGCCAGACGGGGGTGTAGTCGGTGGCCTGACGCAGGCAGGCGCGCAAAAAGGTGTCGTTTTGGAGGGGAGCAAACATGGCTCCATTGTCTCAGAGCCGTGAATCTTTCTACTGCGAGGGCCGATCTGGCGCCCGCGTGGCGGCGCGGGGGAGTTTTGAATCAAGCAGGGGCCGCGGGTCCGGCTTTGCCGGCCCGCAGGCGCAGCGGCCCCCGAGGGGCTGGAGCCTGCGGCTCCAAAGCTGCTTGAGCAGCTTTGGACAGGCGACAGAAGCGAAGCCTCTGGCGAGCGGCGGCCTGCAAGGCCTCGGGAGTTACACGAAGTGAACGACCGTGGGGGCCCTACCTGACCGGTAGGAACTGGAGGAAAGAAGCGCCCGCCAGGCTCTGCACATAGGTGATCACGGCGCGACGGTATTTCTCGGTCAGGACTTCGGAGAGCAGGTCGAGCCGGCCGATGACCTTGCCGAACTCGCGCTCGAAACTGAGGTTGCGTTCGCGTTCGGAGATCTCGTCGGCCAGCAGCAGGGGCTGGCCGGCCGGGTTGCGCCGCGAGGCCAGCAGCCAGACGGCCGACTCGATGTTGCGCGCGGCGTTGTAGATATATTGCGCGTCCAGGCTGTCGACCAGGTAGAAGTCGGTCTTGCCGTTGTGCGCCACGATCAGCATGTCGGCGCTGGCATACACAAAAGCGGCCACCCGGTCGCCCCGGAAGTCGGGGCTCAGCGCCAGCGACAGGGCGGCGATGTCGCGTTTGCCCTGCAGCTCCGGCCAGGGCGTGCGGCTGTCGATGGCGCTGCGCACGCGCTGGACCGCCGCCTCGCGGCTGGTGCTGCCGGTCTTGCGCCATTCGGCGGGGTTGCGCCGATACAGCTTGTCGAGCAGGCGGTACAGGCTGTCGAGGTTGTCGCGCATGCCCAGGGTGGCCATGCGGTTCACATCCGATTGCGCCAGCTCGCCCGAGGTCAGCGGCGCCACCTGCGTTTCACCGCGGTGGGTCGGGGCCGTCTGGAGGCAGCCGCCCAGCAGCAGCAAGGCCGGCAGACAGAACAGGGACAACAGCAAAGGCCGGTGCGGGGAGGGCATGCGGCGATTATCCCGGAGCCGCCGCAGGGCGCAAGCGCCGCGGGCCCGTCAGCCGCCGGGGGCCGGCAGCAGGCCGCGCGACTTCAGCACCCTGTGGTCAACCATGAGGCAGTGGTCCTGCACCACCAGCAGGCCCGCCGCTTCGGCCTGGGCGGCGGCCGCCGGGTGGCGGATGCCGAGCTGCATCCAGACGGCTTTGGCACCAATGGCGATCGCCTCGTCGATGATGGGCGGAATGTCCTCGCTGTTGCGAAAGCAGTTCACCAGGTCGATGTGTTCGTGCTGCGCCGCTTCCGTCAGGCTGGCATAGGCTTTTTCACCGAGCACCTCGCTGACATTCGGGTTGACCGGGATGATGCGGTAACCCTGGCCCTGCATGTAGCGCGCCACGTCGAAACTGGCGCGATGCGGCTTGGGCGACAGGCCCACCACTGCAATCGTGCGGCAATGGGTGAGGATATGGGGCAGACGTTCGGCCGGCGGGAGAGCGGTCACGGAGGGGCTCATGCCTTGTACTTGATCGAGCAGCCGTAGGCGCGGCTGCTCGCCACGCTGAGGGCCTTGCCGGCCAGCGCTTCGTTCAAGCCCTGGCGCACATAGTTGGTCGCGGTCCGGATGTCATCCACGCGGGCGGAGGGCACGCTGTCGATGGCCCCGGCATACATCAGCTGGCCTTGCGGGCTGATGATGTACATGTGCGGCGTGGTCCGGGCGCTGTAGAGCTGGCCGATGCTGCCGGACTCGTCCATCAGGGTGGCGCTGGCCGCCGCCTGTTTGTTGCGCATCCAGCCGGCAAGCTGGGCGGGCACCAGGTAGTCGCCGCTGCCGGTTTCGGTCGAGTTGACGGCCAGCCAGACCACCCCTTTGCCAGCGGCCTCCTTCTGCAGGCCCTGCATGTTGCCGTTGTAGTGTTTTTGCACAAACGGGCAGCCGGGGTTGGTCCATTCCAGCACCACCAGCTTGCCCTTGTAGTCGCTGAGGCGATGGGTTTTTCCGGTGGTATCCACTGCGGAAAAGTCCGGCGCGGCCTGGCCAACGACCGCGGCCGCGTGGGCGGTCTGTGTGAACGTCGCAGCCCACGGGGCGGTAAACAGGGCAGTGGAAAAGATCCGGCGATTGACGCGGTGATTCAACATGGCTGGATCTCCTTCAGAAAAATGAAGTGACAGGCAGTACTAGAGCTTGGCCAGTTCGGCCCGCACATCAGCGACCGACAGAATTTCCGACAGCACCACCGGCGCGCGGCCGGGCTTGTAGATCACATACACCGGCACGCCGTTGCGGCCCAGTTGCGCCAGCGCGGCGGTCACGGCCGGGTCGCGGCGCGTCCAGTCGGCGCGCAGCAGGGCTACGTTTTTGGCATCCATGTCGGCCAGCACGCCGGCATCGGCCAGCGTGGTTTTCTTGTTGTACTGGCAGGTCACGCACCAGGCGGCGGTGAAATCGACAAACACGTTCTGGCCCTGGGCCGCAAGCTGGTCCACCCGGCCCGGCTCCCAAGCCTGCCAGCGGTCCGAGGCTGCTGCAGCGGCGCTGGAAGCCTCCAGCGGCTTGATGATGTTTTGGCCCACAGCCCAGACGCCGAAAGCGCCAAGCGCTATCGAAAGCGTAGCGGCTACGGTTCGGGTCCGGCCCCGCAGTGTCAGCGACCACAGCACCAGCGCCATCAGCACCAGCA
Organism: Polaromonas sp. AER18D-145; assembly: GCF_002379095.1. Classification (GTDB taxonomy): domain Bacteria; phylum Pseudomonadota; class Gammaproteobacteria; order Burkholderiales; family Burkholderiaceae_C; genus Polaromonas. The sequence goes on from NZ_NBZV01000006.1 coordinate 78,534, forward strand.
GCGCCAGCAGGGCGCCGGCACCGTCGATGCCGCTTTGCTGGCCCAGCACCCAGACCAGCCAGGCGACGGTGGCGAACATCGGAAACGCCATCAGCTGCTTGAAGGTCACCATCCACGCGCCCGGGCGCGGCAGGGCGCGCGCCACCGCTGGCACGGCACTGGCCGCCAGATAGGGCAGGGCCATGCCCAGGCCGATGGCCCCAAACACCGCCAGCGCCTGGAGGGCCGGCAGGCCCACGGCGTAGCCGAGCGAAGCCCCCATGAAAGGCGCGGTGCAGGGCGAGGCAATCGCGGTGGCCAGCACGCCGGTCAGAAAGGCATTGAGCGTCGGGTTTTTGGCCTGCAGGCCGGCGACCTTGCCGGGCACCACGCTGCCAAATTCAAACAGGCCCGCCAGGTTCAGGCCGATCAGTGTGAACAGCACGGCCAGCCCGGCCACCACGGCCGGGCTTTGCAGCTGGAAGCCCCAGCCGAGCTGCTCGCCGGTGGCGCGCAGGCCCAGCAGCAGGGCGCCCAGCGCCAGGAAGGACAGCACCACGCCGGCCGTGTAGGCCAGCCCGCCGCTCAGGCGGGTGGCGCGGTTTTTCTCCTTGGCGAAACTCATCACCTTGATGGCCAGCACCGGAAACACGCAGGGCATGAGGTTCAGGATCAGTCCGCCCAGCAGCGCACCCAGCAGGGCAGCGATCAGTGTGAGCGGCGGCGCGCTGCTGCCGGTGGGCGCCGCACCCAGCGCCGCATTGGCCTTGAGCGCTGCTTCCAGCGCCGGCGACACCGTGGCCGCGGCAGCCACGGCCGGCCAGTCGCCCTTGACCGGCACCTCGATGCGGTAAGCGGTCTGGTCCAGCGCCACCACCACCGGCATCACGCGCGGGCTTTCGCTGCGCTGGCTGGAGAGCGGCAGTTGCGCGGTCCACACCGCGCCCTGCCATTTTTGCTGCCAGGCGCCGGCGGGCTCGATCACGCTGCCGGTTTCGGGGAAAAAGTCCAGGGTCTTGCCCTGCAGGCGCGCGGGCAGGCCCGCGAGCGCCACCTGGATGGTGTTGGCGCTGACCTGCACCTCGCTGCCGCTTGCGGCCTGCGGCTGGGGGCTGGCGGCAAAGGCGGCGGCAAACAGGCCGCTGCTGCTGCCGGTCGAACTGCGGACCGGGATTTGCAGGGAAAAATCACCTTCCTGCGGAATACATTCCTTCTTGCAGATCAGCCAGCTGGCCTTGAGCCGGATGTCGAGGTTGGCGGCGTTGAAGCCGGGGGCCACGGTGAGCGGCACCGGCAACAGCACGGTGCCTTCGTAGCCATAGTTGGCAAGGGTGCCAATCGGTATCTTTTTCGGCGTGGGCCAAGCGATGTCGCCAGCGGTGACACCGGCCGGCAGCGTCCATTCGAGCAGGGTCGGCAGGCCGGAATCGCCGGAGTTTTTCCAGTAGGTGTGCCATTCGGGAATGTGCGCCAGCTGCAGGCCCACCCAGACCGGTTTTCCCGGCTCCACGCCATCGGGCGCCCAGGCCAGCAGTTCGGCACGCACCTGGTCGGTGCTCACCACGGCATTCGCCGGGGCCTTGTTGGTGAAGCTGAGTTGGGCGGTAGCGCCCGTCGTGAAAGCGCAGGCAGCTATCAAAAACAGAGCGGACGTCAGGCGGTGAAAAATCATGGTCATGGTGTGAGCGGCACGCTGGCCTTTAGTTCCGGGGACGGTGCCCGAAGGCCTCTGTCCTATTGTCGTCCGGCAGGGGCCGTGGGCAGGCCGGGCTGCGCAAACACCGCCGGCAGCTTTTTCGGCGCGCGTATGCGCAACTGCTTGTTGACGTTTTCCCGGCCGAAGACCACCTCGATGTCGCTGACCGCCACGCCGAACAGCGGCGCCAGGAAACGCAGCATGTGGTCGGTGGCCTTGCCGGCCTGTGGCGCCGCGGTCACGCTGACCTTGAGCTGGGTGCCCTTGGGTTTGCCGATCGCGTCACGGCTGGCCGACGGTTTGCCCAGGATGTTGACCACCAGCACCTCGCCGTCCCAGGCAAAAAAGGTGTCGCCGGTGGCATTTCTTGGTCGCATCGGACAAGGATCAGGCGGCGAAACCCAGCACCACGCGGCGCGTGGTGGCGCTTTTCTTCTCGATTTTGGTGACCACCACCGCGCCAATCTCGGACGTGTTGGCCACATGGGTGCCGCCGCAGGGCTGGAAGTCGATCATGGCGTCTGCCCCGGCGCCGCCGATGCGGATGGTGCGCACCTGGCCGCTGCCGCGCGGTGGCTGCACGCTCATGCTTTTGACCAGGGCCGGGTTCGCGTCGAGCTCCGCGTCGCTGATGCTGCCCACGGCCACCGGGTGCGCGGCGGCCACCAGCCGGGCAATGCCCGCGCTCAGAAGGTCCTTGTCCAGCGGGTCCGTCATGTTGAAGTCCAGCCGCGCATAGTCGGGCGTGATCGAGCAGCCGTTGACGAGCTGCGGCACCAGGTGGCACAGCAGGTGGGTGGTGGTGTGAAAACGCATGAGCCGGTGCCGGCGCGCCCAGTCGACGCGGGCGGTTACCACATCCCCGGCTTTCACGCCCGTGCGCAAAAGGTGGTCCTCTACAGACGCGGCTGGGTCCGGCAAGGCCGGCAGGTGGCAGATCGCCGCTGTGAACTCGCCCTGTTCGTTTTTGCCCTTGCGGGTATCCGCAATGACGATCTCGCGCCCATCGGCCAGCACCAGCACCCCGGTGTCGCCGGCCTGGCCGCCGCCCAGCGGGTAAAACACGGTGCGGTCCAGCACCAGGCCTTGCTCGGTCACCGCGGTTACGGTCGCGCTGCATTCGGCCAGATAAGCGTCGTCTCTGAACAGGGTGTGGGTCATGGTTTGATCATATTGACTATGAGAGGTACTTTGCCGGACCTGTCAGTCAAGCCGCCCACTTGCGCCCCTGAGCGGCATGGTCCAGCACCAGATGAAAAACGTTGTCGCACTTGGCCTGAAACAATACCCGGTCATAACCCTCCACGGGAATCTGCGGATTCAGTCGCCAAGCCGCAGCCTTCAGCCGCTGGGGCAGCAGCACGTCGCGCTTGTCCTTGCGGTCCGATCCGTCATTCAGGTCTGCCGGGTCTGTGGTGTGGCAATTGAGCACCTCAAACCCGCACACATGCTGCAGGCGCTGCAGCAATGCCTGCTCAATCTGGTCTTTGGAGATGACGTTGGCCATGGCTTTGATTGATGACGGTTGTTATGGGTTGGCTCGAATCAGTCTGTGTTCACTCAATGTGTCTGCGCGCTTGCTGCGTCGGCTTCAGCCTCTGGCCAAAGGCGGGGAAACAAAAAGCGAAGCGCATGCTGCGGCAGACCGAACCTGACCTTCCCCTGTGGCGAGTCGGATTTCAGCAACCCGCGCTTGACGAGTGCTCCCAGCGCATCGGTGGCACCCCGGTCGCTCATGCCCAGCATGGACTTGAAGTCACCACGCGTCATCTCTTCACCGCTCAAAAACAGGTAATGCAGACCCCTTAAAGACTCTTGCCTGACGCCCGACTTTTCAACCGTCGCCTCAAACACCAGACACGCTTCAATGCGCGCCTTCATGGAGCCAAAGTCCAGCATGCCAGTCATAAACACCACCTGGTCCAGACAGGTGTTCAGCACATAGTCAATCCAGGCGGTCAACGCCTGTTCACTGAGGTTGCCGCGGCCGTCCAGATCCCCACGACGCGTGCTGTCGGCGTCGGCCAGCAGCGCGTAATAACGCTCACTACTGCGCGCAAAGCCACGCAGGGGCGACCACAGGCCACCGGTGTAACCCAGCGCGCTCAGCAACGTGTGCGTGTGCAGTCGCATCACTCGGCCATTGCCATCCACAAAAGGGTGAACCCAACCGAGCCGCTGGTGCGCTGCAGCGATGGCTACCAGAGCCGCCTCACCGCGCCGCACATTGGCGTAAAACCGTCCCCAGCGCGTCAGAAATGCCGGCACGCTCGCAAACGCAGGCGCCACATGATCGCCAACCTTCACTTCGCGCGCGCGCAACTGCCCGGGTGTGATGGGCTCGCCCTCAGGCGTCACCAGGTCTTTGGCCGGCAGGCGGCTGAACAGCTCATGGTGAATGGCCTGCACTGCCTCGGTCGAGTAAAGCGCTTTGGCGCCTTCGTCCCCACGATAACGGGTCTCCAGCGCCTCCTCGGCCTCGATGTGTGCCACCGCCAGCCGCTGCTTGGCGGCCAGTTGCTTGTCTTTAGAGAAATCCTTACGCAGGGCCTGGTCGATTTCGTGCGGCTGCGTGTGCTGGCCTTCAATGCGGTTGGAGTAGTACGAGTTCATGCTGCGCAGCAGGCGGTGCAACTCCGGCGGCACCGGCGTGCCCGCCAGCGTTGTGGCCGTGCGAGACAGGTCATGCGCCTTGGCCAGCAAAAGCTCCATGCGGCCCTCAAGCGGCAGCAAGGGCTCAAACTGGTGTGGCTCGGTGTACATGCGCTTATTTTGCCAACTTTGAAAGTTTTGTAAATAGTTGATTTGATTGTTGTTTTTGCTATTTTTGCCAACTATTTTGCGTAGATGAAGGCCGACTGGGCGAGGCCAGTTGCGTGGGCGTACAGGACTTTGGAGCCTGAAAGCAGGGTTCCCGAGGCACCAAAGCCTGTTTCAGGCATCAAATTGGCCCCGGCCCTTTGCTGATGGGCGGGTGAAGCTATCAATAACATAGCTGATCCGCGACCTGGTAGCCGCCATTTCAGGCCGAAAGTGGATGTCCAGCCCGTCCACGGCCAGCTTGCCGGAATCAGGCGTTGGAGGAGGGCGGCGCGGGTGGCTTGGAGGCTGGCGTTGGCTTGGTAGAGAGCCGCAATCTGCCTGTCGACAGGACGTACAAGGGCTTCAAATTTCTCCACAAGGGCCACACTGGGTTCGAAGACGCCGAGCCGAGCCAGTTCGTCTTTGCCAACGGCATTGAAGATTGAGCCGTTGCCTTGCCAATAATGTCTTCCGTGGCGAATGCCACCTTCAGCAGACAAAGCAGGTAGCCATTGAAACCGTGTTTGTGGCGAATCGCCGCCAGGCCGCGACCGATGATCAGCTCCTGCTCTGCGATGTTGCCTTCCAGAGGTCGGCTTCGAGTTTTTTGAGCGGTTCTTTGTTCATGAGGTACTGGTTTGCGTCGTCGGGAAAGTTGTAACGAAAAAGTGAGCTCAGCCCTTAACCCGTATGCGTGACTAGCTATCAATTGCATAGTGAAACATCTCGCGCGCGCGTGACAAAGCGCGTGCATGGGCCAGTTGATAAAGCAGATCTGGGCACATGCTTTGATAATACCGGCATGAACTCCCTCGCGCCTTCGCCCGTTCTCCCTGTGCCCCAGGGCGGGGCGCGCATTGTCCTGGCCACGCTCAACGCCAAATACATCCACGCCTCGCTGGGCCTGCGTTACCTGCTGGCCAATATGGACCGCCACGGCGGCGCGGGCCTGCGCGCGCAGACGCGGCTGCGCGAGTTTGTCATCGGCCAGCCCGAGACCCGCATGGTGGAAGACCTGCTGGCGCTGCAGCCCGAGGTGATCGGCCTCGGCGTGTACATCTGGAACGTGGTGGAAACCACGCAGCTGGTGCGCCTGTTGAAAACCTTGCGGCCCGACATCAAAATTGTGCTTGGCGGACCCGAGGTCAGCCATGAGGTCGGGGCGCAGGAGATCTGCCGCCTGGCCGACCATGTGGTCACCGGCTGGGGCGACGTGAGTTTCCCCAAGCTCTGCCGCGCGCTGCTGGACGGCCCGCAGCCGCTGATGAAAGTCATCGCCGGCGAACAGCCGCCGCTGGAAGAACTGGCGCTGCCCTACAACGACTACACGGCCGAGGACCTGGCGCAGCGTCTGCTGTATGTCGAGGCTTCGCGCGGCTGTCCGTTCAAGTGCGAATTCTGCCTGAGCTCGCTCGACAAGACCGCCTGGGCCTTTGACCTGGATGTCTTCATGGCGGAGATGGAAGCGCTGTACCGCCGCGGCGCGCGCAACTTCAAGTTTGTGGACCGCACCTTCAACCTGAAGATCGACAACTCGGTGCGCATCCTGCAGTTTTTCCTGGACCGCATCGCGCAAGCACCCGATGTGTTTGTGCATTTCGAAGTGGTGCCCGACAGCCTGCCGGACCGCCTGAAAGAGCTGATCGCGCAATTTCCCGACGGCGCACTGCAGTTCGAGGTCGGCATCCAGAGCTTCAACCCCGAGGTGCAGCAGCGCATCTCGCGCAAGCAGGACAACGGCAAGACCGCTGACAACCTGCGCTGGCTGGTCACGCAAAGCCGCGCCCATGTGCATGCCGACCTGATCTTCGGCCTGCCCGGCGAGACACTGGAGAGTTTTGCGGACGGCTTTGACCGCCTGCACGCCCTCGCGCCGCACGAGATCCAGTTCGGCGTGCTCAAGCGCCTGCGCGGCACCCCGATCACGCGGCACACGCTTGAATTTGCGATGGCCTACGACCCGCACACGCCCTACACCATCTTGCAGAATTCGACGGTGGATTTTGCGACCATGCAGCGCATCAAACGCTTTGCGCGTTACTGGGACATGGTTGCCAACTCGGGCCGGTTTGCCTTGAGCCTCGATCTGCTGCTGGGGCCCGGCTCGGCCTTCGGGCATTTCCTGGCCTTCAGCGACTGGCTCTGGCAGACGACGGGCAAGACGCATGAGTTTGCGCTGGAAAAACTGGTGGACCTGCTGTTTGCACACCTGACGCAGGTGCGCGGGCTCAATGAACAAGCCGTGCGTGCCGTCTTGCTGGCCGACTACCAGGCGAGCGGCGCCCGGGCCCGGCCTCACTGCCTGGCGGGTTTGCTGAGCGGTGTGCAGAAGTCGGAGGCATCTGACAAGCGCCTGACCGGGCGGCAAAACCGCCATCTGAGCCAGCAGAAGAGCCTGCGCGAAGACATTCGCCAAGCCGCTGCGGCTGCCTGACACGGCAAGCGGCACAATATGGCCATGACAACGCCAAGCCCGCGCCGCTACTTCTGGGCCGATCTCAAAAGCCCCGACTTTGCCCGGCTGGACCTGGCGCGCACCATCGCCGTGTTGCCTGTGGCCGCCATAGAGCAACATGGCCCGCACCTGCCACTCAATGTAGATGCCACGCTGGTCGACGGTGTGGTTGCAGCCACCTTGCCCCATCTGCCATCTGCCTTGTCGGTGCTGTTTTTGCCCACCCAATCAGTGGGCATGAGCCCGGAGCATGCCCGCTTTGGCGGCACGCTCACGCTCAAGGCCGAAACAGTGATTCACCTCTGGACCGAGGTTGCCGAGTCAGTGGCGCGCAGCGGCGTCAAAAAACTCGTGTTGCTCAACTCGCACGGCGGCCAAGTCGGCTTGCTCGATGTCGTGGCGCGCGACCTGCGGGCGCGGCTGGACATGTTGGTGTATGGCGTGAACTGGTTCAACCTGCCGCTTCTCGACGAGCAGGGTGGTTCGGTGGCGAATTTATTCAGTGCAGACGAGCATCGCTTTGGTATTCACGCCGGCGAGATTGAAACGTCGATGATGCTGGCCCTCAAGCCGGGGCAGGTGGACATGGCGCAGGCGCAGAATTTTCATTCCACCTCGCGGGACAGGGCCAAAAAGTTCAGCATCCTGGGCGACGGTCGCAGTGCCAAGCTGGGCTGGCAAATGCAGGACTACAACGCGCAGGGCGCGGTTGGCAATGCCGCCGCCGCCACAGCCGACAAAGGCCGCGCATTGTTAGGGGCCGCAGGTCGCAGCTTCGCGCAACTCCTGACTGAAATTGACCAGCTGCCCAGTGACACGCTAAGCAACAAAACGGCGTTTTAAAACACCGAGGCACGTGGCCCAGCCCGACTTGGGAGCCAAGCGATGGAGCTTTCGCGCCACACTTTCGGAAAAGGTGGCCAAATGCACTAGCCGACTAGCCGACTAGCCGACTAGCTGTAAGCACGTAACATCCAAGGCGTTTCAATAGTTAGGGGCGGTAAGGGAATCGACTAATCCATTCGTGGCAGGGGCTCCATACACCTCATAGGAATGACGATGAAGAGTCTACGAACCCCATACCCGATACTCCCCGGTGAAATTATGTCCAAACCCTCCGTTGAGCCCCGTCTGCGAGCAAGTGTCGATTGCTTGCGGATGCTATACATGTCAGACGTTGGGCGGCATAAGATGAGTCCGTTTCTGCTGCTCCTGTTTGCTTTTGCCGCCTCCAGTACTGCAATTGCTCAAACGACAACAACGCTCTTTAAGTCGATCGGTCCTGACGGCAAGACGGTCTACAGCGATCGGCCGACCCCTAATGCTCGCGAGGCCAGGGCCCTTACGTTTCATAATGCGCCAGCCAGCCCTCTCTCTGCGGAAACGCTCCTGTATATCGATCAGCTAAAAAAGGCGGCGGATGCAAACACGAAAATACCTGGTACCAGCGAGACGGTCCTCTTTTCTGCTGTCTGGTGCGGTTATTGCAAGTTGGCGAAAACCTATCTCGCGACCAAAAAAGTTTCTTACCGAGAGGTCGACATAGACACGAAAGATGGTCTGCTTGCCTACGCGCGGGCTGGCGGCAAACAAGGTGTTCCGCTCCTGGTAGCGAATGGCCAAAGCCTTTCAGGGTTCTCGTCTGCGTCCTACGATGCCATACTTGCTCCCCGCAAATAGCCGGCGCACGCGCGCAGTTCGACGCCTGACATCTGCGTGTGGTCGGCTTGGCGCTTCCGCTTGATTCTGACCTTCACTTGCGCCGTCGACTGACAGCAACGCGCGCGCGCTGATTCATGCTGGAAAACACTGCGGCCGTTTTGTATGCCGCGACAAGGCTTGTCACATGAAGTTCTCCAAAGCCCCGCACTCAACCGCGTTTTCTTCCGGTTTGGCAACTTGGGTTCTCCTGGCAGCAGGACTGACCGCCTGTGGCGACATCTCCAAGTTGCCGTCCGGTGCCGACCTCGGCGCCACGCCGACCCTGCCGCCACCGACGAAGACGCTGATCCCGACCGTGCATGTCGCCGAGGCCATCGGCTGGCCCGCGGGTGTGCTGCCCGTGCCGGCGGCCGGGTTGCGCGTGACGGCGCTGGCCAGCGGACTGGACCATCCGCGCTGGATCCACGTGTTGCCCAACGGCGACGTGCTGGTGGCCGAGAGCAACAAGCCGGCCCAGCCGCAGGCCGGCTTCAGCATCAAGGGCTGGATCACCGGGCTGGTGATGAAACGCGCCGGCGCTGGTGTGCCCAGCGCCAACCGCATCACCCTGCTGCGTGATGCTGACGGCGACGGCGTGGCTGAAACCCGCACGGTGTTTTTGCGGGGCCTGAACTCGCCCTTCGGCATGGCGCTGATCGGCAACAGCTTTTATGTCGCCAACACCGATGGCGTGGTTCGTTTCCCTTACGAACCCGGTCAGATGACCATCACCGCGCCGGCCGTCACCGTGACCGACCTGCCGGGCGGACCCATCAACCACCACTGGACCAAAAGCCTGATCGCCAGCCCGGACGGCAGCAAGCTGTATGCAACCGTGGGTTCGAACAGCAATGTCGGTGAAAACGGCATGGAGGCCGAAGCCGGCCGTGCCGCGATCTGGGAGATCGACCCGCAGACCGGCGCCAAGCGCCTGTTTGCGACCGGCCTGCGCAACCCCAATGGCATGGGCTGGGCGCCGGGCGGCGCCTTGTGGACGGTGGTCAACGAACGCGACGAAATCGGCAGCGACCTGGTGCCCGACTACCTGACCTCGGTGAAAGACGGCGCGTTTTACGGCTGGCCCTACAGCTACTTCGGGCAGAACGTGGATGAACGGGTCAAGCCGCCGCGCCCCGATCTGGTGGCGGCGGCTGTCGCGCCCGACTACGCGCTGGGCAACCACGTGGCGCCGCTGGGCATGGCGTTTGCCGAGGGCAGTGCGCTGCCGCCAGCCTTGTCCAGCGGCGTGTTTGTCGGTGAACACGGCTCCTGGAACCGCAAGCCGCGCAGCGGCTACAAGGTGGTGTTTGTGCCGTTCAGGGACAGCCGGCCCAGCGGCCTGCCGATCGATGTGCTGACAGGTTTTGTCAGCCCGGACGGCAAGGCCTGGGGGCGACCGGTCGGCGTGGCCATGGACAAACGCGGCGCCCTGCTGGTGGCCGACGATGTGGGCAATGTGGTCTGGCGCGTCAGCGGCCAGGCGCCACGTTAGGACCGGGCCGCTCATGGACGCGGTCTGCATGGTGATGACGGCCGTCGGCAGCGAGGCCGCCGCGGATGTGTTGGCGCAGCAGCTGGTCGAAACGCAGCTGGCCGCCTGTGTGCAGGTGATGCCGGTGAAGAGTTTTTATGTCTGGCAGGGCGAGAGCCGGCGCGAAGCCGAATACCTGCTGCTGGTCAAGACCCGCGCGGCACTCTATGCGCAGGTGGAAACTTTCATTCTTGCCCATCACCCGTACGACACGCCGGAGATTCTGCAGTTGCCGGTGCTCACGGGCTCCAGCGCCTACCTCCAATGGCTGCTCGCTTCCACGCGGGACGCAGGCGGCCAGACCCTATGAGTAGGTGATCCAGTCCGCGTGTTCCAGTGCATCCAGGTGCGGCAGCGTGTTGTAGGTCACGAGCATGTGGCGTTTCGGCGTGAAGGCAAACTCGGTCACCGAGCAGTTGCGTATGCGCAGGTTCAGGTCGATGGTGGCCTCGGGGCTGGTGCCCAGCACATGGCCCACGGCGGTGGCAATCGGGCCGCCGCTGGACACCAGCAACACGTTGCCGGTGTAGCTGGTCTTGACGTGGTCCAGCACCTCGGTGATGCCCGCCACGAAATCGGTGTAGCTGGGCATGCCGCGCGGGCTGACCACGCCGGCCATCCATTGCGCCAGGCCGTCCTTGAGCAGGCGGAAGTGGCTGCGGTACATCTCGGGCGAGGTCGGCTTGTCGAGTTTGGCCGGATGGATGGCCGCGATCACCGCTTCGGCGTCATATTCATTGAGCCCGGTCTGCCGCAAGGCATCGAGCGCCATGCCCATGCCCTCGCAGATGCCGGCAAAGGTCTGGATCTGGCGGTTCAGGGTGCCGGTCAGCGCCGCGTCGAAGGTCACGCCCTTGTATTTGAAGTACTCCCCCAGGCGCACGCTCTGCCGGTGCCCCATGCTGCTCAGCACATCGTAATTTTCAGCGCCAAACGAGGCCTGGCCGTGGCGCACAAGGTAAAGGGTTCCCATGGGCAAATTGTGGCGCGCTGCGCTCTTGCTTTTAGTCACGCGCGTGACTGAAGGTTCGAGTTCAGAGGTTTTGGGCAGCAAACGTGCGGCAACACTTCAAGCAGGGGCCGCGGATCTGGCTTTGCCAGTCCGCAGGCGCAGCGCCCCCTCGGGGGGCAGCGCACTACGCGAAGCGAGAAGCGTGGGGGCTCAATACCTTCGCGACAGTGGCGCTGTCCACGTTGCCCCCGCACAGTGTGGTGCCCACCACCTGGCCCTTGAGCTGCGCGCGCTCCTGCATGGCGGCGGCAAAACTTGCGGCCCCTGCGCCTTCGGCGATGTTGTGGGTGTCGGCATACAGGTCGCGCATGGCCTGCGCGACTTCGGCATCGCTGACTTTCACGATGTGGTCCAGGTGCGGCAACAGGATGTCGAGCGCGGCCGGGTCCGCGATGCGGCAGGCCATGCCGTCGGCCAGTTGTGTGCTGACCGGCGCTTCGACCACGCGGCCGGCGGCCAGCGAGTCGGCGTAGGTGGTGGCGTGTGCACTGACGACGCCGACGATGCGCAGCGTTCGCCCCAGCGCCAGTTTGGCGGCAATGGCCGAACACGCGCCCGAGCCCTGGCCGATCGGCACATAGACCACATCGAGCTGCGGCACCGCCAGCATGAACTCCCACCAGTAGGTGCTCACGCCGCTGAGCAGGTCGGCATGAAAACTCGGCACCATGTGGGCCCCGCGTTCGGTCGCCAGGCGCATCGCGAACTCGCGGCTTTCCTGGAAGTCCTCCCCGTGGTCGATCAGGGTGACGCCGAGCGCGCGCATGGCGGCGTTTTTCTCCAGCGAGTTGCCGCGCGGTACCACGATGGTGCAGGCCACGCCATGCGCGCGCGCCGCCCAACCTATGCTTTGCCCGTGGTTGCCACGCGTGGCGCTGACGACTTCTGCCGGCAGGGCATGGCCCTGCTTCAAGGCTTCGAAATAAGTCAGCCCGCCGCGTATCTTGAAGGCACCGACCGGCGTGTGGTTCTCGTGTTTGATCCAGCAGTCGGTGCCCAGGCGCTGGCTCGACAGGCCCCAGCGGTATTGCGGCGTGGCCTGGAACTCGCGGTAGACCACGCGGGCCGCGGCTTCGATGGCGGGCAGGTCGGGCAGGCCGGTACCGGGACGGGTAGCGGGCGGAGCAAGCGCTTGCGTACGGTACATTCAGACGCCTTTCGATTCCAGCATGACCAGGCCACGCGGTGTTTGTAAGGTGGCGATGAGGTTGGGCGCGCCCGGCGTGACCGCCACACCAGCCAGCCCGATGGCGGCATGCGCCGCCTGCAGCTTGTCGGGACGCGGGTGGCGGACCTGCAGCGCCTGCAGCGTCACGCCCGAGGGCGCCATGGCGTCCAGCGGGTGGGCGGCGCGCGCCGGGTCTTCGCCAGCCTCGCCCCACTGGATCAGGGTGGGCAGGCCGCCGTAGAACAGCCGCTGGCCGTCATCGCGCACGGTGATGCGCCACTGGAGCAGCGCCGTCGCGGTCTGGCGCGAGGCTGCCACGACGCTGCCGCGGTCCAGCCCGAGGGCGGCCAGGGCCTTGACGGCAGTCAGCACGCCCGGCACGCTGGCGACAAAATGCACCAGCTGCGGTCCTTCACGGGTCACAAGGGCCTGCAGCGCGCGGTCGTCCATGTCGAACCAGCGGTGTGTGCCAGCCGCCCTGAGGGGCGTGACGCCGGGCTGGATCGCAATGATTTCGAAGTAGGCGCGCGGGAAGGCCGGGCCGGCCACGCTGAACAGGCGGTTGTGCGTGCCCATCAGCGGATGTTCGCCGCCGGGGCCGGGCGTGATGCCCAGTGTTTCCTCGCACCAGGCCACGCCCTGCGCCAGCGTGCCAGCCACGACGACCAGGTGATCGACCTGGGCCTGTTTCATGGCGCGCGGCGCACAGCGTCACTCACAGCGTCACCGTGCCATCGATGCAGGTGACCGATTGACCGCCGACCCAGACCTGTCCAGAGCCCGTCGAAGTGGCCTGGGCTGAACCCTGGGCATCAGGCTCGCGCGTCAGGTAGACGCGGCCGGCGCGGCCCAGGCACGTGCCTTGCGCGGCCATATAACGTTCGGGCGCATGGCCTTCGGCCATCAGCCATTGCGCCAGACTGGCGTTCAGGCTGCCGGTGACCGGGTCTTCCTCGATGCCGATGGGCGCTGCAAAACCCCGCACCTCAAAGTCTGCCGTGGCCGCTTCTGCGGGGCTGGGGTGTGTGCTGCCGGAAAAAGCGCGCGCCTCGCGGTTGGCGCGTGCTATTAAAACAGGAGCTGTCTGCGCTGAATGGGCGCCGGCTACACCCACTTTCAGGCCATGTTTCTTGAGCGCGGCGTGATCCGGTTGCAGCTGCAGCACGGTGTCGGCGCTGTCCAGCAGCAGGCCCAGCCACACCGGTCCGTTGTCGAGCAGTTGCGCGGCCAGGATGTGTTGCGCTTTCAGGCCGAGGGCGGCAGCCACCTGCGCCAGCACCGCAGGGCTGGGCGCCGAGCGCTGGAGGGGCGGCGCGGCAAAGGCCAGCCGCCCGCCGTCCTGTCCTGAGCTTGGCCTGTCCTGAGCATGTCGAAGGGTCGAAGGGTCGCGCCGGATGTTCACCAGGCCGACCTGGCATTCCTGCACGATGAAGTCCTGGCGCTTCGGCGTGCCGCCGGCCTGCAGCCAGGCGTGGCAGCTGCCCAGCGTGGGATGGCCGGCAAAAGGCAGTTCGCCGCCCGGCGTGAAGATGCGCACGCGGTAGTCGGCCGACGGATCGGCGGGCGGCAGCACAAACGTGGTTTCCGACAGGTTGGTCCAGCGCGCAAAACGCTGCATGGCCGCGTCGTCCAGGCCGCTGCCGTCCAGCACCACGGCCAGCGGGTTGCCGAAATAGGGCTGGTCAGTGAAGACGTCGACTTGTTTGAAGAGCCTGTCCTGAGCTTGTCGAAGGAGCCTGGTTTTCATGCTGTGGGACCGGAAGGTGAGAGATGAGAGGTGGAAGTTGTCAGGACAGTGCCAGGTCCAGCACACCCTTGCTGGCTTGCCGGGCGCACAGGATGTCGTACCAGCGCTCAAGGTGGGGCCGGCCCTGGCGCGGCTGCGGCAGGCCGAACCAGCGGTGCACCTCGCAGGCCACGGGAATGTCGGCCACGGTGAAACGCTCGCCGACCATGAAGCTGCGCTGCGCCAGGTGGGTGTCCAGCATCGCCATCAGCGCTTCGACCGCGGCATTGGATTCGGCAATCAGCGCGGCATCGCGCTGCTCGGGTGGCGTGCGCACCAGCTGCCAGAAGCCGGGGCGGCTCGCCGGGTTCAGCGTGGTCTGCTGCCAGTCCATCCAGCGTTCGGCGTCAAAACGCTCACGCAGGTCGGTCGGGTACATGTCGCCGGACGAATGCCGGGCGCACAGGTAACGCACGATCACGTTGGACTCCCACAGCACAAAACTGTCGTCCTCGATCACCGGCACCAGCGAATTGGGGTTCAGTGCCATGTAGTCGGGCGTCTTGACCAGGCCAAACAGGCCGCCTGCTTCGGTGCGCTGGAGGTCCAGGCCCAACTCCTGCGCCGTCCACACCACCTTCTTGACATTGATGGAGCTCATCCGCCCCCAGATCTTGAGCATGGTTATTTAGCCCCCACGCTCGCCGCTGTGTCCCGTTCGTCCTGAGCCTGTCGAAGGATGGCCGTGCCGGGACGGCTCTCCCGGATCGCTGCCGCGAGCGCCGCAATGCCGGTGTTGATCTGCGCGATGCTGGCCGTCACAAACGACAGGCGCAAGGTGCGTTCGTCGGCGTTGTCGGCGTAAAAAGCGGCGCCCGGCACAAAGGCCACGTTTTTGTCGACGGCTTTGGGCAGCAGCGCCACTGCGTTCATGCCGGCCGGCAACCGCGCCCACAGGAACATGCCGCCGTCGGGCGTGTTCCAGCTGACGTCCGATGGCATCTCGCGTTGCAGCGCGGCCAGCATGGCGTCGCGTTGCGATTTGTAGAGCGCGCGAATGGTCGGCACATGGCGGTCCAGGAAACCGTCCTTCATCACCTCGGCCACCATGCGCTGGTTGAAGCCGGGGCTGTGCAGGTCGGCGGCCTGCTTGGCCTGCAGCAGCTTGGGGTAAAGCGCCTTGGGCGCCACCAGAAAGCCCAGCCGCAGGCCGGGGGCCAGCACCTTGGAAAACGAACCGAGGTAGAGGCAGCCGTCGGGGTTGCGCGCGCTCAGGGGCAGCGGGGGCGGCGTGTCGAACCAGAGGTCACCATAGGGGTTGTCTTCCACGATGGGCAAACCCAGTTCGGCGGCGCGGGCCGACAGCGCGGCGCGGCGTGCCTCGCTCATGGTGCGGCCGGTCGGGTTCTGGAAGTTGGGCAGCACGTACAGAAACCTGGCGCCTTTGGCCTTGCGTGCGAGGTCGTCCACATCAATGCCGTCGTCGTCGCTGGCCACACTCACCACCTGCGGCTCCATCGGCGTGAAGGCCTGCAGCGCGCCCAGGTAGGTCGGCGTTTCCACCAGGATGGGGCTGTCCTTGTCGATCAGGATCTTGGCCAGTAGATCGAGGCCCTGCTGCGAACCGGTGGTGATCAGCACCTGCGCCGGGTCCACCTGCCAGGGCAGCATGGCTGCCACCATCTCGCGCAGCGGGCCGTAACCTTCGCTGGCGGCGTATTGCAGGGCCGCCGGACCGTCTTCGCGCAAGACCTTGGCGCAGGCCTCGGCAAACGCGCTGACCGGAAAGGTCTTGGGCGAGGGCAGGCCGCCGGCAAAACTGATGATGCCGGGCTTTTCGGTGACCTTGAGGATCTCGCGGATCACCGAGGGGTTCATTTTTTCGGCGCGTGCGGCCAGGGTCCAGTGCATGTTGCTTCTTTCCATGGTTGTGCTCTTTTCTGTCGTCAATCCACGATAAACAGTGTCGCACCTTTGGGTGCGCTTGATCGGTGCGCCTCAGCCCCATCGGCCACCTGGTAACTCATGCCGGGTAGCAGCACATGCCGGCTGCCGTCTTCCAGCTCGGTGTGCAGTTCACCCGCCAGGCACAGCAGGACATGGCCCTTGCTGCACCAGTGGTCGGACACGTAACCGGGCGTGTACTCGACCATGCGCACGCGCACCTCGCCAAACTGCTGCGTGCGCCAGAAGGCCTGGCCGCTTTGTGCCGAATGCTCGCCGCGCGCCACGGCGGACCAGTCGGTCGTGCCGAAAGGGATGTGGCTCATCTTCATGTGGCTTCCTTCCAGGTGGCGGTATGGACGGGCATTTTCTTGCCGGCAAACACGGTGGCAATCACGGCCAGGCTGAAACCCACGGTGACCGCGTCCAGGCGCTCACCGAGCAGCGGCACCGCAAACAGCATGGACAAAAAGGGCTGGACCAGTTGCACCTGGCTGACACGCACCGTGCCGCCCAGCGCCAGGCCGCGGTACCAGGCAAAAAAGCCCAGCCACATCGAAAACACCCCGAGGTAGGCAAAACCGGCCCAGGCGCTGATCTTGATCGCCACTTGGGGCCAGCTCAGCAGCGCCAGCGGCAGCGTCAAGGGCAGGGAGATCAGCAACGCCCAGCAGATCACATGTTCGGCCTGCATGTGTTGCGACAGCCGCGCGCCATAGCCATAGCCGACCGCCGCGCACAACATGCCGGCCAGCAGCAGCCCGTCTGCGAAGTGGATGGACAGGCCCGCGGCACTGCCCGAGCGCAGCAGTGCAAACGCCACCACCAGCGCGCTGCCGAGGGCCGCGCACAGCCAGAAACCGGCCGATGGCCGCTGGCGGTGCAGCAGGGCGCCGACCGCGGCGGTGGCCAGCGGCAACACACCGACGATCACGCTGGCATGCATGGCCTCGACATAACGCATGGCGATGGACGTGAACAGCGGAAAGCCGAACACGACACCGCCGGCCGTGATGGCCAGCGGCAGCCAGTCCTGCCGCTGCGGCAGTGGCGCGCGTGTGGCCAGCAGGAACAGCGCCGACAGCGCGGCGGCCACCACGGCCCGGCCCAGCGCGATGAACACGCCCGACATCTGCGGCGCCTCGGGCGTGCCCACGGCCAGGCGCGTCATCGGCAGGGTCACCGCAAAAATCCCTATGCCCAGCAGGCCCAGCCACAGGCCCTTGTTGATCTGTTGCTGCGTCATATAAAGAGCATCCAGACCGCAGTCGCCACCAGCACCGCCGCCATGGCGCGGTTGAACCCCACCAGGCGCCGGCCGCTGCCGGCGGGCCCGGACAGCCACTCGCGCAGCAGCGAACCGGCCAGCGCGTAGACCAGGTTGCTGGCAAAGGCATAGGCCAGCATCACCGGCAGCACCACGGCAAAACGCAGGCCGGGGTCGCTGCGCCCGGCGATCCAGCCGCTGACAATCGCGAGCGCCAGCATCCAGGCCTTGATGTTGACGAACTGCAGCGCCGCGCCCTGCCAGAAGCCGACGTTCATGCGTTCGGCGTCGGCTTCGCTGAGCTGGCCCAACTGCCGGGTGCGCGCGATCTTCGAGGCCAGCCAGAGCAGGTAAACCACGCCGATGAGCTTGATCGCCAGGCCCAGCAACGGAATTGCCAGCAGCAGCGCGCCCAGGCCCAGCGCACACAGGCTCAGCAACACGCCCCAGCCGACCGGCACCGCGCAGACAAAAGGCATGGCGCGGCGCAGGCCGTGGTTGGCCGCCAGGGCGGTGGACAGGGTGGTGTTGGGGCCGGGAGAGAAACTCATCGCCGTCGCCAGCACCAGCAGGGCTGTAAATTCTTGCCAATTCATGACTCAGACTTTATAGTTCAAGCCAGCACACTACCAATACAGTTAGAGTGACAAATTTTCAAACTGTGCTGGTCAAATTGTCAGTACACAGGCCGCGGGTGTTGCGTTGCACCGGGGCCGCCGGGGTCCGCCATGTTGATGAAAACCGCTTCCCAGTCCCTGACCGAGCAGCTCAGCGTACGGTTTGCCGAGCGCATTCGCAGCCGCTTGCTGGCGCCTGGCGCGCGCCTGCCCTCGGTGCGCCTGTGTGCCGGGCAACAGGGCGTCAGTGTGTCCACCGTGGTCGCGGCGTATGACCAGTTGCAGGCGCAAGGCCTGGTGGTGGCGCGCCGGAATCGCGGGTTTTTTGTCCGCGATGCATCGTTCAATGCGGTCCTGGCGCCCGTCCATCCAGTGCAAATTGCTACAAAAAACGGAGCAACTGGGGTGCTAGGTTCAAGTGCTCCTGAAACCCCGCCGCCGCTGAGCAGCTGGGGCACCGCGACCGGGATGGCGACCCGGCAGGCGCCGGTGGATGCCACCGCGCTGATCCGCGGCATGTTCCACCGGGTCAGCAACAAGCCGCAACCAGGCATGGGCGTGTTTCCGCCCGAGTGGCTGGAGACCAGCTTCATGCCGGCGGCGGTGCGCAGGGTCACCAGCGCGAGTGCGCTGCGCGAGTGTTCACTCAGTTATGGCGAACCCATGGGCGACAGCGGCCTGCGCCGCGCGCTCTCGCAAAAACTCAGCGCGCTCAATGTGCATGCGGTGCCCGAACAGATCATCACCAGCGTGGGCGCCACCCATGCGCTGGACATCGTGAGCCGCACGCTGCTGCGCGCCGGCGACTGCGTGATGGTCGAGGAGCCCGGCTGGGCGGTGGAGTTTGCGCGGCTCGACGCGCTGGGCATGCGCATCCTGCCGGTGCCGCGGCGCGCCGACGGGCCGGACCTGGAGGTCATGGCGCAGTACTGCGCGCTGCACAGCCCGAAGCTGTTTGTCAGTGTCAGCGTGTTCCACAACCCGACCGGTTATTGCCTGGCGCCGGGTAGCGCGCACCGCGTGCTGCAGTTGGCCAACCAGCACAACTTCCACCTCGTCGAGGACGACACCTACAGCCACCTGGCGCCCGAACATGCAACGCGGCTGTGTGCGCTCGACGGCCTGCAGCGCACGATTTATGTCAGCGGTTTTGCCAAGATCCTCGCGCCCGGCTGGCGCGTCGGTTTCATGGCCGCGCCGCCCGACCTGGTGGAGCGCCTGCTCGACACCAAACTGCTGGGCACGCTGACCACGCCCTCGCTGCTGGAAAAAGCACTGGCCTGGTGCATCGACCAGGGCCAGCTGCGCCGCCATGCCGAACGCATTCGCACGCGGCTGGACGCGGCGCGCGCCCGCAGCGTCAAGCTGGCGCTGGCGCACGGCTGCAGCTTTGCGGCGGAACCCGCCGGCCTGTTCGGCTGGGTGGAGACCGGGGTGGACACCGACGCGCTGGCGCAGCGCATGCTCGACGAGGGGTACCTGATCGCGCCCGGTGCGCTGTTTCACGCGGTGCGCAAGCCCAGCACCCTGATGCGCATCAACTTTGCGACCACCCAGGAAGCGGCGTTCTGGAAGGTGTTTGCGCGGCTGCGGGACGGCATGAAGTGACTGAAATGAGTCGTTATCCGGTTTTTAAGCATTTTTGGCCTGTAGCCCAGTCGGAATGGGCGCAGACAGCTATTGAATCAATAGCAAATTCGGCCCGCCGGACCGGCAACGGGCAGGGTGTCCCTGCATGCTGATCGAGCCGCTCCGGCCTGTTCATGCGCCCGGCTGCCGGGCGCGCATGCGCGAGGCCGGTGCGGTCGCCGCAGGGTTGGTTGATGTCTTCAGGATCCACATGGGATGCAGCATCGGGTTTCCCGATGCCAGCCTCTCCAGCCTCTCCTGACCCCTGGAACACACCATGGCAAGCAAGAACAACTGGTATTCCAACGCGGCCAAGGCTGCCTCGCGTTATGCCGGCCGACCGGCCACCTTTTTCATGGCGTTGCTGGTGATCCTTGCCTGGATCGTCACCGGGCCGCTGTTCGGCTTCAGCGATACCTGGCAGCTGGTCATCAACACCGGCACCACCATCGTCACCTTCCTGATGGTGTTCCTGATCCAGAACTCGCAGAACCGCGACACCGAGGCGATCCAGATCAAGCTGGACGAACTCATACGCGCCACCCAGGGTGCCCACAACGCGCTGCTCGACCTCGAGGAACTGAACGAAGAGTCGCTGGACGCCTTCCGGACCCGGTACGAGGCGCTCGCGGCCGCCGCGCGCAAGGGGCTGCGCGACGGCCTGCGCGACACCGATACGCCGGAGGCTTGAGAAGGGGGCTTGCCCCGGCCGTTCAGGTCCGGGCGCTCAGAGCATCTCGTCGGGCGCCAGCGGTCCGATCAGCGTGAGCATGAGCTTGAGCCCCAGGCTCGCGTCCGGCTCCGTGCGCGAGTCCTTCAGCTGCGAACCTTGCGGCGCGCGCCAGATCAGCTGGCCGTTTTCCAGTTCGACCTTGTAGGCGCCCTTGGCCAGCGCCGGTTCAATCAGCCGGGTGGTGTCGGCCGCGAGTTTGCGGCTGCGGATCACCAGCGCCACCTCGCTGTTCTGCAGCTGGGAGCGCAGGTCCAGGTTCATGGACCCGACCACCAGCAGGCTGTCGTCCAGCACCACGATCTTGGCATGCAGGCTGGCGCGTGAGCCGCCGGCCGAGCCAGAACTGCCGAGCGAGCTGAAGCCGCTCAGGGTGCTCTCCTGCTCGGCGCGCATTTCATACAGTTCAATGCCCAGGCCCAGCAGGTCCTTGCGGTAACGGGCATACCCCACATGGGCGGCGGGCGCGTCGTTGGACGCCAGCGAGTTGGTCAGCACCCGGATACGCACGTGCTTTTGCCGGATGGCCGCGAGCTGGTCCATCATGCGCCGGCCCGGCACAAAGTAGGGCGAGACGATCAGCAGGTCGCTTTTGGCCTCTGCCATCAGCTGCAGCAGGCCATCGACCGTGGTGTCCTGCGACGCTTCCACCGCGTCGGCGTCAGCGGCGATCTTGGAGGCCTTGTCGACCAGCAGCGTCGACGGCGCCCAGGTCCATTCCAGCAGCGCCAGGTTGGTGCTGTCGGGCAGGGGGTCGGCCACGCTGACCGAGCCGTCGAGCGCGGTGACCTTGCGCACGGCTGGCCTCGCAGGTTTGGCCGGCGCGCCACCGGTGATATTGCCGCCTGCGGCAGCGCTGGTTTCGCCGTTGACCGGTTTGATCTGGCCCGCCGGCAAGCCCGCTGCCGGCGGCGGCTTCATGGCTTCCAGCTGCGCGGCGGTCATCAGCGACTCCACCGGGTAGGCCAGCGGGTTGTTCCAGTACAGGTCAAAGCTGCGCGAGAGCTCGCGCACGATCCGGCCGGCCGCCAGCACGTCGGCGTCGATGAAGTTGGTGCCCTCGCCCTGGCCGAAGTAGGTTTCGCCGAGGTTGCGCCCGCCGGTGATGGCGACCGCGTTGTCGGCGACAAAAATCTTGTTGTGCATGCGCCGCTGGAGGCGGTCCATGTCTTTCAGCGACCCGAGGATGCGGAAAAACAGCGACCCGCGCCCGCCCGGCAGGGGATTGAACAGGCGCAGCTCGATGTTTTTTTCAAAGGCGAGTTTCAGCACCTGGGCGTTTTTGCCGGCGGTGTTGAAGTCGTCGAGCAGGATGCGGATGCGCACGCCGCGGGCGGCGGCGGCGCGCAGGGCGTCAAACATCCGCAGTGTGGTCTCGTCGGCATGGATTGCGTAGTACTGGATGTCCAGTGTTTTTTCCGAGGCACTGATCAGCGCCATGCGGCTGGTGAATGCCAGTTCGGCACTGTTGACCAGCGCAAAGCCGGAATCATTGTGGGTTTCGGCCTGGGCGGCGCGAGCCTGCACGGCCCGGCCGATGCGGGTTTCCGTCGGGTCGGCCAGGGCCGTCGAGACCGGCCGGTCCACCTCGCTGGGCAGGGAGGCGCAGCCGGTCATCCACACACCCAGCAACAGCGGAGGGATCCAGCGCCAGCGGGCGAAAAACGGGCAGGCAGGGGGCGACGGACTTGGAGGCATGAAGTGGTTTTGGACAATGCTGCCACTTTAGCGCAGGGCGCTGGCTCAAAGGGGGTCATACGCCCCGACACCGGCGCGACATCCTGTAGGTGTTTTACCCGATCCGCTGGCGACCTGGCGCTATGCTGCCCACTAACTGGACAGGATCTCCCAGCGCTGCAGCGCCGCCATGAGTTCTTCCTCGATCTTGGTGTTGCGGGCGTTCAGTTCGGCCGCGCGTTTGGCGTTCGTGGTGTACAGCGTGCCGTCAAACAGCTCCTGCTCGATCGCCTTCTGCTGCGACTCGAGCTGCTGGATCAGCGCCGGCAAGCCGTCGAGTTCGCGCTGCTCCTTGTAGCTCAGCTTCTTTTTTGATAGCTGCTCGCGCCCGTCCTTATTGGGCTCAGGTGTGTTTTTGCTTGTGGTTTTGGCGCTGGAGGCGGCGGCCGGGGTCTTGCCGCCGCCGGTCAGCTGCGCCGCACGTTTCGACTGGGTGATCCAGTCCGTCACACCGCCCTCGTACTCGCGCCAGAAGCCCGGGTTGTCCGGCGTGCCCTCGTAGGCAATTGTGCTGGTGACCACGTTGTCGAGGAAACGCCGGTCGTGGCTGACCAGGAAGACGGTGCCCTCGTAGTTCTGCAGCAGGTCTTCCAGCAGTTCCAGCGTGTCGATGTCCAGGTCGTTGGTCGGCTCGTCGAGCACCAGCACATTGGCCGGCCGGGCAAACAGGCGCGCCAGCAGCAGGCGGTTGCGTTCGCCGCCGCTCAAGCTGCGCACCGGGGAGCGGGCGCGTTCGGGGCTGAACAAAAAGTCGGTCAGGTAACTCTTGACGTGTTTTTTCTGGCCATTGATCTCGACCCACTCGCTGCCGGGGCTGATGAAGTCTTCCAGCGTCGCGTCCAGGTCCAGGGCATCGCGCATCTGGTCGAAGTAGGCCACCTGCAGGTTCGCGCCCTGGCGCACCTTGCCCGGGGGCAGGGTCACGTCGGGCTGCAGCTCGCCCAGAATCAGCTTGAGCAGCGTGCTTTTGCCGGCGCCGTTGGGGCCCAGCAGGCCCACCTTGTCGCCGCGCAGCAGGGTCGCGCTGAAACCGTTGACGATGACTTTGGAGGACCCCGGGTGGCCAAAACTTTTCGTCACATGGGTCAGTTCGGCCACGATCTTGCCGCTCTTGTCGCCGCTGGAGACGTCCAGGTTGACGCGGCCCACCGCATCGCGCCGCGCCGAGCGGTTGTCGCGCAGGGTTTCGAGCCGGCCGATGCGCGCCACACTGCGGGTGCGGCGCGCTTCCACGCCCTTGCGGATCCACACCTCTTCCTGCGCTAGCAGCTTGTCGGCCTTGGCGTTGATGACGGCTTCCTGCGCCATCTGCTCTTCCTTTTGCAGCAGGTACTGGGCGAAGTTGCCGGGGTAACTCAGCAGCTTGCCGCGGTCCAGCTCGACGATGACGGTCGCGACCTGGTCCAGAAAGGCCCGGTCATGGGTGATGGTGATGATGCTGCCGTTGAAGTTGACCAGCAACTCTTCGAGCCAGGCGATCGAATCGAGGTCCAGATGGTTGGTCGGCTCGTCCAGCAGCAGCACGTCGGGCTTGGCGACCAGCGCCTGGGCCAGCGCCACGCGCTTTTTGGTGCCGCCCGAGAGCGAGCCGACGATGGCGTCCTTGTCCAGGTGCAGGCGGTGCAGGGTTTCCTCCACGCGCTGCTCCCAGTTCCAGCCGTCCAGCGCCTCGATTTCCGACTGCAGGGCGTCCAGGTCGGTGTGTTCGTCGGCCGCCAGATACAGCTCCACCACATGCCTGGTCCTTGCCAGTCCTGCGCTGGCAGCTATGAAAACAGTAGCGTGCGGGTCGAGGCTGGGCTCCTGCGGCACGTAGGCGATGCGCAGGTTCTGCTGCAGCTGCAAGGTGCCGTCGTCGGGTTTTTCCAGGCCCGCGAGGATTTTGAGCAGGGAGGATTTGCCCGTGCCATTGCGGCCGATCAGGCCAATGCGCTGGTTCGGTTCCAGCGAAAAATCTGCGTGGTCCAGCAGTGCGACGTGCCCAAAAGCGAGTTGAGCGTCAAGAAGTGTAATTAGTGCCATGTTGTCAGGGATTATCCGGGTGCGCCATTTCGCATGCTGGTTTTCGGGCTTTGGGAGATGAGGGCCGGATGGCTATAGTGCAAGGGACAGCAGCGGCGGGCAGCCGCTTGCACCGTGCCTGCCCGCTACCACCGGACGTTTTATGGAACTACAAATCAACGGCCAGGCCGTGCAGGTGGACGCCGACCCGGCCATGCCTTTGTTGTGGGTGCTGCGCGACCTGCTCAACATGACGGGCACCAAGTTCGGCTGCGGTGTGGCAGCCTGTGGCGCCTGCACCGTGCGGGTGGACGGGCAGGCGGTGCGCGCCTGTGTCACCCCCGTGGCCACCCTGGCCGGCAGGCGCATCCAGACCATCGAGGCGCTGGGCACGCCCGCCAGGCCGCACGCGCTGCAGCAGGCCTGGATCGCTGAACAGGTGCCGCAATGCGGCTATTGCCAGTCCGGCATGTTGATGGCGGCGGCGGCCCTGCTTGAAAAGACGCCGAAACCGACCGATGCCGACATTGATGCGGCCATGACCAACATTTGCCGCTGCGGGACTTACCAGCGCGTCCGCCTGGCGATCAAACGGGCTGCGGGCATGGGCGTGGCCCGGGTGCCAGCGAAGAAGCGTTCATGAAAAAGCGGACCTGGCTGCTCAGCGCGGCGGGCGCCGCCGGTGCCCTGATTGTGGGCTGGGGGGCGCTGCCACCGCGCTCGCGCACCGGTTCCGGACGGCTTTGGCCGCCGGCCGACGGCGCGGTGGCGCTCAACGGCTGGATCAAGATCACCGCCGACGGTTCGGTGGTGCTGGCCATGGCGCGCAGCGAGATGGGGCAGGGCGTCCACACGGCCCTGCCCATGCTGGTGGCCGAAGAGCTGGATGTGCCGCTGTCGCGCGTCCATCTCGAGCAGGCCGGCGCCGACAGCATTTATGGCAATGTGGCGATGCTGGTCGCCGGCCTGCCTTTTCATCCCCTCGAGCTCGAAGAGCGACCGCTCAAGGTCAGGGCGGGCGAATGGGTGGTGCGCAAGCTGGCGCGTGAGCTGGGCATCAATGCCACCGGCGGCTCGAGCAGTGTGGCCGACGCCTGGCTGGTGCTGCGCACGGCCGCCGCCACGGCGCGCGCCTCCCTGCTGGGGGCGGCTTCGTTGCAGTGGCGCCTGCCGGTGGCCGAGTTCACGGTCCGCGATGGCGTGATTTCGCACCCGTCGGGAAAATCCGCGCATTACGGCGAGCTGGCGCGCTTTGCCGCTGCCACGCCGCCGGGCAG
This sequence comes from Polaromonas sp. AER18D-145, assembly GCF_002379095.1. GTDB lineage: Bacteria > Pseudomonadota > Gammaproteobacteria > Burkholderiales > Burkholderiaceae_C > Polaromonas. Next base: position 103,806 of record NZ_NBZV01000006.1, read on the forward strand.
CGTGGCGCTGAAGGCGCGCAAGGACTGGAAGGTGATTGGCCGGAACGCGGCGCGCAAGGACATTCCCGCCAAGGTCGATGGTACGGCCCGCTTCGGGCTCGATGTGCGTTTGCCCGGCATGCTTTACGCGGCGATCCGCCTGTGTCCGATGCTGGGCGGTGCACCGGGGGCGATCGATGTGAACGCGGCGCTGGCCATGCCCGGGGTGGAGCGTCTGGTGCGCCTGCCTCCTTATGCCGGTTCCACCGCGGGCTTTGCCGTTGTGGGGAAAAGCTGGTGGCAATGCCAGCAGGCGGCGCAGGCGGTGCCGGTGGACTGGCACCAGCGCCCCGCCGGCGCCCTCGACTCGCGCCAGATTGCGCGCGAGCTGGAGGCTGCGCTGCAGGGGGAAGACGGGCAAGACAGGGAAGACCGCGAAGAGGGCTTCACCTTTTACGAAAAGGGGTCCGTGGCCCAGGCCGAGGCGGGTGCCGTCCGCAAGCTGGAGGCGCTGTACCGCGCGCCCTACTTGGCGCACGCCACGCTGGAGCCCATGAACTGCACGGCCCAGGTCCGGGACGGCAAGGTGTTTGTCTGGGTGCCGACCCAGGTCCCGCAGATGGGGGCGGCGATCGCGGCGCGGGTGGCTGGCGTGGCGGCGGAAGATGTCAGCGTCACCGTCACCCTGCTGGGCGGCGGTTTTGGCCGCCGGCTGGAGGTGGACTACATCGCCCAAGCCGTCCGGGTGGCCCTCGAATGCGGCGGTCGTCCGGTGCAGCTGATCTGGTCCCGGGAAGAAGACACCACCCACGACTTTTACCGGCCCATGCATGTGGCCAGGCTGGTCGCGGCGATCGACGCCCAGGGCCAGCCCGTCAGCCTGCGCATCCGGTCGGCCGGCGACGCCATCAGTCCGCGCTGGCTGGAACGCGGTGTGCCCATGCTGGCCGGCCCTGTCGATACGCCCGACAGAACCACGGCGGAGGGCCTGTTTGACCTGCCGTACGGCTTTGCCCATCAGCACATGTCGCATGTGGCCACCCGCAACAGTGTTCCAGTGGGTTTCTGGCGCTCGGTAGGCCATTCGCACAATGCCTTCTTTTCGGAATGTTTTATCGACGAGCTGGCGTTTGCGGTGCAGCAGGACCCGCTGGCCCTGCGCCGGCAACTGCTCAGGGATGCGCCGCGCTACCTGGCCGTGCTGGAACTGGCTGCG